>JABGQM010000001.1:0-5909 GCA_018648805.1 Verrucomicrobiota bacterium
AGCCGGGCTGTGTCGGGGGCCAGCGGAACTGCCCTGGACTGCTCCGCGATTTTAAGAATGCGGACTACCCATTCGGCACCCTCGCGCGAAAGCCTTGCAGGGAAAAGCGATTCCTCACCCCGCAAACGCAACTCCACCGCCTTTGCAATCACCCCGCGCTCTTCAACCGGAACCGATGCGTTCCCAAGCGATGCCAAAACCCGCTGGCGCGGCAACCCCTCCGCGTTCCGGTAGGATTCCACCAGCTGCAGTACCGCTGTGCCCCGAACCGTCTTTTCCCTCAAAAACATACCCAAATCATAGCAAGCGCATTGGTGGCGTCAACCCGCCCAGGCAAATTGCAGGCACTACAAAACGACCGCGCAAAGTCCGGACCTTGGAAACAAGCGACTTACAAAAACCGATGCGCCGAAAACTGCGAAAATAACCGCGATTTAGCCGTTTTCAAATGACCATTTGAGAAACTTGGGCTAGGCGCCACGCCATCACACCACACCATAGCGCGCCTGACCATTTCTTCACCATAAGACTACATTCCTTTCCCGCTCATCACATGCTTCTCAATATCCAACAACCAACAGGGAATGTCCAACTCCCAAGTGCGTGCGACTGGAGAATGTCCTGTCCAATGGCACTCCATTCGCTGTATACGCTCACTTGAATGTTGGGCGTTCCGTGTTGGCTGTTGGATATTCAGAGTGTCCAGAGCTCAGACACCTTATAGGAGAGGCGCCAACTTACGCATTCTCACGGGTTGACCGTTCGTGCGGTTGGTGTTTTAATCCCGAAAGGTAGGAGATCACTGAATGCAGCTGAATGCAGGCAACCCCGCTGTGCAATGGCCCCGGATGTTTCTGAGGGCCAAGTCCTACTTTCTGATCCCCTTAGCGAATGCACCCCTCGAAGTGCAGAAGAAGGCCCTGATCCTTCTGAAGGTCAACGCTATCCTGGTGGTGGCCCTGTTGGTCAGCGGCATCGGCATCAATTGTCTGATCCACGTCAATCCGCTCACCGCCATTATCGAGATCGGATCGGCCCTGTTGTTGGCCGGGACGTTGGTCTGCCTGCGCAGAGGCCATTATACGACGGCCAGCAATCTCACCATCGCCGTCCTGCTGGTCGGGCTCGGCATGGCCGGCTTCCTGGGCTATTCAGGAGAAGTGGTCCTCGACGCCGCCCTGCTCAACTTCAATCTCATTCCTGTCATGTTCTATGCCTGCCTGATCGGCACACGACGCTACCAGCCACTCGGAGCGCTGGTGATCTGTCTTCTCCTCAACACCGCTTATCTTGTGGGTGCCGTGAACGCCGCGCAGTGGATCCTGGACCCCCGACTCGCCGCGCTCTTCGTCAACGCCACCGTCATCATTTCCGTGGCCGGCGCCATGGCCTATCATATTCTTAACATGAATACGCAGCTGGTCCACCTGGCCGAAGAGGAGGCCGCGAACATTCGCAGCAAGACCGACGAGATGCAACGCACTGAGGAGTGGCTGCGCGTCACGCTGCACAGCATCGGCGACGGCGTCATTACGACCTCACTGGATCGACGCGTCACCATGATGAACCGGGTTGCCGAACGGCTGACCGGGTGGAGCGCCGACGAAGCGATCGGCCGGTCGATCGATGAGATTTTCTGCGTCGTGGATGAGTTCACCCGCCAGCCCTGCGAGAGCCCCGTGCAGAAGGCGTTGGATAAGAATACAACGGTGGAGCTGGCAAGTCACAGCATACTGATCGCGCGCGACGGAACCGAACGGGCCGTAACCGATAGTGGCGCCCCCATCCGGGATCCGCTACAGATCACTATCGGGGTGGTCCTCGTGTTCCGGGATGAAACCGAGAAACGAAACATCGAAACATCTCTGCGCAACACCGAGCGCCTGGAATCACTGGGCGCTCTGGCCGGGGGGCTGGCGCACGACTTCAACAACCTGCTCTGCGGGATGTTCGGCTTTATTGAGCTCGCCAGCGCCCAGGCCGACCAGCCCGACGAGGTACGTCAGTGTCTCGGTGAGGCCTCCGAGGTCTTTGACCGTGCCCGCGGCCTGACCCAGCAACTGCTAACCTTCGCCAAGGGCGGAACCCCCGAGCGGCAGCCGACCGACATGCAAGTGCTCCTGAAGCAGAGCGTCACATTTGCCCTGAGTGGATCCAACGTGGCGCCACGGTTTGACATCGCCGACGACCTCTGGCCGTGCGACGTCGACCGCCGACAGCTCTCCCAGGCGATAGGCGACCTCACCAGCAATGGGCAGCAGTCCATGCCGGACGGCGGGGCACTGACCGTAAGCGCCCGCAACT
The DNA here is from genome assembly GCA_018648805.1 of Verrucomicrobiota bacterium. Classification (GTDB taxonomy): domain Bacteria; phylum Verrucomicrobiota; class Kiritimatiellia; order UBA8416; family JABMPJ01; genus JABMPJ01. The sequence goes on from JABGQM010000001.1 coordinate 2,305, forward strand.
GGCCAGAGGATGGGCCCCTTCCCTTCGGACTCCCGAAGGGCGACTATCTGAAACTCTCGATTGCCGACAGCGGCACGGGCATTCCCAAACACGATCTGCCGCATATATTTGATCCGTTCTTTACGACCAAGGAACAGGGCCATGGACTCGGCCTGGCCATGGTCCACTCTGTTATTGTACAGCATGGCGGCGATGTGACGGTCACCTCGCAGCAGAACCAGGGATCGTCCTTCACCCTGTACCTCCCTGCTTCAGAACGGCCCCGGAGCGAAATCGATGACACACGGACCCAGGAGATACAAGAGGGCAGCGGCCACATCCTCTTCGTAGACGATGAGGACACGAATATCCGCGTGGCGGCCGGTATGCTCAACGCCCTGGGCTATCAGACCTCCGGGGCGCACAACGAACAAGAAGCCCTGCACGCCTTCCAGAAGGCACACGATGACGGTGCCCCTTTTAAAGTCGCCATCCTTGACTTGACCATCCAGGGCGGCCCGGGCGGTAAAGAGATTGCCCGACAGCTACGCGACCAGGACCCGGCCCTCAAGATTATCGCCACAAGCGGCTACTCCCACGACCCCATCCTGGTGGACCCCGCCGCCTTCGGATTCGATGACCGCCTGCACAAGCCCTTCCGCCTGGCCGATCTCTCCGACGTCCTTGCGCGCGTGCAGTCATAACGCGCGCCGACCCCCCACGCCCGGCCCTATGCCCGGCCGAGGAAGGCGCCGCTGCGGGTGTCGACGCGGATGACCTCGTTGGGTGATAGGTATTCGGGGACCTGGACCACCAAACCGGTCGAGAGGGTCGCTGGCTTGGTGCGGGCCGTCGCGGAAGCGCCACGCATCGAGGGATCACACTCGGTGATCTCCAGTGTCGCTACGGACGGCAGTTCGATGCCGAGGGCTTTGTCATCGCTGATCAGCACCTGAATGCCCTCCATCTCCTCGGTGATATAGGGCAGCTCGGCAGCAATGTCATCGGCATTGAAGACGATCTCGCTGTAATCCGCGAGATCCATAAAGGTATACAGGTCGCCCTGTGCATAGGAGTACTGCACGGCGCGCTTCTCGAAATCGCAGTCGGTGAACATGTCGTCCCCCTTGCAGGTGCGGTCGAGCTTGTTGCGCGTGCCGAGATTGCGCAGCCTGAAATGGTAAAGGCTGGATGAGCCGCGTGCGGTGGGGCTGGAAATCTTAAGGGCTTCAATCATATGCGGTGCTCCATCGATCGCCACGATGGCACCACGTTTCAGGTCACAGGCTTTAGGCATACGGAATCCTCTCTTTGACATGTGCCGGATATCATCCTCCGGCTACAGGGTCAGATCCGGGTAGAGAAAACCACGTTCCAGCGCCCTTGTCAACGCCACCCCGTCCTGCTAACCTTTTGGCCGTTGAGGAGTGCACACGGTCGTGCGCTTCGTGAGTGGCGGGCAAGGTGCCCGCGTCTGATGAAGGAAGGGTACCATGAAACGTCTAATCGCAAGTTTGCTGGTTCTGGGTGGTGTCGCACTGTTCGTGAGTGGATGCAAGACCAAGGAAGAGGCCCCGGCCGTACCCAAGGCCGAAGTCCCCGCCGCCCCCAAAGACCATCCGGCTCACTGAGTCTGACGATGTTCAGAGATAGCTGGCCGAACCAACGGCTGCTGACCGCTCTCGTGGCGGTCGGCAGTCTTGTACTCTTTTCTTCCGGCTGCTCGATCCGCCAAGGCAAGTCCGGTGGGGCGTCCGAGCCGGTGCCGCACGTGGTGACCGCCGACATTCAGGCGGGCATCGAACTCCACATTGAGACGCTCTCCCGCGCGAGCGGCGGACAGTTTCCGTTGACGGTCGATGGCCAGCCCCTCGCGCTACAACTGGTGCGCATCCACACCGAGTACCTCGCCACACTCGGACCCCAGGAGCATTTTGCCTGCGTCGATCTGGTTGATGTGAAGGGCGATGTCTATGACGTCGACTTCTTTATGCAGGGCGACCCGGGTAGCATGGTGGTTACCGAAACGATTCCTCACAAAGTCAACGGCAAGCCATTCTACTTCTGGCAACAGAACAAGGATAAGACCTGGGTCCGCGTCGCCATTGACGAGGCCGACCAGAAGCTGATGGGGGTCATCGTTCCCGAGGACCGTTTCGAGTTCCGCTACCGCGTGACACTGCCTGAACTGGCCACATCGGCCCGGCTCTGGATCCCGCTGCCCACCAGCGACGCCTTCCAGGAGGTCAAGCTGACCGCGATCGACGCCCCACGCGAGCACCGTGTGCTTGACGAACAGACCTTTGGCAACAAGATCCTCTTCTGGGAGCTCGACCCCGCCGACGGGGGCAAGGTGCTTGATATTCGCTACGACGTGAAGCGTATCGAGAAATCGGCCTACCAGGATGATAGCGACGAGACGGCACGCTACCTGGCCGCCGACAGGTTGGTCCCTCGTGACGAGGCGTTCAAAGCCATCGCCCTCAAAGCGGTGCAAGGCAAGCCAACCGATCTTCAGCGCGCCCGCGCGCTCTATGACCTGGTTATCGAAGAGGTCCGCTACGCCAAGGCCGGTGATGGCTGGGGACAGGGCAACGCAGTGTTCGCCTGCGATGCGCGCCACGGCAACTGCACCGACTTCCACGCCTATTTCATCGCCCTCGCACGTGCCGTGGACATCCCGGCGCGTTTCGCCATCGGGGCCGCCATTCCTTCGAACCGTGATGAGGGCGGCGTGGATGGTTATCACTGCTGGGTGGAGTTCTTTGCGGATGGCAAGTGGTGGCCCATCGATATCAGCGAAGCGGACAAGTATACCGCCCTCTCGATCTACTACTTCGGCCACCACCCCGCCAACCGGTTGGAGTTCAGCCGCGGACGGGATCTCGTGGTTGAGCCGGGTCCGGCGGCAGGCCCGATCAACTTCCTGGCCTATCCTGTCCTCGAAGTCGGTGACGCACCGGTCAAAGCGCCCGTGAGCTTCTCGTTCCGCCGGAAGCGTTAGCCGCATCGGGCCACGATCATGTGGGCTACCCAGGAGTTTTCGATGAAGCATCTATGCGTTGGTCTTATCGCCATGGTCCTCTCCACGGGCGGGTTGACCGCCGCCAACTGGCCACAGTGGCGTGGCCCTTCGGCCACCGGCGTCGCCGCGCCGGGCAACTATCCGGTCACCTTCTCTGAGACGGAGCATCTGCTTTGGAAGGTCGCCCTGCCGGCCGCAGCGCCCGCCACGCCGGCGGTATGGGACCACCATACCTTCGTGACCAGCCCCATTGAAGGCGAGGATGGGATCCTCTGCTTCGATCGTGACGGAGTGGAGCGCTGGCGCGTCCTGTTCGGACCGCAGGCCAAAGGGAAGCACAGGACCGCCAGCGGCTCGAATCCATCGCCGTTGACAGACGGCACACACGTGTTCGTCTATTACAAGAGCGGCACGATTGCCACGCTGGATTTTGACGGCCACGTGATCTGGCGGGACAATCTGCAGGAACGCTATGGACCCAACACCCTATGGTGGGACCTCGGGACCTCACCCGTGCTGGCCGGCAGCAACGTGGTGGTGGCGGTCATGCAGGCCGGGGCATCGTTCCTGGTGGCCCTGGAGGCGACGACCGGTAAGGAGG
>JABGQM010000001.1:6055-208888 GCA_018648805.1 Verrucomicrobiota bacterium
ACGCTATGGGTCTGTGACGGATTCAACCCCAAACAGAAAGGGATGTGGCGCAGCATCTCGTCGGCCTCAGTCTGGAACCATATCGCCGTGCTGTCCTATGGCCGCGGCCGCAACCTGTGCGCCATCGACCTGCGCGACGGCCTGGCCGCCGCCGAGCGATGGCTCTGGAGACGGGACGATATGGGGGCCGATGTACCCACCCCCGTCACGCACGACGGCAAGGCCTACCTGCTCGACGACCGCGGCCGGATGATCTGCCTGGATATCATGAGCGGCAAAGAGCAGTGGTCCGCCGACGCCGCGGGCGGCAAAGGCCGCTACTATGCCTCGCCGATCCTGGCTGGCAATAACCTCTACGGCATAAGCGAGAAAGGCGTGGTCGTGGTCGGCCAGATCAACGGCCAGTCGGTCGTGACCTCAACCAACCACCTCAACGAGACGGTGATCTCCACGCCGGTACTGGTTGACGACCGGCTACTCATCCGGGGTGCCCAACACCTCTTCTGTTTCGGAAAATAGGCGGTCAAGCCTGACCTATTCATCAACCGAGACGGAAGCCATTTACAACACACTGGACGGAGTCGTTTTGACCACGGATTACACGGATAGAACGGATGGCGCCGGCTTCGCCGGCGGGTGGCGAAGCCACCCATCAGTGACATCCGTGTAATCCGTGGTCATTCCCATAAGCCGTTGTTTCTTCGTGTGCTGTAGAAAAGTCTACGAGTTTGCGAATAATCCAGACTACGCGGACTCACCATCATCCACCAGGTGCACCGGCTTGTAACCGCCGTGAGCCTTGAACCAGATCATCATTGCCAGGAAGCCCAGGGCCATGGTGATAGGCAGAACCGAGGCGACACGCAATGTCTTGCGGCCTGAATTCTTGATTTCCTCCTGCAGCGGCGCTTTACCTTCCTCAGGGAACTCGGGTTGCGCCATGATGGCATTCGCGTTGATGGAGGGGTACTTTACACCAAACAGAACCTTCTCCTGCACGATCAGTTCCGGCTGGCCCTTCTCATCCGAGGTCCGCTGCGCGGCCTTCACCATCTCCACAACCGCCGGCTGCGCTTCGAGCACGGCATTGGCATCACAGCTATCCTGGACAGCGCCCAGAAAGGGAAAGCCAAAGATCCCCACCGTCAGCAACCCCATAGCCGACACCGTATTGAGGGTTAGCGCCCCGCCCTTGGGATACTGCTCGGAGGTCAGCCCCAGCACAGCGGGCCAGTAGAAGGTTTGTCCAACGGCGTAGAAGACGAACGCCACGAAGATCAATACCCCGGTTGCCGCGGAGAGTGCAAACAGACCGATGATCGAGAAGACCGAACTGATCAGCAACAGGCCGAGAGGGCCCATACGCTTCAGCGGAATGCCCGCGAAGAAGCGCAGCACCATCATGATCAGGGAGGAGAACGCCAGCGCCCAGCCGGCGTACTTACCCAGGGTCGGTCGCATCAGGTTCTGAATCCATCCGTCTGTGGCCAGCTCGGCGGTTGCCAGGGGCACCATCAGCAGACAGAGGAAGAAGAAGAGCCAGCGTCCCGCCGACTTGACAGCAAACCCGAAAGCGGCCCCGCCGACAGCACCGATCCCCAGGGCGGCCAGCAGTCGCGTATACTGACCCGTGGAGAAGAGCCCCATCTGGGTGTACAGTTCGTACCCGACAAAGGATATCGCCAGGAAGGCGCCCAGTCCGCCAAGCTCCTTGAGCATGTCCGTATACGGCACCTTGGCCTCGACCCGCTCATCCACAGGGAAGCGCTTGCACATCAGGTACATCACGCCATAGGCCAACACCGGCAGCAGCATGATCACCCATGCGATCTTGGCGCCACCCCAGGTCTCAGCGTTCGAAAAGAAGGTCATATAGATGGCCGCTCCAGCGCCAACTCCGGCGGGCCAGGATGCATGCAGAATGGCCAGCCACTTGGTCTTCTCTTCGCGGTAAATGGAGGCAACCAGCGGATTGATCACGGCCTCCACAATACCATGGCCCAGACCGGCCAGGATACAGGCCCACCACATGGCGTTAAACGTGGATGCCGTGAAGGTCAACACGACTGAAATGGCCTGCAGGACAAAGGCGCACATCATGGACGCCTTGTAGCCCACCTTGTCGACGATCAGGCTGAACAGGATCATCATGATGGCGATCGGCCAGAGGCCGGCACCAAAGAGCTTGCCGACTTCGGCGTCCAGCACGTTGTACTCCGCGCCCCACAGATGCGGCACCATGGCCCGGAACGCGAATCCCAGACCACACGCCATGAGGGAGAGAAAACTCGCCCAGAACAAGAGCGACCTGTCCCGCTTATTCAACCCGTGACGATCGACCGCTTCACCCGCCTGCACCTGATGCTCACCCATTACATGCCTCCCACTGCCCACTGCTTACTGCTCACTGCTCACTGCCCCTCACTGGGCTTGTCGTCCACCTTTAAATCACCGAGAGCGTACTGAATGCCGGCCAGGTAATGCGCCACGACCGCTTTGTTCCAGTAGACGTCGTTGTTATGCCCCAGCGAACAATAGAAAACGCGCCCCTTGCCAAAGCGCTTGATCCAGGCAATGGCGTTGTCCTTGTCGGCCCGCTTCTGCCCCTTGCGGCCGGCCGTGGCTGGATGCTCCATGTTGAGACTCAGCAGTACGCGGTGTGTCGTGCGCGAGTAGCTGCCCTTGATCTGGTAGATCTCATCCTTGATCTCAAAACCTTTGCCGCCGAAAGAGGCGTTCAGAGGATGATCCGGTTCGTCCAGCTTGACACCCCACGTGCCGCCGGCGGTCCAGGGATGGCCGTCGAACATGCCCCCCATCATCTCGGCCGCTTCGGGAAAATCGTAGAAGTTATCGGAGGCCGCATGAATACCGATGACGCCCTTGCCCGCGCGCACAAAATCGATCAGGGCGCTCTTCTGCGCCTCGGTCTCAAACTTCAGCCGGGTCGTGTTGTTGAACAGTATGGCGTCATACGACGCGAGCGTCTTGGCGTCAAAGCTACTCATCTGGTCGCTGAAGGTGGCCTCGAAACTGCCGCTGGCCGGACCGAGCAGCTCCAGCATCTTGTTGCAGAGAGGAATGCAGCGGTGCTTGAACCCGTCGCAACGATAGATCACCAGGATCTTACGTGGGGCTTCCGGTTTCACACACGTGAGCCCGGCGACGGCCTCGCCAAGCTTAGCCTCCTGCTCCGGTGACACGCCGCCCTTCTGAGCCAGAGCAGACGACGACACAACCAGAAGCATGACAGTCATCAACCCAACAAGACGCATCATACCATTCTCCCTAATTCGCCTGTTCATCCAGGTGATCCGATCCGTTCGTTCCAGAGAGAACGACAGTATTCGTCTGGGTCAGAGCTGTCAAGGCTTCCACAGCTGCCGGGGGGCACTCTTTGACCCATATAGTGCGGTAGTGAACCGGGTTGCCGTGATCCTGAAGATGGAGCCCCTTCGGGTTCTTCTCGTCACGCGTCGAGCTGGCACCCGTGGGGCCCCGCACTTCCTGGTCCTCATGGATCAGCACGCCGTTGTGACGCACCGTCATGCGGGCGGAGGTCAGTTTCTTTCCCGCGCCATCGAAGGTCGGTGCCGTGAAGGCAATATCGTAGCTCTGCCACTGCCAGGGCGGTGCGCACATGTTGACACGCGGCGGGCCCACCTTGTAGATGCCACCACACTCGTTGTCGCGCCCCTCCAGGCCATAACTGTCGAGAATCTGCACCTCATACATGCCCTGCAGGTAGACCCCGCTGTTGCCGCGCCTCTGTCCGCGCTGGGCAGGCTGCAGAGGCGTCCGGAACTCGAGGTGGACCTCGTGATCCCCCTCGAACACCCGCTTTGAAAAGAGGTTGCCGCTCTTCCGGGTAACGACCATGGCGCCATCCAGGAGCCTCCACTGGCAGGGGGCTCCGTTCTGGTGCTGCCATGCCTCCGTGTTCGTGCCGTCGAAGAGCACGACGGCATCCGCGGGTGGACGCCTTGCCCAGCTCAGGAGAGAGCCGCTCTACTTTCGATAGCCGGAACGTGCCCGTGCGCTTGCCGCTCACGGTGCCGCTGAAGCCGTTGGTCGCCACCGTTCCCTCCCAGCGCGTCTCATCGGCGGTGGCCACCAGCGCGATCCCCTTCGCGCCGGTAGTGCCCGTGAGTACGGCCAGGGGCGCCACCCGCTTATCAAACTCCGGCAGCAGGTTGGCCTGGTAAGCGCCATTGCCCAGGTCAATCACCTGGGCCACGACCGGCTGCTGCTTGCCATCGAGCGTCAGCTCCCCCTGCCAGTCGCCCGCAAAGGGTGCGACCTCGTCGAGCAGCTGCATGGCACGCTCGACCTGCGGGAGGTCGCTGGCGGGATCCGCTACGATGGTGTTCAGCGTCTGGATGATACCGGCGGGAACGTTGTGTTGCTTTGTGAAGTGCTCCACCTTGTTGAGCAGCGACAGGCGCGCTTCGGCCGCCACGGCGGGATCCGCCACGTAGGCGCGTACCAGCGGCACAAAGGCTGCCTCTTGCCACGGATTAGCCGCGGCGATAATGAGGCGTTTTTCCTCGGGACGCGTTGCCAGCGCCTGGGCCTTGGTGAGGATATCAAGACACGTCGCCTGCTTACGCTCCTTGCCTCCCTGGCTGATATAGCCACGCAGCGCCAGGAGTCGGCTCTTCGTATCGGTATCGCTGCGCGCCACCTTCAGAAGGTCGCCGTACACGTGCTGCGGCTGCGACCAGGCGGCCAACGCTTTGACCGCCTTGTCATGCAAAACCTTGTTGTCGGAAGCCAGGGCGCTGCGCGCATAGACGAGCCCTTCGGCCGCGCCGCCTGCCGCCGCCAGATCAAGAATGAACAGCTTGCCGACCTCGTTCGCGGCATCGTAATACTTACCCACGTCCTCAATACAGGCATTCTTATCGGATGCCGACGCACTGACGGTCCGAACGCAGCCATACCCCATTCGCGCCGCCTTTTCGTCCTCAATCGAAAGGGTAAGTTGCATTAACGTATCCAGATCATCCACGCTGGCGATACGCCCCAGGGCCTCCCAGGCGGCCCGCTGGATCTGCCCGTCCGCCGAAGCCGTCAACCCCTTGAGCGTCGGCATCGCCTCCTTCACCGCGCGCCGCCCCAGCACCGCACAAGCGGCCGCCGCGGTCGTCTTGTCATCGAGCGCTGCGATCAACTGGGTATTCACGTCAGGATGGGTCATGCGCACCAGAGCATCGAGCACCACCTCACGCTGATCGTCCGTCGCCTGCGACACCAGAAGCGCCGCCGTAGCGCCATCCCCCAATGCGGCCATGGCCCTGATCGCCGCGTCTCTCACCGTGGCCATCTTGGACTCCACAAACGTCTCAATGGTCGTCAGCGCGGCGGGGTCGCCCCGCTTGGCCAGCAGGGCCATTAGGACGCACTGTCGCCCGGCCGGGAGTTCGCTCAGGCACCCCGCCACGGCCTCGGTCAGGGTTGCCCCGCCATCGTGCGCGAGACTCGTCAGCACCACGTCACGCGGGTAAGACGCCTCGTCCTTGACGAGTTCCGCCACGAGAGGGGCCGCCCGGGACTCATCCACAAGGATCAAGCCACGCAGCGCCGCTCCACTGTGAGCGGCTGTTGGCGCGGTGATGTAAATCTCCTCCAACAGCTCTGCATCCTGGATGGCGTCGGCCACCATCAGCATGGCGTCGTAGCGTGCCGCCTGTATGGCCGTCCGGGCCGCAAGTGGCGCAGCAGGAACGGGCGTCTTCAGAATCGCTTTGCGGGCCCGCTTGCCGCCGAGTTTCCCGAGCGCGTGAAGCGCCGCCGTGGTCACAGCCGGGTTGTCGCTGCGGGCAGTGCGTGCGATCGGCTTGACCGCCTTCGCATCGCCCCGTGCCGCGAGACTGCCCATGATGCCGATCTTGAGAGGGTCCGGCGCCTTGTCGAGCGCCTCGGTGAGGGCCTTGCTCGCCGCGTCCGAGTCGGTCAGCCGTTCCAGCGTGAGCCGCGCGTAGTGCGACAGCGCCTCATCGCACAACAGAGAGCCGAGCAGCGGTACGCTCTTTTCCGTGCCCACGCGCTGGAGCATGCGACAGGAGAACCGCTTTGCTTCAAGGGTTGAATGGGTTGAGCTGATCATCGCGATGAGTCGATCCTCAATCGCCCCCATCTCGCCAGCCGGCGTGTTGACGATCAGGTCGTTCACGGCCACAGGTGGAGAGGACCGCTCCGTACTTGAGGTGAACGTCGCCAGATCATCCCACACATCTGCCCCGGCCACCTGCCCGAGCACAGCACAAGCCATCACGATTGCCACATAGTTCTTCATAAATTCTACTCCTCGCTACTCGCTCCTCACGACTCGCTACTTCTCTAAATCTGCCACGGGCCGCGCCGCGGACGGTCGACCAGGCGACTGGCCTCGGAATCACCGATGAAATCTTCATTGACCGGATCCCACTTCAACGTGCGCTTGAGTTTCAAGGCGATGTTGCCGAGGTGACATACCGTCGCCGTACGGTGCGACCATTCCACATCCCGGAAGGGAGCCTCACGTGTTTTGACGCAGTGAATGAAGTCGCCCACGAGTGAGTTGGCGCCACCCGAATACCATCGCAGGCCGGGCGGGACTTTCAAATCGCGCATACTGTTCTTATTAACGTCGCCGCCTTCGCAAACGTAGTTGGGCCCGCCTTGAACCTTCAGCGTCTGGCCTGTTGCAAAAACATAGGTCAACGGCTCTCCATCCTTGGGCGGGATGATCTCGCTGGGCCCCGTGTGATCCAGGCGCAGCCCGTGCAGGGCGCCGCCAAACTTATGGCCGCCCCAGTCGGTCATCATGCCGCCGGAGTAGTCCTCCCATGTCCGGAACCCCTTGCCGTTAAGACCGTAAGCTCTGGAACAGCGATACGGGTGATACGGCGCCCACGGCGCCGGTCCCAGCCAGAGATCCCAGTTGATGTCATCCGAAACCGGTTGCCCTGGAAGATAGCAGGGCCGCGGAGGCCCGCCGGGGCTGGCATTGGCCGAGAGAATCTTGCCAAACCGCCCACTGTTGGCGGCACAGGCCGCGCGGCCGAAATCCTCCAGGACCCTCTGGCTGCCACCCGCCGCAATGCGCCCGTAGCGTCGTGCTGCATCGACGATCTTGCGGCCTTCCGCGATGGTGAGGGTTAGCGGCTTCTCGCACATGACATCCTTACCCGCCTTGCAGGCATCCACCATCATCTGGGCATGCCAGTGGTCGGGCGGCGCGCAGAAGACCATGTCGATATCATCGCGCGCCAGGATCTCGCGATAGTCCTCGTAGGTGGCGCAATCCTGGTTGCGATACTTCCCGTTCACCCGGTTCGCTGCGCCGGTCAGGTGGCTCTTCTGCACATCGTTGACCGCGACGACCTGGATGTCCGGGGAGTTAAGGAATGCTCCCAAAACACCGGTGCCACGATTGCCCATGCCGAGGCCGGCCATGACAATACGCTCACTGGCCGGCGGCACGCCGTTGGCGCCCAGCGCGTTCGAGGTAATGATGTTGGGAAGCGCCACCGCGGCCGCACCGACGCTCTTTATGAAGGTACGCCTGCTCTGATTTGGAATGTTCATTCTGCTATCTGCTCCTCGTTCTGGATCCCGTTGGCCCTGTCCGAAAAGGTATTTCCGTCCAGGGAGCTTTCAATATCCAATATCCAACACTCAAATCCAATTTCCAAGGGGGGATCCTTTGTCGGACTACACGCAACCTTCCGCAATTCCCGTGTGTATCGCTCGAAGTCTTTCCTTGGATATTGGATATTCGTTGCCATTCCCTTCGGTCATTGCTTTCGCTTCGCTCAAGCCTGTCTCCGCTTCGCTCCGGCTGTTGGACATTGGATATTCCCCCAATTCCAAGGGGTTTCAACTTCTCTAACCCTTTTCGGACGACCTCAACCTAGTCCAGCGGCTTAACCTTGATATTCCTGTAGTGGACCTCACTGCCGGGATCATGTGCCTGGATGGCAAACGTTCCCTCCGAGAGGCGCCGTCCCGGCCACCCCGGAAAATCCACATCTTGCGCCTCGTTGTAGTCGGTGATCGTCTTGCCATCTATTTTCAGCACCACATGCGTGCCGCTGACGATAATCTCATAGTGAAACCATGTGTTGTCCTTGGCGACCGGGCCCATGTTGTTAGCCGCCCCGTAAAGTCCGCCGGTCCGCTTGGGATCTTTGCCCGAGTTGTTGACCTGGGCTTCGTAGCCCTGGCGCGGCCACCCCTTAGCCTGAAACGCGGTGTGAAAATAGAGTCCGCTGTTCGCCTTGGGTTTGGTCAGGACGTCCGCCTTGAAATGGAAGTTCTTGAACCTGGCGGCCTTGACGGGACCCGCGTAGAACAGGTGTCCGCGTTTGCCTTTGACCACGAGGAGTCCATCCTTCACTGCGAAAGAGTCTTTGCTCTCAGCCGCCCGCCACGGCGCCAGAGTTTTCCCGTCGAAGAGCAGGTGCCAGCCATCACGGCGCTCGGCAGCGCTAAGGACGTTCTGAGGACGAGAGCTCTCACCCCATCCCGATGGCGAAACCTTGTCGTAATTCTCAAACACCTTGTCAAGCTGCTGAGCCGTGACAGGCCCGGCCGCTTGAACGGACCCAACCGTTGCCACCAGCAACGCCACCACCATAAAACGCTTCTTCATACGGCCCCCTCTGCTTCAGTATACGCGATAATCCTTACGAACATAGCGATTGGCTTCCGGCACATTGGTGCAGCGCAGGTTCTTGGCATCCCACTCAATCTTCTTCCCGCTGCGGACAGCCAGGTTGCCCAACAACACCATCTCGGTCAACGGCCCGGAGTAGTCGAAGTTCGCCCCCGCGGGTGCCCCACCTTTGCACGCTTCAATCCATTCGGGAAAATGGCCAATCGACTTCTTTTCCGTCTTCTCCGGCATCCGGTTCTTCGCAAAGTCCTGCATCTTCGCCTCGGGGATAATCCTGGCCGAACGGCAGTAGACATCGCTGACCATGATCGTCCCTTCACTGCCCTGCCAGAGCTGCCCGCCGATACGGCCCGGGATGTTGCGATCCGCTTCGAGTTCCTGCGGCCGTTCCGGTTTCTTGTTGCCGGAATACCAGACCAGCTTGACCGGCCCACGCTCTTCTGTCTTCGGAAACTGATAGGTCACAACAGCCCATTCCGGACCGGTTTGATCATTCGTCGGGGCACTGACGGCCTCAACCGTTGTCGGATTCCCCAGGCGCAACACATCAAAGGCGCAGTCCATGGCGTGACAACCGATGTCTCCGAGCGCTCCACAGCCGTAATCCCACCAGCCCCGCCACTTGAACGGCAGGTAGCCGTCACCGAAATCACGCTCAGGGGCAACCCCCTGCCACAGATTCCAGTCCAGGTGAGTGGGAACATCCGTCGTGGGCAGCGGAGCCGTTACGCCCTGCGGCCATATGGGCCGATCCGTCCAGATATGAATCTCGTTGATTTCACCGATGGCACGCACGGCATACCACTCCCGCATCCGGCGAATACCGTCCATGGCGTGCCCCTGGATCCCCATATGCGTGGCCACACCGTGCTCGCGCGCGGCCTCCGTCAGAAGACGGACCTCCTCGATCGTGTGCGCCATCGGTTTCTGGACAAAAACATGCTTGTCCATCTTGATCGCCATCATGGCGGCCGGGAAGTGCATGTGATCAGGCGTGCTGACCGTCACGGCGTCGATCTGGTCGTCCATCTCAACCAGCATCCGCCTGAAATCGCGATAATGCCGCGCCTGCGGGAAGCGCTTAAATGTGTCTAGTCCACGGTTCAGGTCAACATCGCACAGCGCCACAATGTTCTCAGAGGCCACAGCGCGCACATCGCCCTTGCCTCTGCCCCCAATGCCGATGCAGGCGATGTTCAACTTGCGGCCTTCGATGATCCGCCCCATCCGCGACGGCACCGCCGCCCACGAGATGCCGATATCCGGCAGTGCCGCAAACGCGACGGCTCCCAGCCCGGCTGTTTTCATAAAATGTCGTCTATTCATCTCAACTCCCTCCACACAGCGCTCTCCCATATCACGTTCCTCGTGCCGACGGTCTGCTGGATCAGCAAACATAGAGTACGACAACCAGGACGGTCGCCACAACCCCCACCGTCAGCCAGGCCCATCCACTGCCTAACACGGCCTGAATCCGCGAACCTTCAATCGCTGAAGTGCCCGTCTCCTGGCCCTCCTCAGCATCCGGCATGAACGCGGGCACCGCAATGTAGCAGCCTATGACAAAGGTCAACATCGACCCCATGAATGCCAACAGGTTACCGGGGCGAGGCAAGACCTCCTCAAAGACCGCAAACAGGATGAAGGCGACCAGCGAGACCAACGCCAACCCCAGGCCCACCACGCCACTGCGTGTCCCGAGCTGCAATTCTACCCCGCGTGTCCTGGCCAGTAGGGCGTCGATCTTCTCCCCGTCCGCCTCCGACCGTGGACGCAGCCACGCCCCCACCCAACTTCCGACCGCCAACAAGGCGACGCATACGGGAAAGGATAGGAATGTCCGCATCTCAGCGGGGATCTTGAAGACGATGGCCGCCAGCGCCCCGAACCCGATGCCGCCCACCATGGCCGCCGTCGCCCCGAAGGAGTTGGACCGACGCCAGAACAGCGCCCCGGCCACAATCACGAAGATCGGTGGCTCGAACACAGACATGATGTCGAAGTTGGCCCGGATGATGCCCACCTTGTCCACGTAGAAGGAGAAGAGGATCCCCAGCAGTCCGCCTGCCACCAGGGCGCCTCGACCAAACCAGAGATACTGGCGCGGCGTCTTGCCCGGCACAAAACGGCGGAACAGATCATTCTCGGCCAGGGTCGATAGCGCGGTCAGGAGAGCACTGGCCGTGGAGTTGGAGGCCGCCACAAGCCCCGCCACAATCAGGCCGCCGATACCGATCGGCAACACATCCACCAGCAGCTTGGGCAAAATGCTGTCGCCCGCCCCCAACGGATTGTCGGCGTAGATCAGTTGTCCGCATATCCCCGGAATGATGTAGGAGAGGGTCAGGACCCCCGTAATGATGCTGGCGATAATCAAGCCGCGTGAGGCATGCCGCACGCTGCGCCCCGCAAAGGAGCACTGCAGCATGTACTGGCTCGTACACCAGTACGGTAGGCCCAGCAGGGCGAACATGATAATGTGCTGCACACTGGGCCACACTTCACCGGTCTTCCAGAAAGTCATGACCTGCGGATCGACTTGCGCAAAGAGTCCGCTGATCCCACCCACGGCGGGATGTTTCAGACAGAGCGGCAGGAGGATGAGCCCCCCGATGATCATGATGAAGCTCTGAATCACGGCCGAGTAGCTCGTGGCCATCAGTCCCGCGGAGAAGCAATAGAGGATCACGCCGCCGCTGACGAACATAATGATGCTGGTCGGTTCCATCTTCAAGACCGGCGCCAGAACCGTGGCCAGTGTGTACATGGCGTTGCCCGCAAACAGCGAGTAATAGAGGATCCACCAGCACGCCACGAGCAGGCGCAGCGCCACGCTGTAGCGCGTCTCAAGCAACTCGGAGACCGTCGTGATGCGCAGGCGACGCAGCCGCGGCACAAAGAACAGGGCGCTGCCGGCGGCAATCATGTTGCCGGTCCAGGCAATCAGCAGGACGGAAATGCCCCCGCCTCCGTAGGCCGCCCCGGCCGGTCCGACAAGATAGATGGCCGCCACATTGGCGGCCATGATGGTGCCGGCAATGATCCACTGGTTGAGCGACCGCCCCGCGAGAAAAAAGTCCTCGTCCTTCTTGACGTAGCGTCCCATGTAAACGCCAAACAGAACCGTGCCGATCAGGTAGGCAAAAACAACAATGGCATTAATCATGGGTCAACCTTTCGATGGCCTTTCCAATATCCACAACCCGGCTGTCGCCGGCCTCCCGCTCAATCGCCAGGGCCCCGTTGTATCCCGCTTCCGCCAACGCGCCCAGGAAGGCATTGGCCTGCACCTCGCCATCACCCCAGGGCACTTCAACACCCCACGTGCCAGGTGTTCTCGTCCGCGTCGCGTCCTTGATATGCACATGCCTGATCCAAGGCGACAGGATGCGGACTGCATCCAGCGGGTCGTCCTTGTCATACAGAATCATGTTGGCGGGATCGAAGTTGATGCCGAGCGCCGGATGGTTCAGGGCCTGCATGAAGTCACGCAGATCGGCGGCGCGCTCCTGACCCGTCTCCAGCAGGATTGTCACGCCCTGTTCGGCGGCGACCTCGGCGACCTCCCGAATCCGCCCCTCGAACGTGGCCGCATACGCGGGGTCGGTGTGATTCAGGAACCCTGCATGCAACGAGAGATACGGGACCCCCAGCGCAGACGTGGTGGCAATGGCCTGCACGAGCCGATCCTTATTGGCCGGCCAGTCGGCCTCCGGGACCACGCCACCGGTCAGGCGGATACGCTCCAACGTGCTGTAGTCTTCCTGAGGAAATCCGACCATCGTGCAGGTGACCGTCCAGCCCTCGCGCGCAATCAACCCGCGTAGCCGGTCACCCCCGGGCCCCTCCAGTGCGGCCACATGCAGGTGTAGGTGCGACAGCGCCTGCTGCTTCAGCAGCGACTGGATCGCATCAACATCATCGTGCAGCGACCAGCTACACACGCCAATCGGCCATCCATTCACGCTTCTCATCTCATCTCCTTCATCCACACTGCAGCAGTACGCCGCCTTACAACTCCCTGATGAACACGTTGCGCCAGCGAATCTCGCCCCCATGTGTCTGGAGTTGAATGGGACCTGTTTCCGGCACCGGGCTCTTGCGGTCAAAATAGTTGTGAAGCGTTGCATTGTCCACCACGAGCTGATCGTTCAGGTGCACCGTAACCTTGTCGCCGACCATCTTGATGCGGAAAGAATTCCACTCGCCGAAGGGCTTGTCCGCCAGGACCAGCGGATCTTTGCCCGGGGCGCCCTTGGCATTGTTCCACAACCCCCCCGAGCCCTTGTCGGCACCCAGTCCGAATTTGCCCTGTTCCGTGAAATCCCAGATCTGCACCTGGGGACACCCGCGCAGATAGATTCCCGAGTCGGCGCGCGGCACCGTCTTGTAGTCGACCCTGAATTCAAGATCTCCGTAGAACTTGTCCGTGGTCAAGTAGAGGCCCCTGCCGTCGTTAACCAGCTCGCCATGCTCAACACGCCAGTGCTTCTGAATGTCTTCGCGTGATTTTGCTTTGCGCGCTTCCAAATCTTCCGGCGAGAGGCCACGGTACTTCTTGTAGTGTTCTGTGCCCAGTCCCCACCACCCCGACAAGTCGTTGCCGTTGAAGAGTGCCGTGAACCCCTCGGGCGGCATCACCGCGCCCGACGCCTTGAGCTCTTTGATTCTCAGATTGCGGAATGCAACGACGGAACCATGCCCCAGAAACCCGATATGCCCCGTCGTGTTGCGCATGCCCGGGTGCTTGCTGAAGGAATGGATATCGGAAGTCTGCGCCAGCGTGGCCAGGTCCGTATCAACGATGGTGGTGCCGTTGAGCACCACCTTGATCTTCGAGCCCTCGGCGGTGACCTCCTGCACATTCCATTCGCCCAGCGGTTTCAGATGCCCCCGCTTGGCCGGCACCAAGCCGTAGATCGACGCATGGAACTGCCAGGGCTTCAGGTTCGCATACTTGGGCGCCGTATTGTCGAGAATCTGAAGCTCCATCCCGGCATAGGCCGCGTTCCCCTTCGCAGGCGTACGAATCCCAAGCCCATTGTTCGCGCCTGCCGTCAGCTGGAACTCGAAGCGCAACACGAAGTCACTGTACTCCTGCGCCGTGTAAAGATTGCCACCGGGCTTGCAGATGATCGTCCCGTCCTGGACGATATAGCCCTTCGTGTCACCTATCCAACCGGCCAAGTCCGTGCCATTGAAAAGTGGTGTGAACCCGGCCTCGGCGACCGGCGTGGCAGGGACTTCAGGCGCCGGCATCGTTGCCACCAGGGCCGTAACGGCGTCCTTCAGTTTCTTATCCGTCAGCAGCGGTGCCGCTTTGACAAGCAGGGGGCGCAGCGCGGGGTCCTTGAGACCGGCATACTTCTTGTGCGGGCAGGCCGACAGCGCCACGACACGCGCGGCGGATGCCTGAAGCTTCGGGTCGTCGAGATGTGCGGCGGCCAGGTCGAGCGCCGCGCGTGATTGGATATGCGCTACGACCCCCAACACCATGTTTCTTTCCTCGGCGCGGGGTGCGGCTGCGAGGGTATCGCGGTAGAGGGCCAGCTTGGCGGCGGGTTGACGACGGCCGGCATGCACCACGCGCGTCAGGCCGCGCACCAACTGTACCTGCTGTGACAGCTCCCGGCTCGCCACGAGTGCGGCCAGCATGGCCTCCGCGGCGGAATCGTCCGGCCATGCAGCCAGGGCGCGTATCCCGGCGGCCTGCAGGTCGGCATCCGCGTCCCGGCTGGCCAGGACAACCTTGTCCAAGGCCGGTTGTCCCGCTACCGCCGGCAGCACCTCCAGCACTGCTTGACGCGCATCGGTATCGCCCTTGTCGTAGGCATCCAAAAGCGTGACATATCGCTTGGCGGCATCCGGTTCAGCTCGGGCCACCGACACGACAGCACGGCTCGCCGCATGTTTCAGCTTGGCATTGTCGCCGGCAAGGTAGAGGGAGACCAGCTGTGGCATCGTGGCCGTCGTACCCACGGTGCCGAGGGCCTTATACGCCGCCCGTTGTACGTCCGGGTCCGGATCAACGGTCGCGGCAAGAACGGCATCCCATTGATCGGCGGCGTGGCGTTCTGCCAGCACCTTCAAGAGCATCACGCGCGCGGCCGGTGCGACGACCGGCAGGGCCGTAGCCACGCGGGCCATGTCTGGCGGCATGGCCACGCGCAGCAGCGCGTCCTGCACGGCGCTCAGCACGGCCGGATCCGGAGGGTCGATTGCCGACAGAAGGGTCGGCAAGGCCGCGCGGTCTGCCAGGCGAGCCGCAGCCGACACCGCCGCGATCCTTACCGCCGTGTCCGTCTCGCTGACCGCCGCCAGTACAGCACGCGTGACGACCGGAGATACACCCGGCACCAGGACATCCAGCGCGGCCACGCGTACGTGCGGGGCGGCAGAGGTGACGATTTCGGCCACGTGATCGTCGGCGTCGTCTCCCAGGCGCATCAGCAGCTTGATGCCCGCGATGCTCAGGGCACGATCGTCACTGTGGACCGACTCCGTAACGGCGGCGATCCCCTCTCGCCTATTGACCGCTACCCAAAGTGCCAGAGCGGCGGCCTGCACGGCTGATTCGCCCCGCTCCCGACTCATGGCGAGCAGCGAGTGCACCGCCAGGGCGGCGGGCTTGCTGGCCCCACGTGCGTGGGCCTTTTCGGCGTAACGCACGCAGCGGCCCAGGGCTTGTGAGCGTGCGTACCGGTTGGTAGTCTGGCAGGCCGCGGACAACAATACGTAGGAATCGTGGTCCCAGCCGAGCCAGCGCTTGACCGGACCGATCGCTGCCAGGGCATCCAGAGCCGCCGCCTGGATCGCGAGATCTTCCGACGCCGCCAACGCCCGAATGGGTTCCGCCGCCGCATCATGGGCCAGGATGCCGAGCGCCTGGACGATGGTCTTGATGTCGCCCTGGCCGGCTTTCAGTGCGATAAGGAAACGGGCCGCAGTACCCGGTGCGGCAATAGCCAATAGCGCTTGTGCCGCCGGCTCCGTCAACGTGGAATCAGAAAGATGCCCTGCCAGGGCATCACGCGAGGCCGCCGTACCGCATGGCTGCAGTCGGCGCATGAAGAACGCTTTGACCTCACGGTGCTCCGCACCCGCCAGCGCGGCGAGCCAGGCCTGCTCCACCAGTGACCGCGCTTCCCCGACCTCGGGCCGCGCGGCGTAGAAGGTGATGCCGCTAACGAGGTAGCGTGCCTGTGCATCCCCACCCACTGCGGGCGGCTGGACCTTGCCGGCCAGCTCGGCCAGGCCGTCTGCACCCAGCGCCAAGAGGGCCTCGCAGGTCACCGTATTCGTCTGCACGGCCTGCAGCGGCATACGCTTAACCAGCTCCGCTACGGTCTCGGCACGCACGCCGGCCGCCATGACCAGCACGACCCACAGGCCGACTATCATGTTCACATTCCATCGCTTCATAAGAGACTCCCACACACTGTGATTAAGAAATAG
The DNA here is from genome assembly GCA_018648805.1 of Verrucomicrobiota bacterium. Classification (GTDB taxonomy): domain Bacteria; phylum Verrucomicrobiota; class Kiritimatiellia; order UBA8416; family JABMPJ01; genus JABMPJ01. The sequence continues at coordinate 22,173 of JABGQM010000001.1, forward strand.
TGCGCTTCCGGCTTTTTCCGGGGCTTCTTCATTGATCTATTATGCACTCTCGCACTCCGAAGACCGTTTAAGTCGGTCGATTAAGCGTATCCAAGTAAGTGATGCGGTTAAGAGTGCGACGAAGTGTATGCTTAAGAGTGTGCCGCGCGCCCTCCTTACACTTCCTCGGACACTTAACCGCTTTCTTAACCGCCACCTTTACTCGGATACCCTTAACCGAACTGCTTACGCGATCCCTCCCTGTTTTCAGGCATGGCGCTTTTCATCAACCCCCCCCCCAGCTAACCCCTGAAGCTCCAGAAATATACCCACCCGCAACCACCCCTAGAGATGCCACGGCCCGCGCATCGGCTGGCTGACCAGCCGGTTGGCGGCCTCATTTCCAATAAACGTCTCGGTGGCCGGGTCAAAATGCAGAACACCACTGCCCATACGCAACCCGATAACGGCCAGGTTGACCAGCATGGCGGAGCGGTGTCCGTTTGCTTCATTCAGGGCAAATTGGCGCCGGGTCCGCACACACTTCACGAAATCCGTTTCCTGCGGTTCCGGGTCCGGCAGTGTGGCCAGCTTCTGGTGCAGATGTGGAATGTCTGAGCTGAAGCCCTTTGAGATTTGCCCATCCGGCCCGGCGATGAATGGCTCACCCTTCATCGTGTTATCGCCGTCGAGGATGATCTCACACCCGTCCGCATATTTCATCCGTACGCGACGCCAGGGCAGGGCCGCGTCCGGATGCTGCAACGGCGTGTCGACCTCAATCTCGACGGGGCTCTCGTTGTCCTTACCCAGAATATACTGGGTAGGATCGAGGTAGTGCTGGCCCATGTCGCCCAGTCCGCCACCGTCGTAGTCCCAGTAGCCGCGGAATGTGCTGTGCGTACGGTGGCGACTGTAGGGCTTGTAGGGCGCCGGTCCCAGCCACATGTCGTAATCGAGCGCGGCAGGTACCTCCTCCGGCTTGAGGTCGGTCTTGCCCTGCCAGTTTCCCAGCTTCCAGTCGAAGCCCTGATGCGCGCCAATGGTCACTTTCAAGGGCCATCCGAGCAGCCCATTCTCAACCACCTTCTTGATGTCCTTTACCGGCACACCCATGCCGTAGAAATTGTTGCGGAAGCGGAACCAGGTGTTCAGGCGGAAAATACGTCCGTGCTGCTGCACCACATCGCGTACCGCACGGCTCTCCGCAATGGTGCGCGCCATCGGCTTCTCACACCAGATATCCTTGCCGGCCTGTGCCGCTGCAATGGAGATCAGGGCGTGCCAGTGCGGTGGCGTCGGCACGTGAATGATATCAATGTCATCGCGTTCCAGCACTTCACGGAAGTCACGATAGCCATCCACGCCCTTGGACATGGCGGCTTTCATCCGGCCTTCATCAACATCGCACACCGCCAACAGTCGCGTCCCGCCAAGCTTGAGATGGCCCTTGCCCATGCTGCCGACGCCGATAACCGCCTTGGTGATCTGCTCACTGGGCGGCGTGTAGCCTGCTCCGCCCAGGACATACCGCGGCACGATCGTGAAGGCGGCTCCTGCGGCAAGTGACTGTTTAAGCAAACTCCGGCGCGACAGATTGGCGGGCGACTTGTTCATGAGCATGGTTCCTATAGTGAAGCGGTCCGCTCGTAGTGAAGCGGCCCGCTCGTCGGCGATGACATCATAATGGTGGCGCTAAGCAAGGGGCGTCATGCCTCTCTGCGTGCTGAACGATCACACCTGCTTCTCTCAGGCAGGGGGAATGGAAATAACATCATCCTTCGGGGCCGTGACGTTGCCGGTCTCAAACGCTTCGGCGGTGGGTATCAGGGCGCGATTGTAGAATTTGGACTTCTCGTTCTGCATGACATCGCTCCAGCGCACGATCTGACCGGTATAGGCCGAGATGCGCCCCATGATGGCGGCCATGGTCGCATGCGCCACGGTCTCGGCCTCGTTGAGCGGTTCCTCTTTGATGATTCCGCTCATGAGGTCGAGATGCTCCACCACGTAGGGGTTTCCCTGCGGGAAGGATGGGACCTTAATCGTCAGCTCACTGTCCGACTTAACCTTGCCGTTATAGCTCCCCTTGGTGCCCGTGAAGACTTCACCCACGCGCGAATAGCACCCCTTGTTCTGACGACACATGCTGTGCACATGGCAGCCCTCGCCGTAATCGAAGTCGATGCTGAAGAAGTCATACTGGTCGCCGGTCTGACGCTTCGAACGCCCGCCAAATCCGTTGGCCACAATGGGATTCCGCCCAATAAACCAGTTGGCCACGTCAATATTGTGGACGTGCTGCTCGCAGATGTGGTCGCCCGACATCATGGACCAGTTGAGCCAGTTCTTGACGAGGTAATCGGCATCGCTCTGCCCCGCGTCGCGGCGCTTGACCCACGGCACCCGACCGAGCCAGTAGATCTGGCCGACCAGAATATCACCAATGGCGCCATTATGGATCAGGTGCGCGGCTTGACGGTAGCGGTCCTGGTGGCGCCGCTGTGTGCCGGCCACAATGGACAGCCCTTTCAGCTTGGCCTTCTCGCCTGCAGCGATCACGCGGCGGGCACCGGGAGGATCTACGGCAACAGGTTTTTCCATGAAGACATGCTTGCCGGCTTCAACCGCGGCCTCCAGATGCAGGGGGCGGAAGTTTGGTGTGGTGGCCAGCAACACGATATCGGCATCGCTCGCCATGACCTTCTGATAGCCATCCGCGCCGCCAAAGCATTGGGTCTCGGGAATCCCGTATCTGCTTCCAAACCCCTTGGCTTTGCCCTCGAACCAATCTGCCGCGGCGACCCACTTGATCGTGACGCCCAACTGCTTGGCCGCCGCCACACAGTTCTTGGCCGCGTCATTGCCGCGTCCACCGCAACCAACCAGGGCCACTTTGAACTCCTTGATCCCGCCCTGTGCCTGCGCATTCAGGATGGAAAAACTGCTGAGCATGGCACCCGCTGCTGCGGTCCGGTTGATGAAGCTGCGTCGTGATATCTCGCTTGTCATGGGAGTCCTTTCTATTGGCCCAGGTAGGCGCTCAACTGTTCATCCGCCGGCGTCGGACTGGGTACGCCGTCCGCCGGCACCTCACCTTTCGCGATCCACACAATGGCATTGAGCAGCAGTTTGCGATAGCTGTCCTCTTGCCATCCCGCGTGGTAGTGGCCACCGGTCGTGCCAAAACCGCGTCCGCCGTCGGGCCGGGTGGTCACCCAGGCCAGGTGCTGCGGCAGACGCGCCTTTACTTCCTGGCGCACCGTCGGGTTGTTGCTGTGCGGTCCATCAGGACGCTTGATCGTATCCAGCGGGGGCACCGCCGAAAGCAGTGGCGTGACCCCCTGCATGCCTTCGGGAAAGCGCATGTGAAAATACCACTCATCGTTCATACTAAAGGGCTTCACGCCGCGGGTGACCGCATGCTTCGGGATGGTGGTGAAGTCGGCGGTCCAATGCGGATTGACCGACCAGTGCGTCTCGAAATAGCCACCGATCCACTTGAGCATGAAATCGCCCGGCTTACCCTTGGGGATTTCAACGCCATAGTGGATACAGCCGATGCCGACCCCTGCCGCCGCCAGCTTATCGAGTTTGTCCAGATGCTTCATCGCCACATGCCCGCGCCCGCCATCGCAGTAAATCACGATCGCATCGGCGCCGGTGAAGAAGGCCGGATCCTCCGGCCAACCGCCCTTGTGGATCGCCGTCTCAATCGCCGGCATGTGGGCTTCCAGCTCATCCGCAAAATACTGCAGTCCCGGGCCGTGCGCATGCGCCGCCTGGCCGTGACTCTCCCGGCCGGCCACAAAGCATATCTTCTTTGACTTCACAGCGACCTCCGCGGCATTCGTGCTAAGACATGCCGCGACAAGCAGCAGTAGTGTCATTATCGTTCTCATACTCGAGCTCCGCTATTTTTGGGACCACGGAAAACACGGAAAGCACGGAAACAGTCTTGATAATCAACCCTTCCCTTCCGTGGCTTCCGTGTTTTCCGTGGTCGAAAAAGATTCCCCCTACTCTCAGACCAGAGATTTGATCAGCGTGTAACCTTTCTCGTAGACCTCTTCTTCACTGGCGAAGCATTTGCGCCAGATGCGGGCGGCCGCGGCGAGATCGGGCAACGCCAGACCGAAGGCCTCGATCGTGTACCATCCGTCATACCCGCGCGCCTTGAGCGCCTTGAACAGAGCCTCGAAATCAACGTGGCCGCTTCCGGGCGTGCCGCGATCGTTTTCGCTGATATGCACGTGCCGGATCACCTCACCGTGTGTGGCGATGGCAGCCGCAGGATCCTTCTCCTCGATGTTGGCGTGGAAGCTGTCAAACATGGCGCCAAAGTGTGGGTTATCGACCGCCTTCACCAGGGCCGCCGCATCGGCGAGCGTATTGAGAAAATAGCACTCGAAGCGGTTCAGGAATTCAACCGCCAGCGTGAGCGCCTGCGTCTGGGCGTACTCGGCCATCGTGCGCATGGATTCCACGCCGACTGCCTGCTCATTATCCGTCGGGCCCACACCCGTAAAGAGACCCAGTGGTTGGTAAAACGGTCCAATCAGCACCTCGGCGCCCACCGCCTTCGAACAGTCGATCACCCGCTGCATAAACTCAACCGCCTTGGCCCGCTCACCCGCATCCGCACTGATCGCGTTGTGTGCGGCATCCGGCATCGCCGTCGAAGCCGAACACTGCAGGCCGCTATCCCGCAACGCCTGCGCCACTTTCTGGTGCGGCGCCGTCTCGAGATTGCCCTGCAGAATGGGAATCTCAACGCCGTCATAGCCGACCGCCTTGAGCGTGTCGAAGAGCGGAAAATGCGCTTCCGTGACCTGCGTTGTCCAGAGCATCATGTTGAGGCCAATTTTCATCGATATAGTCCCTTAATAAGGTTCCACTAAGCCGTGCTACTTCAGTTTTTCGCAAGCCCACAGCAGACCGCGCACCAGCATATCACCGTAGACGGGCTCCTGCATGGTGGTGTTGTGGTGGCCCAGCGACGTGCCGAACACCCTCGCCTGCTCACACTGGTTGACCCAGATGCAGACCTGAGGGCCCTGCTTGGCGTTGCCGTTGTCACCCATGGCCAGCGGTGTGGCGGTGGGCAGCACTTCATGCGAGTTGTATAGTTCACCGCCGGGCGTGGTCCATGTAGCGGGCAACCCCTTCATGATCGGGTGTTCTTTCAGAACCGGCTTCACCGTGATGGCGGCCTTGGGCCCATGGTTGGCCGAGGTGATGCCGAGGACTTTGACCCATTCCTCGCCCTCATACTTCTTCTTGTCGCTGCCCAGGTTCCAGTGAAAAGAGTGCAAGGCACAGTGGATCATAACGGCCGGCGTCGCGTCCTCGATATGCACCTTGGTGATGTTGTGGATCAGTGTGGTATCCGTGTTGTGGGCGTCACAGATGTTGTAGACGATTACATCATACCCGGCGGCCCAATCGGCCTTGGCCAGCTTCACCTTCGCGGCCTTCCAATCCGGCCCGATCACATCCACCTTGAAATCGCCACGTGCCTTGATCAAGGCGGGGATGAGGTCGGACTGTGCGGCATAATCGTGACAGCACCCGCCGGTGACATGCAGCACCTTGATCGGTGCCCCACGGTAGAGCTTCTCCGCCTCTGCATCTGTATTGAGTACTGCTCCCACAACCATCGCTGCCATGGCACACTTCACGATTGTCATAACCGTCGCTCCTTTGATCGCATTGAAATGAAGGGTAGCGCACCCCACCGCTCATAACAAGGGCTGCAAGCGCTATCGTACCTCCGATGCTGAATACGCTTTCCAGCAAGCCTCGGCCTGTGCCGCAGGAACAGCGCCGTCATAGATGAACAGCCGGTAGCGACGCGTGTACGACTTGCCGGGCTCAAACAGCCAGGACGTGTCCTGAACGGTATTAAAATTGATAAATATGGCGCCGTTATGCATGCGGGGACCCCAGGTCCGGAGCTTTTCAGGATGCGTATGGTTGCCGGGATGGCTCATCATGATGACACCGGCCGTGGCGTCATGCGCTGTCGCCCCCTCAATCCGCACCCACCTGGCCCGGGTCGTATTGGCGTCGCTGTACGCATGGCCTTCGCTCGTCAGCACCGTGCTGTTGTTGGTGTTCCACACCGCGCTGCCTCGCAGGGCAAACCCGCTGTAGCGGTACTTGGAAATCGTCAGCGGCGTGTCTCCGGCCACGGCGTGAACGATCTTCAGGTCGACAAAATAGCCCGGGGCAGGGAGCGCCACGACCTCTGATATCGACACGTGGAGCGTCTCGTTGAGCAGGCTGTCGGGGCCACCGGGGGCCTTGCGGTCGATGTAGACACTCTGCGCGGTGAAACCACTTCGGGTGGCCTGGCTCGCGCGAGCCTCGATGATACCGTCGCCGCGTTGAAGCTCCCAACACAGTACCTTGCGGCCCTCCGTCTGGATGTACTTCCAAGGCCACCAGAGGCCGAAATGGTGCAGGTGGTCCTCCGGTTGCAGGTCGGTAACGACAAAGCCGGCAGGGGTCTTGAGCGGATGAATGAAGTTGCTGCCCTTGAACCGATCGCCCCCCTTGGGATGCGACATGGGGCGCGATTGATAGCTCAGCACGGCCTTTCCGTCGACCCTGAGCTCACGCTGCTCCGGGCCGGCTACACCAGGCGCCACAACGAGCAATGTGAGGGCGAGGGCCTGTAGAAGAAGGAATCTATTCATCATGTTCAGATCAGATCTCCCAGCCCTTGCGATGCGGGTAATCGAGCATCGTGTTGGCTTCATCATCGCCGATGAACCGCTCGGCTTGCGGATCCCACTTCAGCTTGCGCCCCATCTTCATGGCGATGTGGTGGATCACGCAGACACTGTTGGACCGGTGCCCCACTTCCACCGGGCAGATCGGATCCTTGCGGGTCTTCATGGCGTCGAGAAAATCGCGCATGTGACTCTTGCTCTTGTAGAGCTGGACTTCACCCTCACCAGGGCGCTGCCGGAAGATGTCCCGGTCATGCGCTCTAAATCCACCGCGGTGAACCCGGATCCACCCATCCTCACCGATGAACTTCACCCCGGCGCCGCCGTTGTGCGAGGTCAGCTTGACCCCATTGGCGTAGGTGGCTTCCGCCTTGTAGCCGACATGCACGTTGAAAAGCCCACGATCCGGATAGTCAGCCGTCGCCGCGACCTCAACCGGCCCGGAATCGACGTCGGTTCCCATCCCCCACTGGGCGATGTCATACATGTGCGCCCCCCAGCCTGTGATCATGCCGTGGCAATATGTTGAAATCTGCAACCAGCCGGGGCGGCTATACCCCTTCTGGGGATGCACGCGGTCTTGGGTATAGGGGGCAAGCGGTGTGGGGCCAAGCCATGCGTCATAGTCCAGCGTCGCGGGCACGGGCATGGGGGTGGCCACACCGCGGCCCTGATCGATCGGTACCGCAACATCGATGCTCTGAAGCTTACCGAGTCGGCCGTTACGAATCAGTTCACAGGTGATCCTGAAATACTGGCTGGAGCGCTGCTGTGAGCCGGTCTGCAGGATGACCTTGTTTTGGCGCACCGCCTTGACCAGGGCCTGGCCCTCCGCGATGGAATAGGTCAACGGCTTCTGTAGGTAGATGTCCTTGCCGGCCTTAGCGGTGGCAACGGCCACTACCGCGTGTTGATGATCAGGCGTCGAGATCGTTACCCCGTCGATGTCATCGCGCGCCAGCAGCTCGCGGTAATCCTGGTAGACCGTCGCCGGGTTGCCGGCGCCCTGGCGTTTCGCAACGAGTGACCCGGCCGACCGGGCACGCGTGACATCGGTATCGCAAACGGCCACGATGAGCGCCCCGCCCATGGCGGCTTCCATATCCCCTCGGCCCATGCGCCCCACACCGATACTACCCATGCGCAACCTGTTGCTGGGGGCCCCGGGACCACCCAGCACGTGACGGGGAATGATCATGGGTGCCGCCGAGGCCGCCATGACGCTCTTCAGAAATGTACGACGTGTTCTGTCTTTCACGGCGGTCCTTGTTCCTTGTATCCGCGTTCAGGCGTGATTATCGCCGCACCAGGCGAATGATATGAACGGCCATCGCCAGAGCGGCAAAAGTGCCCACGGCAGCCATGCCCTTCACCCCGGCCTTGTTCCACACACTCCATATGCTACCAAAGGTGGCCAATCCCGTGGCCGTGATCATCAGAACGTTCCACTTCACGCGGGCGAACCCGGTCGGCATGTTGTCGCCGAGCAGGCTGCGCGAGTTCATCATCAGCAGGAACGTGAAGTACGCAATCGGGAGCAACATCATACCAAAGACCGAAGTCGGCATGACCAGCCAGACGGCGACATCTTTCCAGAAGAAAGGTCCCAGCACGCCGAGCAACGGGATCATGCTGCCGATACGATACCACTTGCCCGTGGGGGACTTGCGGAATATCTCGCAGATGGTGAAGCCGTTGATCAGCATCAGGATGATGATACTGGACACCGCCATGCCGAGAACCCCGAAACCAAACACGTACTGAGCAACCGTCTGGCCGGTCAACGGGGACAGCGAAGCCGCCAGGTTGAACGCGTTGCGTTTGACCAGCATGGCGGACAAGACCTTCTCCGAGCGCGGCAGCGCGGCCACCGCGGCCGCCTGGTCCGCGTCGCTCAGCAGGGCGAACGTCTCCGTGCCTATCTCATGCTGCACCCGCTTGGCGGCCAGTGCGTTGTAGCCCTTGACCACGTTCCCGGCGGGCTGAACGATCGCTCCGCCGACATCGGGTTCGCCCAGAAGGCCCGGCTCATACTTCGTATGGAATTGAGTGGCGGCCGCAATCACGACACAGCCGGTGGCCAGAATGAACGGGATAAAAAGACCGGTCGAGAGGTCGAAAACCGCCAGGCCACGACAGGTCTTGTCCCAGCCCCGCTTGAGCAGGGAATAGGGCAGCAGGAAGGTCATGTTGATGCCGACCGCTGTGGCCGCGGCGGAGATCATCACGTCGCGCTGCTGGGCCACGATCAGGTTCTGCCAGAAGTCGCGGTAGTTCGAGGCGGCCAGGAACGGTTCAAAGGTGGCGGCCGGCTGACTGAGCAGCTTGAGATTGGGAATCAGTCCTGCCCCGATCGCGCCGAGGGAGAGCTTCCCCATCGCGGCCATTTTGACGACCACACCGAAAAAGGAGAGCACGATGGCTGCCACCATGAGCTTGATGATCAGGTTGAAAATCGCAACACCCCGGCCGCCGCTGTTGTAGGACCACACCATGGCCGTACAGATGACACAGATGACCGCACAGATGATCAGTTTGCCCGCGACATCCGGCATGGCGGCGGCGCCGAGCAGGTTGGGCAGCAGATTCTGCTGCACCGCAGCCGTCCCCAAGCTGAATTGGGGCAGACACCACACCACATTGGCCATCAACGTCGCCAATGCCCAGCCCCAGCCGAGTACCGGGTTCACATGCTGGTTGATGGCGTCAAAGGGCCGTTCCCCGGTCGAGAGCGTCACGTAGGCGATAGCGCTGAGCATGATAACGCCCATAATCATGGCCAGGGGTTGAAGCCAGAGCAGGGCCAATCCGCCCAGGACGCCGAGGAAGAGACTGCTACCCAGCGAGCCGCCGCCCAGCGTAATGGCACTCTGCAGCCAGCCCGGACCCGACAACCTGATGAAGGCGCCCACTGTGGCGAGTGGCCCCTTCGTGCGGGCATTGAGAATAAGTTCGCGCTCTCTGCTTCCGGTATCACCCGTCGTCTCTTTTGAAGCCATAGCCACTCTCCTACTCACTGCCCACCGCTCACTCTCCCCCGTCCCACTGCTCACTGCTTACTGCTCACTCTCCCCCCGTCCCCCGTCCCACTCTCCCCGTCCCCTGTCCGGGCGCATCGTCACACACGAGGTCGCCGGCCGCGTACTGGATGCCATCCAGCAGGAACTGTAAGAGCTCCGGTCGCTCGAAGCTCTGGGCATTATGCGAGGGACTGCAGTAGAAGACGCGTCCTTTCCCATGCCGCTTGATCCAGGCGACGTAGCGGATATCCGACCTGACCGCCGTGTCGCGCTTCCCGCAGTCGAGCAGGGCGGTGTCCATGGCCAGGAGCGGACGGAAGTTCTTGTCAGCGTAGGCGTTCTTGAAGAGATAGGGCTCATCCACATGAACGAAGGGCTGCCCCTTGAAGGCGGCCACGAGCGGATGCGTGGGATCCACCACCCGGCAGGTAACCTCCTGCTGCCGGGGATGGAAGTCAAACGATCCGCCCAGCATCTTGCTGAAGGCGGCGGAGTTGTTCTGCATGGTGACGGCGCCGTGAATGGCCACGAGGCCGTTGCCGCGTGCAATGTGTGCCAGCAGACTCGCTTCAAGCCGGGCCGCCGCGGCGGCGTCCTTCGTGGCATCGAAAAAGAGGTCGCGCTTGCGGCGGTCGGAGCAGGTATTGTTCAACACGATCACGTCGAAGCGCTTGATGTTCTCCGGCTCAAACATCTTCACATCGTTGCTTACGACGACATCATAGGCGTCGCTCTTTTCGCCGATGATCTTGACCACTTCGGTGGTGTGCGGTGTGACCCAGTGCTTGAAGCCGGTCATCAGGGAGAAGACGAGCAGCGTGGGCCGCTGCTTCGGCGTGACAGTCGGGCGCTCGGGCGCAGCCGCGCGGATGGTGGTCTGCCATGCCTCTGTGAGCGGCACGGTCTTCATTCCTGCGTTGGCGCTGGTTCCGATCGCAAGCGCAAGGACAGCATACAACAGGCGACGTTTCATAGAGCCATCTCTCCCGGGTTGTCGTTTCAATAGGCCCACAGATTAGTGCTTGGGCCTCGTCGGCGCAAGGTCTGCCGCCCAAAACCCGGAACTGGAGCGTCGGCGCCTTAGACGAGGCGCCTCTGACCGCCAGCCCGCGCCCTTGTGGCTTTCGTATGCAGCTGCTACGATCTGGCGAACGATTCTGAATGGAGAAGAAGGCTATGGATGTGAGCCGAAGAGAGTTTGTGCGATCGGTCGCGGCGGCCGGCGCCGGCCTGGCCATGGTGCGGCGCGCCTTGGCCGATGACGTCGCGACCATCACCGCGCCGGCGGTTGTGAAACAACATGCCGGCGACGACCTGAACGTGGCCGTGATCGGTGTCGGACAGCAGGGCAAAGGCGCCCTGATCGAGTCCTCCGTGCCCGCCATCCCGGGGATCCGTTACAAGGCGGTCTGCGATATCTGGGACAAGAACCGCAAGGCGGCCGTGGACTACCTTAAGCAGTATGGCCATGAGCCCAAGGCCTATGTCGACTACCAGGAACTCCTGGCCAACGAAACCGACCTGGATGCGGTGATCGTGGCCACGCCGGACTGGATGCACGCCGAACACGCCATGGCGGCCATGGAGGCCGGGCATCATGTCTACTGCGAGAAGGAGATGTCCAACTCGCTCGAAAAGGCCAGGGCCATGGTGCAGACTGCGCGACGCACCGGCAAGCTGCTCCAGATCGGTCATCAGCGCCGCAGTAATCCGCGCTACATCCACGCGATCAAGCGCCTGGTTCACGATGAGAAGTTGCTCGGCAAGATCACACATGCCAACGCGCAGTGGAACCGCTCCATCGCCGCCGCGCGCGATATGGGCTGCAGCTACGCGGATGTGATGCCGGCCGAAACGCTGGCCAAATACGGCTACACCTCGATGCAGCAATTCCTCAACTGGCGTTGGTACAAGAAGTATGGCGGCGGCCCGATCGTCGACCTGGGCTCGCATCAGATCGATCTGTTCGAGTGGGTCTTCGAAGCCACGCCGCGCTCGGTCGTCGCGTCGGGCGGCATCGACTATCACACCCACCACGAGTGGTACGACAACGTGCTCTGCATTTATGAATATGAGACCAAGCACGGCATCAGCCGCGCCTTCTACGAGACACTCACGACCAGCTCACACGGCGGCAACTCGGAAGCCTTCATGGGCGAGAACGGCACCTTGCTGATCTCTGAAGTGGAAGCGCGCGGCAACGCCATCGAGAAAGAGAAACACGCGCCCGACTGGAATATCCTCGTGCAGAAAGGCCTTCTCAAAGCCGAAGGCCAGAAGATCGTGCAGACCCAAACCAAGAACACGCTGCTGGACGCGCGCGAGAGTCCCGGCCTGCCGTCATGGCCCCTGCCCATCGAGCTGGCCAAGAAGCCGCACCAGCCCCACATGGAGAACTTCTTCGACGCCATTCGGGGTACCGCCACGCTAAACTGCCCCGGCGAAGTCGGCTACGCCACCGCCGTGGCCGTCCTTGCCGTCAATGAAGCGGTCCGCACCAACCAGCGCATCACGTTCAAGCCGTCTGACTTCAAGGTGTGAGTGAAGGTTTCGGACTTCAGGAGCTTAGTGAGCAGTGCTCAGGTTTTTAGAGAATCGAATGTCCAACAGCCAACAAGGAATGTCCAATACCCAAGTGTGCGAGATAACGAGAATGGTAAGCCCTTTGGCCTGCCCATCCATACTCCTCGCGCGCTTTCCTTGATCGGTTGGATATTCCTTGTTGGCTGTTGGATATTGAGGAACACCGAGCAATGCATATACTCAGAAGTAAGGCGTCAGGGAGAAATCAGAATTTAATGAAGAGACTCATCTACTTAGGCCTGTTGCTCGCCGCCCTGTCGGGCGCCGACGCCTCGCATGACTGGGATGGCAGCCCGACGCTGCCGGTGCATCGCATTCCGCTCATGGATGAAAACGGCGCTCAGATCCTCGCCGGCTCCGAAGCGGCCATGCCTATCTCCACAAGGAAAACCTGTATCCAGTGTCACGATTATGACGCCATCGCGCAGGGCTGGCATTTCAGTGCCAGCGGCGACGTGGCCGGCTGTGCCACCGAGCCGTGGGTGCTGGTCGATGAGAAGTCCGGCACACAGATTCCCCTCTCGAAGCGCGGTGCCAAGGGATGCTGGAGCCCGCAAGATCTGGGAATGTCGGACTGGGATGTTGTGAAGCAGTTCGGCCGCCATATGCCCGGCGGCGGCCCCGGCGAGGGCGAACACGCACCCCCCGATCCGGAAGCGCGCTGGACCGTATCGGGCGACCTCGAGATCAACTGCTTTGCCTGTCACAACACCGGTCCACACCAGGATATGACCGAATGGGTCAAGCAGATCGCCCGCGAGAATTTCCGATGGGCCGGAACGGCCGCCGCCTGTCTGGGCAGTGTAGAGGGCGTGGCCTCGCGCCTGCCGGCCACATGGAACCCCTCCGACGGGGTCGATCCGGACGACCTGGTCTGGCGCGTGCCACCCAGCGTGACCTATCACGCCACCCTCTTCGACCACAAGAACCGCGCCCTGCTCGACCTGGGAAAACCCACCGATGCGCGCTGCCTGCAGTGTCACGCCGTAACCCGGGTCGGTGAGACCAAACACCATGTCACGGGTGATGTCCACAGCGATTCAGGTATGAGCTGCGTGAGCTGTCACCGCAACGGTATCGACCACAAGATCGATCGCGGCATCGACGGGCGCCACTCCTGCCGCGGCTGCCATATGGGCGCTACGCACGGCGACACACCCGCCGGAACCTACGGCGCCCCCGTCCCCGCACATAAGGGACTCCCCCCGGTCCATCTCGATAAACTAGCCTGCACGACTTGTCACTCCGGCATCGCGATCGACCATGGACCGGCCGTCGTGCGCACGTCCTGCATTAACCGCCTCGGCATTCACGGACGGGCCCAGTGGATGACCGAAGCCCCGCTCGTGGTTGAGCCGGTCTTCATGAAAGATGGCGACGGCCGCATCGCACCACACCGCATGCTGTGGCCCGCCTTCTGGGCACGCCGACAAGGCGATGACCTCGCGCCGATCAAGGCGGAGACCGTCATGGAAATGGGGGGTGACATTCTCGACCCCGCCATGGCCGTGGCCAGGATCCTCGCCCTACTCAGCCGCATCAAGGATGGCGACGGCAACCCCTATGGCCAGCCCGTATTCGTCAGCCAGGGCGCACTGTACCAGGCGGATGTGGACGGAGGCCTCGACCGCATGACGTATGACGGACCCCCACCGCCGGCCAGCCTCACCTTCGGCTATATGATCAACGGAACACTGCAACCCATGGCTGAACTTTACGACGCCACCGATATCAACGCCTTCTACTACCAGGACGAGAGCCGCCAGGCGCATGTCATCAACCTGCTGGCGGCGTTGCGGGAGCTGGCGCCTGAAGGAGCCGATCCGGCCTGGATCCTACAGGGCAAGCGACATATGGTGAAGGATGCCACGTATGAGCCCGTCCCGCCCGAGGAGCTTGCAGCGCTCAGGGAGGCCGCGGCGAAGGCAAAAGTCGAGGTGGATGCCCTGGCAGCTAAGCTGGATGTGGCGGCCGAAGTCGACGGCACCAAGCAGAAGTTCTACCGCAAGAGCGACAAGACCGAACTCAAGGCCTCCAAGTCCAAGACCCCGGAGCTCTACAAACTGAAACTCCTCATGAAGGCGCAGGGCAAAGCCGAAGCCGCGCTGAATGAACTCGAGATCATCGGCGATAAGGCCTACCGCAACACCTTCCAGAAGAACACCTCGCGCTACCCGGTGATTGAGGAATTTGCGGCGGCGGGCACCAACGGGTCCGCATGGGTCTGGATCAAGGATGACAAGGTGCTACCTCTCATTCCCGTGGCTATCAGCGATCTTATTGCGGACACATCCGGTAGCGACACAACCGTGCTGACGGAGCCGCAGGTGGGCATGGTACTGGCGCGGCTCGGAGAGCGTGCGGTCTATGTCTCCGGCGGCAAACTCTTCAGCCGCCAGGATGACGGGACGCTAGCCGCCTCCGACCACCCCCGTGCCGCACCGGTGGCCTGGCCCATCGGGCATGACGTGCGCCCGGCCGCCCAGTCGCTGGGCGCCGCAGCATGCAGCGAGTGCCACAGCGCAGAGGCGCCCTTCCTCTTTGCAGAAGTCACGGCCCAGGGGCCCCTGACATCCGAGCAGGTCGCCGCGGCGGCCATGGTGAGTTTCATGGGGCTGGATGGTGGATTCAACAGACTGTTCGGCCTGAGCTTCATGGTGCGCCCCCTCTTCAAGGCCGGCATGCTCGGCCTGGCCCTCATCGCTGCACTCGTTCTGCTGGCCTGGCTGCTGGCGGGCATCCGGAGCTGGAGCCTGCAGAGCGACCACCCCGCGCTTGAGCGGACCGCGCTTCTGGGCGGATTCCTCAGCACCGTCCTGCTCGCCCTGACCGGATTTGGCGGCATGCTACAGGGCCACCTGGGCGGCTACCCGCTCCTGACCCATACGGCCGCGGGAGCCCTCTTTGCGCTCTGCCTCGCCGTTCTGGCTCTGCTCAAGGCCCGGCACCACCTCACCCCCACCGTTCAAAGCGCCTGTTTCTGGCTGCTCCTCGTATGTGCCGTGGTCTTGATCCTCACTGTACTGGTCGCCATGGTCCCCCTGCTCGATACCCATGCGCAGCATGGCGCCCTGGCCCTGCACACGCTGGCCGCTGTCGTTTTTGTGGCAGCCCTGGCGCTTTACGCCTTTATGGCGCGGAGGTCATAGAGATGGTGGCTAGTCATAAAGGGCGACTCCAGTAAGAATTGAACACCCAATATCCAACAACGAATGTCCAATATCCAAGTGTGCGACCAGCGAATGTCAAGTCGAGCAGCAATCCATTCACTGAACGCACACACTTGGATATTGGGAGTTCCTTGTTGGATGTTGGATATTGAGATGCACAGGACTGCACCCACCTAAGCGTCATTTCATCAACAAGACCCGGCAATAGCGAGCATGACCTACACCCACCATCATGAAGCGATGAACGCGCCGTTCGAGATCCACATCGCGGGGAAGGAAGAGAACTACGCACGCCAGGCCGCGGACGCGATCTTTCGTGAGATCGACCATATCGAGAGCAACCTGAGCCGGTTCAGTGAGCAGAGCGATCTGGCCCGCATCAAACTGCTCGAGCCGGGGCAATCGCTCAAGGTGAGCCGTGAAACGATGGAGTGCCTGCTCGTCGCGCTGTGGGCCACCCGCGAGACCGACGGCGCCTTCGATGTCACGCTGGGCCGCGGCATGCAGGACCTGATCCTCGATCCGGATGCACTGAGCCTGCAGGTGAGCGGGAAATCAGGCGCGCTGGCGATCGACCTGGGGGGCATTGGCAAGGGCTATTCCCTCGACAATACGGCCGCGATTGTTGAAGACTGGGGAATAGAGAACGCGCTGTTGACGGCCGGCCCCAGTACGGCACTGGCCATGGGTCGGCAGGATGGAGACGCGTGGTCGGTCGGATTGCACGGCCGCCCCGTCAACCTGAGGGAGCAGGCCATCAGCGCCTCGGGCAAGGATATCAAGGGCGCACATGTTTTGGACCCGCGCACGGGCGATCCCGCGACCGGGCATGAGAAGGCGTGGGCCATCTGCCCGTCGGCCGCACTGGCGGACGCCCTCTCGACCGCGTTCATGGTGATGGACACCGCGTCCGTCAAAGCGTTTTGTGAATCCCACGAGGGGATCCAGGGACATCTGCTCAGCCGGGATGGCGCGTTCATGTCGTTTGCATGAGAAACCAGAAACAGAAGGAAGATGAAGCATGAAGACAATCACATCAGTAGCCGTGGTCCTGCTGCTTGCAGCCGCGACGAATCTCGTGGCGCAGGGCATGCTCCCACTCAAACTCGAGCTGCCCAAGCCCATGTTTGTCGGGACACCCAAAACGATCAAATCGGCCAACCTGGAGCCCGCCCGCAAGGGCAAGCCGCGTCCACCGGTCATGGTGCCCAAGGGCGTCGAGAACGTGGCCGAGGATATGGAGATCACCAGCAGTGATTCCTATCCCATTATTGGCGACCTCGAGCTGGTCACCGACGGCGACAAGGAGGGCGCCGACGGTAGCTACGTTGAACTCGGGCCGGGCAAACAGTATGTCCAGATCGACCTCGAAGAGACACGCCAGATCTACGCCATCGTGATCTGGCATTTCCACAGCCAGGCACGCGTCTACAAGGATGTCGTCGTGCAGCTCGCGGACGATGAGGACTTCATTACCAACGTCCGTACCGTCTTCAACAACGACCACGACAACTCAGCCGGTTTCGGCATCGGCAAGGACAAGGAGTACATCGAGACGTTCGCGGGCCGTCCGCTGGCGGTCAAGGGCCTCAAAGCCCAGTATGTCCGGCTCTACAGCAACGGCAGCACCTCCAGTGAGATGAACCACTACGTTGAAGTCGAAGTCTACGGAAAGTAAGCATCGGTCGATGCGCAGCTTCATCTACCGCAGCGGGTTCGCCCTGATCGTGCTGGTCGCGCTCTTCGTTCGTGTCGTGCAGCTCGATCAACGCGTGCTGCACAACGACGAAGCCAACCAGATCGTGCGGGCCGGCCGTCTGCTCGAGGGAGACAGCTACCGCTACGACCCCGAAGAGCATCACGGTCCCACCCTCTACTACCTCGCCCTGCCGCTGGCCTGGCTGACCGCCGGCCGGGAGTTTGCGGCCACCTCCGAATGGACCTATCGCCTCCTGCCGGCCCTCTGTGGTGTTGGGGTGCTCCTGCTCCTGCTCCTGCTCTGGGACGGCATCGGCCGCGGGGCCGTCCTGGCTGCCGCGGCCCTGATGGCAGCCTCGCCTGCCATGGTCTACTACAGCCGCTTCTTCATCCAGGAAACCCTCCTGCTCCTCTTCACGGTCGGGGCCATTACCTGCGGCTGGCACTATTGCAGCCGCCGCACCGCCCCGCGCGCCATCGCCACCGGCGTCTTCCTGGGGTTGATGCATGCTACCAAGGAGACCTGTATCATCGCCTACGCCTGCATGGGCGCGGCCCTGCTGATCGTGGTGGCCTTCAAGGTGAAGTCGGGGCTGACCCTTGATCTTAAGCTCACGTGCCGCCATGCACTCTACATGGCCCTCGCCGCACTGGGTGTGGCATCCATCCTATTCTCATCGTTTGGTGTGAACCCCGCCGGCATCTGGCACTCCTTCGCTACCTACCTCGGCTATGTCCACAAGGGATTGGGTGAGAACAGCGACCACGTCCACCCCTTCACCTTCTACCTTCGGATGCTGATCGGCCAGCGCAGCGGCGGCCTCTTCTGGAGCGAATGGGTCATCATGCTGCCCGGCGCCATCGGCATGTTGCTCGTGGCCACCTCCTCGCGGTTGATCAAACAGGTTGACCGCGGTCTCGGGCGCTTTCTGGTGTTCTATACGCTACTCATGACGCTGGCCTACTCCCTGATCCCTTACAAGACGCCGTGGTGCATGCTCTCCTTCCTGCATGGCTGGATCATCCTGGCCGGCATCGGTATCACGGGCCTCTTCAACGTCTCGCGCCACCCCCTGGCGCGAATCATCGTCCTGGTCCTTCTCGCCGGCGGTATGGGGTTCCTGGCCCGCCAGGTGCAGCGGACCAGTTTCCGCTACGGCGCCGACGCGCGCAACCCGTACGCCTACTCGCACACGGTGTCGGATCATCTCAATCTGGTGCAGCGCATCAACGATGTGACCGCGCTGCAGGCCGCCGGCCGGCAGACCCCCATCGCCGTGGTGACCAACCCGGAAGACGCCTGGCCGCTACCGTGGTACCTTCGCGCCTACCCCAACACCGGCTACTGGAACGATGTGGCGAGCCTGCCGGCGCCCTTCGCGCCCGCCCTGATCGTGGCCTCGCTGGACCGGGAAGCAGAAGTCGCCACGCTGACCGGTGAGCGCTATATCTCGGAATACTGGGGCCTGCGTAATGAAGTGCTCCTGGCCCTCTATATCCGGCGTGACCTGTGGGACCGCTTCATGGAATCCCGCCAGCCGTAGCGCCTACCGGTGGGCGCGCCGGATGCGCGCCAGGTCGCGCACACCCACCCATCCCGCCCGCGCCAGGTTGAGGCCGTGCGTGTGTCGGTAGGACCACTCGACCGGGACCGCCTTGATGCCATACCCGAGGCGTCGCGCCACATAGAGCAGCTCGACATCGAACGCGGGCGTGACACACTTCTCGTTGGGCGAATGGGCCGACTCGTCCTCGAAAATCTTCAGGTGGCCCATGATGGCTTCGGCCGCCTTGCGGGAGAAAGCCTTGAAGCCACACTGCGTGTCGAGGAGTGGCAGCAGTCCCACGCAGAGAATCCGTGCCATCGTGAAGCCGAGCGAGGCCACGCGACGACGCAGCGGCGCATCGGCCCGGCGCAAGCCACGGCAGCCGATGACCACCTCGCAACCGCGGTCACACCACGCCAACAGACCGGGCAGCTCAGACAGCGGCGTCGCCTGGTCCATGTCGACGAAGGCGATGATCTCCCCGCGCGCCGCGCACATGCCTGCCAGGATGGAAGGACCCTTCCCGCGATGCGGTTCCGCGAGGCAGTCTATCCCCGGATGCCGCTCCGCAAAGGCTTGCATCAGGGCCAGCGTATCATCCTGGCTACCGTCATCCACGAGGAGGACTTCCCACGACCGGTCCAGGCCGGCCAGCGTCCCGATCACATCGTCGAGCACGCCCCTGGCGATGCTGTCCGACTCGTTGTAGGCCGGAATGACGATCGACACCCGTGGGTCAGACATGAGGCATCCGTCCCTACTTGATGTCGAGACAGACCACAGCGCCCTGGTCGTTGCGCAGATAGAGACGCGCGTGACTCAACGTCGGCGCCGTCCAACAGGTGCCGGACAATACCCCCTCCACCATGGCCAGCTGGCGGTACCCCGCCGGTGTGGCCGTCACGACGTAGAGTGAGCCCTTCTCGTTCAGAACAATCAGGCGCTCACCGGCCAGGATCAGGCTGCCGAATCCCAGCCCTTCGCTCCATACGATCTGACCGGTCTCGGGCTTGAGGCAAACCAGCTTGCCCTTGCGCTTCGTGTTGCCATCGATGCCATAGATAAAGCCATTGTGTAGTACCGCACTGCTGAAGTGTGCACTGAGCGCCTTGTTCTCCCACACCTTACGCGGCGTGGCGCCCGAACAGTCGAGTAGGGCGCAGCCGCGGCCATAGCCCGACGAAATCCACACCTTGTCCCCGAGCGCCACCGGGTCTGCAGCGTTGACATCATACGACGTGACCCACTCCGATGACCAACGCAGCTTTCCGTTGGCCGGATCGACTGCTAATAGCCCTTTCTGGCCGAACAGCAGGTAGGACGGGATACCGGCGATCTTGGCCGGGACAAGCGCCGAGTAGCCACCGGTTCCTTCACCGCTATCCCAGAGGGTGCGACCGCTGACCTTGTCCAGCGCCATGCCGCGCGGACCCGCGTTGAGCAGCAGCGCGGCGTCGATGACGACCGGTGAACTGGCGAACCCCCAGCGTGGCGCCTTGGCGTTCAGCTCGGCTGTTACGTTGCGCTGCCACTTGACCTGCCCACTGGCAGCATTCAGGCAGAACACATGCCCCGCCCGGCTGAAGGTGTAGACGTTACCGCCGTCCACCGCCGGCGTGGCGCGCGGCCCCGGATAACTCGCCGCCTTGCAGTCGTAGCTGTGCCGCCAGATCTCTTTGCCGGTCGCCGCGTCAAGACAGTGGATGATATCCCGGCCATCGACATTTCCCATCGTATAGGCGCGCCCGCCCGCGATCGAAACGGCCGAGTATCCCTTACCGACATCGGCCCGCCACAACACCTTCGGCCCATCCGCGATGGCCGCCGTGCGCCACCCCGTCTCTGCCGAAATGCCGTTCCGCTCCACCCCGCGCCATTGGGGCCAGTCTGCACCGTCGGGCGCCGCCATGCACAGCCCGGCGGTCATGCCGGCCACAAACACGATCCTACTTCGAATACTCATTGTTCACGTCCTCTCTTCATTGGTTAAACCAGGTTGTACCGTCCCGGAGCGATAATGTGG
The DNA here is from genome assembly GCA_018648805.1 of Verrucomicrobiota bacterium. Taxonomy (GTDB): domain Bacteria; phylum Verrucomicrobiota; class Kiritimatiellia; order UBA8416; family JABMPJ01; genus JABMPJ01. Next base: position 42,930 of record JABGQM010000001.1, read on the forward strand.
TTGGGGTCAAGTACCTGCTTGAGATCGCGCACCGTCTGCCAGAAGGTATCATCTTCGTTCAACACGTGGTGCATCGAATCGATCCCGACCCGGTAGGGCGGATACCCCGTCGCCATGTACTGCGCCTCCATCTCCTGGATGCAGGCCTTCGCGGCCGCACTCCGCTCGGCGTCACGCCGGTCGAAGGCCAGGCTCACGACCCCCTCCATCGCCTTGTCGGTCATCAAGTTGACCGTGATCGCCGCCTCAAATCCATGACGTGAAAAAGTCGCCTCGATTTCCTTCACCACCGCACACACCGCCTCGCCCGAAGCCGGCAGAATGGGCAGACAGAACATCAGACCACTGTTGCTCTGCGCCGGATCCATCGAGTCGAGATGCTCGAAATCGCCGGTTGGCCAGTAGACCGTGTTGATACAGGTGTCGGTCGTCTTGCCCTGCGTAAACCCGTACGTCGGCTCGATGGCCTGCAACAACATCCGTTGCTTCTTCACGTAAGGGATGAACGCCAGCATCCCCGACACCGCCTTGGCCCTGCGGATGAAGGCGTCATCCAGGAACGTGGTCTTGGCAATGCCGCGGAAGGTGCGTCGAATCTCACGCCTGGCCAGCGCGAGCTGCCGGCGCGTGCCGAGAATGCCGACACCCGCACTCCATGGCCCGAATCCCGCCTCCTCCAGCATCGCTACCGCCTGTCGGCGCAGCTCGGGTCCGGGCGTCCCACCCTCGGTCAACATGACCTGGTAAAGCATGGGGGCCAACAGGATATAAGAACGCTCCCGATTGCCCACATGCGCAATCGTGTGGAAAATCCCCTGCTTGCGCAAGCGGATCATGCCGTCGATCACCGCACCCAACGTGGCTGCCGAATCGATACGCACCACCGCCGTCATGCAGCACTCAGGCGCCGGCATCAGATCGATGCAGGCCGACACCACCACCCCAAAGTTGCCCTGCGAAAATAGACCGTCCAGCGACGGCCCGATACCGTACGGATAGAGGTTGGCCGTCTTGGCGCCCTCGACATGGCCAAATCCGGTCTGGATCGTCTTGCCGTTGCCCAGCACGACCGTCATGTTCGAAATTCCGTGAACACGCGAATCGAAATAGCCCACCCCGCGATCCATCGCATTGCCGATCAGGCTGGTGGTTGACGTCGACCCGGTCACGTTCAGCATCAAGTCGAGCCCTTGCTCCGCAATGTGATCGATCAGCTGCCCCTGGGTCACCCCCGGCTCCACGATCGCATAGTGGTGCTCCTCGTTGATTTCGAGGATGCGGTTCAGACGCGAGAGATCGACAATCGCCGCGCCATCCCGCACCGGCAGACGCGACCCCATACCCCATTGCGCTCCGCGGCTGACCGGGTAGAGCGGCGTCTTGAACTGGTTGGCAATGCGCACAATCTCGCGCACCTGGTCGGCATCCCCCGGCCGCAACACACACGGCACCTCGCGTTGGCTGCCACAGACCGCCCCTGTATAGGTCCGGAGCTCCTCCGCATCGGCGATGACCGCCTCCGCTCCGAGAACCTGCCGCCACGCGGCTATCGCATTGTCTGCCTGCTCATCCATTGCGGCCAACTATCCCGCACCAGTAGATCAGCGTCAAGGGATATGCTTTCGGAGCAACCGCGAAGAAGGCGTACATTAAAGCAACCTTGCACCCGTGCGCCCAGCCGCCCATAATCGCTCCACGCTATGAGCAAGGCCGCACGCAACGCTATCCTGGAGCCGCTGATCAACGAGACCGATCTGCATGCCGGCATCAGCCAGCTTGTCGATCGCATTGCGGATGACTTCGATGGCGACGAACTCTATGTGATTGGCCTCCTGCGCGGGAGCTTCATGTTTACCGCCGATCTCGTGCGCCTGCTTTACCGACGGAACGTACGCCTCGTGATCGATTTCATGACCGTCGCCTCCTACGGCGCCGGGACCGAGTCGTCCGGCCGGGTCGATATGATGCGCGATATCCATATCGACCTTGCAGGCAAGCCGGTCCTGCTCGTCGATGACATCCTCGACACCGGTCGCACGCTCGACTTCGCCTGCCGCCACCTGGCCGCATTCAACCCCGCTTCCCTCAAGACCTGTGTTTTTCTCGACAAACCGAGCCGCCGGGTCGTGCCCTTCGAGGCCAATTACGTCGGCTTCACCGTACCCGACCTCTTCGTGGCAGGCTACGGACTCGACTACGATGGGCGCTATCGCGAGCTGCCCCACCTCTCCGTAGTTGCCGGTGGAGAGGTCTGAGTGTTCACGCTCCGCATGCTCCTCCTCGTCATGGCCGTTGTGGCGTGTGGCACCGCCGCCCCGATGATCCGTGCCAGCTCGACCGCCCCCGTTCTCGTCGCCGCCTACCGTCTCCTCATCGCCGCACTGCTCCTCAGCCCGGCCTACCTCAGGGCCCGGCGGCGCCACCCCCTCTACCCGCCCGGCGACCTCTGTCGCCAGGCCGCCCCCGCCGCCGTGTTGCTGGCCCTCCATTTCTGGAGCTGGAACAGCGGTGTGCATATGACCGCCATCGCCAATGCCAGCCTGATCGTCAACCTGGTGCCCGTGGCCATGCCCTTCATTATCTGGTTTATGCTGCGCGAACGGATCAACCGCACCGAAGCCATCGGCACCGCCGTCGCCCTTGCCGGAACCTTCCTGCTCGCCATGGCTGACTACCACCTCTCGCTGCGGAGTTTTCTGGGCGATATCATCTGCTTTGGCTCGATGCTCACCTTCGCCGTCTACCTCGCATGGAACCGGCGCGCCCACGTCCCCACCATCTGGCTCTACGTCCCGCTGGTCTACCTCTTTGCCGGCCTCCTCTGCCTCCTGGTCGGCCTGGCCACGGCCGATTCGATCCTGATCACCTCCCGCCGCGAGGCCCTGCTGATGATCGGACTCGCCCTCATTCCCACCATCACCGGTCACACCCTGCTCAACGTCTCCATGCGGTCACTGCCCAGCCAACTGGTGGCCATCACCAACCTGGGCCAATTCATCCCGGCCGGCATCCTGGCCTGGTTCATCTTCCATGAAGCCCCCACCCGCCTCTTCCCCCTTGCCGTCGCCCTCGTCATCGGCGGTGCCCTGACCGCCATCCTTGGGCATCGGAAGGCTCCCTCAACCCATTGAAATCCCCAGATGGGACCCTTACTCCCCACCCTTATTCGATTACCCCTATTCGACTCACATCATCGTAACTATCGGAGCACCAACAACTAAGCAGTTCATTAGGGGTGTCCCACTGCTCACGGCCCACTGCTCACGGCCCACTTCCTACCGCCTTCATCACAACGTGAAACCGCATGTGGGTGAACCGCCCGAAGCGGTTGTCCCGTCCGAGCCCTGCACGTGAAGCGGCCGGCGAGGTCAAGCCACAGAGAAAACGTGTCAGCTGCCGGGACGTCCCAAGGGCGGTATGCTGCTCCTGGACAAGCGACTGGATCGCCGTCATATCGGCCTCGGACAGGGCTCCATCGCGATGAGCCGGCAACGGCGGGATGGGTTCGCCGAGACAGCGGTCGCAGTGTCCGCAATCCGTTGCGAGTGACTCACCGAAGTAATCCAGCACATGTTTCACCGTGCATTCGGTCATAGATGCCAGCGCAACCACCTGGCCGATGCGTGCGATATCACGGGTTTCGGACTCCTCAAAGCGTGCATGAAGTGTTTGAGCAACTACACCGGGATCGGCCGGGCGCTGTACGAATCGGTAGCCGCGCCGCAGCCCGGCCACTTTCAGTATCAGGTCGCCGCGGTCTTCAAAGTGGTTCAGTGCAGCCACAATCCGCTCCCGGCGCTCACCCAGGGCGGCAGCGGTTGCTGCGATATCCAGTGAAAACCACGTCCGCGCCTTCCTGGCTCTCGCAAACATGGCGCGCAGGAAGCGTCGGCGGTCTTCATCGAAGTCCGCCAGCATCTCCGATGACGAGCGTTGCGGCTGAAACTTGTACTCGTTGTAGAGTGGCCCCGTTGACGCCAGCACACCCTCCAGCTCAAGGTACGTCAGCAGTGTCGACACGACGAGGCCCCTCATGTCGTGGGCAGCGGACAACTCATAGACGGATAGGTCAAAGGCTTCCGGCAGACCGCAAACATGAGCGATCACGCCCTGTACCGACGCCAGGGCTGGGGTGTCCCCATAGGAGAAGTTCTCCAGCGTGGCAATATCATCGGGGCAGACCATGAGATCACAGCAGGCCTCGGCGCCATCACGTCCCGCTCTGCCCGTCTCCTGCATGTAGTTCTCCAGCGACTTGGGCATGTTGTAGTGATACACATAGCGAATATCCGGCTTGTCGATCCCCATGCCGAACGCAATCGTTGCCACAACAACGGCATCAGGCGACGCCATAAACCAATCCTGAACCGCGTGCCGGTCGTCGCCCTCCATGCCCGCGTGGTACGCCCGTGCAGTGATGGAGCCGGCAGACAGAAACTCGGCGATTCGTTCCGCCGTCTTCTGAAGCGTCACATACACAATGGTGGCTCCGCGAGGACGGCTGCGGAGCCGGTCCAGCAGCAGGCCATCGCGTGCCGACGCCTGGCACGGCACGGTTCGCATGATCAGGTTGGGTCGGTGAAACCCCGTGTTGATGTATGCCCCTGGCTTGATAGAGAAGCTGCGGCAGATGTCGTCCGCCACCGATGGTGTGGCCGTGGCGGTCAACGCCAATACCCGCTCCGCACGCAGGTCATCCGCGAGCGCCGCCAGCTTCAAGTAATCGGGACGGAAGTTGTGGCCCCACTCCGAGATGCAGTGGGCCTCATCAACGACCATCAGGCTGATCGTCGAGCGCCGCAGTCGCTGGATGAACCGTTCGCTGGCGAAACGTTCCGGCGCCACATAGAGCAGTTTCAGTCGACCGTTCCATAGATCATCCCACACCGCACGCGCTTCCTCGCCGGACAGGCTTGAGTCCAATCGTGCGGCACGAACGCCTTTGCCAACCAGAAAATCGATCTGATCCTTCATCAGTGCAATGAGCGGCGACACCACCAGCGTCATGCCCTCCAGTCGCAAGGCCGGAAGCTGGTAGCACAGGCTCTTCCCGCCACCGGTGGGGAACACCGCCAGAGCGGATTCTCCCTCCAGGAGCCGATCAACCACTTCCTCTTGTCCGGGACGGAATGTGTCGAACCCGAATACGTTCTTCAGCATATCCTCCACGGTCACGCTGCCAGCTTGATCGTTTGCTTCAGTCATCATGTACAGCAGGATACATGGTTCCAGTGCGGTTTGGCAAATTCTAGCCTGATCTATTCATCAACTTCGTGATCTCGCGACGAAGGAGAAAGGGACTGCCCGCAGATCACGCAGATGGACGCAGATGAGAGAAGAGAGAGGGGAAATGTGGCGAGAATCGCCCAGCGGGAATACCCGCCTTCGCCTGAAGGCTACGGCGCGGCATGCCCGCTGAACGGTTCTCGCCACGTTGCTCCCCGGTTGCTAATCGCAGCCGGTGGGGGCACAGGGGGGGCCGGAACGCAAGGTAGGGCGTGGCGTCCCGCCGCGCCGTGAACAGGAGATGTGCATGTTTGAGGAAGGCAAAGAGGGAAGCACTTACCTTCCGTCTGTCATGCTCGAGACCATATGCGCGGCGCGGCGAGGACCCGCCTTCGCGCAAGGCTACGGCGGGCAGGCTGCCACGCCCTACCACCCTTTGCGGAACGGGGCTTTCCCGGGCGCGATTAGCGCCCGGCGGATAACGTTGCGGGAATCGTTCAGGGCGGTATTCCGGCCTGGGCGATTCCCGCAACATCTCCTTCTTTCCCCCGATTTCCCCGGATCTGCGTCCATCTGCGTGATCTGCGGGCAGCCTCTCCTGGTAGTTCGTGAATAATCCAGGCTAGCAGGTTACGACTGCGGTTTTGTCGCAGCACGTTTTTCCTCTTGCGCTCCCATCCCCTTTTGCGCTAGATTCAAACGTACATTTGAAACAGGAGATTGAAATGTCTGATTTATCCACGCGGGAACGGCTGCTCAAGGCGGCGTATGCTGTGTTTGCGGAGAAGGGGTTCCGTGACACGACCGTGGCCGAGATCTGTAGACGCGCCGATGCCAATATTGCGGCAGTGAACTACCATTTTGGCGATAAAGAGTCGCTCTACAACGCCTGTTGGCGCCACGGATTCGCCCTGGCAATGGAGGCTATCCCCCTTGATGAAGGTGTCGATGCCTCCTCCAGCCCGCACGACCGTCTGCGCGCCTTCATCCGCGCCTTTATGCGGCGGGTCTTCGACGAAACAGAGATAGGCTACTTCCCACGTATGATGGTTAAGGAGATGGCCGAACCCACCGCCGCTCTGGATGCCATCCTGGAAGAGGTGGTCGAGCCCCAGCGCAAGGTCCTGCACGCCATCATTGCCGACCTTCTCAAAACCGACCCCTACGATATGCGTGTCATAGCGTGTGGATTCAGCGTCATCAGTCAATGCGTCTTTTTCGCCTTTAACCGCGCCCTGCGTGAGCGCCGTCTCTATGCCCACGGCACACCGGATGAGATCGCCGAGCACCTGGCCGACCATGTCTCACGCTTCTGCCTGGCCGGTATTGTCGACTTAAAGGAGAACCCGGCATGATCCGTCACACCTTATCCGCATGTGCTGCCGCTATCGTCATCGGCCTGGCCGGCTGCGCCACGCGCCAACCCGCCGTCACGCCCGCCGACGCCATCACGCTGCCCAAAGCCTTCTCACTCTACCCGGACGGTGAAACCGGTGCAGGCCAGTGGTGGACCGCTTTTGCGGTCGACGAGCTCAACGCTCTGGTCGATGAGGCCCTCACCAACGGCCTCTCGGTGGCCGATGCCCGCCTCCGCCTCGAACAGGCCGAGCTGCGCGTCCAGCAGGCCGGGGCGGCCCTGATCCCCTCGGTCGATCTGCAGGCCGGCGCCGGCACCACCCGCGCCCGGCGGGACACCGGCCTCAACGCCGACCGCACTGTTACCACCGATAGCTACTCGCTCGGCCTCGCCGCCAGCTACGAGATCGATCTCTGGGGCCGCGTCCGCGCCGAGCGTCGTGCCATCCTGCACGAGGCCGCCGCCGGCCGCCACGATCTCGCCGCCGCGGAGGTCTCCCTCGCCGCCACGGTCTGCCAGACCTGGATCGACCTCGTCGCCACACGCATGACCCACGCCCTCCTGACCGAGCAGCTCGAAGCCAACCGCAAGATTCTCGAACTGGTCGACATGCGTTTCCGCCGCGCCATGGCCAGCGCGGTCGATCTCTATCGCCAGCGCCAGTCGGTCGCCGCCATCGAAGCCGCCCTCCCCACCGCTGCCGCCACCGAACGCACGCTCGCCAACGCCCTGGCCGTCCTGCTGGGACGCACCCCCTCGGCCGCCCCCTTCGCCCCCACCACCGCGTTGCCCCCGCTCCCCGCCGCGCCCCCGGCCGTGGGCCTGCCAGCCGATGTGCTGGCGCGCCGCCCCGATGTGCAGCGTGCCGGCGCACGCCTCCAGGCGGCTGCTGAACGGGTCGAGGTCGCCCGCGCGGCACGCTTGCCAGCCCTGCGCCTCACCGCCACGGCCGGCTACGCCTCCTCGGCTACCGCCACACTCTTTGACAACTGGCTGGCCAACCTGGCCGCCAACCTGGCCGGCCCCCTCTTCGATGCCGGCCTGCGCAAAGCCGAAGTCGCCCGCATCGACACCATGCGTCAACAGGCCCTGATCGGCTACAGGCAGACCGTCCTCAACGCCGTGCGCGAGGTCGAAGACGCCCTCGTACGTGAGACCCGTCAACGCGAACACGTCGCCGCCCGCGGCCGCCAGCTCGCCGCCGCCCGCACCGCCCTCGCCGAACAAGTAGCACGCTACACCCGCGGCCAAGACAACTACCTGCGCGTGCTCGACCAGCAGATCATCGTCTGGTCGCTCGAACGCGATCTGATCAATGCCGAAGCCACCCTTTTGAAATATCGTATCGCCCTGCATCGCTCGATTGCAGGCGCTATCAATGAGGAAGAGTAGAGATGAGCACACAAACGAAAAAAGAGAGCCGACTGATCGTGGTACTTCGTATCGTGCTACCGATCCTGTTTATTCTGCTGGGCGTCCTGGTCGCCAAGCGCATTTACGAAACCCGTCCCACACCGAAGCGGCGTCCGCCCATGCGCGTCGAACCGCTGGTGGATGTCACTGCCGTCACCATCGCCGCCCACACACCCGTTGTAAGCGCCTATGGTGAGATCGTGGCCTCACGCCAGGTCGACCTGCAGCCACTGGTCGCAGGCGAGGTCATCTCCGTTCACCCCGCCTTCCGTGAAGGCGGCATCATTCCGGCCGGTGACACCGTCCTCACGATCGATCCGCGTGACTTCGCCCAGGCCGTCGCCCGCGCCGAAGCCGCCGTGGCGCGCGCCAGGCTCGAACTGGCCGTCGAACAGGGCGCCGGTGACGTCGCCCGCCGCGAACGTGAGCTGCTGGGCAGCCACGCCGGTCTCTCCGCCTCCGAGGAGTCCCTCATCCAGCGCGATCCTCACCGCGCCGCGGCCCGCAGCTCCCTCGCCGCGGCCGAAGCCGACCTGGCCCAGGCGCGCCTCAACCTGGAACGCACAACTGTCACGGCACCGTTCACCGCGCTGGTCCAAACCCGCATGATCGAACGCGGCGGCCTGGCCTCTCCGCAACGTGCCGTGGCCCGCATTGTCGATGCTGACACCTACTGGGTCCGCGTCTCGGTTCCGGTCGACCGCATGCGCCCCGTCCTCGCCGTTCCGCCCACCGCCACGCCCTCGGTCACCATCATCGCGACGGATGGTCTCACCACCATGGGCCGCCTGATCGGTCACGCCGGCACCGTAGAAGCGCGCGGCCGCATGGCCGCCCTGCTGGTGGCCATTCCGGGTCCCGCGGCCACCACGAACGGCGCCGCCCCCCTGCTGGGCAACTACGTGGAGGCCCACCTGCCGGCGTTGCCTCTCGATCATGTGATCCAGCTCCCGCAAAGCGCCATGCGTGATGGCGACCGGGTCTGGCTGGCCGACGACAACAACCAACTCGCCATCCGCTCGGTCGACGTCGCGTGGCGTGATCACGACCATGTCTACATCGCCACAGGGCTTAATGACGGCGACCGCGTGATCACGACCTCGCTGTCGTCGGGAATAGCCGGCACCTCGCTGCGGCTGGCCGGGGAGACCGCTCATGACTGACGACTCATCCACCAAACGGCGCGGCCCCATCGCCTGGATGGCGCGCAACGGCGTGGCAGCCAACCTGCTCATGCTGGTCCTGCTCGTCGGCGGGGCCGTATGGGCCACGCGTATCAAGCAGGAGTTCTTTCCCTCGTTCGATCTCGACGTGATGATCGTCACCGTGCCATACCCCGGCGCCAGCCCCGAAGAGGTGGAGCAGGGGATCGTGCTGGTGGTCGAGGAAGCCGCCTCGGGCCTCGACGGGGTCGACGAGGTGACCGCCCAGGCCCGCGAGGGCGTGGGCGTGGTCACGGTCTCGGCCCTCGTGGGCGCCGATGTGCAGAAGCTGGCCGACGACCTCAAGGGCGAGATCGACCGCATCACCACCTTCCCTGAAGAGGCGGAGGAACCCCAGGTGACGATCGCATCGCGCCGGCGCGAGGTGGTCTCGATGGCGCTTTACGGCGACCATGATGAGCGCGCCCTGCGTGACGTGGCCGAACGTATCCGCGACACGTTCCTGCAAGACCCCGATATCACGCAGGTCGAGCTGACCGGCGTGCGCCCCTTCGAGATCGGGATTGAAGTCTCACAGGCCCAGTTGCGCGCTCACGGCCTTGCCCTGGCCGATGTGGCCGCCGTCCTGCGTCAGTCGGCCATCGAAGTGCCCGGCGGCGGGCTCAAGACCGACTCCGGTGAGCTGCTGGTGCGTGTGCGTGAACGGCGCGACTACGGCCCCGAGTTTGCCTCCCTGCCGATCGTCACCGCCCCCGACGGTACGCAGGTGCTCCTGGGCGACATCGCCACGATTAAAGATGGCTTCGCCGACGTGGACCGCTACGCCACCTTCGAGGGCAAGCCGGCGGTCATGATCCGCGTCTACCGCGTGGGCGATCAGACCCCCATCACGGTCTCGGATGCCGTGCGCGAACATATCGAGGGCTTCCGCAAGACACTCCCCGGCGGACTGGATGTCGCCATCCTGCTGGACTACTCGGATATGTACCGCCAGCGCATCTCGCTGCTCCTGCGCAACGGCGCCATCGGCCTGATCCTGGTTTTCTGCCTGCTGGGTATCTTCCTCGAAATCCGCCTGGCCTTCTGGGTCACACTCGGCATCCCGATCTCTTTCCTGGGGGCCATGCTACTGCTACCGGCCATCGGCATCAGCATCAACATGGTCTCGCTCTTCGCCTTCATCATCGCCCTCGGCATCGTGGTGGACGACGCCATTGTCGTCGGCGAAAACATCTATCACCACCGCCAGGAGGGTCTCCCATTCGGCGAAGCCGCCATCATCGGCACGCGTGAGATCGTGATGCCGGTCACCTTCAGTGTGCTGACCAACGTGGTCACCTTCATCCCCCTGGCCCTGGTACCGGGTGTCATGGGCAAGATTTTCCGCAACATTCCGGCCGTCGTCATCTCGGTGTTCATGATCTCGCTGATCGAGTCGCTCTTTATCCTACCCGCCCACCTCGGCCACCAGCGTGACCACAAGCTGCGTGGCCCATTCGCCTGGCTGCACGCCCAGCAGCAGCGCTTCAGTCACGCCTTCCGCCACTTCGTGCAGACTAAGTACGGTCCTTTTCTCCGTTTCATGGTTCATTTCCGCTACGCCACCGTTGCGGTCGGGCTTGCGATTCTGATGATGACCATCGGCTACGTACGCAGCGGCCGGCTCGGAATGACCACCTTTCCCAAGGTGGAATCCGACTACGCCGTCGCCTCGGCCGTCCTTCCCTACGGCTGCTCGGTCCACGACACCGAAGCGGTACTGCGCCTCCTCCAGGAGGGGGCCCAAGAGGTCGTGGCCGCCAACGGTGGCGACCAGCTCTCGCTCGGTATCTTTTCCGAGATTGGCGGCACTTTCCGCAGTCAGAGCGGCGGCCATGTCACCCAGATCCGCATTCAACTCACCGATCCTGACCTGCGCCCCTTGAACACGGGGCGTGTGATCGAACTATGGCGCCAGGCCGTCGGCGCCGTGGCCGGGGTCGAGACACTCGTCTTCGAATCCGATTCCGGTGGCCCCGGCCACGGTGCCGGTCTCACGGTCGAGTTGACCCATCCCAGCCTGGAGACACTCGAGCTGGCCAGTGCCAACCTGGCCCAGTCGCTTTCGCAGTTTCCGCGTGTCATGGATATCGATGACGGATTCTCGCCCGGCAAACGCCAGTTCGACTTCACCATGACCCCGCTCGGTCGCTCCGTCGGCCTGACCGCGGCCGGCGTCGCACGCCAGGTGCGCTCGGCCTTTTACGGTGCCGAGGTGCTACGCCAACAGCGCGGCCGCAACGAGATCAAGGTCATGGTGCGCCTACCCGAGGCGGAGCGTGTCTCGCCCAACGATGTCGAGACGCTCATACTGCGCACGCCTTCCGGCGGCGAAATTCCGCTGCGCGACGCGGTCAGCATCGCGCGCGGCCGCTCCTATACCACGATCAGCCGGCGCAACGGCCGGCGCGCCGTGACCGTCTCCGCCGATGTACGCCCGCGCAGCAAAGCCGGCGAGATCCTGGGCGATATGAAACGCGATATCCTGCCCGAGCTGGTGCAGCGCTTTCCCGGGTTGCGCTACAGCTTTGAGGGCCGCCAGGCTGATATGCGCAAGAGTCTGAGCAGCCTCAAGACCGGCATGCTGCTGGCGCTCTTCGTGATCTACGCCATGCTGGCCGTGCCCTTTAAGAGCTATACCCAGCCACTCATCATCATGATCACGGTGCCCTTCGGCATCGTCGGCGCCGTGATCGGTCACATCATTATGGGCTATGACCTGAGTATTCTCAGCATGTTCGGCGTCGTGGCGCTGGCCGGTGTCGTGGTGAACGATTCACTCGTCATGATCGACTTCGCCAACCGGGTCCGCCAGACCGGCTTGGGCGCCTTCGCCGCCATCACGCAAGCCGGCGTCCAGCGCTTCCGCCCCATCATGCTGACCACCCTGACCACCTTCGGCGGCCTGGCCCCCATGATCTTCGAGACCTCACGCCAGGCGCGCTTCCTGATCCCCATGGCTATCTCACTGGGCTACGGAATCCTCTTCGCCACCCTCATCACGCTTGTCCTGGTACCCGCCCTCTACGTCATTGTGGATGACCTGGCGCGGCTGAAAACCCGACTCTATCCCCGGACCCCATAGCACCGACAGTGGGAGTCGGTGACGGTCTGTGTGCAACGACCGCACAGGTCGCTTCGAATGGCGAGACGATGCTACCTGAAGCGGAACATGGCGGCATGACTCCTCACGCGCACATCGACTTGACGCACTTGTATCCCGCTGGGGCCTATGTGCGTGAACCCTTCACCCCATATCCGAGCGCTAAACGAAGGCCCCGTCACGTGCTCGTAGAGCATGTAGTTACCAGGGGTTGTCTCGTCGACGATCTTGACCAGTGCACCGTCGGGCTCATCCGGGGTAAGGGCGAAGTGGTTCGTGGTGCCATTGAAGACCATGGCGCCTCGACCCTCATACGCCTGCCCGGCGTTGCCGCCCAGGTAGATGATCACATCATACATCGCATAGCTGATGCCCGAGAGCTCGAAGTCGGCGATCATGTCGGGCAAGGTCGACGGTCCCCCGCTTTCCGTATACTCGGTGCCGTTTCGATGGCCATCGAGCAGCGTCGCGTTGCCGACGTCGACGGCGTCCGCATCGTCACGCGTGTCCGCCCACCAGTAAGGAGCGGCGTTGCGCTCGTTGTTCAGCGTCAACGTCGCCGTGGCGCCGCCGGGGTTCGTGATTGAGGTCGTGCCGGGATTCTCTGGTCCCACATTCGACCAGTCGGCGGTTTCCCAGACGCCGGCGGTTCGATCTGTGTCGGTCGGGTCCAGACGTACCGTCTCGCGCCAGGATTCCTGCAACCATTCGTCGGTCAGCGCCCTGCCGTAGGCGAAGAAGTTGAGGGAGAGGGTGTCGGCGTTTCCCGCGGTGGACACGTCCGACCAGGCCGTTTCGTTGCGGTGGACATCGCGCGCCTTGACACGAAAACCATGCACCTCGCCGAGGGGGAAGCTCAGCCCGGTGTTCGTCCAGGCCGGCGTGGGAGTCCAGCCGCTGTTATCGAGGGTGGTCGAGTTTTCGAAGTAGTATTCGACAGGTCCGTTGCGGTCCGTTGCGATCACGGCTGTCATGGCAACGTCCGCTGTGCCAGAAGCCTTGGGGCGCTCGTCGAAACGCATGGGGTCAGGAATCGGGGGCGTAACGTCGGGGTTTGCGGAGTCGACCCCGTACACGACCGAGGCATAGCTCGCGCCGAATCGGATCTCATCCAGTATGGGCAGGTCACCCCAACGAAAGGTAAGGGTGTCGAAGGCCGCTTGATCGACCGTGGTGGTGTAGGTGGAGACCGGGGTGTCTATACCGCCCATCGAGGTGTCCGGTATGAACAACGCGATCGAATCGGGGTCAGCCGAAGTCGCGCCCCACACGATCTTGCCGACCACGACGCCATGGACGCCGGGCGTGAATCTGGGGGCGACATCCGGATCGGCCAGCGGGGCCCCCGAGCCGGCAAACGCGGCGGCACGTGGCACGCCACTCGGCAGGTACAGGCCCACGCCTGATCCCGAATGTTGGATCCACCAATCACCGTTGCCCGTACCAAAGGGATCCGTGGCGAGAGCCACAGCCAGGCGCACATTGGTTCCGTTGGCATTCGTCTCTACCCCTGTCAGGATGCTGAACCAGAGGGTGGCGCCGTCGTCAAGCAGGCCGTTGTCGGAAAGCGCTTGCGCGTCAAGCGATCGGCCTCCCCCGTAACGGTTGACGGAGCGGGCGAAGCCCACTCGCCCGCCGCGCGTCACGAGTGACCCGTAGGAGAGGGTGTCGGCGATCACGGTCGTGCTGTCATGCGCGTCCCAGCTCCCGGCGAGACCGACCTCGTAGATCCCGTACTGGCCATCAAGTCCGCCCGGCGTGTAGGCGAAGGGCTCGTAGACCTCGAGGGCATGTGAGACCGCCTCGACCGTGATGTCAACGGTGGCCGTGCTTGTCGCGCCTTCGCTGTCCATGACGTCAAAGAGAAAGCTGTCGGGACCCACGTAGAGTGTGTCGGGATGGTAGACGAGAGTGGACCCGCTCCCGCTGATGAAACCATAGTCGGGCGGCGTGGTGATCGTGAAGACCAGGGGATAGCCGTCGGGGTCGCTGCCGGTGAGCGTGATGGGCGCCGGCTGGTCCTGCACGAGTACGACGGTTTGCGCGTCCGCAGTGGGGAGGGCGTTCGAGGGGAGGCCGCCTCCCGAGTCGTAAACGATCACGACGAGCTGAGTCGACACCTCGGTCAGCCCGCGTGAGTCCGACATGGTGACTTCGAACGTGTGCCGTCCTGGGGCATCAAAGATCAGCGTGGCATTGGTGCTGCTGGGGGTGCCATTGGGCGCAATATCCAGCGGGCTGGCGCCGTGTAGCTTGCGCCAGGTGAAAACCGCGTCGCCCTCGGCGTAGTCCAGGGCATCGACCCGCAGGGCTGTGGAGACGGTTGGCCCACTGAGCGTGATCGGATTTTCGTCGGCGCTGACGGAGACGATGCGCTTGAGGGGCATCGGCACATAGGGACTCGCATCGTTCGTGACTGCCGTCAGCGCGGCCGTGGCCTCAGAGGCGAAACGTCCTGCGGGAAGTGGAGGGGGACCGCCGATTTCGCCTTCCAGAAAACTAATGATGTCGGGGTCGGGCGTCACGTAGAGGGTGGCGCCAGCGTAGTCCTCGAGGGTCTGCAACATGGCTTGACCCACTTTGTCGCGGTCGTCCTCGATCGCGATCCGCCCCAGGGGGACGCCCTCGGCGATGCCGTAGCGCTCGAGCAGTTCGAGGCCGTGGGTTCGGACCCCGGTGCTGAACATCTTGTCAGCCGGCGAGCGCCACATGACCGAGTCCACCACCGACCCCGCCACGGACAGCATGTCGTCGTAGGAGAGCATGTCGTAGATGGTTCCGAGGGTGCTGCGGGCCTGACCGACCGGGTTGGCGGCCACGGCCTTGATGGCCGGGTAGAGCAGGTCGCGGTCGATGCCGGTGATGTTGTTGTACAGTAGTCCTTTGGGTCCATAGGCGTTGCCGCCGTAGAAGAGCAGCATCGCCAGTCGTCCGTGGTCGAAATGCAGAGGGTCCTCCTCGTCGAATGGCCGGAGCGGCCGGGCGGTCGTGTCGGCCGCGGAGAGAATCATATCGAGCACCGTGCTCGCACCGCCGATATAACGCAGTGATTCGGCAGCCATGTAGCGGACATGGTCCTCGCCGTCGGTCAGGAGCGTCGCCAGCGTGTTCAGGCCGCCGCTGTCACCGATCCAGCCGAGTGCATCGCAGGCGCCTACGCGTGCCATCCCGTTGGTGTCCTCGGCCAGCGCGATGATCTGGTTGAGCTCGGTCGAGTTGATACTGCGGTTGCCCAGTTCCAGGGCCGCGTCATGCGTCAGGACAGGCGACCAGTTGTCGAGGTCCGAGATGAGCTCTGCGTCGCTGCGGGCGGTGGGGTCGTAGCCGGCGGCCCATGCGATCTCAGCCACGTCGCCGGCACTCAGCCACTGGTTGGTGTCCTGATTGGCACCCGTTACATGCAGTCGGCGGAACGGCAGCGCGTAGGTTAGCATGGCCGCGGCCGTCATGTTGAAATCGTAGTACCGGTTGCCATTTCCCTCGCCGCCGTCGCTGGCCAGGTTGTCGTAGGCGAACGCCCCGTCCCAGCGCCGCTGCAGGTCGAGGTGCCAGCGGATGCGGTTGAAGAAGGAGGCCGCTGCCGCTTCGCCGCCCGCGTTGGCACCCAAGGGTGCCCAGAGATACTCGAAGAAGGGACCCGTATGCCCCGACTCGCGCGCTTTATCCGAGGTCGCACACAGCTTGCTGAAGTAGTGGCACGCCTCGAGTCGGTTGGTCTGCAGGGAGAAAGCCAGGGCCGCCACCGCGTTCTTACCGTTGCTGCCCCTGTAGTTGACATAGGGCGTGTGCTCTCCATACGGAATCGTGCCCCTGCCCGCGAAATAGGCGAAGAAGCGGCTACAGCGCTCGATGGCCGGCTCGATGTAAGCATTGGTGACGCCGCACTCGCGGGCAAGCTGGATGCCCAGGAAGCAATTCAGGCCGGGCGTGTTGATCACCCCATACCCTCCACCCATGGAACCGTTGTCCGAGCCGTCATCGTTCTTCTCGGCGAAGATGTGGCCCAGCGTGCCGAACAGGCTCTGGTTGCGGGCAATCTCGATCGCGCGCGCCTCGATGGACGGCAGCACATTGGTGTCGCCTGTGGCCAGGTAGTATTCGGCCTGGAACAGCAGCTCGTAGCCGCGTCCCCAGCAGCTTGCCGTACTGCGTTCGTCCGAGACCATCGCGGCCATCTGCTCGGTCGTGGGGATCAACGCGCGTGCCTCAGACTGGACCCGTGCCTGATAGGCGATGTTGGTCGAGGCCAGCAGCGCCATCGCGCCGAAGCTGTAACGGCCCGAGGTCTCGTTATCGAATAGTTGCTGCAGCCCTTCTTGCAGGATCTTGGAGGACTTGGGGCAGTGGTAAGGGGCCGTGGCCGAGTAGGCGCCCATGGGTCGCAGCATGATCGGCAGCGTATTGGTGACCCCGGCTCGCCAGACGAGCAGGTCAAGCGTGGCGGGATCGCGTGCTTCGGCTTCGGCGATGGCCTGGGCCAGCCCCCTGCGCGCGTCAGCGGTGAAGACCACAGGCACGGTGCCCGTGCCGGCCGCACCGATGATGACGTCGTTGGTGGCAACGGTTCCGGCGGCTGGCGAGCCCGCGTCGATCTCGGTGACGAGAATCTGGCGGCTCTCGCTGGTGGGGTCAGGCGCATGGGTGGTGGCGTAAACCCACCCACGCATGCCTGTCGGCCCCAGATTCTGGGTTCGGGTACTGGTCGGCGTACCGCCGGCGGTCAAGTCCGGGGGCGCGGCCACCCCCTTCACCGCGACCGCCCCCAACACCACGACACTCACAAAAACCGTAGCGATGCTTCTCTTCATCTGCAGTATCTGCGCCTTCTCGCGAAGCGACGCTCCCATGGTTAGAATGGGCAGTATTATAGCACTCACACGGACGAAAAGAAATGTCTCGCGTGAGTCTATTCTGCGCTGAATGAAATGCAGTGAGAAGATCCGCCTCTATCCCACCGCCCCATAGCACACGGAGACATAATCGTGTATGCGGAAGACATCAGATGTCATTCTGCTCCAAGGAGCTAATTGAGGGCGAGCTAGGTCGATCTTCGCTCGTTTGTCTGTCATGCCACAGCGCGCTTCGGCTCAATGAAGAGCCTCAACTCCAAGGAATCGAGTAGAGCCTTTAGGCTGGAAAGCTGCGGGTTTCCTTCTTCCGAAAGAATGCGATACATGTTCTCTCGGTTAAGGGCGGTCTCACGTGCGAGGCGCGTGAGACCATGTGCCTTTGCAACGTCACGTAGCGCCATGAGAAAGACGTCTTGGGTCCCGTCCTCCAAGGCGGCATTTAGATACTCTGCGGCTTCTACGGGATCGCGAAGATCCTCATGTAGACCGATGTCGTAGGTTATGGATGGTTTTGTCATGCTGACCTCCGCTGGTAGTCCAGCCAGTAGTCTTTCGCCTTGCTGATGTCATACGGTTGTGTTGACTTGTCGCCGCCGCAGAGCAGCAACACAATAGTGCTACCCGTACGAGCGAGATACACACGGTATCCGGGTCCATAAGGAATGACCAATTCGAGAACGCCACCACCGACAGGTTTTGCCGTTCCGAAGTTGCCAAGCCGGATACGATTCAGGCGGACGCGTACCCTCGCACGAGCCCGTACATCCCGAAGCCCGCGCAGCCACTTCTGGAATGGGGTCTTCCCCTCCGGTGTTACGTATTCCTCCAGTGACTGCGGTAGTGCATCCATCACTCATACTGTAGCTTATACGCTACACTCCTGCAAGGTCATTCTTCTCTCATTTCGTGGGGCTTTTCAGCTCAATCAGTTATTTGGAGCATTGGCGACTGTGGGGCTTATCACGCTCCGATTGTGTTCAACGCTTGCTCTATCTGCTGGACGAGGTCATCAACGCGATACGGTTTTTGAATATAGGAAAGCGCACCTTCATCCAGAATCTCTTGCGCGTTGGCGTCCAAACTGTAGCCCGTAGCCAGTATCGCTTTGACCTCGGGGTTCATCTCACGCATGGCAATCAACGTGTCGCGGCCATTCATCACAGGCATGTTCATGTCGAGAATCACGAGGTCGATGTGCTGCCATGACTTGCCGTAGTATTCGACAGCTTCTACTCCGTTCTCGGCGGTGACCACTTTGTATCCCCGGTTACGCAGTAGTTCGCCAGTGCCGGTTCTCACGGTCTTCTCATCGTCAACGAGCAGAACCCTTGCACCACTTCTCTTTGCTGCCACGGCTCGCACCTTCGCTTGGCTTTCCTGCGCTTCCTGTTCTGACAGTGGCAAATAGACCGTGAAGGTCGTGCCTTGCCCGACTTCGCTGTCCACCTCAATGGCTCCGTGATGGTTGATGGCCGTACCGTAGACGGAAGCCAAGCCCATGCCCGTACCTTTGCCTTGATCCTTCGTCGTGAAGAACGGCTCGAATACACGCGCCCGAGTCGCTTCGTCCATGCCCGTGCCTGAATCGGCCACAGTGACTTTCAGGTAGTCACCCGGCGCGATGTTCAATGTGCTCTTGTTGCAGTGTTCCTCATCCAGCGTGACGGTGCCGGTCGTGAAGACAAGCGCACCACCATTCGGCATGGCATCACGGGCGTTGAGAGCAAGGTTCAACAGGGCGTTTTGGAGTTGTGTCGGGTCGCCGGTAGTGGTCGGGGGATTAGCCTCAAGGAGCTGTCGGATTGCGATGCGCTTGTCGATGCTGTGCTTGAGTATGGAAATCACCTCGCCAATCGTCTCGTGGATGTTGACGGGTACGACTGCATACTTCCCCTTGCGTGAGAACGCCAGCAACTGTCCGGTCAAGTCCTTACCCCTCGTGCATGACCGAATGATGGCTCCGATGTACTGATGTAGCTTCTCGTCTTTGGTGTTCCCCAACAGCAGGTCGGCGTAGTTCATAATGCCGCCAAGCTGATTGTTGAAATCGTGAGCTACGCCGCCCGCAAGTTGACCGATAGAGTCCATCTTTTCAGCCTGGTGAAGGCGTTCCTTCATAAGCTTGCGCTCGGTGATGTCGATCAGGACCAGACGACAGAAGGGCGCGCCATCGTCATCCTGTGCAGTGGTGGCATCTAGCTGGGCCCAGAACAGTTCCCCGTCGCTTCTCAGCATCCGCAGTTCGCACTGCTGGGTCGCGCTGGTTTCGAGAAGTTGTTTGCGGTACCGGTAATAGATGTCCTGATCGTCTTTTGAGATGAACTGGGAGATCGGCAGCTTCTTCAGCCCGCTGCGCGGCACGCTCAGCAGCGTTGCGGCCGTGAGGTTGGATTCCAGAATCAGCCCTTTCTTACTGACGGAGATATAGCCCACCGGGGCCAAATCGTAGAGATCGTAATAGCGGGCCCTTGACTCATCCAGCTGTGCATGCATGGCGCGCAGATTGTCGTTCTGCATTTCCAGTTCGATTTGATGCACCTGCAATTCATGCACCGTCTGCTGGATTTCTTCGGGCGACATGGCCGTCAGGGATTCCGGCGCCCGCGCCACTCTGCGTTCGGCCTCTCGGCGCATGGCATCGACTGATGCGAACTCTGTGTTGTCATTCATCATCGACCTCCCCGGCCGTCATGAGGAGTCGGTCATTGGCTTCTTTCAGTGCTTCGCGCGTATTCACCACCTCGGTGATATCCACAAAGGTCATGACGGCGCCCTCAATCACATTGGCGATCGTGCGATAGGGCTGAATCCGGAGCGTGTACCACTTGTCCGCCGTGGTCTGCACCTCCACCTCTTTGGAGATCAGCGTGTCCAGCACGGCCTGCGTGTCCTCCACCAGACGGTCGTAGCCCGTCAGGTTGGACACAATGTGCGCCACCGGCCGCCCCGCATCGGCCGGGATCAGATTGATGATCTCGTTGGCCGTCGGGGTGAAGCGCAGGATGCGCAGTTGATGATCCACAAAGACGGTGGCAATCCCGGTGCCGGCCAGCAGGTTGTTCATGTCGTTATTGACCTCCGTCAGATCCAGCATCTTGATTTGCAGTTCGGTATTAACCGTGGAGAGCTCTTCGTTGACCGATTGCAGTTCCTCCTTGGATGTTTCGAGCTCCTCGTTGGTGGATTGCATCTCCTCGTTGACCGACTGCAATTCCTCGTTGGAGGATTTGAGCTCTTCGTTGGAACTCTGCATTTCCTCGTTCGCGCTCTGGAGATATTCCTCCTTAGCGCGCAATTCCTGCTGGAGTGCCGCCACGCGGGCGTCGGGGTCCGGCGTCGGCCCGCTGACTTCTGATGCATGACCTCTGACGTCTGATCCGGCTGGCACTTCCTCCAGAATAACCAGGAAGAGCGGCGACTCCGGCGAGGCGCCGGCACCGCTCGTGACGGGACGCACCGTTAGATTGACGGTGGTATAATGGCCGTTGGTTTTGACGCTCAGCCCCGCATGACACACCGTCTCTTTGATTCCGGCGGCTTTGTGCAGGGCCATGGTCAGCTCATTTCGCAATCCTTCACGGGCCATCTTCAGGATGTTGTTGATACCCGCCTCGCCGGGCGCCGGTTCCAGGAACAGGCCGGTGCGGCCATGCAGATAGAAGATGTCGCCTTGCCTGTTGACCAATGCACCCGCCGCGATGACCTGCTGTAGAAGCGCCTGTTCGGTCAACTCGCGCAACGGCGGCTTTTCGGGATAGGTTGTATTGCCGCCAGCTACCGACGGATGCGCCCTATCCGCCGCGGCTATGTGCGGAACAAAACTGTCAATCGCCCCGCGCCGTGTGCCGGCAAGGTCTGCTTTGCGCTGATAGAGCTTCTGCTTGCGGTCCAGCGAGGAA
The DNA here is from genome assembly GCA_018648805.1 of Verrucomicrobiota bacterium. Classification (GTDB taxonomy): domain Bacteria; phylum Verrucomicrobiota; class Kiritimatiellia; order UBA8416; family JABMPJ01; genus JABMPJ01. The sequence continues at coordinate 63,980 of JABGQM010000001.1, forward strand.
AACAGGCCGTCGAAATCACCGGTGGTTTCAGACGTGCCCAGGAAGAGCGTGCCGCCCGGATTCAGCGCGTAGTGGAACAGCGGAATGAGCTTCTTCTGCAACATAGTGCCCATATAAATCATGACGTTGCGGCAACTGATCAGGTCGAGCTTCGAGAAGGGCGGATCCTTGATCACGTTCTGCTCGGAGAAGACCACCATATCGCGGATGCTTTTGTGGACACGGTAAGTGATACCGCCGGGCTCGATCGTGAAGAAGCGGGCCAGCCGTTCGGGGGAGATGTCGGTGACGATGCTGGCCGGATAAATCCCGGCGCGGGCGGTGGAGATGGCCTGGCTATCAATGTCGGTGGCGAAGAGCTGAATCGTGAAACTCTTTTTGCGTGCCTCCACGCCCTCCGCCAGAAGAATGGCGAGCGAATAGGCCTCCTCGCCGGTCGAGCAGCCCGGCGTCCAGATGCGGATCGCGGCCTCTTCGCTCTTGTTGGACAGAATCTTTGGCACCACCTTTTCCTCCACGATCCGGAAGGCCTCCGGGTCGCGGAAGAAACTGGTCACGCCAATCAGCAGGTCGCGGAAGAGCGCCTGCACCTCAGCGGCATCGCGTTGCAGATGCTTGACGTAGTCGTCGATCACTTCGATCTGGTTGACGGCCATGCGCCGCTCAATACGCCGGTTGATCGTGCTCGGCTTGTAGTAGGAAAAGTCGTGACCGGTCTGGGTGCGCAAGAGAACGAAGATCTTCTTCATCGCGGTCTCGGGCAGGGGTTCCGTGGCCGTGACCTTCCGGTAGGCTTTGCCGAAGGCCTGGGCCGCATAGGCGATGATTTTGTCTGGCATCTCGCCGGGCACAAGTTCGAAGTCGACCAGACCGGTGGTGATGGCGCTGCACGGCATGCCGTCGTATTCGGTGGATTCAGGCTTTTGGGCCACAACCATGCCGCCCTCGCCCTTAATGGCCCGCACGCCTGCGGTCCCATCGCTGCCCGTGCCGGAAAGCACGACGCCAATTGCCCGCTCGTGCTGATCCTTGGCGAGCGAACGAAAGAAGAAGTCGATCGGCAGCCGCTGACCGCGCGGCGCGGCGGGTTCCAACAGTTGGAGCGTTCCGTTGATAAAAGCCATATCGCGGTTGGGCGGGATGATATAGACACAGTCGGGCTGCACCGTCATCCCGTCCGTGACCTCAAACACCTGCATGCGGGTGTAGCGCCGGATCAGGTCGGTGAGGATGCTTGTGTGGTCCGGAGCCAGATGTTGAACCAGCACAAAGGCCATGCCGGGATTCGAGTTAGTAGGCATGCCGGAAAAGAACATCTCGAACGCCGCGAGTCCGCCGGCCGAAGCGCCGATGCCAACAATGGGGAAATTCTCCGCAGCTGCGACGGGTTCGTCCGACGCCGGCGGATTGCTGTGTTTCTCTTTCTGAGGGGCCCGCTTCTTTTTGGTCATAATGTCAGTCTCCTTTGACGCAGGCTCAGTCTGCACCCCCCGTTAGTGAAATGAAAGCCTATTTCATTTGGCGCACTCTTCCGCAGAATCAGTGGGGGAAATGGGAAGCGGCATGGGGGATATATTGCCCATCGAATTTCGCCTCCCGAGAAGAACCCCACTGGTTACTTGGAGCAGATCCGATAGTGGGGCGCAACACATTGCCTCTTCACCCCCAAACAGCGTCCAATTCACCTGCCAGCAAGCTGGCAGGGGTCCTACTGCTGCAAGCTTAACGGTTACTGAGTCCCGCCCTTAGCCTTACTCTCCCTTAATGACGGGGAGATTTGCTTCTGACACGCCGAGGGTCTTGAGGATGCCTCTGGCCATCATTCGGTTGCCAAGGGCATTCATGTGAACACCATCGCGCGTGAGCTGCTTGCCTTTGGGTGCGGCTGCCGGGAATGTCTTGAGCGATTCCTGCATGTCGGCATTCAGGTCTGCCAGCAGACACTTCTCGGTCTTAGCCTGCTCCCTCAGGAATGTGTTGTAAGGCGCAAGCTTCTGATTCAGGTCATTCGCCTGCGTCTCTTTGATCAGTCAAACCGTCACGGCACGTTGCTAGAAGAACCTATCTGACCATGAACTCATGCGTGCCCGGACCGACGGGGTAAACAAACGTGCCGTCACGCTGCTCGAGTCTGCAAGGGGTTCTGCCCACGAACAGCTCTGGGGCTTTCGCCCCGGATGTTGGCACAATGAGGGTTGCCGTCGTATTGGGCGGAACGGTTGCCCTGACCACCAGGCCGTCGTCACGCTTCTCCCAGCCGCTGGCAGCCTTGCCATACGGCGTCTCCAATTCCGCCGAGGCCTGCGTTAGTGGGCCTCCCGGATGGGGTTGAATGAAGAAATGCTTGTAACCGGGCGTCGCCGCGTCCGGCGCAAGGCCTGCGACACGCTCGTACATCCACTGCCCGACGGCACCATAGGCATAGTGATTGAATGAGTTCATGCCGGCATTGCCAAACCCCTTGTCGTGGCTGTAGCTGTTCCAGCGTTCCCACATGGTCGTCGCGCCCTGGTGAATCGAATAGAACCATGAGGGATAGGTTTCCTTGAAGACCACCTGATACGCCACATCCGCATGCCCCTCCTCTTCCAGCACAAGTGCGATAAGCGGTGTACCGAGAAAACCGGTGCCCAGATGTCCGCCCGCCTGATCGATGAGTTTTAGCAGATTTGTGACCGCACCGGATCGGAGCTCCGGCTTGAGAAGATCGTAACCGAGAAACATCAGATACCCCGTTTGCGTCTCCTTCTTGAGCTTGCCTGTAGTGTCAAAGAAGGTCGAAGACACCACGGCACGAATGTCGCCATGGAGTTTTCTGTAACGGGCGGCATCCGCCTGCTTGCCAAGCGCCGTGGCAGCCTGCTCCATGATGCGGGCACACCGGCCAAAGTAGGCCGTGGAAATATAGTCGTGGCCCGTTCCCTTTTTGTAAGGAACCAACCAGTCCCCATACCCCTTGCGGGTGACGATGAAGTTCTTAGCCTGCCGCTCGTAGGCTGCCGTCCACTGCTTCATCATATCGTAATTCTCTTCAAGCACATCCCGATGGCCCGTCCTGACGTACACATCCCAGGGCGACACAACGCCAACATCGCCCCAGCCGGGACTACCCGCGCCACAGCCTGTATCAGGCACCACATTAGGAATGAGGCCATTTTTCTGTTCTTCGCGCAGACTCTGAAGCCAGCTCATCCAGAAGGAATGCACGTCGTAATTGAACAGTGATGTCGGCCCGAACACCTGCGCGTCACCGGTCCATCCAAGGCGCTCGTCGCGTTGTGGACAATCAGTCGGGATATCCAAATAGTTCCCGCGCTGTCCCCAGGTAATGTTCTTCTGCAGCTTGTTAAGCAGCGCATGGGACGACCTGAAGGTGCCTGATTGCGGAAATGCGGAATGCAGCACAACACCTGTCACCCAGTCTGGCTGCGGCTGACTGCCCTCCGGCAGCCCGCTCAACTCGACGTAGCGGTAACCGAAGAAGGTAAATGTGGGATGCCAGGTCACCGTGCCGGTCTTGGCGGGGGTATAGTAGGCTGTGGAATGGGCCGCACGATAGTTCGCCGTATAGAGCGTGCCATCCTTGTTAAGCATTTCCGCGAACCGCACCGTGATCTTTTCGCCCTGATTGACCGACATGCTGAGGCGTGGCCAACCGACCATGTTCTGACCCAGATCAAAGACGTATCGGCCCGGCGCAGGCTCCGTGAGCTTTAGCGTGGCAAGCTCCTCGGTGGCACGCACAGGATAATGCCGCTTCGGCACCAGTGGCGGATCGGCCTGAAGCGCTTCGAGGATGACACCCGCCCAGGCCGAATCGTCGAATCCGATCTGGTTCCAACCAGGCATCTCCATCGCGGCATCGTATACCTCACCGTGATAGATACTGGAATACCGTATCGGCCCGGCATTACAGGCCTTCCAGCTGCTGTCGGTGACAACCGTCTCTGTGCTGCCGTCGGCAAGCGTTATTTCAAGCCGGAGCAACAGCATGGGCTTGGCCGCCGGATAGACGAACCGCTTCCGCATCATGGCCCCCGCGTACCAGCCTTCGCCGAGAATCGCCCCCACCACATTCGCGCCCTTCTGAATCCTATCCGTCACATCATAGGTCAGGGTCTCAATGCGCTTATGGTACGGCGTCCAGCCGGGCGCCATGTAGTCTTTGCCTACCTTGTGTCCATTGAGATAGACCTCGTAAACGCCCTTTGCGGTCACATGCAGGCGCGCCGAGCGAACCGCCGCTTTGAGCTCAAACTCGCGACGCAAATGCTCCGGCACAAACTTCATGGGCGTCTTCTTGCCGCTCGAGCCATGATGTTTGCCGGTGGCCAGATCGAAGACACCATTCTCCGGGATGCTTTTCCTTGCCGCCTTCCCGTCAACGCGGTATTCGAGATCGAGTGTCTTCACAACGCCAAATGCAGGATCGCTGCCCGCGACCTCGTTGCCCGCCTTCACGCTGGTGTTACCACTGGCAACCTGCTGCTGGAACTTCTTCGTGAGATCAATCTGTCTTGCCGGATCACCTTTGACGCCATAGACCGCCTTGATGATGACAAGCTTGGGGCTCTTGCGGGCGGATACCGGCTCTGGCGGGCGGCTCTCTGCTTCCCCCATCCGAATCCACTGGGCCTTCCAGTCCGCGTTCTCCAGCAACCCCAACTCGAAGCTCGCCGGGGCCGTCCATTCCGACTCGCGCCCCTTCTCGTCCCAGAACTTGACCCGCCATGAGACCTTCTGACCCGACGCTAGCGCTTTGCCGGCATAGGGGATCCATACAGACTGATCTGAGTTGACCCTGCCGCTGTCCCAGAGGTCGGGGTCTCTCTCCAACCGCTCCAGGCTTGTCGCAACGACAATGTGATACGCGGTCTGCGCTTGCACCTCGCCGTTAGCGGGCAGTTTCCATGAAAAAGTTGGCGTGGCATCGTAGAAACCAATGGGGTTCCTAAACCCTTCGCTCACCACCAAGTCGACCGGTGCCGCCCCTGCCCCCACCGCATAAGAGCAACACGCGCTCATCAGAACCGCTACTGCCAGAACTATCACTCGCTTCATGAATGTGCCTTTCACGCTGATTGATCCATAAGGTTGTGCTCCAGCACCGTCCTGCCAACCCCTCTTCTATCCCGCTATGGGTTGGTCGGGCCGCCAGGTCACCAACAACTAGATCAGGTCTTCCGCCGTCAGCGCCAGGACGCCCTCTTGCATTCCCTGGAAGAACCGTCCGGCCATGGCGCCGTCGATGACGCGGTGGTCGAATGAGAGGCTGAGGTAGAGGGTGTCGGCGAAACGGAACGAGTCGCCGTCGGGCACGGGCTGCTTGGTGATCGCGCCCATGCCCAGAATGGCGACCTGGGGCTGGTTGATGATGGGGGTCCCGAAGAGCGACCCAAAGGTTCCGAAGTTGGAGATCGTGAAGGTGCCACCATCAATGTCCTCGCGGGCCAGCTGACGGTTGCGTGCCAGGTGGACCAGGCGGTCGAGATCCTTGGCAATCTCCGGCAGGGAGCGTGTGTCCGTGTTGCGGATCACCGGCACCACCAGGCTCTCATCCGGTAGAGCCACGGCACACCCGACATTGATTGCGTCGCGCTGGAGGATATAGGAACCGAAGGCCGACGCATTGACATTGGGGAAGCGGCGCAGCAGCTTCCCGGTCACCGAGAGCATGATCGTGGTGTAGGTGATGTTGACGCCGTGGGTGGCCTTGAACTCCTCTTTGAGGCCGTTGCGCAGCGCCACAAGCTGGGTCACGTCGAGCGCGTGGACCATGGTGACATGCGCACTGGTGTGGATCGACTGTACCATGTGATCCGCAATACTGCGTCGAATCGAGCTCATCGGCACAACGTGCCCATGCTCCTTGAGGGCATCCACATCGACCGGGTCGCGTGTCGAAGAGGTGCCGGACGCGCCTGTTGTGGCGGGGCGGGTGGCGATATACTCGATCAGGTCATGTCGCGTGACGCGACCCTGTTGGCCGGTCCCGTTGAGGGCTTCCAGCTCACTCATACTGACGTTGTGGCGCAGGGCGATACGCGCCACGCTGGGAGAGAGCCAGTCGCGCGCCATATCGGGTAGGGCGGCCGAGAGATCCGCACCGCCGGGACGCGAGGACGCGTCCTTGCGTTCTGTCGGTTCGGGCTCAACGACGGCATCGGCGCGTTCGGCCGCGATGGCATTCTGGCTGACATGGACATCATCCTCGGTTTCAATCGTGGCGATGGAGGTGCCGACCTCGGCGGTTTCGCCCTCAGCGGTGATGAGCTCAACCACAGTGCCCTCCGCCGGGCTGCCGACTTCGAAGGTGACCTTGTCGCTTTCAACTTCGACCAGGGTCTCGTCAGCCTGCACACGCTCGCCCACAGCCTTGTGCCATCGGATCACGGTGCCCTCGGCAATGCTCTGTCCCATGTGCGGCATCAGTACCGGTGCTTTATTCATCGACGCTCTCCTAGAATTCAATCAACTGGCGTAGGGCGGTGGCAATCGCAGGGGCGCTGGGCCGATAACGATTCTCGAGTGTTGCCGAGAAGGGGATGGGGGTATCCGGGGCGGTCAGTCGCCGCACGGGGGCATCAAGCAGATGGAAGGCCGACTCAGTGATGGCGGCCGAGATCTCGGCCGCGAAGCCACAGGTCTTCCAGCCTTCGCTCACGACCAGGGCGCGGCCTGTGGCGGCCACGGCGGCCAGGATCGTATCAAGGTCGTAGGGCTTCAGGCTGCGCAGGTCGAGCACCATGACTTCGTAGCCATCCGATGCCTGCAGTTCGCCCGCGGCACGCAGGGCCTCGTGCACCATGGCGCCGTAGGCGATCACGACCGCGTCCTGGCCCTCATGGCAGACCCGTGCCTTGCCGATCGGCACCGGCTCCAGCTCGTCGCTGACGCGCTCCTTGACGGTCCGGTAGATCGTCTTGTTCTCCATGTAGACCACCGGGTTGGGGTCGGCCACGGCGCTGACGATGAGGGCACGTGCATCCGACGGAAAGGCCGGATAGACCACCTTGACCCCGGGCATATGGCAGAAGAAGCTCTCCAGCTCCTCGGAGTGGAAGGGACCGCCGCCACTGCCGCCGCCGCTTGGCGCGCGGATCACCATGGGAACCGCATTGCCGGTGCGGTAGTGCCGTGTGCCGGCGTTGTTGAGCAGCTGGTGAAGCGCGGTCGTGATGAAATCGGCGAACTGCATCTCCACGATCGGGTGTAGGCCCTGGGTGGCCATGCCGATCGCACAGCCGAGCATAGCCGACTCACAGATGGGGGTATCGAATACCCGCTCACAACCGAAAGTCTCCTGTAGTCCGTCGGTCAGCTTGAAGGCGCCACCGAAGGCGCCGACATCCTGTCCAAACAACAGGGCCGTGGGATCGTGTTCCAGAACATGCTGCAGTCCCTCGCGAATGCCTTGCAGATAGTTGATCTCACGCATCGGCATAGACCCCCTGGAGTAGCGTGTCGGCGCTGGGCTCCTCTTCAGAGAGGGCTTGCCGCGCCGCGGCGGCGACCTCTTCTGTGATCGATGTCTCGAGGGCGGCGAACTGCTCGGAATCCATCAGCTTGGCCGCGGCCATGGCGCGTACGGCCAGATTGATCGGGTCACGCCGGCGGTAGAGCAGGAGCAGCTCCTCGGGAACATACTTGAAGTTGTCGTGCTCGCCGTGGCCGCGCATGCGCATGGTCTCTGCCTCGAGCAGCACCGGCCGCGGGGTGCGGCGAATATCGGTCAGGATCTCGTTGACGGTCACATACATCTCGGCGGCATTGTTGCCATCCGCCGAAACACCGTCGATCCCATACCCCGCGGCACGATCGACCAGGCGGCGGCAGCGGTATTGGCCGGAGGTTGGGGTGGAGTAGGCGTAGTGGTTGTTCTCGATGATGACCAGGATAGGAATGTCAAAGACGGCGGCGAAGTTCAGGGCTTCGTGGAAATCGCCCGTACTGGTGGTTCCGTCACCGACGAACGCCACGCCGACCGCGTCGATGCCCTGGCGCCGCTTGGCCATGACGCCCCCGGCCACGACCGATATCATGGCGCCGAGGTGTGAGATCATGGCGTAGACCCCATTTTCGAGGCGGCCATGGTGGATGTTGCCATCGCGTCCACCGGTGGCACTGTCGCGACGAGCGAGGACCTGGCGCATGATCCCGAGCGGCGTTTCGCCGCGCCCGAGGTGAAGCGCGAGATTGCGGATACAGGGGCCAAAAAGATCCTGAGGCTGACTGGCGATCGCCGCGGCCGTGCTGATGGCCTCCTGCCCGATCCCGGTGAACGAGCTGCCGTGAATACGCCCCTGGTGGCAGAGCTTGATGATCTGCTCATCCACTTTGCGGGCCAGAACCATCAGGCGCAGCACCTCGTGCCACACCGCTGTATCCACGGCGCCCACTTTCTGAACGGTATCCAATGTCCACATGCAATGAATGGTAGCGAACCCGAGCGCAGAAGCAAGACTACACCGGCACGATGGCCTAACACGGCAGGCCTCCAGAGGCCTTGGCGGGTGACCTGATACGGCTGTTACATAACGCCGGTCCCGCCCTCTCAGCCGACCTCCGGCTTCCGACCTCCGACCTCCGCGGCGATTCTTCGCCGCTGGCCTCCACCCCCCGAACTTGCTCCCCCTGTGCCGACCTGATATAGTGCCGCCTTTCCCCCCATCGGCGACGGGGCGTGAGGCACTATTTTATGGCGAAAAAGGAACAGGTAGTCTACGACGAGAGCAAGATCAAAACGCTCTCCTCGCTCGAGCATATCCGACTGCGGACCGGTATGTACATCGGCCGTACCGGTGACGGAAGTGACTACAACGACGGGATTTACATCCTGGTCAAAGAGGTCCTCGATAACGCCATCGACGAATTCATCATGGGCCATGGCACACGGGTCGACATCACGATCGACGACACCACCGTCACCGTGCGCGACTTCGGACGCGGCATCCCGCTGGGAAAAGTGGTCGACTGCGTCTCACGCATCAATACAGGCGCCAAGTACAACGACGACGTCTTCCAGTTCAGCGTGGGCCTCAACGGCGTCGGCACCAAAGCCGTCAACGCCCTCTCCTCCTCCTTTACGATCCGCAGCATCCGCGAGGGCAAGGGGGTCGAAGCCGATTTCGAACAGGGCAAGCTGATCGCGGAACGCAAGCTCCGCTCGGTCAATGAAGCCAACGGCACCTTCGTCGCCTTCACGCCCGACCCCGACATTTTCGGCGACTACAGCTTCGATTCCGAGCACCTGCGCCGCCGCCTGATGCTGTATGCCTATCTCAACCCGGACCTGAAGATCCACCTCAACGACGAGGTGTTTCTCTCCAAGAACGGCCTGCTCGACCTGATTAAGGATCAGTGCCAGTTCGAGAAGCTCTATCCGCCCTTCCATTTCCGCGAAAAGACCTTCGAGGTGGCCTTCACCCACACCAACCGCTTCAGCGAGGAGTACTACTCGTTCGTCAACGGCCAGTACACCACCGACGGCGGCACCCACCTCAGCGCCTTCCGCGAGGGTCTGCTCAAGGGCATCAACGACTTCGCCAAGAAACGCTTCGACGGCGAAGACGTGCGCGAAGGCTTGGTCGGCGCCGTCGCGATCCGGATCAAGGAACCCATCTTCGAGTCGCAAACCAAAAACAAGCTGGGCAACACCGAGATCCGCTCCGAGCTGGTGGCCCGTACACGTCAGGTGATCGAAGACCTCCTGCACCGCGACCCGAAGAAGGCCGAAAAGCTGATCACGAAGATCGAGGAGACCAGCAAGCTGCGCAAAGAGCTGCAGTCGATCAAGAAAGTCGCCCGTGAACGCTCACGTGCCGTTTCGATCCATGTACCCCAGCTCAAGGACTGCAAGGTACACCTCAACGTCAAACGGACCAAAGGCCTCAACTCATCCATTTTTATCACCGAGGGCCAGTCCGCCGCCGGCTCACTGATCAGCTGCCGCGATGCCAAGACGCAGGCCATCTTCACGCTCAAAGGCAAGCCGCGCAACGTCTGCTCCCTGCGCCGCGACGCCCTCTACAAGAATATCGAACTCTATAACCTGATGCGCAGTCTCGATATCGAGGACTCCGTCCAGAAACTGCGCTACCAGAAAGTCGTCCTCGCCACCGATGCCGATGTGGATGGCCTCCATATCCGCAACCTCATGATCACCTTTTTCCTGCGTTTCTTTCCCGACCTGATCGAGGGCGGCCACCTCCTCATCCTCGAAACCCCGCTCTTCCGCGTGCGCAATAAGAAGAAAACGCTCTACTGCTACTCTGAGAAGGAGCGCGACAAGGCCACCAAGAAGCTCGGGCGCGGCAGTGAGACCACGCGCTTCAAAGGACTCGGCGAGATCTCACCGGGCGAATTTAAACAGTTCATTGGGCCCGACATGCGCGCCCTGCCCGTGACCACCCACGGCGAGAACGCGGTCTCCGAAGTGGTCGAGTTCTACATGGGCAAAAACACCGCCGAACGGCGCCAGTATATTATGGAAAACCTGATCTCAGACCTGGATTGACCCGATGGCAAAGAAAAAGACAATCAAGTCCGATGGCCAGGAGGAGCTGACCTTCGACGCGGCGGCCACGGACGAGCTGAACGGCGACGCCGTTGAGGATCCCCTCGAGGAGAGCGTTGCCCACGAGACCCATCCGCATGCCTCCGGCCCGCTCGGCCGCATGATGGATGACTACTTCCTCCAGTATGCCTCCTACGTCATCTGTGAACGCGCCATCCCCGATCTGGCCGACGGCCTCAAGCCGGTCCAGCGCCGCATCATGCATGCCCTCTTCGAGAAAGATGATGGACGCTTCATCAAGGTCGCCAACGTGGTCGGCCATACCATGCAGTACCACCCCCACGGCGATGCCTCGATCGGCGACGCCCTGGTCAACCTGGCCAACAAGACCTACCTGATTGAAGGCCAGGGCAACTTCGGCAACATCTATACCGGCAATGCCGCGGCCGCCGCACGCTATATCGAGTGCCGCCTCACCGAGCTGGCCCGCAAGGAAGTTTTTAACAAGGACCTAACCGAGTTTGTTCCCAGCTACGATGGCCGCAACAAGGAACCGGTCCTGCTGCCCTGCAAGCTGCCGCTCCTGCTCATGCTTGGGGCCGAGGGCATCGCCGTGGGTCTCGCGACACGTATCCTGCCCCACAACTTCACCGAACTGGTCGAAGCTCAGATCGCCATTCTCCGGAAGAAACCGTTCGAGGTCTTTCCCGATTTTCGGCAGGGCGGCCTCATGGATACACGCGGCATGACCGATGGCAACGGCACCGTCCGCGTGCGGGCCTGCATCAACACGAAGAAAGCCGGCCGCCTGGTCATCACCGAGCTGCCCGCCGGCACCACAACCGAGACCCTCATCGCCGGCATCGAAGAGGCCATCCGCAAGCACCGCCTGCCGATCAAGTCGATCAGCGACTTCACGGCCGAAACCGTCGAGATTGAACTGACCCTCGCCCAGGGCGCCGACCCGGCCGCCACGATCAAGGCGCTCTTCGCCTACACCGGCTGTGAAGGAACCGTCAGCAGCCACATCGTCGTAATCAACGAGGGCCGCCCCGTTGAAATGACCGTTCCGGAGATTCTGCGCGAAAATACGCGCCGCCTGGAGATGATCCTCAAGCAGGAGCTGATCCACCGCCGCGAGCAACTCGGTGAGCAGATCAATGGCAAGACCCTCGTCGAGATCTTCGTCGAAGAGCGCATCTACAAACGTATCGAAGAGTGCCAGAGCGCCGAGGCTGTGAAGCAGGCCGTCTTCGACGGCTTTGAGCCGTTCAAGGACCGCCTGCGCCGCGCCATCACAGACGAGGATGTGGAGATGCTGCTCGGCATCCGCATCCGCCGCATCTCACGCTTCGATCTCGAGAAGAACCGCAAGGATATCGAGAAGCTGCTCGACGAACTGATCACCGTGGAGAAACACCTCGAGAAACTGCGCGCCTACGTGATCAGCTATCTGCGCGGCCTGCTCAAAACCTACGGTAAGCACTATCCGCGTCGCACCCAGATCACCAGCTTCGACCAGGTCGAGGTCAAGGAACTCGCCGCCGGCGAATACAAGATTGCCTACGACCGTGAGAACGGCTACCTCGGCTACCAGACCGAGGGCGATCCCATGCTGGAATGCTCACGCTACGACAAAATCCTGCTCGTCTGGAGCGACGGTCGCTACAAAGTTATCAGGCCGCCCGAGAAACTCTTCGTCGATAAGAACCTGCTCTACTGCGCCAGCGCCGATCGCGAGCAGGTCTTCACCATGGTCTACCGCCACGATCTGTTTGTCTTCCTCAAGCGCTTCACCTTCGGCGGCGCCATCACCGATCGCGAATACCAGTGCGCCAAAGAGCCATCCACAGTGCTCATCTTCGAGGAAGGCACACCCGAACATATCTACGTGAAGTACAAGCCCTCCAAGCGCCAACGCATTCACCAGCAGCATTTCACCCCGGCCGACGTTCCCATCAAGGGGGTCAAGGCCATGGGCAATCACATGACCGGTAAGGCTATCGCCCGCATCGACACCGGCAAGGGCCGCTGGTGGAAAGAGGATGAAGACTCCCCGCGTGGCCGCTTCTCCTGAGCCCGCGCCGCAGGATCATCCGACCAGGTAGGCCAGCAGCTCCGCCAACCGCTCCCCCGCAAACAGCCGCGTACACGTGACCGCGTACCCCGCCGCCAGCAACCTGTCAGGCAGTAGATGCGAGCGTCCACAGGTGGAGTTTCTCAGTCACTATCGTTGAGCTGTCAATTGTAGGTACTGCTCCTTTACCGGTCCATGCGACATGTGGGAACAGTGCAAGGAATGCGGTTTCTCTGTGTCCGCAACCAATTGCACCAGAGAATCTCCGCAAAGGCTCCCGCTGTCATATGAAAAGAAAGCGACATTTTCCTACAGATAGGCCCAGATTCGTCTATCTGATACTGATCACGGCTCCCGCCGGTGGTGCGAGCCACGGGTCGCCACCGAACTGGATCTCGGCGAGACCGGTCCCGCTGCCACCATGGGTGCTTGTGTTCTCGATCTTCACCAGCCTCACGCTCTCCAGTAGCGATGCGTCTGTCAGACTGGTTAGATCCACATTGAACCCAAGATAGTCGCCGGTGCCGGGTGCCTGTGGAAACAGGAAGTCTCCGGATCCGTTGTCCGTGTCACCCGTCGCGTCCGTGGTCAACCTCACCAGGTCGTTGGTATCGCTGGTCGAAGAGACGGAGATCTCAACATCCTTCATGCTCGCACTGATCGACGGTGTCTCGTTGTAGTTCCAGACGTGGATTGTATCGAGCACGTAGCTGGCTGCCAGATCGATGATAATGAAGCCATCCTGCGGCGTGGTGTCTGAGTCGCTGCTTACGTCGGTCAGCCACATGTCGCCAGTTGGGGCTGTGCCGTGTGCGCCGTACAGCGCGGGCGCGTCACCCGGGAGAGCGGAGCCATCGATACAGTTCACAGCTTGCCGCTGGGGCGCCGACAACTTGTATTCGGAACTGAACGCCTCCACCGTGGTATTCGTGATCAAGGAACCAGCGGTCGTGAAACTCCACGCTCCGCTGCCAGTGAATCCCGCAAAGCTGTTGCCGGCCTCATCGTCGATGGCCGTCGCGTCGATTTCGACGTAATACCCGGTCTTCGTGGCCAGGTCACTTGTGGGATCAATGGTGACCGACTTGCCAGCATCGTAATCCCAGGTCAACTGCGGAGATGTTGCCACATTGAAGGCCTCCACCACGCTGTCGTCGCTCGTCTTCTTGATCGTGATACTGCCGGTCTTGTTGGTAATGTTGTCGTCGAAGACCGCCAGCAGAGACGCATTCACCCCGACTCCGTTAGCACCGTTGCCGGGGTCGGTTGAGGCCAGAAGGGGGTCCGTGCTGTCAGAGCTGACGACCCCGTAGAACTTGATCTCGCTTATCCCTGTGTAGCCGGCCGCACCGTGATTCGATGTGGCATCCAGCTTGATGTAGCGGTAGGTGACGCTGATCGGGTGTAGCTCTGAGAAATCGGTGGTGCTGCTTTCCGGGGTCGGTACCTGCGCGAAGGTCGTGCTGACGATCGGCGTGAAGCTGACACCGTCCGTGGAGCCTTCGATGTCCACACCATTGATGCCGCGCGTGCTGAGGCCACCGCCGGCCGACTCGTTGTAGTTCCAGACTTCCAGCGCCTCTAGATCATAGACATTTCCCAGATCATAGACGATTTCAGGCAGTTCCTCGTTGTTGGACAGCCACATCGCGCTGGTGCCTGTCGTGTGGTGCCCCAGGATGTTGAGTCCGTTGTTGTTCAGCGTCGCCGAGGCGGGTCGGCCACCGAACTCGGTTGAGACGGACTCCACGGTCACACCGGTGATCTCAGGCGGTACGGTTGGCCCGGCGTTGACGAACGTCCCGTAGAACTGCACTTCGCTCAGACCGACGTAAGAAGCGTCCCCATGGTTGTCCACGATGTCGAAGAGGACGTAGCGAGCGTTGAACGGCGCGAAACTGTCAAACGCTTCGCCCGGTTCACCCGCCGCACCGGACGCCTGCGCGAGGGTGGTGATTTCGGTGAGCGTTGACTCGAATCCGGATGAGTCGAACCCGAAGGTCAGATTGGTTCCATATCTCACCACAACGTTGCTGACCCCACGCGCGGCAATCGATGACTCGTTGTAGTTCCAGATCTGCACATTCGTGACGCTGTAGACCGCGCCAAGGTCGAAGACCACCCAGCCGGCCGTGTCCCCATTGCCAGAGAGCCACATATTGTTGGCGTTTGCGTCGTGTTGCCCGCCGCTTAGGCCGCTGCCGTCGACAAGTTTGTCGCCGATCCGGGTGCCGTCAAGCTCGCTCGAAGCGTAAACGTTGTCGGTATCAATCGAAATCAGCCCCGCTCGCGCCGTACCGGCGAGAACTCCCAGCAATACACTCAAACACACAATCACATTTCGGTTCATAGTAGAACTCTCCATATAGATCTCACGCCACCATGTCTATAGACTGCATCGACAACCCCATATTCGATAACGCCACGGACGCGCGGCGAATGCCGCATGCCGATTTCGGCCTACTTGAACTGGAACAGCGTTCCTGTCGGGACGAATGCCGTGCCGGCCGCACGCACCTCGTACAACTCGAGGGCTACGTTGCTGCCGGACGAGTGATCGATGCGGATCGACCGGATCCCGTTGCGGGTGCCTGCCTGGTCGATCAGCGCGGTCACGTCGAACCGCCCGTGCGTCGGGTTCGCGTTGTCGCCGTTCCAGACCACCCCGTTCCACGGCGCCGACGTCGCGATCGGTGTTCCCGTCGCATCAGTCGACCAGTAGAACGAAAGCACGAGGTCGTGGCTACGCTGCTCATGCAATCCCTGCGCGGCTGCATTGTTGTTGCCCCAAACGTCGATGAAATCGACGCTGTTCGTCCCCGGGTCCAACTCCGCGAACCAGTAGTTCTGCGCGTCGTCGGCCTGGGTGCTGAAGTAGAAGCTGTCAGGCGGGTAGGCCCAGGTATGGTTCGGCGACGTCGTCGTCGGGGCATACTGATCGTAGCTGAAGCCGTCGTTCAGCAGATTGCCCGGCGCACTGGTGTCCCATGCCGTCCCGCCGCCCGCATTGGACAGCGGCAGACTGAACACTTCCTCCCCGGTAGTGAAGTTCCACTCGGTGGCCGTCGCGATGCCGGCGAAGGCGTTGCCGGCCAGGTCCTCGATGACCCCGGCGGCTATCGTGACGTGATAATCCGTGAAGGGGGCGAAGTCGCCCGGCATCACGGCGCGGGCAACCGATACCGTCGCGCCGCTGATCGTGGCCGAACCCACGGGGATCGTCGCGAAGGTGCCCACACCCGTTTCCTCGATCACGATATCACCGGTTCCCGCCTGGACGTCTTCACTGAAGGTGATGACCAGGCTGGTGTTCGGGAACACGTCCACCGCGTCGTCGCCAGGACTCCGCGAGCTGATAGTCGGCGGGGTACTGTCGGACGGCAGGGTGATCTCCACCAGCGTGGGTGAGACCTCGATGTTCAGGATCGCATCCTCCGCCACGAAGTAGACATCGTAAGACGTGCCGCCAACCAGCCCGCTGATGAGCGCGGAGCCCTCGGTGTTGGCCGTCAGTGCGATGCTGTCGCTCTGTACCGCGTTGTCGCCGGCATCGGTGCCGGCCTTGACCTGGGCCGAACTCGGCGGCGCGGCAGCGTCTGCCAGGACCACGAAGTAGGCCGTTCCCTCCTCATCGACCTCGGCCTGGGCAGTGGCGCCGTTGAGCGTCAGGCTATCCACCTTCGGGTAACCGCCGGCCCAGACCGGCGCGCTGGTGTCGCCGCCGCCAACCACGAAGTCAAGTCCCACATCGTCGATCGCGGTCTGATTGTCAGAACCGCCACCACCGACCGCGTGGATCATTTCGACCTCAACGTTCACCGCGCCCCAGCTGTTGTTGGACGCCGTGTCCACGTCAGCCTGCTGGACCGTGTAGAACCAGGTCTGCTTCGTCCACGTGCCCGCCGCGGTGTTAGTTACCGGCAGGAGACCGGAGTTGATACTCGAACCGTCGACGGCGTTCAGTCGGAAGTAGAGGCTACCCGATGACACATCGCTCCGATACGTGGTCCAGGCGGTCACCGTCAATGCATCACCCGCAGTCAGATCCGACCACAGGAGCCCCGTGTCCTGATCGACCGAAGAAAACGCACCGCTGGGGTTGCTTCCCCCCGTATGGAGAACTACGTACTGGTCCCCGCCGTGAGCGCCGGCGATTGCTGCGCCGCCATAGACGCTTCCATCATTATGGATATTGAGGGATTGGCCGCCTGTGCCGGCCCCGTTCCAGCCGGTGGGATTGAGGGAGGCGGGAGCCGCGGCAACAGAACTGTTTGCCGTGACGTCTGGGTCTTCGAAGCCGCCGTTCGAGAGCGGGACACTCGTGCCCGTGCTGAAGTCGACGAGCGTTGGACTCGTCTGGATGTTGGGCGTACCCTCGTCGTCCTCCGCCACAAAATATGCGTCATAGGCGGTGCTGGGGCTCAGACCGGTGAAGGCGTCCGTGCCCTCGGAGCTGACGCCCAGTGCAATGCTGCCGCTGGCAAGTGCCGCGGTATCGCCGACGTCGTTGCCGGCCTTGACCTGCACCGCGCTTGGGGCCGACGCGCCGTCGGCAAGCACCACGTAATAGGCCGTGCCGATCTCATTGATCTGCGCACGGGCCGTGGCGCCCTCGTACGTCCCGCTGTCGACCTGCGGGTAGGTTGCCTCCCAGGCCGGCGCCGTGGTATCGGGGGTCGTGGTGGTGAATTCCACCAGCGTCGGACTCGCCTGAAGGTTGGGCGTGCCCTCGTCATCCTCCGCCACGAAGTAGACATCGTAGGCCGTGCTGTCGCTCAGACCGCTGAAGACATCCGTGCCCTCGGTGTTGGCGGTCAGATTGATGCTGCCGCTGGCCAGCGCAGCAGCGCCGCCGTCACCGGTGCCGGCCTTGACTTCAGCTGAGTCCGGTGCAGTGGCGCCGTCGGCGAGCACCACGTAGTAGGCCGTGCCATCCTCGTCGATCTGGCCACGCGCTGTCGCGCCGGAGGCTGTCTCCGTATCGACATGCGGGTACGTGGCATCCCACCCCGGCGCGGTGGTGTCGGGTGTCAGGGCGCCCTCGAAGCCGACATCCCCGATACCGACGAAACTACCGGTTCCTCCATGGGCGGTATTCACAGTGAAGCGAACGTAACGCACGCCCGACGCGGTCATGTCCAACGTATCGGAGATCGGAAACGATCCTGCGCCGTTGGGAGTCGCCGTCGCGGTCTGACTTCCACCTGTCGTCGGGGCGACGAAAGTGACGTTATCGTCCGAGACCGTGACTGTGAAATTCTCGACGCTACGGTCACCGTTGAGGGCGTTCCCCTCACTGTAGTTCCACAGGTAGATCTTGGTGAGGTCGTAGGACGCGCCGAGGTCGACGGTTACCCGTTGGCCACCCCCGCCGATGGCGCCTGAGCTCATCCAGCAATTGGCGCCTGTACCGGAGCCACCATCATGGACGGCATCCTCGTTCGATCCGGCGAGGCCCGAGTTGATCATCGTGCCGGAAGGCCTGTTGGCATAGCTGCCGTCGTTGATGAACTCAGCAGTCGGCGTGATGAACATGGTCGCGATACCGGCAGTAAACTCGACCAGCGTCGGGCTGGCCTGGATGTTGGGCGTGCCCTCGTCATCCTCGGCCACAAAGTAGACATCGTAGGCGGTGCTGGCACTGAGGCCGCTGAAGGCATCGGTGACCTCATTGCTGGCGGTCAGGGAGATGCTGCCGCTGGCAAGCGCAGCAGCGCCGCCATCACCAGTGCCAGCCTTGACTTCCGTCGAATCCGGTGCAGTCGCGCCGTCGGCGAGGACCACGTAGTAGGCCGTACCGGCCTCGTTGATCTGTGCACGGGACAGGGCGCCTTCAGCGCTTTCGGTGTCGACCTTCGGCCAGTCGGTTACCCAGGCGGGCGCCGTGGTGTCGGGAGCCGTGGTCGTGAGATCAATCTTCTCCGGAGTGGTCTGGAGGTTGGGCGTGCCCTCGTCGTCCTCTGCCACGAAGTAGACGTCGTAGGCCGTGCCGGCGCTCAGGCCACTGAAGGCGTCGGTGCCCTCAGTACTGGCGGTAAGAGTGATGTTGCCGCTGGCGAGGACCGTAACGGCGTCGTAGTCCACACCCGCCTTGACCTGGGCCGAACTCGGCGCGGACGCTCCGTCAGCGAGCACCACGTAGTAGGCGGCCCCGGCCTCATCGATCTGGGCCCGGGCCGTCGCACCGGCGGCGTTTTCGGTGTCCACCTGCGGGTAGATGCCCTCCCACCCGGGGGCCGTGGTGTCGCCGGCGACTTCCGAGCCTGCCGCGCGGATTTCGTACAGGTGAAGCTCTTTGACACTGGCTTGATCAATTTCAAACGACCGGATACTCGCCCGTTCGGTCGCATCGGCAATCAGCGCCGTCACGTCGAATCGCCCGTACGCCTCCGGCGCATCGGAGATGCCACTCCACGATGCCGAGGTCGCGATTGGAGATCCTGACCCGTCGGTCGAGGTGTAGAACGAGATAACCAGCGTCTGATGACGGGCATTCTCAGCCGCGCTGCCATTACTGCGTCCCCAAACGTCAAGGTAGTCCAGTGCGTAGGTGCCGTCTGCGATGACCTCGAAGCGGACCCAGTTATTTGCGGTATCCGTAATAAAGAGATTGTCCTGGTAGGGGTTGGCCCAAGCCTGCGCAGGCGACTGTGAGCTGGGGTCGGCCGGGTCATAGGCAAAAGGGTCATCCAGCATGTGGGCTGCGGACGTCGAGCCGGACGCTGGTGCCGACACACCATTTGTGAGCGAGATTTCGTAGATCGGCTCCCCGGTGGTAAAATTCCAGTCGTTGTTATTGAGGATACCCGCGAAAGCATTGGGGGTAGAGGACAGGTCCTCGATGGCGTCGGCACTGATCTGGACCGCGTAGTCCTTACTCCCTTCCAGGTTGACGGTCGGGGCGATGGTCAGATCGCTGCCGGATACGGTCACTGCTGCGTCGGAGTCGGGCAATGAGGAGAGGTCGATACTGAAGGAACTACTGCCATCGGTGGTGTCGGTAAGGGTGATCGTGCCCGCCCCGGTCAGCGCGATGCCCTCATTAAAGGTAGCCACGAGGTCGGCGGTTGGATTGGCGCTAGACTCATCATCGGCGGGGATGCGGGTACTGATCGTCGGCGGATCGTTGTCCGCACCAGCGACCCCATAGACCTCAAGCTCCTCGAAGCGAAGCGTGCCGCCAGAGCTCGGATCCTCTTTAGTGACGTTCATCCGGATGCCTTTCGTCGTTACCGACGCAAAGCTGTGCGTGGGGGCCGCCGTGGTGTTGCCGGTGATGGTGGCTACGACCGTCCAGTCGCTATCGTTCAGCGGATTGCCGCCCGCATTCAGCGCTTCGATGGTGTAGTCGACGGCAACATACGCCGCCCCTGCCGAGCAGTGATGGAGTTTAACACTGGTGATGTCGTAGTCGACCGCCCATGTGATCCACCCTTTGGCAGCTCCTGCAGACATAGGCACGTGGAGGCCAGCAGTATCGCTCCACGCGATATTGCCGTCGTTCAACCCTTGGGGTGAATTCGACCAATACGGGTCAGTGGCGCTCACCGCCGGCGTGCCCAGCGGAGCGATATTGCTCTGTGCCTGCACCGCCCCAGCCAATGCAAGCATCGCCACGAAAGCAACCCTCCAACGAGTCGTTAGTCTCTTTGCTGTCATCATCGTAGTATCTCCTGCTTGAACGTTCTCGCCGTTACCCGAAATGGATTTGCTTCCGCGCATGTCCCGTTTCCTGGCACATCTCTGCCACATCGATTGGTGTGATTGTCTCATTCTCGGTACAGAAAAGTCCATGCAATCAGCACGTATTTACTGGACAATTCTTAACCCCCCCCCATATATACCCTCTAAGAAATGGACAAAACATCAATATCAGATATGGAGCC
Source organism: Verrucomicrobiota bacterium (assembly GCA_018648805.1). GTDB lineage: Bacteria > Verrucomicrobiota > Kiritimatiellia > UBA8416 > JABMPJ01 > JABMPJ01. The sequence continues at coordinate 84,459 of JABGQM010000001.1, forward strand.
GGCTATACCATGGGCGGATTACCACCAGTTTCATGGGCCCCATTCATTTGGACTGCAATCAGAAGAGAGCCGTATGTGCGTCTGGTGCAGGGAGGGACGCGGGACGCTTCGTATTGATGGAGTGAAGTACGACGTAACGCCCTACGACTACTTCGTGGTGCCCTGGGACCACAACATCGTCTACAGCGTCTCCGGTAACCATCTCTTCAGCGTGGCCAATGTGCACCTGGTTCCCTGGCATGCTCCGGATATCGAGATCGAGTGGACCGTCGCCCATCGCGAATACGCCACCCACCTGCGTGGGGTACCTTGGCGGCAGGACCGTGCGATCGAAGGGCTGGAGGGGCTGCTGCATTTCAAGCTCTCACACGAGCATCCGCTGGTAGAGCTTTCGGACTACATCATTCGGCATTGGAGAAGCGCCAACCGCAACAGAGATGTCCTGCAGCATTGCGCTTGGGTCCTGCTCGCCGAGATCCACAACGCAGCTAACGCGCCGCCACCTCTGCCAGCCGTCATCCACAGGATGAGGCAGTACATTGAAGCGCACATGGATAGCCGGATCCGCATCGACGATTTAGCTCAGGAGATCGACCGCACCCCCACTCATGTTAACGGCCTCTGCCAGCGCTATCTTGGAACCAGCCCGGGCCGATGGATCACACACATTAAGCTCGAGTTTGCCTGCGAGCTGCTCCGCACCTCTCGGTTTCCCGTCGCAGAAGTCGCCCGTAGGTCGGGGTACGAAGACGCCTTCTACTTCTCGCGCGTGTTCAAGAAGCAGATGGGCGTGTCGCCGCTGAAATACCGTCAGCAATCACCACCGATCTAGACCTCTCCGGAGGAATTCCCGACGGGCGCGTACATCAGGGCTTCAAGGGGACCGGCAATGTGGACCGTGTACAGCTCTGGCCGCACGCCTACTGCTACGACTTCTTCAACATGGCGCGACCTTTATCGGTCAGGCGGTACTTCTGAAGACGGCTGTTTGGCTTGTCCGGAATTGTGTATTCAAGGAGGCCAACGGATCGCAACCGGGGCAATGCCTTACGGACATTCCCGCTTAACTGCTTGTGGCCGAGTGCCGCTGCAATGTCAGCGGATGCCATGGGTTCTTTCATACATGCCCCGAGGATGCCGATTTCGACTTGTGCCTCGACTTGTGCCTCGACTTGTGCCTCGGCGGTACCCCCCTCTTGCTGGATGAGTCCCTCCGGCATAGTCGCCTGCGGATGCACCGGCAGACGACACATGAAGAACGTGTGGTCCTCGTCGAAATCGAACACCGGCGGGGGAGAGCCGTTTGCCTGCATGGCGTGCAGGATCTTCGGGATGCCGGTCGATCGACCCTCGGTCATATCCAGTTCCTTGAGGAATTCCCCTATACGACGGTTCCGGTAGCGCCTCGGCAGCGCGCGACCTGCCCGCAGATCTTCCAGGCGTACAGATCGATCAGGTCCAGGATAACTTAAGACAACAATTTCGTCCCGTCCAATGCGCACCTCGATGGGCTCTCGCACATCGTATCCGCGATGATACACAGCGTTGGCCACAGCTTCTTCGATAGCTGCGTACGGGAAGTTATCGACACGTGTAGCTTCAGCCCGGTCGGGATGCTTGATGACGGTCTCGCTGATGTAGTTGCGGCGAATGTAATCCAACGCCTCCCGTGTGATTCGGGCGAGCGGCCCCCGGAATATCTTTTCCGTAAACTTGTCGCCACCCGCACCTTCAGGAAACCAGACCACATCAATCTGGGTGGCAGGGAAGAACCGCTCCGGTTCCGGGTTGAAGAAGAGCAGCCCTACGTTCTTCGGAAACAGGGCCTCATCCGGGCCATCGACAATCTGCATCTGGCGTCCAAGCTCTGCCATATCAAGGTCCTTGGCGGGGGCTGCCAGCGGACTGTCGACTTCTTCAAGGAAGTCGATGATGAGGTCCCTCGATAGATCATCGAGACTGCTACGTTGGTTGATCCGATCATCAAAGGGGATGGATGCTGCCAGCGAAAGCAACTCGGTTTCATCCGCCCCTTTAGCCCGCACCGTACTCGACCCCTTGCGAATAAAATAGCCCCAGTTCGCGCAGCCCTTTCCAAGCCCCAATTTCGTCTTGTAGGGCCGGCTCGGTCCACCCGGCGCCCAGATAATCAGGACATGCTTGCCGCCCACTATTTCAGGTACCACGATGGGATGGTACTGCGGCTGCATGGCGTTATGGCCGAGGCTGAGGATTTCTTTCTGAATCGTGTTTAACTGTGATGACTCGATCCCAGCCGGCGGCAGAACCGGGCGCCCATCCTCTTCTGCCACTCCCACCACGATGTAGCCGCCACCCAAATTGTGAAAGTCATTCGCGAAGGCGCAGATCGTGTGCAGAATATCTAAAGGATTCCATCCCGTTTTGAACTCCAGACGCTCCCATTCCACGGCCTTGCCATGAAGCAGCACATCAATGGATATGGGCAATTTCACTTCGATTCCAATCCCTTCGCCGATGGACACGTCCCCTCGCTCTGATCAATGCGACCAACGCATGAACCATAAAGCACAGGCCGACGGACTTCAAATCATTCAGCCGAGTATTGAAGCTCTTGTCGAGACCATCCCGTACTACCGAGTTTATGATCCCGTCGTTATTAACCGGTAAAGGAGCAATACCCACAATGGGCGACCCTCGAAATCGAAGTCGACTGGCCGCCAACCCCCATTCCAACGGCCGTTTCCGATCGCCGCGTTCGCACGATTTGAGCAGCGGGAGGGCAAACCAAAACTCGGGCATACGAAACTGCCGCTTCTCCTGAGCCCGCGCCAGCGGCTCAACCTGCGCCTAGGCGTCTTTGAGATTTGGGAGATAGGCCCCCATGGCTTTAAGCTTTGTCTGAAGCTCGTGGATGTTGATGCTGCGCGTATCCGATCCGGACTGTGAGGCCATGGCGGCGCCAACACCGGCCGCCTGGCCGGTGATGTAACAGCCCGGCATCACGCGAATGGAGGCCTGCATGCTTCGGTCCGTGCTGACGCAACGACCCGCCACCAGAGTGTTTTTCAATCCCTTTGGCGTAAGCACACGATAGGGGATGCCGTAGCTCTCGCCTTTACCGAGACGCATCGTTGAAAACTCTTTCGCGAAAGCGTCGTAGCTTTCCTTGTCAGGTTTCGCGATGTGGATGTCGATGGGGTAGGAGTACCGGCCGATTTCGTCTTCGAACACGGCCAGACTCCTGAAGTCCTCGACGTTCAGCACATAATCCCCCGTGATGCGGCGGGTCTCTCTTACGCCGAGCAAGGGGCCCGTTGCCACGAGTTCCATCTCCTCAAAGCCCTTGAGGTATTCTTTGTAGTAGCGCTCGTATTCCTGCATCGATTTTCGGCCCCACAGATGGGCGCGGGTTAGCGATTCCTCATCGGTCCCATCGACCTCGAACGTGTGCCCGATGTTTCCGCCGCCGACCGTTTCGCCAACGCGCCACATTCCTGGAAGATGTCTGTCTTCAAGGGAGAAGACACCGTCTTTGAAGGCCTCCTCCATTTGGCTGTTTCCGGTTCCGAGCCCGGATGCCCGGACCCGCTTCCAGTCGATGCCAGCCCACAGACTGCACAGCGTGCCGGGCATCATGTTGCCATCCTCGTCACCCTTTTCATAAGGGGCGCCGGCAAACGCGGCCACATCGCCATCGCCCGTACAATCCACGTAGACCTTCGCCCGTATGGCGAACAGCCCGGATTTCGCGGCGCAAATCACCTCTGAGACGCTTCCGTTGTCGACGACGACGTCCACCACCGCTGTGTGACATGTCACGGGGATACCGGCGCTCTCGAGCCGCTCATCATAGACCCGTTTAAGCACTTCGGCGCGAATGCCGGTGCCATCCGGCGGGACGGTCCCGTTCTCTTTCCGTAGGGCCTCAAGGATCTCTTGTCCAATGCCGCCAGCGAGGACATTCACGCCATCCGTGAACTGCATGAAAGCCGGGACCATGCCGGCGGTGCCCATACCGCCGAGACAGCTATGACCTTCTATAAGGTGTACCGACACGCCCTCGCGGGCCGCCGCCAATGCCGCGGCAACGCCGGCCGGGCCGCCCCCAACGATCAGGACATCAGGCTGATACCGGACAGCCAGCGTGCGTTGATAAGAAAGGTCCGATTTGTCATGATCCATAGCTCTGTCCTGTCTGTTCACGCCAAACGTTGAGGCGTGGTCTATTGGATGTCGTCTCCACTCGTTCCACGGGTCGAACGTTTCATCAATGAACAGGATGCTTGTCCACGCCCGACGTCCAGCCTCATCCTCTATCCGGCGGGAAACCAGCGCAACAGTTCGCGAGCAACGAGTTCATGACCGAACCGGTTGGGGTGGTTGCTCCACGACAGAATGTCGCTCAGGTCCTGCTGCGAACCGTACTGCAGGCAGGCATCAAAACTGTCGGCCAGTCCGATCGCATGCTGGTCGGCCAGCGCTCGGATCTGGTCGGCGTGTTCAACGAGCACCTGTTTGTCTTCGCCCGCGTAGGTTGAGGCCTGGGTGTCATCAGGCGTGGGCGTTAGCAGTAGCAGCTTGGCCCCCGACGAAAGACCGGCCTCAATCATCCTCGACCAGGACGCGTGCGCTTTCTCAAGTCCCATACCCCGGTCGTTCAGCCCGTAGTCCATGGTGATGATATCCGGCCTGTGGCAGAGGACATCCCGTTCAAACCGGTCCGCACCGGATTCCGAATCTTCGCCCCCAATCGCCGTAACGATGACGTTTATAACGGCGAAAGGGAACCGGTGCTTCAGCCCGGCGTGGAGGAGATGCGGGTAGGCATGCATCGTGTCAACCATCGGGGTTGCGAAGTATCCCGCAGGGACGCTGTGCCCATGGCAGACGATGTTGACCGTGCGGTTCTCAGGCCAGTGAGTCCTGAGTATGCCGGTCAGTTCTGACAGGTATGATGATGTCTCAGCAATGCTCATTTCTCCACCTTCTCCTGTACAACGCCTCGGGCCACACGTTTCAGATAGCGTATGCGCTGTCTAAAAGGGCGTGCACCCGGAGAGACTATCACAGAAATGGCCTCTGAGGCCTGATACTGGGACGACTGAAAAGGGAAGTCAAGTAGCGCTGCCGAATTCGCGTGCTTTCATCTGCGTTGGCAGCCCCTGGTGATGGAGGACCTCTTCGGATGAGGTCGAGCTGGATACTCCATCTTCGACCTGCTTACCGTAGTTGCATTTCACTCGGGTTCAAGGAGGTCTCGAGTGGCGCGAAAGAGAGGTCGCGCAGACAACGGAACCGTCCTGTTCCTCGATCAAAAATACTTCGTGATGGCCTGACGGAACTGATCGATGAAGATTGTCTTGAAATAGGACAAGTTGTTTTGTTCGTAGAAGAGCAGTATGCCTTTCTTGTACTCAACTTCATCCACGCTCCGGTAGGATAGCGGACAACAGTTGTGTGCCAACAACAGCGCATTGCCAAGAATCCGCGAGGCGCGCTTGTTGCCGTCTTCAAACGGCTGGATATATGAAATCATCAGAACAGTAATCAGCGCCTTCTCGATCGGATGCACACTCTGATTAACCAAGATGCATAGCGCATTCATTGCCTCCTGAATCTGAAACACATTATCCAGTGGCCGATAATTCGTTCCTGTGATGCGTACCAGGTTCTTCCGTATGCCATGCGTAACTCCAAGATCTTTGACAAGCAATCGATGGACATGCTCTATCTTTGCGGGCGACAACTCCCTGAAATAGTCTGCGTTCGTAAAGACGCAGTCCAGTGCGTCCTTATGATTCAATATCATTACCGCTTCATCCCGCGTCTTGCCCGTGGCCTCAACGTGATCCTTAATGAGTTGCTCTGTGTCGAGCAGCGTATACGTATTGCCCTCGATCTTTGAGGATTTCCAGGAGAATTCAATGGTCAGGCGCTCCAGCTCTTTCTGAAGAACCGTCGGCGTCATGGATGCCCTGCCTTCTCGATATTGCTGATTAAGTGCATCCAGTTCTCTCTTTTCGGGTTCTGTCAGCAGCCCTGTCAGATGTGGCCAAATATCAAAGTTGAAAGTTTCAGAGCGTAAGACGCGCTGATCCAGATCTTGATCAAAATAGGTATCCACATCCAGAGTATCCAAGAGGACCGATCTTGGTGACGGGTGATAGGTTGTACCTCTGGCCTTTCCCGTTCTCACAATGAGACCATCCGCGATCAAAAGCTCCAGGTCCCGAAGGATCGTAATACGGGAATTCTTCTCTGGAAAAGCTCGTGAGACGTATAGCTCGATCTCTTTTCTGGACACTTCCTTCTGGTCCTTTATGTGCCCCAGAATCAACTCTTGCCGCCTGTTAAGCATGATGAACGCCCTCTTCGTATCATTAGCCACGGATTATCGTATCATTTGTGATACGATAGCGCACGCATTATTGGCGTCTATTTCTTGTTGTTGCCCGGGACTCGGGAAAGCAAATCCCTATTGCCACAGCCATCACATGGCAAAAATCGCGTCGGTACTCGCCTGGATCGACAAGCCCAAGCGGAGAGATGGAGAGCCCCTCTGCAGGCCAACCTAACCTAAGCGGAGAGATGGGGGAGCCCTTCTGCAGGCCTATTATGCGAGCGACAGGTCACGCCGTAGTCCTGCAAAGCCAAGGCACAGGCGAGCATACTCCAGCCAAAGAAGGGCTCCCCCATCTCGGAGCGGCGTCAGCCAACCTAACCTAAGCGGAGGCATGGGGGGCCTCCCGCAGGCCTATTATGCGAGCGCATGTCACGTAGCAGTCCTCCAAAGGGCGTCAGCCGCGAGCATACTCCAGCCAAGGGAGGCCCCCCATGCCGGAGCGGCGCCGCCCTCCATGCCGGAGCGAATCTTGACACCGCTCGGGTGCGGTGCGACACTCGGCGCTTAGCTGATCCAAAATGGAGAACCCATGGCTGCACCAGTGATTCTACAGGGCAAACCCACATTCTCGGCATTCCGCCTCACCGCCACACTCAAGGCGATCCACGCCATAGCGCCAACGCTGCACGTGACGGCGCTGCGTGCCGACTTTGTCTACTTCCTGGAGTGTGACGCCACCACCCAGGGCGAGACCGAGCGCAACCGCATCTACGGCCTGCTCGACGCCACGGGCCCCTTCGACGCCACCGACCGCTTCATCGTCTCCCCACGCAAGGGCACCATCTCCCCCTGGTCCTCCAAGGCCTCCGATATCTTCCACAACTGCGGCATGACCGATGTCAAGCGCGTCGAACGCGGCATCGCCTACACCCTCCTCGACAAAGAGAACACCGTCATCCCGCTCGCGCAGTGCGCCGCCGTGCTGCCCCTCCTGCATGACCGTATGACCGAGGGCGTCTACACCGATGTGTCGGATATGTTCGCGCGCATGCAGCCCGCCCCCATGAAATCGATCGACCTGGTGGGCGAAGGCCGCACCGCCCTCGCACGCGCGAATGTCGAGATGGGCCTCGCCCTCAGCGATGAGGAGATCAACTACCTCTGCCAGGCCTACGGCGAGATCAAGCGCAACCCGACCGACGTGGAGCTGGTCATGTTCGGCCAGGTCAACTCGGAACACTGCCGCCACAAGATCTTCAACGCCGACTGGATCATCGACGGCCAGGAACAGCCCCACACTCTCTTCGACATGATCCGCAACACCCACGCCCTCCATCCGGAAGGCACCCTCGTGGCCTACAGCGACAATTCGGGTGTGATCGAAGGCTTCCAAAACGACTGGTTCGAGGTACACCCCGACAGCGGGAACCAGTACGGCTACACCCCCTGCCACCTCGATATCCTGATTAAGGTAGAAACCCACAACCACCCCACCGCGATCTGTCCCTACCCGGGCGCCTCAACCGGCGTCGGCGGCGAAATTCGCGACGAGGCCGCCACCGGCATCGGCGGCCGCACCAAGGCCGGTCTGGCCGGCTTCTTCGTCTCGCACCTGCGCCTGCCCGACTTCGCCATGCCGTGGGAGCGTGATTTTGCGGAGTTCCCCGACCGCCTCGCCACCCCGCTCGACATCATGCTCGAAGGCCCCATCGGTGGCGCCCACTTCGGCAACGAGTTCGGCCGCCCCCAGCTTCTCGGCATGTTCCGCACCTTTGAAACGGAGTGCCTCGATCGCTATCGCGGCTACCACAAACCGATCATGCTTGCCGGCGGCATGGGCAACATCAAACGCCAGCACGCCTTTAAGAAGGATATCCCCCACAACGCGCGTATCATCCAGATCGGTGGACCGGCCATGCGTATCGGCCTCGGCGGCGGCGCGGCCTCCTCCATGGCCACGGGCAGCAATGCGGCCGAACTCGATTTCGATTCAGTCCAGCGTGATAACGCCGAGATGGAACGACGCTGCCAAGGCGTGGTGGATGCCTGCATCGCCCTCGGCAACACCAACCCGATCCTCAGCATCCACGACATCGGCGCCGGCGGCCTCTCCAACGGCTGCCCCGAGCTGGTCGCCGAGACAGGGGGTCACTTCCAGCTGCGCAACATCAACAACGAAGCCCCCTCGATGTCGCCCATGGAGATCTGGTGCTGCGAGGCCCAGGAGCGCTACGTGCTGGCCGTGGACGACGCGGACGTCGATCGATTCCTGGCCCTCTGCAAACGTGAACGCTGCCCCGTCGCCGTCCTCGGCATCGTCGGCGACGATCACCGCCTCGTGCTCGAAGACAGTCACTTTGACAACAAGCCGATCGATATCGATATCGACATCATCCTCGGCAAACCGCCGCGCATGCTGCGCAACGCGACCCATCAGCCCGCCACGCCGCCCGCCCTCGACATCACGCCGATGGAGCTGGCCGAGGCCGCCACGCGCGTCCTCCAGTTTCCGGCCGTGGCGCGCAAGACCTTCCTGATCACGATCACCGACCGCAGCATCACCGGCATGGTCGCGCGCGAACAGATGACCGGGCCCTACCAGACCCCCATCGCCGATGTGGCCGTGACCACCACGTCGCTACATGCCACCACCGGCGAAGCCATGGCCCTGGGCGAACGCACCCCGCTGGCCCTGATCTCCGCCCCGGCTTCCGGGCGTATGGCGATCGGTGAAGCCATCACCAATATCGCCGCCGCCCCGATTGAATCGATCAAGAAGATCCGCCTCTCCGCCAACTGGATGTGTGCCTGCGGCGAACCCGGCGAAGATGCCGGGCTGTACGACACCGTTGAAACCGTCGGCATGGAGTTCTGTCCCGCCCTCGGCATCTCGATCCCGGTTGGCAAAGACTCCCTCTCGATGCGCAGCGTGTGGGACGACAGCCACGGCACGGCGCATCGCCAGACCGCTCCGCTCAGTCTCCTGATCAGCGCCTTTGCCCCCGTGCACGATGTGCGCCAGACCCTCACCCCCGATCTCAAGCCAGGTCCCTCGGCCCTGCTCCTGCTCGATCTTGGCGAAGGTCGCAACCGCCTCGGCGGCTCGGTCCTGGCACAGGTCTATAACCAGGTCGGTGACCGCGCGCCGGATGCCGACCGTCCCGCTCTGCTCGTCAGCTTCTTCACGGCAATCCAGGAACTGATCGCCGCCGAACTCCTCCTCGCCTACCACGACCGCTCCGACGGCGGCCTCTTTACCACCCTCGCCGAGATGGCCTTCGGCGGACACCGCGGCATGACCATCGACCTCGACGGACTCGAGGGCGCGCCCCTGGACCTACTCTTCAACGAGGAGCTGGGCGCCGTGCTCCAGGTGGCCGAGGAACACCTCGACCGCGTCACCGCCATCCTGGCCACACACGACCTCGCCTCCATCACCACCTGCATCGGCCACCTGCAGGACGATGAAGCGGCTCCCGCTTTCGAAATCGTGCGCGACGACGATCTTCTCTTCAGCCAGTCGGTCACATCACTGAACCGCACCTGGTCGGAACTGACCATGCGTATGCAGGCCTTGCGCGACAACCCCGACTGTGCGGCGCAGGAGTACGATCTGCTTCTCGACCAAGCCGATCCCGGCATGACCATGCAGCTCAGCTTCGATCCGGATGCCGCCCCGGCCGTCCTCGCCACCCGGCCGCGTATGGCCATCCTGCGCGAGCAGGGCATCAACGGCCACATCGAGATGGCCGGTGCCTTTGACCTGGCTGGCTTTGACTGCATCGACGTCCACATGACCGATCTGCACGGCGGACTGGTCGACCTCAAGGAGATGGCCGGGCTGGTCGCCTGCGGCGGCTTCTCGTACGGCGATGTCCTGGGCGCCGGATCAGGCTGGGCCAAGTCCGTCCTCTTCAACGAAGAACTCAAAGCCATGTTCGCCGCCTTCTTCGCCCGCCCCGATACCTTCGCCCTGGGCGTATGCAACGGCTGCCAGATGCTCTCGCAGCTCAAGGAGATTATTCCCGGTGCCGAACACTGGCCCGCCTTCACGGCTAATCTCTCTGAACAGTTCGAAGCGCGCTTTGTCACCGCTGAGATCATGGAGTCGCCCTCGGTGCTGCTGCAGGGCATGGCCGGATCACGCCTCGGCATTCATGTGGCCCACGGTGAAGGGTTGGCCAACTTCGAGGAGACCGGCTCACTGACCGCCATCCGCTCGCTCGGACTCGCCGCGGTGCGCTACGTGGATGGGCACGGTGCGCCGACCGAAATCTATCCGCTCAACCCCAACGGCTCACCCGACGGCCTGACCGGGCTGACCACTGAAGATGGACGCGTCACCATCATGATGCCGCATCCCGAGCGCGTCTTCCGCGCTATCCAGATGCCTTACCGTCCGGCCGGACTTTTCGAAGGCGAAGCGGGCCCATGGCTGCGCCTCTTCCAGAACGCCCGGACCTTTGTAGGCTGACACCAGCGGAACCGCCTATGGCATGCGTGACACGATTCCGAGTCGCAGTAACGGCCGCCCTGATCGGTATGGCCGCCTTCCAAATCCATCGCGTCTGTGCCACCTACGATTTTCTCAACTACGATGACGGGCGTGTCCTGGTCGATCATCCCGAGTTGTACAACCAGGCCACCTTGGGCCAGTCGCTCAAGGCGATAGGCGTCACCTACTTTCCGCGCGAAGAGCCACTCCTCCTGCGTGATTTGTCGTGGGCCGTGGATAGTCGTATCTTCGGCTTCGGCAATCCGCATGGGTTTCACGCCGTCAACGTGCTGTGGCACGCCGCCGTTATGGCGCTCTTCTTCCTCTTCGTCTTGCAACTCACACGTCGCTACGGCGTGGCCCTGCTGGCCGCCGGCCTGGCCCTCCCGCTGGCCATACACGTGGAACCTGTGGCGTGGATCATGGGACGTAAGGACCTGATGGTGACCGCCTTCGGGCTGCTCATGCTGATCGCGGTCGCGCGCATGCTCGATAGCCCGACCCGCCGCCGCCAGCTCGTCTACTACGTGGCCAGCCTGCTGCTGCTCGGTCTGGCGCTCGTCTCTAAAATCAGCGCCATCGTCTTGCCGCTGGTCGCCATGTTGCTCGCCCTCTTGCACAACCACCTGCGGGGCAAGCAGGCGCCCGCCGCCCCGTTGCGCGCCACCGATGCCGTGCGCGCCGTGCTCCTGTTTCTCCCCCACCTCGCCCTGAGCTTCGCGGTCTACCGCTGGTACCGCCACATCCTGACCGCGTATGGATTGCTGGATCGCGGCTACACGGCCGGTCCGCTCCAGCACCTCGGCACGCTGGCCGTGCTCAACCCACTCGTGCTGCTGCGCTATCTGCACAACCTGTTGGCCCCGCCCGCGATGCGCCTCTTCTACACCTGGCCCAGCCTGAACACCCCCCTCACCGGGTGGCACACCCTTCTCTCTCTGCTCGTGATCCTGACGCTCCTGATCGGCATCGTGGGGCTGTATCGCCGCCGCAAAGATCTGCTCTTCTACCTGCTGGCCGGCATGGTGCTGATGGTGCCCTACCTGAATATTGTTTATATCGGCATCTGGATGGCGAACCGCTACATCTACTTCGCCTCGCTCTTCCTCCTGGTCGCTCTCGCCACGCTCGTGATGGAAGGTATGACCCGCCAGCCTACCCGCGTGCGCGTGGGGCTCGTGCTCCTGCTGGCGGGCTTCATCATTCTGAACGGCACGCGTCAATTCGCCTATCGGCCTCACTGGCGCAACAACGCACAGCTCTGGTCATACGAGATGACCCGGCCCAACCCCGACCCGGAAGCCTTCATCCGCCTCGCCTCCCACGCCTACACGCAAGGCATCCGCGCCACGGACCCCACTGAGCGCGCGCGCCACTTCGCAACCGTCAGTGCCACCCGCGCCGCGGCCTGCGCACGCTTTACCCCCGACCAGACCTACCGCCTCCTCTTTCTTGAGGCCCTCATGCGGATCGTGCGCCAGGAGCCCGCCGCGGATCGTCGCGCGGCCCTCGAAGCCGTCGCCGCGATCAACCCCACGTTTGACGCTGTATTGTGGCAACTGACTGTGTTTTACTACACCGAAGCGCTCAAACAAGAGGATCCCGAAGCGCGCGACGCCATGGCGCGTCGTGCCCTCGACAGCTACAGACGCTATAGCGAACAGACGCCGCACGATGCCGCATTTCTTCAGCGCGACGCCTCTATTCGGCGCGAGTTTCTGACCGATATGCCGTTTTTGAAAGATGCAATCGAGGCCCTGCCGTGAAAACCCACGCCCAAGCCACGGAGTATTTCGAAGCCCGCTTCACACCCGATCCCGGACGGGCCGGCGTGTGGCGCGAGATCGCACGCTATGTCGAACGCGATCTGGCCGATCCGTCTTCGCTACTGGAGCTGGGCTGCGGCTACGGCGACTTCATCCGGCAGGTGCGCGCCCACAAGCGATTGGCGCTCGATCTGAATGGCGACGCCCGCCAATGGCTGCCCGAGGAGGTGAGCTTCCGCCAGGGCGACTGTACGGACCTCTCCTATCTGCCCGACCGATCCGTCGCCAACGTGTTTGCCAGCAACCTGCTCGAACACCTCACCCACGAACAGCTCGACCGCCTCATGCCCGAGATCAAACGTATCCTCGCCCCATCCGGACGCCTCCTGCTAATTCAGCCGAACTACCGGCTCTGCGCCGCCACCTACTTCGATGACTACACCCATGTGACCGTCTTCTCCGACGTCGGCCTGAGCGGCCTTCTCGCCGCCCACGGCCTGCGCGTCCGCAAATGTATTCCCGGCCTGCTCCCATTCTCCATGAAATCCACACTGCCCAAATACCCCTGGCTCGTGCGTCTCTACCTGCGCAGCCCCATCCGCCCCCTGGCCCGCCAGATGTATCTCGTCGCCGAATCAGAATAGGAACCGACCATGTGGAAGAACCAACGCGTCTCGATCGTCCTGCCTACCTACAACGAGAAGGAGTCGATCCAGGCCTTCATTCGGGATCTTGAGAAACAAGACGTCATCGATGAGATCATCGTCGTGAACAACAACGCCGCGCCCGGCACCAGCGAAGAGGTCGCCCCCACCTCCGCCCGTGAAGTGATCGAAACGGAACAGGGCTACGGGGCGGCCATCCAACGCGGCTTCCGTGAGGCCAGCGGCGACCTCGTGGTGCTGTTTGAGCCCGACGCCACCTTCCTCGCGCATGACATCTACAAGATGCTCGCCTACGCCGACGATTTCGAGGTCGTCTACGGCAGCCGTACGGTCAAGGAGCTGATCTGGCAAGGCGCCAACATGGGCCTCTTTCTCAAGTGGGGCAACTACGCCGTAGCCAAGCTGATGGAATTTCTGTTCAACACCACCAACCTGACCGATGTCGGCTGCACCGTGCGCTGCATACGCCGCAAAACCCTCGAGGAAATGCAGCCATTCTTCACCGTTAAGGGAAGCTTCTTCGGACCGGAGATGATGGTCATATCCATCTCGCAGCGGCGAAAAATCATCCAGATCCCAGTCAATTACGTCGAGCGCGTGGGCCATTCAGCCGTGACCGGGAACAAGTGGGTGGCCTTCCTGCTCGGACTCAAAATGATTAATCTGGTGGTAACCTACCGGATCAAGAGCTGGTTAAAGCCGGGTCTGTTCAAGACCGGCTAACGCGACGTGCGGAGCTTCTGTGGAATCATCACTCCGGGACGACGACACGGGCCTGGCGCGGACGCACAAAGAGAATCTTGGTGTAGCCTGCCTGACGCAACTCACGCGTGATGGTCACCATGACCGCCTGCGGTGCGCCCGGTGGAATCGACACCTCGATCGCCGTGTCCGGACGGCCCCCCACTGCCTTGACCGTCTTGGTCAGCTTGGGTGTTGTCGTCACGCGCCCGTTGACCGAGAGCTTGCCCTCGCTCAGAACGGATATACGCACCTTGGATGTGCCCTGCCTGCCGGTTGTCCCGCAGCCCTGGCACCCCACCACACACGCCACCGCCACCATCATCACTATCACTCGTTTCATGATGCCCGCACTATAGCGTAGCTCTCACCGCTCCGCAAGCCCACCGCTCACCTGCTTGACTTCGCTCTCGCGACAGGCCATCCTCACGGTCACTACAGCGCGTGGAGCCACATGCACAACATATCGGTCATCATTCCGCTCTATAACAAAGAAGACGAAGTCGAACGCTGCCTGCACAGCGTCACCGCCCAGACCCTCTCCCCGCATGAGATCCTCGTCATCGATGATGGCAGCAGCGACAGCAGCGCGGCCAGGGCAGACGCCATTCACGACGAACGACTGCGCCTGATTCGGCAGAGCAATCAGGGGGTCTCCGCGGCACGCAACCGCGGGATCGCGGCCGCCACCGGCGAGGGCGTCGCGTTCCTGGATGCCGATGACGAGTGGAAGCCCGATTTTCTCAAGACGGTCGCCGGACTCAGCGACCGCTTTCCGCAGGCCGCGCTCTATGCCACCGGCTGCAGCGAGAGTGTCGACACCGCCGGAACGCAGGGCCACCACCACTTTGAGGGCTTGCCGGAGGATCCTGCGGGCGGCCTGATCCCCGACTTTTTCGCCTGCATGCGGCGGTACCCGCCGATCAACTCCAGCAACACGCTCTGCCGGCGCGCGGTCTTCGACGAGGTCGGCGGCTTTCCGGAAGGGGAACCGCTGGCCGAGGATTGGGATATGTGGACGCGCATTGCGCTGCGCCATCCCGTGGCCTACCATCCGCGCATTGAGGCCGTCTACCATACCGGCGCCTCGAACCGTGCCGCGCGCGACCGCGCCTTCAGCGGCGAGGATACCGCCTTGCTGAAAACGCTCCAGTGCGCACTGGCCGAGGGACACTTTCCCTATACCAGCCGTGCATCCGTGGAACGTTTCCTGGCCCGGCATCTGCTCGAGATGGCCAAGCACACCATCGCCTCAGGCCACCGCGCCGCCGCGCGTCGCCGCATTCGTCAAGCCTGGCCCCTGCATGGCGCCAAGGGGCAATGCGCACGCTGGTGGCTCAAGAGCTTTGCGCCCCTACAGTCTACATGATGGCTGCCAGGATATCGCCAACTGTGAGCAGAAATCGAGTGAGCGGGTCGGTTAAGGGTATCCGAGCAAGGGTGGCGGTTAAGAGTGCGGTTAAGTGTGTGCGTGGTGTTTTTTACACTTACTCGCACACTTCGTCGCCACCCTTAACCGGATACACTTAACCGAACTGCTTAACCGGTGAGGTCGGAGTATGGCCCCATGCGAGCTTATCTAGAACGCCTGTCACCTCAATCCCTTTTCACAGAACGTGGCCACGTTCTTGCGGTGAAAATAGTCTCGATTGTTGCTGACCCATTCGGCCGCTTCGGGTTTGTGCGTCGTGTGGTAGAGATGTACGGCGCGGGCCTCCTTGAAAACCGGTCGAACATGCATACCGGACTGGTAGAGCCGCATGCCAAGGTCGTCGTCCTCCAGCCCCCACCCCTCGTACACCTCGTCAAACCCGTTGACCCGTTCCATGTCGGCACGGTGGATCGAAAAATGATTGCTGATCAGCTGTGGTTTGTGGCGCTTGGTCAGATGCAGCGCCCGCAGGATCCTGTTCTTCTCGAACTGCCGCAGGTTCCCGCCCAGATGCGATATATCGGCCTGTCCCCACAGCGCCTCTACCCCGGCTGCATCCAGCGGCTCCCCGGCCAGAATCGGCTCCGTCGTCGCCTCACTCAGTCCCGTCGCCTGGCCCTGCAGAAAACGGCCCGGGTGCGCCCGTTCGAGGTGCTGCGCCAGCGCATCCGGCATCAACACGATATCGCAATCGATGAAGAAGAGATACTCACCTGTCGCCAGGCGAATACCCATGTTGCGCGCCGCCGCCGCACGGAAGCCTTTGTCCTGCTGTGCCGCATACTGGTGGGGAATCGGATAGGTCTCCAGGAACGCCTTAACCGCCGCCACCTCTTCGGACGAGGAGCCGTCATCCGCCACGATCACCTCGTCGGGTCGCACGCGCTGATGCAGCAACGCGCCCAAGCAGACCTCGAGCCACGCCGCACGGTTATAGACATTCACAATCAGGCTGGTTTTCATCTGACGACACGTGTAACACATGCCCCCCGGCCCTGCAAACGCCAACCGCGCGCGTTTGACATTGCAGATCCCGCATCCTATTCTGACGCCATGGTACCGCAGTGGATTATTGAGAAGAAGCGCGACGGCGAATCGCTGGCCGAGGCGGACATCCGCGCCTTTATCGACGGCTACACGCGCGGCGACATCCCCGACTACCAGATGTCTGCCCTGGCTATGGCAATCTATTTTCAGGGCATGAGCACTGAGGAGGTCGCCGTCCTGACCGATGCCATGATGCGCTCGGGCGAGCTCGTTGATACCTCTGCCATTACCCGGCCCAAGGTGGACAAGCACTCCACCGGTGGCATCGGCGATAAGGTGTCACTGATCCTGGCTCCGCTCGTGGCCTGCTGCGGCGTGGCCGTGCCGATGCTTTCCGGGCGCGGCCTCGGCATTACCGGCGGCACACTCGACAAACTGGAATCCATTCCGGGCTATCGCACCGATCTGGATATCGATAGGTTCCTTGAGGTCATCGACACCTGTGGCTGCTCCATTATCGGGCAGACCGCCACGCTCGCCCCGGCCGACAAGAAGCTCTACGCCCTGCGCGATGTCACCGGCACCGTTCCCTCCATTCCCCTCATTGCCGCCAGCATCATGTCCAAGAAGCTGGCCGAAGGGATGGATGCCCTCGTGCTGGATGTCAAGTGGGGCTCGGGCGCTTTTATGAAAACCCCTGCGCTCGCCACCGAGCTGGCCGACACGATGGTCCGCATCGGCACCGCCGCCGGTAAGGGGATGGCCGCGATCGTGACCGATATGAACCAGCCGCTCGGCCGCACCGCCGGTAACGCCCTCGAAGTCGTGGAGACGATCGAGACCCTGCGTGGCAACGGGCCGGCCGACCTGGTCGACATCACGCTCGAACTCGCCGCCCACATGCTGACCCTAACCGGTATAGCGCCGGACATCGCCATCGCACGCGACCGCCTCACGGCCGCCTTGAATGACGGCCGAGCCCTGGACACCTTCAAGGAGATGGTCGCCCTGCAAGGCGGCGACTGCGCCGTGATCGACGATCCATCCCGGCTCCCCGTCGCCGCCCACCAGAAGCCCTGTCCCGCCCCCGGCGACGGCTTCATCGGTGCCGCCGATGCCGAGGCGATCGGCCGGGCCTGCATCGCACTCGGTGCCGGCCGACAGCGCGTCGAAGACCGCGTCGATCACGCCGTGGGCATCAGTGGCATTCTCAAAATTGGCGAACCCGTATCGCAAGGCCAGCCCATGGCCATCATCCACGCCAACAGCCAGGCCACGCTTGACGCGGCCCGGCCCTTCATGGTGACCGCGTTCCAGGTCAGCGCTGATCCTGTTGTTCCTCCTGATCTCATGGGAAAGGTTATCACATGAAACCAACCGACCTGCTGGCCATGGCCGCCGACGCCCGCCACAACGCCCATGCACCCTATTCTGAGTACCAGGTGGGCGCCGCCCTGCTGGCTGAGGACGGAAGTGTGACCATCGGCTGCAACGTAGAGAACGCCTCGTATGGTCTCACCATCTGTGCCGAGCGTGTCGCCATCGGCAGCGCCGTGGCGGCCGGGAAAACAAAATTCACGGCCATCGCCATCGTCGCCGACGGCGGTCCCGCGCCCTTTCCGTGCGGCGCCTGTCGCCAGGTGCTGTCGGAATTCTGCGCGCCTGAGCTCCCGGTCTACATCGCCGGTGCGGGTTTCACCGGTGCCCACGAAACCACCACCCTCGGTGCGCTCCTGCCCCACGCCTTCAGTCTGTGAAGCGGGAACGCGGACGACGAGCATCCGTGTCTATCCGTGACATCCGTGGTCGAAATTGCTTCCGCCTTACGGGGTGATCTTTACCGGCTCGCCCAAGCGGGCGCTTTCGTAGATCGCATCCAGGAGCTCCATCACGATCAGACCCTCCTCGCCCGTGGCGATGTGGGGGGTGTCGGCCACCAGCGCGTTGACAAAGTGGGCCTGGGCGGACTCCACGCCCGGCACCGGTGGCCGCAACTCCATGTCGTACTGCGCGCCGTCGCGTTCCTCGTAAAGCTTCGCTTCGAACTCGTAGGTCCCGTTGACATTGTGCTGCAAAAGGCCGGCTTTTGTGCCGAGCAGACGCGTCTGCATCAGTTCAGATTCGGCGATGTTGCCCGCCCAGCTCGCCTCGACCTCGAGCGTCGCGCCGTTGTCGAATGTGATCAGGGCTACGGCCATGTCTTCGACATCGAACGTCTTGCCCTGCTCCTTGGCCAGCGCCGAGGCGATGTGGTCGTAGGTGCGGCCCATGACCCACACCGGCTGCGGATAGCCCATCAGCCAGAGCGCCAGGTCGAGACGATGCACCCCCAGGTCGATCAGCGGACCGCCCCCCGCCAGTGCTTTCGTGCCAAACCAGCCGCCGAAGCCCGGCATCCCGCGTCGGCGCAACCACTGCGTGCGTGCAAAGTAGATGTCGCCCAGTGTGCCGCGATCGACTTCCTTCTTGAGTGCCCAGGACTGTGGCGAGAAGCGGTACGAAAAATTGATCATGAGCCGCTTGCCGGCGGCGCGTCCCGCCGCAATCATTTCGCGCGCCTCGTCCGCGTTCATTGCCATCGGCTTTTCGCAGAAGACGTGCGCGCCTGCCTCGAAGGCCATGAGCGTGTAGGGGTGATGAAATTTGTTGGGTGTTGCGATCGAGACGATATCCAGCTTCTCCGCTGCGATCATCGCCGCCGCGTCCGTGTAGCGTCCCGCCACGTCGTTGGCCTCTCCGACCTCCGCCAGCCGATCTTCATCCTGATCACAGATCGCGACCACCTCGGTTTGCTCATGCGCATTGAACGCCTTCACATGGCTGCGCCCCATCCCCAGACCGATAACCCCCACCCGCATCACATCGCGCATACCCGACTCCTATCTGTGAATCCAAACCATAAACCGAAGGCCCGTCTCTACCATCCCCCCGCAAACAAAGCAAGCCCCACCCAAAAGACCACACCTTCCACCAGAATTCCACCCACCACCAGAACTCCACCCGCCAAACACCCCGAAAGCCACGCCCGCGGCACCCAAAACCCTGTCATATAAACTCACGATCGTGAGTCTATATGACAGGTTTTTTCTATAAGAAGTTATAGACAAACAGGTTATCCTGTTGTCATAAGTGAGAATTACCGGTCGGTTTCGAGCCAGGTTATGATTTTCTGGTCGGCGGCGGGGAAGGGGTAGGTGCGCAGCTCGGGGATGGACACCCATTTGACGGCGTCGACGGTGACAGCGCGGGCACGGCCTTTGACCGGTGTACACTCAAAGACATGCAGGGTCATCTTGAAGTGACTGAAGGCGTGGCGGATGGCGCCGAGTTGGCGGCGCACCCGGATGTGAATGCCGATCTCTTCATCGATCTCGCGTACCGCCGTCTGCTCGAGCGTTTCACCGGGCTCCTGCTTGCCGCCGGGAAACTCCCACAGACCCCCCAGCATCTGGTCAGGGCGACGACGGGCAATCAGGATGCGTGGGCCGCGCCGAATCACACAGGCCGCTACGTCCATGTGCGGCACGGGCTTGCGCGTGGGACGCACCGGGAGGGTCGCGGTCAACCCCTTGGCGTGCGCTTCGCACCAGCGCTGCAGTGGACACCCTTCACACACGGGATTACGCGGCTTGCAGACCAGCGCCCCGAGCTCCATGACCGCCTGGTTGAAGTCGCCGGCACGCCGCGGCGCAATACACCGGGTCACCTCCGCAGTCAGCGCACGGCGCACGGCCGGAAGCGTGCTGTCCTTCCGGATCCCGAGCAGCCGGGCGAAGACGCGTACGACGTTGCCATCCACGGCTGGCACGACCTCACCGAAACTGATGCTGGCAATGGCGCCGGCGGCATAGGGGCCAATACCGGGCAGGGCCTGCCACTCGCTCGACAGGCGTGGCAACACGCCGTCACGCTCCTTGACAACCCACACGGCAGCCTTGTGTAGGTTGCGCGCACGCGAGTAGTACCCCAACCCCTGCCAGATTTCGAGAACGGCCTGCAGATCGGCCGCGGCGAGCACAAAGACGGTTGGGAAGCGCGCCATGAACCGCTCGAAGTAGGGCGTGACGGTTGCCACCTGGGTCTGCTGCAACATGATCTCGCTGACCCAGACCTTGTAAGGCTCGGGATCCTCACGCCAGGGCATGGGGCGGCGTGCCCGGTCGAACCAGCGTAGGAGCGACCGCCGCAGTGGTATGGGATCTGGTATTGTCATGCGGGAAGGATAGCAGAGAAGCGCGCGGTGTGCAGTAGGCAGTGACATACGGCGTGTATTCTGATGGTGCAGCTGATATGTTCAGTCGCAATCCGACTCGGGATATGATGATGCCAACCACGCTTTCAACCAATGTGATCACGCAGCTGCGCCGGACCTACCGCGAGGCGTACGATCTGACTAGTCTGCCGATCTCGGGAAACGGCGTCATTACAGACCGCAACCGGAGTTCGGCCCTTCGCAACAACGCTATTTTCTGCCGTGCCCGCGCCCACGCCCTGCAGGAAGCCGTGCGCTGGGGTGAACCCTATGCCCTCTTCCTGGCGCCCGGCCTAATGACCTGGGTGATTCCGCTAGTGAACGGCGAGGAACTGGCCGGCGGTGTTAGCGGGGGTGAAGTCCGGATCGAGGAAGACGCCACCGACAGCACCGAGCTGGTCAACTTCATCGTATCCGCCGGGGTTAGTCGCAAAGCCGCCGCGGCCTACGTATCCAAGGTGCCCGCTTGGCCGCAACCGCGCGTACACGAGGCCGCCGCCAGCCTGTTCGAATCGTTCTACCAGCTCAGTGGCTGGACCCCCGCCCTCCTGACGCGTAACCGGATGAATGCGCTGCAGCAACGCCAGATCGCCGAGGTGATCCACGAGCGCAAGCGCCAGCCGCACTCGGCCTATCCCCTCGAAGAGGAGCGTATCCTGCTGTCGCTAATCCGGGTGGGCAACCGTGCCGGGGCACGCAGCATGCTCAACACGATGCTGGCCGCGATCTATCTCTACTCGCCACGTGAGGCGGTGATCCGCGCACGCATCATCGAAATGATGGGCTACCTGGTACGGGCCGCCGTGGAGGACAGTCCGCTCCTTGAACCGCTCCTCGAGCGACAGCAGAAGTGGATGGAACAGGTCTTCACGACGGATGGGTTCGAATCGCTCTGCGTCGTGGTGCGCAAGGCGCTGGACGATTTCATGGACAGCATCTTTGAGCAGGGCTATGGCCGCACCAATAAGAAAGTCCGCAAAGCCATGGACTACGTGGCAGAGCATTTCACCGAGGACCTGCGCCTGGAGGACGTGGCCGCACATGTCGAGCTGAGTACGTTCCGCATCGCCCACATGGTTAAAGACTTCACCGGACGCACCATTCTTCAGCAGGTCAAGCGGCTGCGTACGGAGAAAGCGCGCCGGCTACTCGAAGATACCACGCTGACCTGTGCCGAGATTGCCTACGAGGTGGGCTTTTCCGACCAGAGCTTCTTTACACGCCAGTTCCGCGAAATGACCGGCACCACGCCCGCCAGGTACCGCCGTGAACGACGCGAGATCACGTGAGTTTATAACGTTCAAATGTTAACGCCTGAACGCACAGGCATGAACCCGGAAAGGACAATTGGCAAGCACGAGTGTCTTCACACTTAAGCCCACACTTGATCGCACACTTCGTCGCCACCCTTCGTTGGTTACGCTTAGTCGAACGGCTTAGTCGCTCAGCGACATAGATTGACGATCAAGCGGGTCGACTAGGTGTAACCAAGTAAGTGTGAGATTAAGTGTGGGACTAAGTGTCCGCTTAAGTGTGGATGGTAACCCATCCCCTTGGATACTACATTGTCGATCTGCTGCTGGGCGTTGCCCAACATGTGGACGATGCCCATGAGTTTCACCTGCTTTTCCGATTGGACCTGATCCGGCCGGGTAGGTAGTATGGACCGGTTGGCGAACATGCGGGAGTAGCAGTATGAGCACGGAAAACCGGGACGACCTCATCCAGGCCAAGCGGCAGCTCAACAATGTGCTGCGCGAGTGCCACGAAAAAGAAGTTTTCAACTTCGCCCTCTTTCAGCACAACCCCTCCGCCATCACCGTGGTCGACAAGGACGGCAAGGTGGTCAAGAGCAACCTGGCCCGCCGACATGCACACGATCCGCTGCCCGAACTCGGGCACACGCTTTTCTCGGGCGAATCGGAGTGTGACGTCATCATGAAGTCGGAGCTGAAGAAGGTGCTCGCGCAGAACACGGTGCGCGAGGTGTCGGACGTGCGCGCCGGCGGCCACATCTACGCCTTTACGCTGGCCCCTTTCGCTCACGGGGTGATCGTCATCCGCCAGGACATCACCGAACACAAGCGCGCTGAGGCCCAGCTCGTGCAAGCCCAGAAACTGGCCGCCCTCGGCACGCTGGTCTCCGGCGTGGCGCACGAGGTGAGCAATCCCAACAACGTCATGCTGCTCGGCCTCAAGACACTGCGACGCGTGGTGGACGACCTGCTGCCGGTGCTGGATGCACACCGGGAACAGGCGGGCGACTTCGAGGTCGGCATCGGCCCCTACAGCGAGTTCCGCGAGGAGCTTCCCGAAATGGTCGACTCCTGCTATCGCGCCGCGGAGCGCATCAACCGGCTTGTGACCGATCTCAAGGGGTATGCGCGCAAGGATGAGGGCGAAGCGCATGTGCCTTTCGACATCAATACCGTTGTGCAGAGCGCGGCCGACCTGATGGGCTCCACCATCCGCAAGGCCACACATAACTTTATTCTCGACTGTGCCGACGATCTGCCGCCGGTCCACGGGGCGGCCCGCCGCATCGAACAGGTCATCATCAACCTGCTGAGCAACGCCTGCCAGGCTCTGCCCCGCCAGGACGGCCACATCACGGTGTCGACCGCTTACAACCGCGCCGCCAAGGAAGTACATGTGCGCGTCCAGGACGACGGCGTCGGCATTCCGCCCGAAGCTCTCTCGCAGATTACGGATCCCTTTTTCACCACCAAGCATGACACCGGCGGCACCGGGTTGGGCCTTTCGATCTCACGGCAGATTGCCGACAACCACGGTGGGGCCCTGGTATTCAGTTCGGCTGGCGGTCGCGGCGCCCTCGTGACGCTGACCCTTCCCGCCACGTCACACGAGGAACCCCACGCATGAGTAAACCCGCTTTTCCCGTCCACCCCGTCCTTCTGGTTGATGACGATAAAGACCTGCTGCGCACCTACGTCTACGCGCTGCGCGCAGACGGGATCACGAATGTGATTACCTGCCACGATGGGGCCGATGTGGCCGATCTGATGAAGGGGCACGAGTTCGATGCGGTGATCCTGGACCTCAATATGCCGCGTGTGTCGGGCCGGGAGGTGCTCCCGGTCATCGCGCAGCGTCATCCCGAACTGCCCGTGATTGTGGCGACCGGCGTGGACGAGGTCGATATGGCCGTCAAGTGCATGCGCGCCGGTGCGTTTGACTACATGGTCAAGCCGGTCAAAGAGGAGCATCTCCTGGCCGCCCTGCGGCGCGCTCTGGATGTGCGTGATGTGCGCCGGGAAAACGCGCTGCTGACGCGCCAGCTGCTTTCGACCGAACTGACCCAGCCGGATGTATTCAGCGAGCTGATCACCAGCAACCAGGGCATGCGCAAGATGTTCCAGTATATCGAAGCGATTGCCTGTACTCCGCAGCCGATCCTCGTGACCGGGGAGACCGGCGTGGGCAAGGAGCTGGTGGCACGCGCCATCCACAACGCCAGCGGACGTCAGGGCAATTTCGTACCGGTCAACATCGCGGGCCTGGATGACAACGTCTTCTCGGATACGCTCTTCGGTCACGTCAAGGGGGCCTTCACGGGTGCCCTGGATGTGCGCAAGGGGTTGATCGAGAAGGCCGAGGGCGGCACGCTCTTCCTGGATGAGATTGGCGATCTGAACAGCATGTCGCAGGTCAAGCTGCTGCGCCTGGTGCAGGAGCGTGAATACTTTGCGATGGGATCAGACAACGCCAAGCGCACCAACGCCCGCATCGTGGTAGCCACCAATCGCGACCTGCAGGCTATGCAGCGCGCCGGGGAGTTTCGCGAGGATCTCTACTTCCGCCTCCGCTCACACCATGTCACCGTGCCCCCCCTACGCGAACGGCTGGATGATCTGCCCCTGCTGCTGGACCATTTCCTGGCACGTTCAGCTAACGAAATGAACAAGAAGAAGCCCACGCCACCCCCCGAGTTGGCGGTGTTGCTTTCGACCTATGCCTTCGCCGGGAATATTCGCGAGTTGGAGGCCATGTGCTACGACGCCGTGAGCACACACAAGGCCGGCGTTCTCTCGATGAACACCTTTCGCGAGGCTATCTCGCGCGAAACAGGATCGCTGCCCGAGCCCCCCAGTCTCCCGGCCCCGGACCTGACGCCACCCGATTTCCTCAGTCCCGATCAGCCCCTCCCCTCCATTCGCGAGGCGGAGCGACTTCTGATCGAGGAGGCCCTGCGCCGCACCAACGGCAACCAGACCATGGCCTCCCAACTGCTCGGGATCACCCGGCAGACCCTCAATCGCCACCTTAAAGCCATGCGCACCAAGGAGGAAAGCGCGCTGTAACAATGTTTGACACCGTACTGCTTTAGTACATGCCTGGCGCCCTATAACATGGGGCGCCATTTTCTATAACTATATGATATAGAATAAATTACAACATCTTGAGTCATCCTGGCACGCCTACTGCGATATATAGCGGCACAAGCGAGAACAGGAGTTAAAAGGATGACAACAAGAAACAACACGATCAAGCGGACGCTGGCAGCAACGGCAACCTTCCTCCTGGCCGCCACCCTGAGCAGCTACGCCGCGAGCGAAGCCTATGGCCGCCGGATCGCGATTTGTATTGGCATCAACAGCTACCCCTCCTACGCCCCCCTCGCCTGCTCGGTTAACGACGCGGTCGGGATGTCACAGGTCTTCCAGAGCTACGGATTCGACAAGGTGCTGCTCCTGACGGACGAAGAGGCCCGCCGCGACGACATCGTTGGCGCGCTGAAGGAAGTCAGCGATGAGATCGCTAAAGACGATCTGCTGGTCTTTTTCTACGCGGGCCACGGCTGGACCGGCGCCGATGCCAACGGAAACCAGATGGGCTACGTGCTGCCCGTCGAGACGCGCAAGGGACACGAGGCGGATGACGGCATCTCGATGCAGACGCTGCGCGAATCCGTCGAGGCCATGTCCAACCGTCACAGCCTTTTCATCATGGATTCCTGCTACTCAGGTTTCGGCATCAGTGTGGCCACATCCTCTTCCGACTGGACCTCCTCCCGGAGTATACAGATGCTGACCGCCGGCGGTGCGTTAGATCGCGCGTTCGAAGCCGATGGTCATGGTCTGTTCACTCGCTACATCCTCAACTACTTCCATCGCTCCGGGGGGAGGGACAGCGGTGTTTCGGCTCTGAAGCTGGCGGCTTATGTGCGCAACCGTGTGCGCCGCGAGACCTCGGGCTGGCAGACACCGCATTTCGGCCGCATGGGCGCAGGCGAGATCACGATCGCGATGAATGAGCCGGTCGCTGCCCTCGCAATGGCCAACTAGCCGGAAGCCTGAGATCAGAGGTCGGAGGTCAGAGACTTCCACACCATCCCTACCCCGCACGGCGAAAGCGCAACGGCGTTGTGCCGGTCAGTCGCTTGAAGTGCTTAATGAAGTAGCTCTGGTCATTGAATCCCACAGCGTAGGCGATATCGGTACAGCTCTGCGCGGTGGTGGTCAACAGCTTCTGAGCATGCGTTACGCGCATCTGGTGGATCAGCTGCATCACCGTGCGGCCGGTATAGGTCTTCATCAGGTGGGCCAGGCGGCAGGGACTCAGGGCCACCTCGGCAGCCACGTCTCTTAGTGATATGGGGCGGGTGTAGTGGCGCCCGATATAGTCGATCGCCTGCGACACCTTGACGTTCGAGCGGTTGACCCCCTGTAGATAGATCGCGTCGCTGAAATCGTCCAGGGCGGTCATCAGTAACTGCGAGAGTTTCTCGAAGCTGCCCGCGGCAACCAGTTTTTCGGTCCAGGTGTGGTTGCGTTCAATCATCGGTTCGAGCAAGGGGTTGTCCTCAATGGCGGCGCGGGTCAGGCAGCTGAGCAGTTCGACTGCACGGGCGCGCAGCACGACCAGCTTGGGTGACGACATATAGATTACTGCCAGCATCTCGTTGAGCAGGCTGCGTGCCCCGTTGCGGTCCCCCGCCCGGATCGTGGCCAGCAGCATGCGCTCCTTCTCGAAGGCGTAGAGGGCTGGCTGGCCCTGCCGACGCTGATCTTCAATCGCCCGGTTGAGCTGTTCCATCTGACCACGCCGTAACCGGTTCTCCTCCATAAGCTCGGCCTGCCAGCCGCTCTGGAGGTAGAACACGTTCATCAAGTCGCGCGCCGACGCCTCGGCTCGTGCGCTGTCCCAGGCCGGCAGGTTCTCCAACACCGTTTCAACCGCCTCGGTCGCCAGCCCATGCTTAAAGAGATACTGCCGCGTCGGTTTGAGTGTCTGGCCCTCTTTCAGGCAGAGCACCTCACCGCCGATCAACCCGCCGTGTATGCGGCGACGATCCTCCAGGGCCACCATCCAGGAGAGAATCCCCGGTGCCGGCTCAAAGAGATAGGGCACCCCCAAATCAATGCTCTGCTGCAGGGCGTAGCTGCGTCGGCGACGGGCCGTGTCGAGGGCGGCCAGCGGATCGTCCGATCCACTCACCCCACTCACCCCGCCCCCCACCGCCATCAGCCGCGCCGGCAATCCGTGCTGGTCACGGTAATCCCGGCTGACCGATTCAAAAAGCCGCTTCGACAATATCGCCATATGAATAACCTATCTATATCCAGATATATGGATATATACGCACTTTATTTCTTCGATGCAACAATATCGTTATAGTTTGTGCAAAGAAAGGACTAGAGCGCACGCGGATGTCGGTCTAGGATATTCGTTTTCATGAAGTGGCATTTTTGGATCTCGTTGATGTAGGGATCTGTAACCAACACATAGGAGCACCATGAGTATACTGCAGGAGATCGCTGAGAACCTGATGAAGGGCAAGGCCAATGACGTGAAGGCGCTGGTTGAGAAGGCGTTGGGCGAGGGTAGCGCACCGGGCGACGTGCTGAACGATGGGCTGCTGGCCGGCATGAGCGTGATCGGCGAGCGCTTCAAGAAGAACGAAGTATACGTACCCGAGGTGTTGATTGCCGCCCGCGCGATGAAGGCCGGGATGGAAATTCTTCAGCCGCAGCTGGCCGCTGCCGGCGTGGAGCCGATTGGCGTGGCCGTCGTGGGCACGGTCAAGGGCGACCTGCATGACATTGGTAAGAACCTGGTCTGCATGATGCTCGAAGGCGCCGGCTTCAAGGTCGTCGATGCGGGTATCGACTGCGATCCCCAGAAGTTTGTCGACGTCGCCAAAGAGAGCAGCGCGGCTGTGATCGGGATCTCGGCCCTGTTGACCACAACCATGACCAACATGAAGTCGGTCGTGGATGCCGTCAAGGCCTCGGACCTGAGTACCAAGGTTATGATCGGTGGCGCTCCGGTGACGCAGGCATTCTGCGACGAGATCGGAGCCGACGGTTATGCGCCGGACGCAGCTTCGGCGGCCGACCTGGCCAAGTCGCTGATGGCATAGTTCGCCGACAGAGTTGATGGAAGAGGGCACAAGGCTTCGGCCTTGTGCCTTTTTCTTTGGAGGGGTACGGTGCCTCAGACGGGTAGGGGGAACTCAACATCCAATGTCCAACAACGACTATCCAATGTCCAAAGGCGATCTGGCAGCGGAGCTTTGCATTGTCGGACCGGGGGCCATGGGGTGTCTGTTGGCGTGCCGGCTGAGCGCGACGGGAAATCGTGTGGCGCTGGTGGACCATGATCCGGCGCGTGCGGCGCGCTTGAATGGGCGCGGGATTGTTCTGGTTGAGGATGCGGTCGAGACAGAGCATGCCATCCCCGTGATCGCCCCGCCCTTTAACGCCCCACCCCCGCGCTGGCTCCTGATCTGCGTCAAGCGGCCGCAGACGCCCGCCGCCCTTAGAGCGCTGGGGCCCCTGCTAGGTCCCGAGAGCTGCCTCGTCTCTTTCCAGAACGGCATCGGGCATGAAGCGCTGCTTGCCGAAGCGGTCGGCAAGGCGCGGCTGCTCTGCGCCGCGAGCGCGCTGGGGGCCACGCTCCTCGGTGAGGGGCGGGTCAAGCCGGCCGGCGCGGGATGCACCCGCGTAGCGGCATGGTCGTCCGACGGCGCACCCCAGGCCGCGGCGCTGGTGGCGTTGCTCGCCGGGGCTGGACTGGAAGCGCGGGAGCACCCGGACGTGCGCGCCATGCTATGGAGCAAGCTGATCGTCAACGCCGCGATCAATCCGGTCACCGCTCTGGCCGGGGTACCCAACGGGGCCCTGCTCGAACGCGACGTGCTGCGCCGCCAGGCGCATGCCGCCGCGCGCGAGGGTGAAGCCGTCGCGGCCGCACTCGGAATCGCGCTCGACTACGCGGATGCCTGCCGCCGCGTCGATGAGGTCTGCGCCGCCACGGCAGCCAATCGCTCCTCGATGCTGCAGGATGTCGAACGCGGCAGCGCGACGGAGATCGACTGCATCAACGGTGCGATTGTTGCTGCAGGGCGTGAGGCCGGGATCGCGGTGGGGGTCAATGAGGCGCTATGCCGGGACATCCTCGGGATCCGCTGAGGGCGTCACCCGGGACTACCGGCCGATTCCTCTTCATACTGCTTGAGCTTGCGGTGGAGTGTGCGGCGGCTGATGCCGAGTTCTTCGGCGGCTTTGGTGCGGTTGCCGTTGAGCTTCTGGAGCGTGGCCATGATCATGCGGTGCTCGGTGGCGGCGAGGGAGTCGCCGCCGTGCATGGTATCGCCGGAGGGCAGGACCACGGAGGGGCCGGCCGCCTTGACGGCCTCGCGGATGTTAGCCGGGATATCGCGCGCGGTGAGGCGGTCGCCGCGTGAGAGGACCACCATCTTTTCGATCGTGTTGCGCAGCTCACGCACGTTGCCGGGCCAGGCGTAGCTGGAGAGAGTCGTGATGGCATCCGGGGTGATGCCGCTGATATCGCGGTTGTTGGCTTCGCTGAACTCCTGCAGGAAGTGGTTGCAGAGCATCGGCACATCGCCGGTGCGCTCACGCAGGGGCGGGAGCGTGATATTGACCACGTCCAGGCGGAAGAAGAGGTCCTCGCGGAACTTACCTTCTTTGACCAGTGTCTTGAGATCCTTGTTGGTGGCGGTGATGAGGCGGATATCGGTCTCAATGGTCTCATCGCCACCGACCCGCTCAAACTTGCGCTCTTCAAGCACACGCAGCAGTTTGACCTGGATCGCGGCATCGATTTCCGAGATCTCATCGAGAAAGAGCGTGCCGCCATCGGCCAGCTCGAAGCGCCCCTTGCGGCGTGACATGGCGCCGGTGAAGGCGCCTTTCTCGTGTCCGAAGAGTTCACTCTCGAGCAGGTTCATCGAGAGCGCGGCGCAGTGGACCGGGATGAAGGGTCCGCGTACACGGGTGCTGAGCCGGTGCACGGCGTGGGCGACCAGCTCTTTGCCGGTGCCGCTCTCGCCCTGGACCAGCACGGTGGCCTGTGTCGGCGCCGCCTGGCGGATGGTGTCGAAGAGCTGGCCCATGGCTGGAGAGGTGCCAATGATGCGCTCGAGGCCGTACTTGTCGTCGAGCTGTTCATGCAGGTTGACATTTTCCGACTCCACGTCGCGCGAGCGCAGGGCGCGCTTGAGCAGGAGATCGAGGTGATCCAGGTTGACCGGCTTGGTCAAAAAGTCGTAGGCCCCCCGCTTCATGGCTTCGACGGCGACCTCGACATTGCCGTAGGCCGTCAGGAGAATACAGATCACATTAGGCCGGTGGGCCAAGGCACGCTGCAGGAGGGTGAGTCCATCCATGCCTGGCATGCGCACATCGCTCAGGATGATGTCGACGTGTTGCGCGGCCAGGATCGCGAGGGCGCGCTCGCCGTGCTCGGCCAGGACGACGTCGTAGCGGCGGCGCAACGCGCGTTCGAGACCGTCGCGCGTATTCTTATCGTCGTCTACGACCAGGATGGTGGGTTTGTCGTTGGTCATCGTATCTCTCCTTCTAACCGGATCTATTCATCAACCAGGACACAAGCAGATAAAAACACACAGGATGAAGTCCTTTTTGACCACGGATTACACGGATTGAACGGATTGCGGGCCGCAAGCGGCCCGGGTGGCGAAACCACCCATCAGTGTCATCCGTGCCATCCGTGGTTGTATCCATAAGGCTTTGCTTGTTCGTGTGTTATAACATCCATCTACGAGTTCGTGAATAATTCAGGCTAAAGTGGTTTCGCGCGTTTGCGTGTCGATTGCGCATTGAGCAGACGTATGCTGCGTTCGGCCAGGGGAAGCAGCACGGTAAAACCGGTGCCGGTGTCGGGCTTGCTCATCACCTCGATCTGGCCACCGTGTTCCTGCACGATGCGCTGGACGATCATGAGGCCGAGACCCGATCCGCTCGACTTGGTGGTGTGGTAGGGCTCGAAGATGCGGCTGAACTCCTCGCGACGGATACCGATCCCGGAATCGCGGAAGGATATGCCGAGGTATTCATCGGTCGTAAAGAGCAGAATCTTGAGCTGCCCGCCGTCGGGCATGGCCTGGAAGGCGTTGCGGATGACGTTGAAAAATACCTGCTTGATCTGGTCGCCATCGACCTTGATCTGCGGCAGCGAATCGGGACGATCGATCTCGATGCTGATGTTACGGTCCTGCACCTCCTGCTTGAGCAGGGTCAGGGCTTCCTCGAGCAGCATCTCGATCCGGTTCGGCACCAGCTGCGGCCGGGTAGGGCGGATGGCCTGCAGAAATTGGGTGATGACCTGGTCGAGCCGCGTCACCTCAGTGCGCGCCACCTCGGTCAGCTCATGCAGCTCATCCAGATCTTTCGCGCTCGTGGCGGCACCGTCAGCGGCGTCTTCACGCAGGTTTCCGATTTCGCGATCGAGCAGCTGCAGATGAATGTTGAGGGCGTTGAGCGGATTCCCGATCTCGTGCGCCACGCCGGCGGCGAGCAGCTTGACCGCATTGATCCGCTCCGACTCACGTGCCGAGGCCTCCTGCTCCCGCTCGTGTGTCACGTCACGCAGAATCACCAGGGCCCCGCGACTGTCGGCGGAATCCTGATGCATCGGGACCACATAGAACGTTAGAAAGCGCTGTACGGGATAGGTGACCTCAATCTCGCGCGAGACCAGTTTCGACCACTCCTTGGTGTCCAGACTCAGAATGCGATCCCAGTCCACCTCGCCCAGGTAACGCGAGACCGGCCGGCCCCGCTCGGAGTCCAGCGTGAAGCCCAGAAACTGCTCGGCGGCACGGTTGGCGTAGTCGAGATTGCCCTCGCTGCTGACCACCAGGATGCCCTCCTGGATCGACTGAAAGACCATTTCGAGCAGACCGCGGTCCTGTGCCAGGCGAAGAAAATGAGACTGCAGGCTTTCAGGATCCAAACGATCCAGTCGTTCGATAAGCTTCTCAACAAATCCTGATTTCATTGGCATTTGTAAGCACTCTCCCTGTTATGGATGCGACAATCTGACCCAACCATAGCGCGATAGTGCGGCGTTCGCAAGCGGTTTGTGTGGGTCATGTTGGCAGTCAGTTGGTAGTGGCACAGATTCAATCAAAGGTTAAGAACAGGCACGATTAAGGAAAAAGATTAGGGCGAAGGATTAGGGGGTACTTTTCAATCTTGATCTTTCGCCTTAATCTTTCGCCCTAATCTATTGGTATCGCTCAGATGGTGATACCTGGACTTGCAGGCATAAACCCAGATTTCTTTGCCATCGTTGGCGGTAGATGGTAACAGCTTATTTATTGTTCTTTTTTTTGGTGACACAGGCGTGGATATGGGGTTGACTGTGCGTTGCCCCTAATAGAGGAGAGAGTTGTATGCTCTATTTCGAACGTGGATCGGAAAGCGATGTTATCACTCCGGATGAGGCCCGCGCGGCGCTGACGGGAGTGCTGGATCGGTTGGGTGCACGCGAGCGGGTATTGGCGATTCCGCCTGATTTTACCCGTTTTCACTCGCAGGCCGGGATGCTGACCTGTTTTGCTTTTGATTACTACGGTGATCGGTTAACTGATGTTTTGCCCGCCCTGGGCACGCACTCTCCCATGACGGCGGAGCAGCTTGACGAGATGTTCCCGGGCATTCCGCACTCACTTTTCCGCGAGCATGACTGGCGCGAGGGGGTGGTGACGCTGGGCGACGTACCGGCCGAGGTTGTGCGCGAGGTGTCGGGCGGGGTGGTGGACTATGCCTGGCCGGCGCAGGTGGATCATCTATTGACCGATGGCGGACACGATCTGATGCTGTCGATCGGGCAGGTGGTACCGCACGAAGTGGTCGGCATGGCCAATCACAGCAAGAACATCTTTGTGGGCACGGGCGGGCCGGAGGGGATCAACAAGAGTCATTTCCTGGGCGCGGCCTACGGCATGGAGCGCATGATGGGGCGGGCCGACACCCCGGTGCGCCGGGTCTTGGATTATGCCTGCGAGCATTTTGCAACTGAGCTCCCGATTCTCTATGTGCAGACGGTAATTGGACGTGGCGACGCGGGCGCGCTTGAGCTGCGCGGTCTCTACATCGGTGACGGGCGCGAGTGTTTTGAGCGGGCCGCGGCGTTGTCGCTCAAAGTGAACTTTGAAATGCTGGATCAGCCGCTCAAGAAGGTGGTGGTCTACCTGGACCCCTCCGAATTCAAGAGCACATGGCTGGGCAACAAGAGCATTTACCGCACGCGCATGGCGATTGCGGACGAGGGCGAGCTGATCGTGTTGGCACCGGGTGTACGCGAGTTTGGCGAGGACCCCGAGATCGACCGGCTGATCCGTGCCTATGGCTATTGCGGCACGCCGGCGGTGATGGAGGCGATGGCGGCCAATCCGGAGTTGGCGCAGAACCAGAGCGCGGCGGCCCACCTGATTCACGGCTCCTCGGAGGGGCGTTTCTCGATCACGTACTGTCCGGGTCACCTGAGTGAGGAAGAGATCCGGGGCGTGAATTTTGAGTATGCGCCGTTGGAAGAGATGCTGCAGCGCTACGATCCGGCCACGTTGAAAGACGGGGTCAACGTGATGGATGACGGCGAAGAGATTTTCTATATTTCGAATCCGGCCATCGGCCTGTGGTCATGGCGGCAACGGTTCGAGCAGAGCGAATAGGAGCAGAGATGAGTGTACCATTCAAGATTGAGCTGGAAGGCAAGACGGCGGTCGTCACCGGGGGCGGGGGCGTATTGTGCAGCACGATGGCCAAGGCATTGGCTGAGTGTGGCGCCAAGGTTGCGGTGGCAGATTTGCGGATCGATGCGGCCGAGACGGTGGCCAAAGAGATCACAGCCGCCGGCGGCACCGCCATCGGCGTGGAGTGCAACGTATTGGAGCGGGCCAGTCTCGATGCGGCACGTGAGCGGATTGAAGCCGAGCTGGGCCCGGTCGATATCCTGATCAATGGCGCCGGGGGCAATCATCCCAAGGGCACGACCTCGATGGAGTTTCTGACCGAGGAGGTCTTGAAGCAGGCCGGTTCGGACGACACCACCTTCTTTGACCTGGATCCGGACGGCATACAGTTCGTCTTTAACCTGAACTTCCTCGGAACGCTTCTGCCGTCACAGGCGTTTGCGCGCGGCATGGCCGAGCGGGGTGGGGGGGTCATCATCAACACCTCCTCGATGAACGCGTTTACGCCCCTGACGAAGATTCCGGCTTACAGCGGTGCCAAGGCGGCGGTGAGCAATTTCACGCAGTGGCTGGCGGTGCATATGTCAAAGGTGGGGATTCGGGTGAACGCGATTGCGCCGGGCTTCTTCCTGACCGATCAGAACCGCTCGCTCCTGACGAACGAGGACGGATCGCCGACGGCGCGCGGTGGCCAGATTATCGGGCAGACCCCGCTGGGCCGCTACGGCACACCAGAGGAGCTGGTGGGGACGTTGTTGTGGCTGGTGTCGGATCAGGCGGCGGGATTTGTGACGGGGACGGTGATTCCAGTGGATGGAGGATTTTCGGCTTTTAGCGGCGTTTAGAGCTATGCAGCGCTCCGGCTCAGGCGAGGGTTTCTTGGCTGGGGAGCGTGGAATACCACGCTCAAGGCCTACGAAACCCTCGCCTGAGCCGGAGCTGGGGGTAGGAGTAAACGCCTTGGGGGGTGCCTCATTAGTGGGGGGAGAATTTGTACACTTAAACGCACACTTGATCGCACTCTTAGTCGCCACCCTTAGTCGGATACGCTTAGTCGAACTGCTTAGTCGCCGGATCTGCCCGGAAAAAGGAATACAGTGATTTACGACCAAGCGGGTCGACTAGGTGTAACCAAGTAAGTGTGAAATTAAGTGTGGGACTAAGTGTACGATGAAGTGTGAACGGCAGAGCCAATGGCGGAGAGTGTGAAAATGACCCCGCCCTGTGTGGGGAGATAGTATAAGAGAAGGAGTCACGATGAAAGACAAGGCAGATATTGGATTGGTGGGGTTGGCGGTGATGGGGGAGAACCTCATCTTGAATATGGAGAGCAAGGGGTTCACGGTGGCGTGCTTCAACCGCACGGTCAGCAAGGTGGACGACTTTGTGAATGGGCGTGGCGCGGGCAAGAACTTCATCGGCTGCCACAGCATTGAGGAGCTGGTCGACAGCTTGGCGCGTCCGCGCAAAGTGATGCTACTGGTCAAGGCCGGCGCGCCGGTGGATGCGCTTATTGAGCAGCTACTGTCTTGTGTTGAAAAGGGCGACATCATTATCGATGGCGGCAACAGTCACTACCCGGATACGATTCGCCGTTACGAGATGCTCAAGAAGAAGGGCATCATGTACATCGGCACGGGTGTCTCGGGCGGCGAAGAAGGCGCGTTGCTGGGTCCCTCGATCATGCCCGGCGGCAGCCCCAAGGCCTGGCCGGAAGTGAAGGACATTTTCCAGTCCATCTCGGCCAAGGCTCCGGACGGCTCGCCCTGCTGCGAGTGGGTTGGCAAGGATGGTGCGGGGCATTTCGTCAAGATGGTGCACAACGGCATCGAGTATGGCGACATGCAGCTCATCTGCGAAGCGTACCACATCATGAGCCAGGGCCTGGGCATGAGCGCCGATGAGATCCAGAAGGTCTTCGCCGAGTGGAACGAAGGCGTGCTGGACTCCTACCTGATTGAGATCACGCGCGACATCCTGGCCAAGAAAGATGAGGACGGGACCCCGCTGGTGGACGTGATTCTCGACACGGCGGGCCAGAAGGGCACCGGCAAGTGGACCTCCGAGGCCGGGCTCGACCTGGGCGTGGGTATTCCGCAGATCGCGGAAGCGGTCTTTGCGCGTTGTCTCTCGGCGATCAAGGAAGAGCGCGTGGCAGCGTCTTCGAAGCTGCGCGGACCGCGCGTCAAATTCCGCGGCGACCGCACCAAGTTCATCGCCCAGCTGCAGGACGCCGTC
The DNA here is from genome assembly GCA_018648805.1 of Verrucomicrobiota bacterium. Lineage (GTDB taxonomy): Bacteria > Verrucomicrobiota > Kiritimatiellia > UBA8416 > JABMPJ01 > JABMPJ01. Next base: position 120,348 of record JABGQM010000001.1, read on the forward strand.
TACGCCTCCAAGATCTGCTCCTACGCGCAGGGCTATCAGCTGATGCGGGCGGCCTCCGAAGAGTATGGCTGGAAGCTGAACTACGGCGAGATCGCGCTGATGTGGCGCGGTGGCTGCATCATCCGGGCGCAGTTCCTGGACGAGATCAAGTTGGCCTACACGCGTCGGCGCAAGTTGCCCAACCTGTTGCTCGCGCCCTACTTCAAGCGCGTCGTACGTCAGGCCCAGCGGCCGTGGCGCAAGGTGATTCAGACCGCCGTTAAGCACGGGATTCCGATTCCGGCGATGAGCTCGGCGTTGAACTACTACGACTCGTACCGCTGTGAGCGTCTGCCGGCCAACCTGCTGCAGGCCCAGCGTGACTACTTCGGCGCACATACGTATGAGCGTCTCGACAAGCCGCGCGGCGAGTTCTTCCACACCAACTGGACCGGTCGTGGCGGCACCACCGCGGCATCCACCTACGTCGTCTAGACACACAACGGGCGCCAGAATTCATCGTGAACTCTGGCGCCCGTTTTCTATCCAGCCCTCGTTCTTTAGAACGTATACGACAAGCCCAGAGTCACAACCGGATAGAGCACGAATGGATCGACGTCTTCATCGACCTCTTTGATCTCTTCGGCAATAGCCGCGTTGAGATTATCCTGGAGCTCCTGATCCGAGGCCGTGGCCTTGATCGAGATATCCGGGCTGCCCTGAATCAGCACGCCTAAGTCGCACGAGAAGTGCCAGCGCGTATCCTCTTGCGCCGCGTTGCCCCATCCCAGCCCCACATAGGGCGAGAGGGTGTTGAAATTGACAACCCCATCCAGGCTCTGCAGCTTGAACGCCTCGTTATTGATACTGACCGTATCATCGGCCGACGCGGAGAGGCGGCCCTCGTTGGCATTGTAGTAGACACCACCCGACAGACGGAATGTGCCGCCACCCGGATGCCAGTCCAGCAATGCGCCGACAGTGAAAAAGTCGATGGTGGCCTCTACGGTATCCACAAGCTCATCGATTATTGCCTCATCCTCATCGAACTCATAGTCGTCATAGGTGTATTTTACTCCGTTAGCTGACAGGCGGACATTGGTTTTTTCGCCCAGCCCCACGGTCAGGTCTGCCCCCAATCCCAGCGTTCCCACTTTTACCGACAGCCCGACATCCCCCATGGCTGCGGAGGCACTAGCCGTTGCCAGTGCCATGATGATCCATATGGATAACCATCGTTTCATTGTGACCCTCCCTCTCTATATCCCGACACCGGTACTGATGCCGACAGTCCAATAATCACGCTCGCCGTCATTGGAACTCCACGTGTAGCGGCCCATCACTTCGAGGAGCTGCAGGCGGGAGTTAAACCAGATCCGCACCCCAGTCTCGACATGGCCGCCCCAGTAGGACTCGCCAGCCGCGCTGTAGTCGTCGCCCTGCACGACCAGGGCGCCGTCACTGGCGTTGGCCTCGGCGCGGTTAAAGGAGTAGTTGTAGCTGCCGCCCGCCCCCACGAAGGGGGCCACAGTCCAATGCGGCATGAGTCGCAGGGTCATGCCGATGCCGCTGTATGTGGCTTCCTCAATGCCGTTGTAGAAGAGGCGCACGAAGTAGTCGCCAAAGATGGGGGTATCGGTCAGCCAGGTGCCGGAGCCAAGGCTGATGCCCCAGATATCGTCGGACGGATTGAGCAGAAAGGCGAAACTGGGCCCGGCCGGCTCCTCGTAATCTTCACGTTCATAATCATCATTCCAGAAGCTACCGGCCCGCAGGGGCAGGCTCAAAAGCGGGATCGCCAGAAGAAGGACAACTAGCTTACACTGTCGGCTCACGTTACGCATGGAGATGTCATCATGAACCGATTCGTTGTGGTCCGCAAGCTTCCTTCACTCCTTCTCGCGCTCCTTTTTCTGGGCAGTGCGGCCACCATGGCAGGGGCCGCTAAGGCACCCGACCTGCTCGACCGCGATGATGTGATTGAAGCGGCCGAGGCGGTAACGGCCGAGGTGTATCCCAACGCCGACGATGTGGTGGTGGATGAGCATATCCATACGGTCTACCAGGCCGACGGGACCTACCAGACCTGGGATGATGAATACATCAAGGTGTTGACCGAGAAGGGCAAGCGCAACCACCAGATGCTATCGCGCCATTATACGCTACCGTACGGGACGGTGGAGGTGACGGAGCTGGCGGTGATCAAGCCGGACGGCACGCTGATCGAGGTGGACGTGGCCGCCAACAGCCGGGTCATGGTGAATCCGGGTCAGATGAGCGCCAACATCTACAACCCCAACAGCAAGATTCTGCAGGTCAGTGTGCCGGGTCTCGAAATCGGCGACACGCTCCACATCCGCTCGTTCCGCGACACGGTCAAGGCGCGCGTGCCCGATACCTTCAGTGACTACAATGTCTTCGAGTATACCGCCCCGATCAAGCATATCGAGCTCGAGATTCACGGGCCCAAGGAACTGCCCCTGGTCAACATACAACTCTATGACGCCGTGACCAACTCGGTCACCTTTAGCGAGAAATCCAACCGCAAGGGCCACCACTACCGCTGGGAGGTACGCGACGTGCCGCGCATGTTTTCAGAGCCACGCATGCCGGCCCTGCACACCGTGGTGCAGCGCCTGCTGGTCAGCACCATCCCGGACTGGGAATCGATCTCACGCTGGTACTGGGAGCTCAGTGCGCCGCACCTGGATGCGGTCACGCCCGGGATGAAGAGCAAGGTGGCCGAGTTGATCGACGGGGTCACCGAGCGCCAGGCGAAGATTGAGCGACTCTTCACCTTTGTGTCGCAGCAGATTCGCTACATGGGCATCACGACCGAGACGACCGCACCCGGCTACGAGCCGCACGATGTGAACATCACATTCGACAATCGTTATGGGGTCTGCCGCGACAAGGCGGCGCTGCTGGTGGCCATGCTGCGCCTGGCCGACCTGCCTGCTTATCCGGTGCTGATCAATGCGGGGCCACGCAAGGATGAAGAGGTGCCGCAACCCTATTTCAACCATGCCGTGGTAGCGGTCGGGAACGAAGACGGCTCCTATATCCTGATGGATCCGACCGACGAGAACACCACCGAACTGTTCCCGCCTTATCTCGGCCACATGAGCTACCTCGTGGCCCATCCCGAGGGGGAGGGGCTGCTCACCTCGCCGGTATTACCCGCCGCGGAGAACCTGCTCACGATTGATACGCAGGGCACATTGGACGGCCTCGGAAATATCGCCCTGACCAGCCGCCTGACATTCAACGGCATCAACGACAATGCCTATCGCGGCCACTTCACGCGCCTCAAGCCGGAAGAGCGCCGCCAGTTCTTCGAAGGCCAGCTCAAGCAACGTGTGGCCGGGGCGACCTTGACCGCTCTTGAGATCACACCGGCCGATATGCAGAATACGTCCGAGCCGCTGGTGGTGCAGCTCGACTACAAGGCGGCCGACTACCCGATCGCGGGGGCGCGTCACAGCATGCTGGCGGTGCCGTGGCTGGGCAACGGCATGGGGTATGCTAATTTTCTGCTGGGCAGCACCGGTCTCGATAAACGCAAGTACCCGCTCTACACACGTCTGACGGCCGGGGTTGAGGAGTCTTTCACGCTGACACTGGATCCGGCCATTGGCCGGCTGGCGGGAACCCCCGCCGCCGCGTCACTCAGTTCGGACGGCCTGCGCTACACCCAATCGTTCGGGGTGGTCAGCAACCGGCTCAACGCCACGGCGGCCTTCATGGTGGACGCGGTGGAGTTCTTACCGGCGGCCTATCTCGAGCTTAAGCAGCTGCTCAAGGCACGTGAGTATGAGCAGCGCAAGCGGGTGGTGTTTGCCCATGCGGCGGACACCGAACGGGCCAACGATGTGCGCATCCTCTCCGATGACATCGTGGTCGAGCTGACCGATGCCACACACTGGACCGAACGACGCTCGATTACGAAACAGGTATTGACCTATGCCGGCAAGAAGGACCATTCAGAGCTCAAACTCGGCTTCAACCCGGCCTGGGAGACGGTGCGCCTGGCATCGGCGCGTGTCGTGAATCCGGATGGCACGGTGCACAAGGTGGTCGATGATGAGATGAACCTGATGGATGCACGCTGGGTCGGGAGTGCGCCGCGCTATCCTCCCGCACGCACTCTGGTGGTCAGCCTGCCCGGCGTCGAAGAGGGAAGCGTGATCTCCTACGACGTCATCCGTGAAGTCAGCGGCAAGCCCTTCTTCTCACTGAACAAGAGCTTCCAGGGCTTCGATCCGGTTGATGCGGCCTCGGTCAGCGTCACGACCCCGACCAACCTGCCCCTGCGCATTACGGATCGAACCGGCACAGAGAGCTACACACGGTCACCACGCGGCACGACGGTTCAGCACCGCTGGAGCCTGGGCCCGCAGGCCGCACTCAAGCCGGAGAAGCAGCTACCACCGAGCTGGGACTACCTGCCCTCCCTGCTCATCTCGGCAGGGAGTTGGGAATCCTACATGGATGCACTGACGACCGTCTTCGATGCTGCCATGACCAATCAACCCGCCTGCGAGAGCAAGGCCCGCGAGCTGACCGCAGGTGAGACAGATGCACGGGCACAGATCCGCCTGCTGCGTGACTTCGTCGCACGCAATATTCGCAGTGCGGGGCCGGGACTGGCCTCCCTGCCGCTGAGTGCGGTCACGGTCGCCGACACCACGCTGGCCGATGGGTATGGCAACACGACCGACCGTGCGATTGTGCTGGCCGCTATGCTTAAGGCGGTCGGCCTTGAGCCGGAGCTGGTCCTGACCTCCGCCTGGGCACCCGAACTCGAGCCGCTGACCCGTCCGCTCCTGCAGACCCCGCAGCGCGGCGCCTTCACACATGTGCTGGTCAAGGTGATGGACGGCCGACGACCGCTCTACCTCAATGAGACCGATCACTACGCGCAACTCGGCAGCACCCCGTTTGAGGGTCAGCCCGCTTTGGCGCTGGATGGTAGCCTGTCGGTTATTGAGCCGCCGCGCGATATGACCGAGCGATCACGGGCCGATTACCTGCTTGAGCTGAGCGCCAATGGCGATGCCCAGCTCACGGCCACACGGACCTACTACGGCATGTCGTTCGGCGCCACGCGACGTCACTATGCCGAGCTGCCACCTGAAGAGCGGCGGCGTCACTTCATGGAGTTGGTCGCCGGCCTATCGCAAGCCGCCGTGCCACGCGGCGCGCTCGAGACCGACTTCGAAACCTACCCCGGCTTCCGCGCCTTCACGGTTGATATTCCGCGCTTTGGGGTACGCGACGGGAAGTATCTTTACGTCACGCTGCCGCACGGCGTGGGGGATGTGCTACAGCTCGCCACTGACTCCCGTGAGCAGGCCTTCTATCGCGGAGCGCCGCTACGCAGCACGGTGCGTTACGATGTGAAATTGCCGGCCAATACCAAGGCCGTACACCTCGTCCCGCCCGAGATCGACTGGGAGGGGCCCAACGACTTCGGCACGCTCCGCTTCACCCGGCAGCCCGGCGAGGCGGCCAACCACCTCACCCTCCTGCAGGACGTGAACATCAAGCCGGCGGTCGTCCGGCCAGAGGCCTATCCCGTCCTGCTCAACCTGCACCAGCGCCTGCGCCACCCCTCGGCCAGGATGCTCCTGGTCGAGTTGGAGTAACTCGTATAACTGACTGGAGTGTGACCCATGAGAGATGACCTGAAGCTTGGTATTATCGGTGCATGGGGACGTGGCATGGTCGGGCGCCACGGACATAAGCCTGGCGAAGGATCCCGCATTACCATGTGCTGCGACATAAGGGAGAAAGCGATCGATCGCTGTAGAGAGCTGTGTGGACCCGATGTGGGATTCACAACGGATTACAGGGAGATGCTTGCCTCTGATGTTGATGCCGTTTTCATCGGTACCCCCGACTACCTGCATGAGGAGCAAGCAATCGCTGCGCTCGAAGCGGGTAAGGCCGTCTATCTGGAGAAGCCTATGGCCATCACGATCGAAGGATGTGACCGCATCCTGGCGACGGCCATGAAGACAGGCACCAAGCTCTATCTCGGGCACAACATGCGACACTTCGAGTCGATCCTGACCATGAAGAAGATTATCGACAGTGGAACCATCGGCGCGATTCAGGCGGTATGGTGCCGCCACTTTATAGCCTATGGCGGCGATGCCTATTTCAAGGACTGGCATTCCGAACAGCAGTATGCCACCGGGCTCCTTCTGCAAAAGGGCGCGCACGACATCGATGTGATCCACTGGCTGGCCGGCGGCTATACAGAGCGGGTAACCGGGATGGGCAAACTCTCCGTATACGACAAATGCAAACGCCGCAGCGCTGACCAGAGGGGTGACGCGACCTTCCATGCCGAGAACTGGCCACCACTGACGCAGACAGATATGTCGCCCGTCATTGATGTAGAGGATCACAGCATGATCCTTATGCAGCTGGATAATGGTGTGCAGGCTTCATACATGCAGTGCCACTACGCCCCCGATAGCGTCCGCAACTACACGTTCATCGGCACCAAAGGACGCATTGAGAATGTTGGGGACAGCGGTGCATGTCAGGTGGCCGTATACACGACGCGCACGGACGGAAATGCGGCTCTGCCGGACATTGCCTACAATCATAAACCCCAATCAGGCGGACATGGGGGGTCAGACCCCGCCATTGTGCAGGAATTCGTTGAGTACGTGCGCGACGGGAAGAAGGCTACCACCTCACCCGTGGCGGCCCGCTATGCCGTCGCCTGCGGATGCTGCGGCACTGACTCGCTACGATCAGGGTCAGCCCCTCGCGACATCCCGCCTCTCGATCCGGAGATTGTCGCCTATTTCGAGAACAACTGAGCACCACCACAGAATGACAGGACGAAAGCGATAGAGAAACATCCAGTATGTTTAGACCGGCTGAATTGATGCATCATCAGATCCGCGGCGGCAGTTGCCGGGGAGACCAACGATGAGGATATCTACGAGAGCAACATGGGCCTGTATGCTGGCGCTGGTATGTGGGGTGAACGCAGCGGAGAAGAGTGTGCCTGATAGAACATTGACCTACAAGAAGAGCGGCGCGGTGGAACTGAAGCTTCATGTTTTCAGCCCTGAAGACCACAAGGCGTCCGATCGGCGACCGGCCATCGTATTCTTTTTCGGAGGAGGCTGGCATAGCGGAACCCCGAGCCAGTTCTATGAGCACTGCACCTATTTGGCCTCCCGCGGCATGGTGGCCATGTCCGCTGAGTACCGCGTGAAATCCCGCAATAAGACGACACCACGCGAGTGCGTCATGGACGGGAAGTCGGCGGTCAGATGGATCCGGAACCATGCCGAGGAACTTGGTATTGATCCGAAACGGGTTGCGGCAGGTGGCGGATCAGCCGGGGGACACGTGGCGGCGGCCACAGGCACCACCAAGGGGTTTGAGGAGGAGGGGGAAGACCTGACTGTCAGCTCTCGCCCCAACGCCCTGGTCCTGTTCAATCCTGTCTACGACAACGGACCCGGTGGATTCGGCCACGCGCGTGTCGCGGGGTACTGGAAGGATTTCTCTCCGATGCACAATATCAGCAAGGAGACCCCTCCGACCGTCGTTTGCCTCGGCACCAAAGATAATCTCATACCCGTGAAGACGGCCAGGGAATACAAGCGCCTTATGGAGGCAGAGGGCCGGCGTTGTGACCTGCACCTGCATGAGGGGCAGCCTCACGGGTTCTTCAATTACAGCCAACGAGAGAACTACACCAAGACCGTGATCGAAATGGATCGCTTCCTCGCTTCACTGGGATATCTAAAAGGTGAGCCCACATTGTAGAACAATGTGCACCACCACGCCGGCTGGCGGGTCATGATGGAGGGGCGGGGTCATTTCGATACAGGAGGATGCTATGAAGCCTTGTAGAGAGTGCCAACACGAGATATCAGAGCAGGCCATGGCGTGCCCGAAGTGCGGGGCGCCTTTTCCGGCCAAGGAGCAATGGGATGGATGGGGCTTCGAGTACAAGTCCAAGGTGATGGTCTGCGGCTTGCCCTGGCTGCACATCTCATTCAAATACAGGCCCAACCGTCGGCCGGTTCCGGCCCGGGGCGTCATCGCCATCGGGCAGTTCGCCTGCGGTATCATTACGATTTCCCAATTCGGCATTGGTGTGCTCAGTGTGAGTCAGTTCACGATCGCCGGCTATGCCGTGGCGCAGTTCGCCCTGGCCTATTCGCTCATTGCGCAGATGGGAATCTATATTCACGAAGGCCACGGACAACTGGTTAAATCCGTGACGGAATTGCTGGAAATGCTCTGAGGACAGCCTAGGATATGCGCCGGTGATTAGAAACCGCATCGCATATTCTAATAGCCGCCATGGCCCCGTGTCTCATAGCATCGACCCCAACAGATAAGGAGGCGGCATGCGCATATGGATTATACTCTTGGTGACGATGGTTCTCGTAGCGGCTACAAGCTTCGCAGAGGTGTTCGTCTTGAACAACGGCGAGGAAGTCGAGGGCACCATCGCCCGGACAAGTGCCGACGGGCGGGTCACCATCAAGATGAAGTCGGGCGTTCGTACGTACCGTGTTACGGAGTTTGCAGAGGCAACCAGGGCGAAGCACTTCGCGGACCTGAAGGTCACGATGCCGAAGCAGAGGCGGAACGTCCGGACGTCCAGTGCAAAGGTCGCTGGCGCGTCGCTGGCTGACCCTTCCGAACAAAAGCAGCTGGCCGGCCTGATCATTGCCGGCATTGTGCTGATCTGTATAGGCGGGTTGTGGATGACCATTGCCGCCTTCGCCGAATCGCCGATCTGGGGAATCGCATTCCTGCTCTCGGGAGGGGTTGCTGAACTGGCCTTCATGGTCCTACATTGGGATCGGGCCAAGGGCCCCATCGCTACGCAGGTGCTGGGAATAGGTCTTTTAATAGCAGGCGTTGTCCTTGCAAGCTAGCTGCAGCAGAAAGGAGTAGCCGCATGATCGTATTCGGATCGCGAATGTATGGCCGCAAGCATCTCGTGAAGGGGTGGGGCTATTGCGAGGCCTGCGCCACCTATGGCAAGCACATCAGCTACACGGGGCGTAAATGGGGCCATCTGTATTTTATTCCGTTGATTCCTCTGGGGTCCCGCATGCGTGTCATGAAGCAGTGCAAGAGCTGCTCCAACGGGGTCCATATCCCGGAGAAGGACGTCCCGACGACCTTGAACGAGTTGCGCCAGCGTACAGACCGTGCATTGGCGGCACTCATTGCGGGGCAGAAGGAGTTTGATGACAATGGAACCATGATGCCCTGCTCGGCGTCGCTGGTAGGGGCGATCGAGTTGCTCTATTGCATGTCTGCGCAGGACTACGTTCGACTGGTTCTGGCCGCGCTGGAAGAGAAGGGGCTCACCTACACGTATCACCTGGTTAGAGGTGAGGCGGTGGAGTTTGAGGGAAAGCCCGGCGAAGCCGCCGGCGCCTATAAGCTGGCGGCAGACTGTGAGCCCACCGAGACGCTGCCTCTGATGGCCCTGGGGGCAGTTCATCTCAACGGAGGTGACCTCGAAGATGCGCGGGCTGTCTATGAGAAAGCCCTGGAGCTGTCGGACGACAAGTTTGGGGTCTTGCGGGTACTTTTGAAGGTCTATGGTGCCCTCAAGGATCACGCGAAGTTGGCTGAGACCTATGAGGCGTGCTTCACGCTCGTGCCCGAACTGGCCCAGGACAAGAAGAGCGTCAAGGCATACAAAAAGGCCTGCAAGAAGGCGGGCAAACAACCGGCGCTGAAATAGGTGTGGTGAATGGTTGCGGCATGTCGCAGGTGACTATGAAGCAAACGCTCAAACTGTTGGCCCCGTACCTGGCCGTTGCTGTGTTCTGGTGTGGGCTATCCAACGCGTGGCTTGCCATTCTTGCCTATCATGCTCAAATCCTATTCTGGTCGCGCCGTGACCTCACTACGCTCGGGAGAGGTTGCAAGAGACGTATCATGCTGCTGGCTCTACCTGCCGCGCTGGGGGGGCCGCTACTCTACGTTCTGTTGCCGTTCATCACGCACACGGAGCTCGCGGAGTGGTTAAGCAACCACCACCTCACCGGGTGGTCCTTCATGCTCATGATTCCCTACTTTGGTCTGCTTCATCCGTTGCTTGAGCAGGTTCACTGGGCGTCACTGCGGGAGCAGACCCCGTTGGCACATCCCCTGTTCGCGGGCTATCACCTGCTGGTACTTTACTCCCTTCTGACCGGGCCCTGGCTGATCGTGTGCTTTGCTGTTCTGACGACGGCCTCTCTCCTGTGGCAACAGATGGCGCGACGGTCCAACAGTTTGGCCGTGCCGGTGGTGTCACACAGTCTGGCGGATCTCGGCATCATCATGGCGGCCTGGATGAGCCTATGAAGAGTGGCGGCCCGCTCGCCGCTGGACCGCGTTCCGTTCCGTTGGTAGAGTCACGAACAGAGAGTCACGAACACTATGATCGATAGGGGGGAACCGTGAAGAGCATTACAGGCTGGCGCGTCTATGTTTTGATGTTTGCAGGTATGGCACTTGTGGGGTGCGCCTCCATGAGTAGCGACATGTACTCTATGCGTGACGCGTCCATGCCCTTTGGCGCGGAGATGCTCGCCGACGCCGCTCCTTCGGACAGTGCGGCGGACTCTGAGGCCGCGTCGGAGCGGCACACCATGGCGGCTGATCTCGCGACGCCTAAAGACCGGCTCGTGATCTATTACGGCTCGGTGGCACTGCTGGTGGAAAGCATCGCCGAACAGATGGATCGGATGCTCGTGCTTGTCAAAGAAGCGGGCGGCTACATGCAGTCGCTGAACGACAAGGTGGTTGTCGTGAAGATCCCCGCCGCACAGTTCGGTGATGTTGTGGCGCGGATCGAGCGTTTGGGAGAGGTGACTCATAAGAACATTGTGGGCGAAGATGTTACCGATCAGATGCGTGATTTTCAGATCCGGCTCAAGAATGCCGAACAGATCCGCGATCGACTCGCCGCCTTGTTGGATCGCGCCGAGAAGGTTGAAGATGCGCTGAAGATCGAACGTGAGCTGGGGCGTGTTACCGAGGGCATCGAGCTGCTCAAGGGGCAGATCCAGATGATCGCGAACCGCATCGCGTTTTCCACGCTGACTGTGACTTTCAATTCGCCGCTGCCGCAACAGACCGTCAAGCAGGAGATTCCCTTCCCCTGGGTTTTGCAGCTGGGCGGCGACATGGTAACCGGTAGCCGAGGCCGGAGCCGCTACCACAGCGCGAAGAGCCGACGACGTGTGAAGTTCGATCTGCCGGAATCTTTTGCTAAGTATGAGGAGGATCACTACCGGACCCGCGCCATGTCGGCAGACGGGGTCTTTCTGAAGGTGGAGCGTCACGACAATGTGGAAGGTGGTGACCTCACCTTCTGGACCACCTTTATCAAGCGGGCTCTTGCCGCGCGCCGCGCCTTGCGGGTGACCGATGCCGCCGACATAGAGATCCATGGCGGCAAGGCTGGTGTGATGCTATCGGCCGCGAAAGAGATCGGCGCCAAGCCACACCGCTATCTCGTAGCCGTCACGCAGACAGACAAGTATGTCGTGACCTATGAAGCCTGGGGTCCCGCCGAAGCCTTCAAGAACGCTGAAACGGCCATCAGGAAATCTGTTATGACCGTAAGGCTATAACGGAAGGGGAAACAGATAGCCAATAGGATGCACGCGCGTGTGGTGTCACGTAACGGGGCTGAATCTAATTCTGGCCGGCTTTGCGTATGATCCGCATCGCGTCACGGGTGCCTATAGGGTCGACGCCATCCACCGAGAGGGTGGCCGAGACCGCGCAGCCGTGCAGGTAGTGGGTTGTCGTGACGGTTACGGCATCCGGGTCGGCTGAGTCGGCGGGGCGGTATTGCCAGCGTGGGCCGATGTGGGCACGCTCAGGCAGGCTGTCGAATGCGGCTTCCGTGAACTCCGTGTCCAGATGCGGACAGCTCAGGACGGTGGCGAGGTGGGCCGTGAGGCTTTCTGCGATGGCGTGCTTGTCGAAGATGAATATCGCGTCGTCGCGGAAGTGTCCGAGTCCCATCCACGGCGCGCCCGGTTCCCATGGCATTCTGCTCAAGCGGCATCCCCACGGGTTCATGGGTCCATCCGGCATGCCAAAGCAGTAGGTCTCCGGATGTTCGCTCGCGGCGCGGCATTTCATGCAGGCCTCGACATCAGCCGGGAGAGCCATCGGTGCGCTGCTCGGCTGCTCAGTGGGTGCCTCCCTATCCTCTGTCGTTGCGTCAGGCGCAAGAGCGGCGACGGCCTCATCGGGCACCGGTGTCGGTGGTGGCACCGCGGGTGTGGGTGGCTTCTTTTCAGGCTTCGGTTTCGGTATGGGCACCGGTTTGGGCACCGGCTTAGAAGCCGGACGTGGCGGCGGTGGTGGTGCGGGGATCGGAGGGGGCGCACTCTCGTCCGTGTATGCTGAGGGTTTCCTACCTACGCGTTTCAAGGCATTCTTGGCGCGCTGTACGGCCAAGTCCATGTCGGCCTGCGCATACCCCATGGCTTTCGCCATCTTCTCGATCGGGGCCGACTCCATGGGTGAGATGTGGCCGTCGGCGAGAGCCACCATGATCATATCTTGCAGGTTGGCCAGACGCTCACCCGGGGCTTCAGGAACCTGCAGCTGGTAGTGACCGTCCGCGAGCATATCGCCCGCGGCGGCCACATCATCTCGGGTGCCTCCGATACTGTGGATGATCGACCGCAGTACGAGGGATTCGGTTGCAGCGACCTCCCCCCCTACCTTGGCAATGCAGAGCACATTGGCCAGATAGGCGGGGCGATTCACTTTAGCTACGACCTTACTCATAGGATTGCAGCCTTATGCGGTCGGGGGCTCATCCACCGGCGCGTCATTGCTGGCGGTCTTACCCAGGTATTCCGGCAGATCCAAACCGATCTGCTTGGCCAGCTCGTGCATCGGCGGCAGAGCGCCCATCATGCGCTGTCCAAGTCCGGACATCCCCTGGTTCTCTCCGCCGGTGTCCCAGACGAAGATCTTGTCGATCGGCAGGTCTTGAATGGCCTGGGCCTGGATCCGTGCGATCTCCTGCAGCTTCTCGATCAGGAGCAGCGAGGCCGCCTGTTCGGCTGAGGCGCAGGACTGTACGAGGCGTTGGTAACCCTCAGCCTTGCCGTCCAGAATGGCCTGCACACCCTTACCTTCAGCGGTCATGCGTGCCAGCGTGGCCTGGGCTTCACCCTCGGCGATGCGCACGGCTTTCTGCTTCTGGGCGTCAGCGGCAATCACGACCTTCTCGCGGTCGGCGTTGGCCGGCACCACGATCTCGGCGTTCAGGCGTGCCTGCTCACGTTCAGAGCGCGCTTCTTCAGCCATCTTTTCCGCGACTTCCTGGGCCACGCGAATGGCACCATCTGCTTCACGTGCGGCAGATTCGGCGCGGTTACGGGCCTCTTCCTCGGCCACGCTCTGATTGGCCCGGAAGGCCGCCTTCTCGGAATCGGCTTCGGTTTCGCCCGACACCGCCTGCGCATCCAGGGCGGCTGATCTTGTGCGGCGATCCTTATCGGCCAACGCTTCACCAATCTCAGCATCGGCATTGGCTGCTGCCACAGCCACGCGCTGATCACGGTTGCGCTCGGCGACACCGGTCTTACCCGTTTTCTCCTGCTCGGCCACGTCGACGTTGGCCTGGTTGATCGCTTCGGCAGCAGCGCGGCGTCCTAGTGCGACGATGTAGCCGGACTCATCCTCGATGTCGCGGATGTTGACGTTGATCAGGGAGAGACCGATCTTCTCCAGCTCGCCGCTGACCGCATCATTCACCTTCGCGAGGAAGGCTTGCCGGTCCGCGTTGATCTCTTCGATTTTCATCGTGGCGATAACGGCACGCATCTGGCCGAGGATGATGTCCTGGGCCTGATCTTGGATCTCCTTGCTGGTAAGCCCAAGGAGGCGAATCGCCGCGTTCTGCATGATCCCGGTTGTTGTTGAGACGGCCGCGGTAACCGTGGTTGGCACCGTGACACGGATGTTCTCGAACGAGAGCGCATTCTTGAGATCGATGGGGACCACGAAGGGCTCCAGGTCCAGGTAGTCATAGGCCTGGATCAGCGGCCAGACGAATGCGGCGCCACCGTGAATACAGCGGGCGGCTCCGGCGTTTGTTTTTCCGTAGATCACCAGGATCCGGTTGGACGGACAGCGCTTGTAGCGCCGCGCGAAGCTAATGAACAGTATGATCACGGCCGCGGCCAGGATCATGGCCAGGACCAGAGCCACGGGGGCTCCCGATTTTGCCGAACGACCGGCCTGGGCGATTACTATAGGTAGCATTGAGTTGATCATTTCTTACCTCCCTCTTCTGTTTCTGAGACGACTTCTACTTCTACTGTTGCCGGGCCCAGGATGCGTGTGACGACGACGGGCGTCCCCGACGTGATCGCCACACCACTGTGGGTCCTCGCTTTTACGAATGAAATAACATCACTGACCGCAATCCGCACCTCGCCCTGGCCGGCTTCTGGGATATCCAGGTAAACCGTGCCATGTGCGCCCAGAGTTGAGGCAATGCGTTTCGTGCCGGTGTGCGCCAGTTTTGGGAGCAGCGAAAGGAGCACGGCCACACTGGCCATACCGGCCAGACCCCAGATCGTCGAGATACCCATGGCACGGCCGAGCGCCTCCCCGCGGCTGAGATAGAGTGCACTGCCCCACGTGAAGAGGGTGCAGAACGTGACGATGGCTCGTATGCTCAGCAGTCTGAATGCCACGACGGTGCCATCCGCATCGGCATCAAACTCATCCGCGCCGGCGCCATCCCCCACGTCATCGCCGCTGTCATCATCCAGCCCGATCATCGCTGCAATCAGTTGCCACAGGAAAAACACACTGAAAAATGCCGCCGCACAGAAGAATCCTCTGTTTATGGTCGTTAGACCGTCCCACCAAGCTGTCATAATTTGCCCCTATCCAGTGTCAAGGTTCAGGTTCTTCTGCTCACGGAATCTGCAGTCATTGTGCGCTCTTGCATATCATGCACAAGTCGGAGTTGCAAGGTCCGCACTGAATCCTCAGGTCTTGCTCTTGTATTCACCACGCTCACAGGCCACGACGAAGCTCTCGGCAACCGACTTCAGATCTTCCCATTCACGGCGCAGCTCCTCGGCCTCGCCCCCATCGATCTTGCCGTCGTCACGCATACCGGCGGTCACGCTCTGCAGCACATCGGAGAACTCCTTGAGCATCTTCTGCGTGGACTCGAACACCGATCCGGAATATTCCTCATCGGCCTCCGTGTTCTGTACAAAGAAACCGTCAACTTGACGGCACAACCATTTGATCGGTCCACGGTCACCGGTTAGGTCACACAGCGCCGCGACACGGTCGAGGGGATTCTTGGCCCCGGACGCATCCGGCGAGTCACTGGCTTCGCACCAGCGATAGACCATGGCGGAGGACAGCTTCATATCAGAGGCCACGGACTTCACCCCGACCCCGCTGACCGCCTTCTTCAGAACTTCATAAGATTCCATCTGACCTCCTCGATGCGCCGCCATAATCGCAGCAGGCCTTTCTGACGGCCATTAGAATCTGCAGGTTTGTTTATACCGGTGTGCGATGCCCTTGTCCACGCTGTCGCATGACTGATTCTTTTGTCACAGCTCTGCCAGGGAGAGCCGTTTTCCAGAAGATCGCCGAGGCACGGCAGACATACGCCATATTACGCTGTGCACGAAGATGTTGCATCAACAGCGACGAAATCCAAAAGGTAGAGCGCCCGATAATGCCCGAAAGTGAATGGCAAACACGCAAGAAGCGGATTTACGCGAAGTTGAGGGCCTAACCTGACCCACAGGGCCTGTATCCCTGTGGAGCACGTTCATCCGCAAATCCGACCTTCTCTCTTGCGGTGATTTTGGCTATAACCCCTGCAATTGAAAAGCTGATCTGTTTTGAGGTGCATGAAAGGCGTTGGGATGATCGACGATTTGGTACAGGGGTTCGATGCGGAGCTGTTCTGCACACTTCTCAACGAGAAGTTTGCCGGGACGTTCTCGCCTATCGCGAAACCTATCCCCGTCGACAAGGACTTGCCCTGGAAAAGCGCGGAACAGCTCGGCATCGTGAAGGCTCTCCCTGATGCAAACGATGTCAATATGCCACTGCTGGTTGTTGCCGCGGAGTTGCCTGAGGGCGAGGAACTGCGGGAGCGTAGCAGCCGCATCAAGCAGTTCAAATTCGCCAAGAAGGTGTTGGACTCGGCAATGTCCAGCCCGTCCCCCGGTGTCGACGGGCTGCCCTCGCAGGGGCTGTTCGTGTTCCACGATGACCAGGGGAACTTCCGCCTCAGCCTTGTCTACGGGAAGCCTGAGGGGACGAAGCTGGTGTGGAGCGCAGTCAAGCGACTCAGCTTCTACGTCGAAGCCGGAGACGGCAATAAGACCTTCCGTGATCGCGTGGCACTGCCGTGGAGCAGTTTCGACAAGTTGAAAGACGCCTTTTCAGTCGAGAAACTGACCAAGGAGTTCTACGGCCGACTCTTCAAGTGGTATCAGTGGGCGTTGTCCGATGAGATGGGTGTGACGTATCCCAACGATACGGAAACAGACGAGGATGACCGACAGATAAGCGAACACATCATCCGGCTGATTACCCGCCTGATGTTCGTCTGGTTTCTGAAACAGAAGCATCTCGTTCCTGATGATCTCTTTAACCAAGCCAAGCTGAAGCAGGTCCTCAAGAAGTTCGATCCCGTTTCGGGCGACAACTACTACAGGGCCATCCTTCAGAATCTCTTCTTTGCCACGCTCAACTCGGAAATCCCCGAGCGCGCGTTCGCCACGCAGACAGGCGACCGAAGCGAGCACTTCGATATCAAGACTCTCTACCGTTACCCCAAGGAGTTTTCGATTTCAGAGGCTGACGTACTCGAGCTGTTCAAGGGTATTCCATTCCTTAACGGTGGGCTCTTTGAGTGTTTGGACCGGGGTCGAAACTACTATGATGGATTCTCTCGTAACCGGAACAAAGCGGCAAAGATACCCAATCGGCTGTTCTTCGATGAGACCGAGGGCATTATTCCGCTTCTGTGTCAGTACAACTTCACCGTGGAAGAGAATTCACCTGGCGACGAAGAAGTGGCACTCGATCCCGAATTACTGGGGCAAGTGTTTGAGAACCTCTTGGGTGCTTACAATCCGGAAACGGAAGTAGCGGCGCGTAAGGCAACGGGTTCGTTCTACACTCCGCGCGAGATTGTCAACTACATGGTGGACGAAAGCCTGATTGCCCACCTCAAGGCCCGGTGTGGCGAAGAGCAAGAAGAGATGATCCGCAAGCTCTTCGATGATGGAGAGTGCCCTGAGAACAAGGCGTTGTGCGAGCAGCTTGATCAGGCGTTGGTGACGGCCAAGATATTGGACCCCGCCTGCGGGTCGGGTGCCTTTCCGATGGGCATACTGCTGCGGATGGTTGAGCTTCTGCGTGTTCTGCGGGGAATTCCGGAGGACAACTCGGTCTATGAACTGAAGTTGCAGTTGATAGAGAATTGTATCTACGGCGCGGATATCCAGTGCATTGCCGTTCAGATTTCAAAACTCCGGTTCTTCATCTCCCTAGTTTGTGAGCAGAAGAAAGATGACTCCGCCGAGAACTACGGCATCAACTCTCTCCCGAATCTCGAAACGAAATTCGTGGCGGCGAATTCACTGATCGGTCTGCCGCAGTCTGGCAGAGATATTCTGGATCTGTGTACGGGCGACATTGCCACGCTCAAAGAGCAGCTTTTCGAAGTGCGTCATCAGCACTTCTCAGCAAAAACATTTCAGGAGAAGAAGGGGCTTCGCCGTGAGGACAAGAAGCTCCGCGGCTCCATCAAGCACACGGTGCGCCATGATGCACAGCCCGACCGCAGGCACCTTGAGCTCTTGCTCAAGGAGCGGGAGAAGGTGGCAGAGCCGAGATGGGAGGAGATTGCGCCTCCCCCCGCCAAGCAGGAGGAGATGTTTGCTGGTTTGGCTCAAGCAGACACTATCCCTGCTGACCTCAAGTACGATGCCAACGAGAAGCAGCGTAAAGCACTCGACGCGGAGATTGCCCGCGAGAACAAGAGGCAGGATGTTCCGTCCACCGAAATTGATTCGATCGCCGACATGCTTGCCTCTTGGGACCCGTACGACCAGAACACTAGTGCGAGCTTTCTCGATCCCGAATGGATGTTCAATGTTACCGATGGATTTGACCTGGTCATCGGGAATCCACCGTATGGTATCCGCTACCAACGAACGGCACCGGAGCTTCGTTTCCCCGGTGCAGACCACGCTCTAAAGGTCCCTGACAGCTACATGGTGTTCATTCTTCGGTGTACGGGCTTTATGGTGAGCGGCGGCTCTATGAGCTTCATTGTGCCCAATACATTCTGCGATCTGGAGAATGCTGATGCCTTTCGTCGCCACGTCCTTCGTTCGTTCTCGCTAAGGAATATATGGCAGACCGGATGGGCTTTTGACTCTGCCGTCGTCGATACGCTGGTGTTCTTCATGAGTAAACGGCCGCCCAAGGCCAGGGCCATGGTCGAGATCCTCATCGACGGGCGTACGTTTGCTCGCTCACTGCAGAGTTTCCTAAGCAACGAACTGTCAAAGATAGATTACCGTAACGATGCCAGTGACAGGAAATTGCTCGATAAGCTCTCCACTGTTGGAACACCGCTTAGTAACCTGGCTTCGGTCAAAGCGGGTGTCAAACTCTACGAACGGGGTAAAGGTATTCCACCCCAAGATGCCCGCGTTATTGCCAAAAAGCCTTATACAGTGAAAGAAACCTGCCCCAAAGGGTGGCGTCCCCTTTTCAGAGGGGGGCATGTGGAACGGTATCGCCTGGCCGTAACCGGCGAATTCGTCCATTACGGAGAGTGGCTGGCCGCCCCAAGAGCACCCGAACTATTTGAGGGTCCAAAGATCCTAGTCCGAAGAACAGACGATGTTCTTCGCGCAGCTCTCGAAGAGCACGGGGGCGTTGCCGTCAACTCATGTCATGTCATCAAAATTCTCGATAGCCGTAGCGAGAGACCCGCCTATGAGTACTTGGCTGCTTGCCTGAATTCGCGACTACTTCAATATTTCTTTGAACGGAAGAATCCGCAGATGGTCGGAAAGACATTCGCCGAAATCAAGGTCGTGTATGTGGAGCGGCTTCCTGTTCGGGTCATTGACTGTGCCAATGAGGTAGAAAGCGAGATACGAGATACGCTGATTGGCCTCGCAAGACGGGTCACCTCCGCGAGGACAACCAATCCTTCTGCCGATGTATCTCCCCTTGAAGCCGAGATCGACCAACTTGTCTACAAGCTCTATGGTCTGACGACGGATGAGATTGCACTCGTCGAGGAGAGCGCGGCGACTGCCGGCAAGGCTTCTGGGCGTTCGAAGAAGACAGCAGCAATGCCGAAGAAGAAGGTGCGCAGGAAGCGGAAGGCGGACCTCCCGCCATCCTTGCCTGGTTGGGATTGATAGTAAGAGCTGAAAGCTGAAAGATAAAATGGTGCACACGCAGGAAGAGCTAAAGCTGATTCTGGAGAACCTGATTGCTTCATGGGAGAACGAGGTCGTTGAGTTCAAACGGGCTGGGGATGACTACAGCACGGACAAGATCGGCAAGTATCTCTCCGCTTTGGCGAATGAGGCCAATCTGCGGGGCATCGAACGCGCATGGCTGGTTTTCGGCGTCGACGACAAGTCGCGCCAGGTGGTTGGCTCAGACTACCGCCCCGAAACGGAACGTTTGCAGTCAATCAAGATGCAGATGGCGGAAAATACGGAGCCGAGTGTCACCTTCCGAAATGTGCATGAAGCCGTGTTTGTCGAAGGTCGGGTTGTTATGTTTGAGATTCCGGCCGCCCCCCGGGGAATTCCTATTGCATGGAAAGGCCATTGCTATGCGCGCGCCGGGGAGAGTCTGGTTGCGCTGGGCTTGGACAAGCAGGATGAAATCCGGAATCAAACGGCGGCCACGGATTGGTCCGCTCAGCCCGTTCCCAGCGCGACAGTTGACCATCTCGATCCGCAAGCTGTCGCAACGGCTCGTCGTTCATTTACACAGAAATACGCTAATCGGTTTGACAAGGAAACGGTAGATGGATGGTCCACATCGACGTTTCTTGACCGTGCCCGGTTGACTCAGGGCGGAGCGATTACCCGTACTGCGCTTCTGTTGTTGGGTAAGGCGGAGGCAGCACACCTTTTGTCCCCGCATCCGGTGCAGCTGACATGGAAGCTGCAGGGGGCTGAACGCGCCTATGAACATTTTGGGCCTCCCTTTCTGTTAAGCTCCAGTGCGTTGTATCAGCGTATCCGCAATGTGCAGGTCCGGGTGTTACCGGATGATGAGCTTTTGCCGGTTGAAGTTTCAAAATATGATCAGCGCGTGGTTCTTGAAGCCCTGCATAACTGCATTGTTCACCAGGACTATGCGCGCAATGGGAGGGTCATTGTCACCGAGATGCTGGATAAGCTTGTGTTTGAGAATGAGGGTGATTTCTTCGAGGGGAAGCCCGAGGACTATATTGCGGGTGAAAAGACCCCGAGTCGCTACCGGAATCCATTTCTTGCCCAGGCGATGGCGGAGCTGAACATGATCGACACCATGGGCTATGGTATCCACGATATGCATATGGGACAGGTGAAACGCTTCTTCCCGCTCCCGGACTACGACTTGGGCAAGCCCAATTCGGTGCGAGTGATCCTCTACGGAAAGGTGGTCGATCCTGCCTATACACGACTGCTTATCCGGAACACCGATCTGCCTCTGGCCGATGTGTTGGCCTTGGATCGGGTCCAGAAAGAACTCCCTGTAGAGGATGCCACTGTTAGGCGATTACGTAGAGCGGGCATGATCGAAGGTCGGCGGCCGAACCTGCATATTGCCGCAAAATTGGCAGAAGCAACGGGAACAAGAGCTGCATATATAAAGACTAGAAGGCAGGACGATGCCTACTACGCCAAACTCGTTACGGATTTCTTGAGACAATATGGCACAGCTACCCGTAAGGATATGGATGATCTGCTGCTGAACAAGATCAGCGACGGGCTAACGCACCAGCAGAAAAGGAACAAGGTACACAACCTTCTTGGCAAATGGAAAACTCAGGGCTTGATTGAGAACCAGGGCGGACGGGGTAATGGAGCTCTGTACGCTTTGATAAGTGATGACGAATAATCAAACGAACGGCCGCATCTATCAAACGAGAATCAAACGGATTGGCGTAAGTGCTTATGTATCGGATGGTTGTGGTTTGCTTGATGGAGCGAACTAAGGTGTGTGCGATAGCAAATGGGGGCGGTTTACACGGATGCAGTATGCGCCTATAAGCTGGGAGCGGATTGCCCTACACAGAAGTACCGGCTCACGGCCAAAGGCCGCGAAGTCTAGGAGAGGAAGAGCCCGATGCTGATCACGAATATAAGCGAAGAGAACAGCTTGCTGACGCGGTTGGATCATCTAATCGCGGAGAGCGAGGAGATGCGGGTTTTAGTGGGGTTCTTCTATTTCTGGGGAATCAGTGCCCTGCATGGCGGCTTGAGCAAGAACAAGGATTTTAAGGTTAAGATACTGGTGGGGCTGCAAGCGGAGGAGCATGCGGGGAAGATTGTTGAATTTGCGGGCGAACAGAGCCCGGAGATGACGGATGAAGAGCGGCGTTCGGGCTTCCTTGCAAGCCTGCGGTCAGTGATGCGAAGCCGCGAGGTTGATACGCAGAAATACTATGAACGAGTCTCGTTGTTTGTCGACCTGGTGAAGTCGGGGCAGATTGAAATCAAGAAGCCGCGCGAACCGAACCACGCGAAGCTGTATCACTATACACTGAAGAAGGGGCTGGCGCAGACACTGGACCGCAAGTACTGCTGGATTACGGGTAGCAGCAACATGACACGGCCCGGGCTGCTGGAGCAGAACGAGCTGAATGTGCAGCTTCTGGACTTTGGCGGCGAGGAGGCGAAGCAGTTCTTTGATGCACTGTGGAAGACCGCCGTGCCTTTGACCGACGATCCGGCCACCAAACAACGAATCATTGAAATGGTGGATGGCGATGAATCGCTCTTGGCCTCTGTTACTCCGTTCGAAGCATACGCGCTAGTCCTGAAGAACTACTTGGAACATCGCGATCTTTCCGACAGAACTCCGTCAATCGAGCGCGTTCTTGCTGAGCCGAAGGATGACGATGATGACTGCAAATATCGACCCTTGAGTTTTCAGGTGGATGCGGTCAATCAGGCCCTTTCGATCTTGCGTGAATACAATGGCGTGATCATTGCGGATGTGGTGGGTCTGGGTAAATCCGTGATGGGTAGCGTACTGGGCCGGGTGAATGGAAAACGGGGCATTGTGATTGCGCCACCGGGATTGGTGGGAGATCAGAGCACAGGAACCGGCTGGTGGGGGTATCTGGAGGATTTCGGGCTGCATGACTGGCGCGCTGTTTCGCGCGGGAAACTGGATGAGGTACTGGATCTCGTCAACCGCCAACGCGATTTCGAACTGGTTGTGGTAGACGAAGCACACTATTTTCGAAATCAGGACAGCGAGGATTATCACTATCTTTCGCAGATTTGCCGTGGCAAACAGGTTGTGTTGATGACGGCAACGCCCTACAGCAATCGCCCGAGCGATATGCTCTCACTTCTCAAACTGTTTACCCCCGCCCGACAATCGCTCTTGACTCCCGACGGGAATCTGGAAGCGCTGTTTCGAGGGTATCAGATTCAATACAACCGGGTTGACTACGTGTTGAAGCACCTTGAAAGTCCCGACCGTGCGGACAAAGTTGAGAGTCACTTGCGGAAGCTCGGCATATCGCTCGATGTCACGCAGGGGAACTACAAGAAGATCCGCCATGAGGTCAAGGCGCTCTGCAAAGGTTTGGCGCAGGAAATCCGGCAGGTGGTTGAACCGGTGATGATCCGCCGCAACCGGCTGGATCTGAAAGGCGATCCGGATTACGCGGGAGAAGTTGGCCAGAACCTGCCGACGATGCACGATCCGGTAGAGCAGTTCTACGAGCTGTCGCCAGAACAGAGCGAGTTCTACGATTTGGTCATCAGTGAGTATTTCGGCGAAGACAGCGCGTTTACGGGTGCGATTTATCAGCCCGGCGCCTATATGCCCGACCGGGCAGATGTGGACGCGGAGGCCGAAGAAGACGTGGGCGACTCTCGAGCGCTGGCCAATACCCAGCAGCGTAACATGTACAAGTTCATCCGCCGCTTGCTCGTGCGGCGTTTCGAAAGCTCATTCGGAGCTTTTGCCAACACGCTGGACAACCTGATTCGTGTGCACAGGAACGTAAGGCGGTTGGCCGTGCCCGCCCCGCTTGGCCGGGGGTTAATCGTCTTGGACCGTACGTTGATGGACAAGTTGGCGAATATGGAGAACGCATCTGACGAGGAAATCACCGAGATACTTCAGCGTCAGGAAGATCTGTTGAGTCCCGATGAGCTGGAAAAGCAACAGCGCAACCTACAAGTGTTCAGGGTTTCAGAGGATTTCGACGACGCAGGACGGGAGCAGTTCAATGCGGACCTACGAGCAGATATTCAGTTGCTGGAAAAGGTGAAAGCAGAAGTCGAGGCGCTCGACCTGATCGCCGATGATCCGAAGGCCCGAAAACTGATCGACGAGATTGAGGCGGTCCTTGCCGGGGAGCACCCCGAACTCATCAGTGTTTCCAACGAACCACAACGGAAGATCCTCGTCTTCAGCGAGTTCGGTGACACTGTGAATCACCTGAAGGTGTATCTTGATGCCAAGTTCCCCGATCAGGTGTTGACCGTCCGCTCGCTGAGCAAAGGAGTTGCAAAAACGGTCCGCCAGAATTTTGATGGAGCCTGCAATCCTGGGTTGCAGCAAGATCAATACAAGGTCCTACTCGCAACCGATAAGATGTCCGAGGGATTGAACCTGAATCGCGCCGGATTGGTTATTAATTATGATATTCCGTGGAATCCGACGCGGGTGATCCAGAGAGTTGGGCGTATCAACAGAATCGGCACCAAAGTGTTTGATGATCTCTATCTGTTCAACTTCTTTCCGACCGAACAAGGCAAGGATCAGCACAATGTTCGGCAAATCGCGTCCAACAAGATGTTCATGATTCATGCATCAATCGGTGAAGATGCGAAGATTTTCGATACGGATGAGGAGCCGACCCCGGCGGGGCTGTTCGAGAAGCTGAGCAGGAATCCCGACGAACTCGAAGAAGAGAGCTTTCTCACGCAGGCGAAGCGCGAGTGGGCTGAGATCCGCAAGAAGCATCCAGAGGTTGTCGAGAAGATCGGCAAGCTGCCAGGTCGCGTCAAGACCACGCAGCAGAGATCACCGGAAGGGGTCTACATGTTTGCTCGCAAGGGAATGACTCTGTTTGCCCTATGGCAACAGGTTGCGGGTGAAGAAGCAGAGATCGCTCACCTTTCGCTGCATGATGCCATAACCGCGATTAGATGTCCGTTTGATGCCAGGCCGGGCAAGCAGGTTGCGGACACGTTTTGGCCAAGCTATGAGGCTCTACAGGAAAGCCTGACCGATCGGCGGCATGCAAATCCACCGGGAGCAACGTCCCTAATCACCAAAGCACGCAACGTGCTTGCGACAGCGATTGGCAGCGGATCTGGTGGCTCTTTCGTGAAGATACTGCTGGACGATCTCCAGAATTGCGGCACTCTTTCAGATCGGACCTTGCGGAAGCTCATTGATGCCTCACGGGACAGCAAGGCGTTTGCGAAACTGATCAAGCAGCTTGAAACTGAAATGGGGGCGGATTACCTGAATGCCATCAAGACGCGGATGCCACCCAATGAGGTGGTCATAGCGTTTGAGCACCAACTGTAACAGGTCGTAAGTAACGAGGAGGGGAAGAATGAGCAAGACAGGCAAATGCAAGAAGGCGGATCAGAGCCTAAAAGCCCTGGATGCGCAGGTCGCTGCGGTTACGGAGCATCTGATCTGTGTGTACGATGTTCTGGCCGGGATATGCAAAAAGAAACCCAAAGCTAAGTCACACACAAGGGTTCAGGAATTGAAGCAGCTTCCGGTAAAGCAAGGTGGGCTGGATTTCTATATCCAGTTTGCCCTCGTAGCAGATGATGCGGAAATAGAAGGCGCAATTGTTTACGGAGCATCCCGAGAACCTTGTTATCCAAATTCTCTTTGGCCGAATCCCGACAAGAAGCAACAGGAACGACCTCTAGCGTGTTTCTTTCTTGATTCCCTCGGAAAGGTCAGCATCAAAGGTAAATTGCAGGATGAGTGGTGGCTTACTGGCACAGAAGCAGATACCCAGGCAGCAGTTGAAGAAATGCACTATCGCGTCCTTGATATGATTTGGCGTGATGCATTGAACTGGACAAACGAGCCACTCTTGCCCTAGCGGAGAAGGATTCATGGAAAAGCTAACAGTACTGTCCCTCCTAAATAAATATCAGACATGGGTCAGAAATGGCGACATACAGTTTCTACCGAAAGCCTCTGAAGCCCAGAAAACCATCCTTGATCTTCTCGCCGAGCTTATTCCTGATTTCGAATTGGCAGGCGCGCAGGAGGGGGGGCTGAGCAAGAACCTTGACTGGTATAAAACACACGCGAAAGGCCGGAAGCTGTGGCAGGAACTTGTTAGCGCCTCTCTGAATAGCATAGACCCAGATTCCAAGGGAAATTCCACGCTGTTCGACTATCTAGAGAAAGCGACTCTCTTTGAGGATGTCTTGTATGGTCTTGAGGAGTACTACCGCGATCATACGCTTCACTCAATTTGGGTCTATTTGATAGGGGAATACATGCTCAGGGATCACCTCTCGGATGTCCGCAGTAACCTGAACTGGTATCTTTACAACGATTTTGAGAGTGAGAAGGCGTCCTACAAGCGGGATCTGATGCGCTACGCTCGTAAGAAGGAGCAGGATATTCGTGCTCAGGTAAACGAGAAACAAGATGCTGTTTGGTGCATCATGGCCCTTTGTCATGATTTAGGATACTCCCCCGCCAAGTTGAACAAGATCAATGATCGTGTCAGGGACGTTCTGAAGTTCTTTGATCTGCCGGAATTCAAACAAGTGGGGTATTCGCTGGATCTTGAGCAGCAGTTTCTCGTATCGCAAGTCCTTGAAATGATGGCTATGGATGTGCGCATCGTTCCGAGCGAGAATTACAGAGATCCAGAAGTTGATACCGACGAAAAAGTGAAAATCAGAGGGTATCGTGATGACGCAACATACTGGCGCCTCTGCCGTGCTCTCGAGAAGCGACAGCATGGGATTCTAAGTTCCTATCTCCTTTACAAACTTGTCGGGTTGTTCGCCGAGTCGTGGGTTCGCGGGACCGGGGAAGAATGGGGACTTGAGGATTCTGAAGTGGTGGAGAATATCATTCGAGGTGACATTCTTTTTGCTATTGCGCAACATGAGTTCGATTATGCCCACATGAATCAGGTGGGAAGCCTCGCGGAAATCTTGTTCATTGCTGACGAGCTTGAGGAGTTTTCCCGGTATGGACGGCAACTTCTATCGCGGGAATACTCAGATACCACGGCTGAGACCGCCATAGAATTCACACCACAAAACCCGAAACAGGGCGAGGATGTGGAGATCAATATTCTTTATGATTATGACACATCGCGAGGTCTGGCTGATTACTTCAACTTTTTCTGGCGAAAGGCGCAACGCCTCTGCACCGTCTATTCGCTTGATCTGGAAAAGGGTAGCGAGAGGTACTGTACAATCAACCGAGTCAAGATAACCGTCGCACGCGAGCGGCACGAATTCTTCTTTGAGCTTCGCAAGGGAGCAGAGAACAAGAACAAGGGCTTCTTGCCTAGGACGAAGATTGGCCCTGTAGACTATGAAGAGGGAGAGTACCTCCTCTCGTGCACGGATGACCGAATAGATGTGCTGACGAAGAACGGAAAAGTGAACCTGAAGGATTGGTGCAAGGATGCGGACAAACAGTACTCGTCAGCATCTTGAATAGGTGAGATCTTTATGGCGGGGAAAGTATACGGCTACGAGCTGATTCTGGATCTTCACGGTTGTGATGTGTCTACATTCAACCGCGAGAGTCTTGATAGCTATTTTGAGAAGCTCTGCAAGGCGATCAAGATGGTGAAGTGTGAGCGGTATTTCTGGGATGACGTCGGCGTCCCTAAGGAGGAGCAGCAAACTTCCCCGCATACGAAAGGCACGTCGGCGGTGCAGTTCATCCTGACTAGCACTATTGTGATTCATACACTGGAACTGATGGAAGCGGCCTACATAAATATTTTCTCCTGCAAAGAGTATGATGCAGGAGTGGCGGAGCAAATAACACGAGAGTGGTTTGGTGCAGAAGAATGCAAGACGCACTTTATCGAGAGGATCTGACATGCAATTGGTAGAGAAAGAGATACTGATCCCGGCACGCGATAACCAAGATGGACTTCTTGAGTATCTTGGCCAGGCGGTGGCCGCTGGCCTGAATGGCGATGAGATTCCCGTACGTGTTGCCGTTACGCGGACGGACAGTGAAGGATATCACTGTGAAGTGGGCATTCTCTCTGGAGTTGATCACTCCAAAGCCGAGAGTATTGAGTCGATGTTTGACCTTCGCCGCCGTGAATATGAAAACAACCAGGATTTCAATGCGGCGCTATTGGTTCCCACTGGAATAGGGGCGGAGATCGGTGGTCATTCGGGAGACGCTGGGGCCGTTGCACGGCTGATGGCCGCGAGCTGTGACAATCTCATTACGCATCCCAATGTCGTCAACGCCGCCGACATCAACGAGTTGCCGGAGAACGGTCTCTATGTTGAAGGAAGTGTCATTTCCCGGCTGATGATGGGCACTGTCGGTTTACAGAAGGTCCGGTCAAATCGCGTGATGATGATTGTGGATCAACACACTGACAAGATGTTCCATGAACTGTCCATCAACTCGGCCTCTGCCGCCCGTGCGGCCTTGGGACTAGACTGTCCTCTCGTAGTGAAGATGGAAGACCGTATTCTGATGCGTGCGTTGTTTTCAAAGTCAGGACGCGCTGTTGGCCAAATCGAGTTTCTGGAGTACCTATGCGAGGTGCTGGAAGAGCACCGGTCTGAATATGATGCCGTTGCCCTCACCTCGTTGATCAGTGTGCCAGAGCGTTTCCATAGCGACTACTTCGATAAGGACTCTGACATGGCTGTCAACCCGTGGGGCGGTGTTGAAGCCATGCTGACGCACGCTATCTCGATGCTATTTAACGTGCCATCAGCACATTCCCCCATGATGACATCGTCCGAAGTTATGAATCTGGATGTTGGCATCGTGGATCCCCGGAAATCGGCAGAGGCCGTTTCATCCACATATCTGCACTGTATTCTCAAGGGGCTGCACCGCAGCCCGCGGGTTGTGCCAGACATACCAATCCATGGCGATCCGGGGCTGTTGACTGTTGCGAACGTATCTTGTCTCGTGATTCCAGATGGGTGTGTTGGGTTGCCAACACTTGCGGCACTTGAGCAGGGCATCCCTGTTATTGCCGTCAAGGAGAACAAGAACTGCATGCGGAACCGGCTGGAAGATCTGCCCTTCGCACCAGGCAAACTCTTCATCGTTGAAAACTACCTTGAGGCCGCTGGCATCATGACGGCTCTAAGAGCAGGTGTTGCAGTGGACACTGTCCGCCGCCCCTTGGCGGATACTGTGGTTGTGAACGCTCGCCGCCAGCACCATACAGAGTTTGCTCCGGCCGCAACCGAAGAGCGCACCTCGAGGGTGTGATGAACAGGACGTTGGGATACATTCTTCTGTTGGGGGCTCTGCTCTCTCTCACTCCCGGCGTTTGCTCGGCTCGGAACCCGATCAGTGATTTCATGGCATCCATACGATATCGTCGGGCCTATCAGCATGCCTGCGATGCGCATGCCTGTAAGCAGTCCGAGGACTACGATGGTGCCATCAAGAGTGCCTCGAAAGCGATCAAGGCGAACCGCGGGTATCGATATGCGTACGAACTCCGTGCCGTGTGTTACTCGCACAAGGGCAACTTCAAGTTGGCTTTGGCCGACTGTAACACGGCCGCCGGTCTCAAGCCTTCCACCTCCTATATCTACACGCTGCGGGCAAGGGTGCATTCTGCCCTTGGCAACGACATGGCGTGTATTGCCGACTGTGACCAGGCGATCTCTCTAGACCCCAAGAGCGCTTATAGTTACGGGCTGCGCGGCTGGGTCAAGATGGGGCAGGGCCATCATGAAACGGCCATCAAGGATTTCGATACGAGCATCTCTCTGCAGGATGACGAGGGCAAGACCTACTTCTGGCGGGCACGCGCCCTGGCGGCCACCGACAACTTCGAGGCTGCCTTGAAGGATCTTGAGTCGGGCGCCGCGCTGGACGGCTGGAACCATCACGCCTACCTGATGCGGGCACGGGTCCATGCCGACATGGGGTCCATCGCGAAAGCCATTGAGGATTGTGACCGGGCCATGGCGGCGGCAGAGGATTCACCAGAGCCCCTCAACACCAAAGCCTATATGCTCTGCACCATGCCCGATGAGAAATGGCGCAACGGTACGGAGGCATTGAAGTTGGCGCAACGCGCCTTGGAAATCTGCGGGGAGCGCCCCGCGCATATTCTGGATACCCTCGCCTGTGCCTACGCTGAGCTGGGCCGGTTTGACGAGGCCATCGCGGTTCAGCAGGAGGCCGTGAAGAAGCGTCCGGAGCACGCCGTTCTGCTTGAGCACATGGAGGCCTTCAAAGCACGCCGTCCCTGGCGGGAGTAGGGAATTGAACCGCCTTGTGGGGCATTCATTCACTTCTTCCAGAGCTTCAAGCCCCATTGTTCTCACGTGGAGTTTCGCGTTGGAATCCCATTCTGTTCTGTAACTGCCTATCGCCATAATGGTAGGAAGATCGGCATGAATATTGAATTAGGAGACAAGCAGCATCTTACCAGCTATCGTAAGATTGCGATTGCGAGCTGGCGGCATCCACGCAATCCGGAGACCTATACCATGTTGGATCTGCCGGTGGAGCCAGCTCTGGCGTTTCTTGAAACGTTGGAATCCGAGGTGCCGCTGACGCTCACGCATTTCGTAACGAAGGTTGCGGCACACTGTCTGGATCGCTATTCCGAGCTTAATCATGTCCTGAGGCTGGGCAACCTGTACAAGCGTAAGCATATCGATATCTTCATCACAACGCTGTTGAAGACGGCACGGGGTAAAGATCTCTCCGGGTTTGTCATTCGCGATGCAGACAGAACATCCATTGCGGAGGTCGCGAGTATAGCCAAAGCACGCGCCTATGACCTGCGCCAGAACCGAGACCGGGAGTGCCTGAAAGTGCAGCGAATAGTGGATCCGCTCCCGTCGTGGATTCTGAGGCCTTTGCTCCTGGTTCAAGAATGTCTGCAGTTCACGCTCAATATAGCGCTGCCGGCGGTGGGCATGCCGAAGGATCGTTTCGGATCAGCCATGATCACTAACATCGGCGCGCTCGGTATTGAGAATGCCTTCATCCCGCTTTCACCGTACTCGCGCTGTCCCCTTCTGATCGGGATTGGAAAACCGCGCAAGGTGCCGATTGTACGTGATGACCAGGTCGTTGCAGGAAACTCCGTGATGATCACCTTCACGTTCGACCACCGCTACGCTGACGGCGCGCACGGCTCGCATCTCATGCGGCGCTTCAAGAAGATCTTCGCCGATCCTGAGGCATTCAGGTCTATTTTTGAAGAGGAGCGTGCTTAGGTGCCAACATGCAAGGAGTAGGGCGGGGCTTATGCTCCGATCAGTTTTGTCGCCTTCGCGGCCACCTCATCGTCTCGCAGGTCGCTCTCACTCTAACGCACCGTTTAGACGTGAGAAGGCATCAGCCCCACGGGGTGTGTGCCATCACTGGGCACGGTGGCCTCGGTCGTGGAGGGGATGCCGTCGCACATGTTGGCGGGGGTGTTGCGGCGTAGGGCTTTGAGACCGTAGAAACCGTTCATGCAGAGTGTCATCAAGAAGGCACCCAGTCGCAGCCGATGGGTCGATCGAAGAAGACGGCCGACACAGTGGCGCAGTGAGAAGGCCTTGGTCCATAGCTGGCGGTGTGCTTCTTTCAGCTCATCCGCGTCCATGTTAGCCGGCGTGAAGGCGACATTGAACCCGTTGTAGAACTCCCATCCGCGCTGCGGTATGAGACGCCCCTCCTGCTCAAAGGTGTCGTGTAGCGCGGTGCCTTTGAACGGGGTCAGAATGCTGAGAAAAGGAACGTCGACACCGATGTCAAATAGCTGATCGCTCATCGCAACGATGCTGGCCGGGGTGTCGCTGTCGAAGCCGGCGATGAAGCCAGCCATCACGCAGATCCCACGCTCATGAAGGAGCGCAATGCAGCGTCGGTACTCCTCAATACGGTTATGTTGCTTATGTGCTTGCTGGAGTGCGTTCTGATGGAAAGACTCGATGCCGAGGAAGATTCCTATGCAGCCGGATTCCTGCATGAGATCAAGCAGTTCTTCGTCGCGTGCGATATCGATGCTGGCCTGGGTGAGCCACCACTTCTTGTGCGGAATCATGGCGCGCAACAGCTCCTTGGCGTAACGCCGGTCGGCCAGCAGGTTGTCGTCCCAGAACCAGACCAGCTTTCGCTGCCACCATCGCTTGAAGTGATTGTAGGTGATGTCACGCATGACGTCGGCGACCGGGCGCATGCGAAACCCGGGGTTGAGACTCGGAACCGAACAGAACGAGCAGGAGAAGGGACATCCGCGCGTGGCTTGAACCACCCGCTTCACAAAGAAGGCGTCCGGCAGCAAGTCATAGCGAGGGGAGGGGAGCCCCTCCATCGCACATGGCCCCCCGACATAGCGCGCTTTCAGCAGCCCCTTCTCTGCATCGGCGATCATCGCCTGCCATACGGCTTCTGCCTCTCCAATCACGATGGAGTCGAACACGCGCGCGGCCTCGTCCTCGCAGAATGTCACATGGGGGCCACCCCCTATGACGGTCTTCCCGCGCCGTTTGAACTCGGCGGCGATCCTATAGGCCGCTGGCGCGAATCCGCTCTGTGTCGAAATGGCGATCAGATCCGCATCGCTGTCGAACGGAATCGGCTCCACCTTCTGGTGAATCACGCGGACCTCGTGCTGTGGTGGGGTCAAGGCCGCAAGATGGATCCCCGTCAGTGGCGGGACGAAGGTACGCAGGTGGCCTTTGCGGTAGCGCGGAATGTAGGCGACGATGATGTCAATTTGCATGATGAGCTCCTTGCTTTGTGCGGTTCTCTGTGGTTCCAAGAGAGACGAGTATCATACCGCAAAGCACTTTGCAATACAAAGTGACAAAGAAATGCCGGGTACCTTCAAGAGGTAATACCTGGACCCCCTGCCGGTTCATCCGGCAGGAGTCAAAGACTGTCAGTCAACCGATGTGATCTCAAGACCTTCTGCGGCTGGCAGCGCGAGGAAAGCCCTGTGGGCCAGACTCGCACCAGACAGCCGCAGGTTCTGCTTTACCTCTTCTCTATAGACGGGGAATCTTTTGCACCTGCCGGGTAAACCGGCAGGGGGCATTCGGCAGCCATTAACAGGTGAACATTCCCGGAATCTTGGCGGGTGTGGCAGTCCGAAATGGAAGATGGATCTAAGACTGGGGCATCGAGTTCCGTCTACTCTGTAGAGACCCAACGGCGGATCTGACTGAAAGGAGACATCATGTCGACTGAATATGAGGCGTTGCGTGAGTTGATGGCGAGACACGGATTGCTTTCACTGTTCACGAAGCGGTCGCTGCGCGAGCGGATCCACAGAGTGCGCGCAGGACTGAAGGCGGAGAAGGGGAGCGGCGAATACAAGTATGCGCGGCTGCAACTGGTTCGTCTCTCGGCGCCACTGAGCGCCGTCATGGTGCCGCTGCTGGCGGTCCTACTCCTGACGCTCCTGGCCCGGGCCATTCCTGAACACAGCTCTAGCATGATCGTGGAGATGATCCCGGAGGAGCCCGCACCCGAGCCTCTCGATCCGAACGTCGAGGTGGAGATAGATCCCCTCGAGACGCCTACGCCGACTGACGTCGAGACTTTGCCGGACACCCCCATGACCGTCGATGAACCGAATGTGTTGGACACGCCGGCGGTAGAACCGGTCGCCGACATCGTCGAGCGCTTCACGGTGGACCTGACCCGGAGCCCCGTGTATTTTCCGGGACCCTTTGGGCCACGCGGCGACCCCGGTGGCCGCGACGAGGCGATGGAGACGTTCGATGCGCCCGGCAATACGGAAGACGCCGTGATACGGGCACTGCGTTGGCTGCAGGCGGAACAGCTGCCGGACGGCTCGTGGGCCAAGACCAAGCCGGCCATGACGGGCCTGGCGCTGCTGGCTTTTCTGGGGCATGGTGAAAAACCTGAATCTGAAGCCTATGGCGAGACGGTGTTGAAAGCGATCCAGTGGCTCGTGAACAATCAAGAATCAAGCGGCCTCTTCAGAGGGCGCGATGGTCACAACTACAGCCACCCGATTGCGACCTACGCCCTGTGTGAGGCCTTTGCGCTGACACAGGTGCCGATGGTACGCGAGGCAGCCGAGAAGGCGTTGGCCGTTGTGGTTGAGGGACAGCACTCCAGCGGCGGGTGGGACTACAACTGCAAACAGTCGACGCGCGATGATACCTCCTATATGGGGTGGTGCGTGCAGGCGTTGAAGGCGGCCAAGATGGGCGGCTTGGAGCATCCCGGTCTCGATGCGGCCATGGCACGCGCCGTGAAGGGCATGCAGAAGAACGCACATCCGCAGGGCGGATTCGGCTACACCCGTCCGGGGCAGGGCGGGTTGACCGGTGTGGGCGTGCTCTGCATGCAGATGCTTGGCGCCGGCCATGAACCGGAGGCGCGGCGCGGGTTGGCGAACCTCCTGCAGACGGCAACCTTCGACTGGCAGAAGCCGTGGGGCGGCTCGCCAATGTATTACTGGTACTACGCCACGCAAGCCCACTTTTTTGCGGGAGGCAGCGCCTGGGAGAAATGGAATCCGGGTTTTGCCCATCAACTGGTCCGTGGCCAGACGGTGCTGAGATCCCAGGCCGAGGGCGAGAAGAATATGGGCTACTGGGACTCTCCCGGTCAGAAAGAGCACAGCGACGGCCGCGTGCAGGACACCTGCCTGGCCACCCTCCAACTCGAAGTCTACTACCGCTACCTGCGCACCCAGCAGCGCCCTGGTGAAAGAGAAGAGGAGAACGACTTGGCCACCGGCCAGAAAGAGGTAAAAGTTCAGATTGTGATCTGATGGCCGGTTGAGGTAGTGTGAGCGGAAAGCGGAAAGCAAAGGAGACCAAGATGAGACCTCATCAGTCGTGGATCGGGAGACTAGTCGTGCTTGCAAGTGCCGTCGCGCTCTGCCTGCCTGTTGCAGCAGCGGACCATAAGGAACTGAAGGCGTTTCCGCCTGCGAAAGAAGGCATGAAACGTCTCGTCATCGTGCTGCCGCACAAGGAGCGTGGCGAAGAAGATGCTTTCAAGGTCGAGATCGTCGCCGGCAAGACGATGCTGACCGATGGGGTCAACCGGATGCGACTCGGAACCGCCATTGAAGCTCGTCCCCTCAAAGGCTGGGGCTATACCTATTATGACGTCACGGGATCCGGGCACGCTATGAGTACGATGATGGCTCCGCCACCGGGGACCCCCAAGGTCAAGCGCTTTGTGGCGGGCACCTCCCTGACGATCCGGTACAACAGCCGTCTGCCCATCGTGGTCTACGCACCCCCGGAGTACGAACTGCGCTATCGGATTTGGAAGGCGCCGCAGCGCTTCGAAACGGTCAACAACGGGTAGGCGCCCGCGCCACAATACGAGACGCTCCGCCCCTTACCCGGCCTGTGATTCCCATGTTCAGTCAGTCCCCTCTGGGGCTCTCTCAGCCGTTTCCGTTGGCGAAATCGGAAGCCAGTGTCGACCACCGATGCCCCGATGCAATGCACTGCCTTTTCAGAGCCGAACGATTGTGGTCTCGGCCGACCACGACTTCCAAGGGGGCTTTCCCGACTTGAGTTGGTTGGCAATGTCCGGTGGGAGGTCTGATAAGAGTGTCCAGTAGACCGTCGTCCTGTGGCCGTGAAACATGAACGGCGCTTGCCCATACTCCAAGTATGCCCTCTGGTCTGTGTTTCCTATGTAGGTTGTCCAGTTGAAACTGGAGATCTGTTTCATGCGTTCTGCTCGGATGACAAATTCAGATCCGGACAAACGCTTGATGCGAGTGCTGGCACAGCCAGAGAGAGACATGCCGATCAAGACGACTAGAAGGGCTGTTGCTGCTCTTGTCATCATCTCGTCCTTTCTCTGAGAGACGTCTGGGCTCTCCGGCGGCCTTTAGGCCGTACGTGAGCAGCCCTTTGTTGGCCTCTCTGGTCATCAGGCATGTAGAGGTGCAGCGTGCAGTTCGATGCCAAGAGCCTGAACCACTTTGAGAATTGTATCAAACCCCGGGGTTCGGTCACCGGAGAGGGCTTTATAGAGACTCTCCCGCGAGAGACCAGCATCCCTCGCAACTTGTGTCATGCCCTTGGCGCGAGCGATGTCACCGAGGGCCTTGGCGACGAACGATGCATCGCCGTTTGACTCATCGAGGCACGCCTCAAGATAGGCGGCCATCTCTTCGGGGGTCCGAAGGTGCTCGGCCACGTCATATCGTGTGGTACTTGTCTTGCTCATATTCCTCCTCCTACAAGTTGCGCGATAGGCGCAACGCAGTGCTAATGTCCCGACTTTGGGTCCGCTTGTCACCACCGGCTAGCAATATGACCAACGAGCGTCCTCGCTTCCTGAAATAGACCCGATAGCCGGGACCGTAATCAATGATCAACTCCGATACCCCTTCACCAACTGGCCTGACGTTTCCGGCATTGCCTGCGGCAAGTCGCTCGATCCTCGCAAGAACGCGAGCGCGTGCGCGTAGGTCGCGTAGGCCGTCAACCCACTTGGCAAATGTGGCCGTCTTACGGATTTCAATCATCGGCTATACTGTATCCAGAAGGCTACACCCTGTCAAGTGTCGGGTTTCGGATTCCTCATCTTAGGCCAACGCCTCGCGGGGTGGAGGGACAGGCCACCAGAGTACCCCCAGCGGGTAGCCGCCCGCACCACAATGACAGCCGGTGGTGCCGGACACCACATTGCGTTGTTGCCGTGGGCGGGGGGTTATGGTTTGCTCAACAGATGCTTGAGTCTGGTGCATATGGGCGATCGCCGCTGGGGCGGGCGGTTCGAAGAGTCGGGGGGCGTCTTGCCGTCGTGCGGTTCGCGCGGTGGTGGCAGTGGGCCTTTCTGTCTGCGGCCGTGCTGTATGCGGTTGTGCTGATCGTCTCGCGTCTGCTGATCTCGCTTCCCTTCATAGTGGATCCACTGACGCTGGTGGTGATTCCGCTGATCTCACTGCCGGTGGCGTGGCTGGGCTATCGGCGGGTCAGCCCGTCCGATGGGGCGCGGGCGATAGATAAGGCAGAGGGCACCAGCGATCTCTTCCTGACGGCTGTATTGATCGAGGAGGGTGCGCCGGAATTTTCGGAACTGGTGACCTCGGATGCCGCGCAGCGTGTGGGGCAGGTGAAGCCGCGCCGCGTGGTGCCCTGGGATGGCCGGGCTGAGGCGTTGCGCTGTGTGGCGGCCGTGGTGGTGTTGTGGGCTGGGGTCGCATGGCTGCCGCAGCTCGATCCGTTTGGACATGTCGAGCAGCGCGAGCAGCAGGAGGCCCGACGTGAAGAGCTCTCACAGACCCGCCAAGTTACGCAGCTGCGCAAGGCGCGTATCGCCACGAAGCTGCCGTCCGGCAAACTCAGCGAAGAGACCGAGCTGCGCATTGAGGAACTGAAGAAGACCTTTGTGAGTATGAATCCGGGGCAGCCCAAGAACAACTTCAAGGCGCTGACCCAACAACAACAGGAGCTGGGCAAGAGCTGGCAGCGCACCAAGCACTCCAGCGCCGCCCTGGGTGCCCTGCCGCGCCTCGACCAAGCGTTCGGCGCCCAGTCGCCCCGTACGGAGCAGTGGAGTAAGCAGCTGGCGCAGGGCGATGCAGAGGGGATGAAGCAGGAGCTGCGTGAGCTGGGCGATATGGCGCGTAAGCTGGCCGAGATGCCCGATGGCGAAGTGAAGCGCAAGCTTGAGCGTGAGATGAAGCGTCGCCTTGAAGAGCTCTCCCGTTTCGCCAACGACAAGATGGCCGCGCGCGCCCTGGCCGCCTCGCTCGAGCGGGCTCTGACCCAGATGAAGATGGGCGATTCCCAGGAGCTGTCACAGGAGGCGATGGAGGCCCTGGCCGAGTCCCTCAATCTTTCTGAAATGGAGCTCTCCCAACTGCAACAGTCCATGGATGATTTGAAGGCTCTGGAAGAGGCCCTGCGCACGCTCCAGATGGCGCAGCAGTGCAACCAGCAGCAGGCTCTGGATGGCGAGGCCTGCACGAATGCGGCCTCCCTCTCGGATTACGCCGCGATGTATGAGCAGATGCTGGCCCAGCAAGGCGGCTGCGGTGCCTGCGAGGGCTGCCTGGCCGGCACGGGCTGCACCGGCGGCGGCGGGGCGGGACAAGGCATGGGGGGACCGGGGACAGGCGAGGGTGGCGAAGCCCCTGAAGATGACTCGCTGGAGACCGATCATGTCAGCGAGACCTCGCGCTCGGCCATGCGCGCCGGCAAGATCCTGATGCAGTGGCAAACCGATGAGTCGGCTGACCGCGGTCGCGCCGCGGCCGACTACGATCGCCAGATCCGGGATCTGCGTGAAGGGATCAGCGAAGCCGTGCTCAACGAAGGGGTCCCGCCGGTCTATCACGATACGATCCGCCGCTATTTCGATTCGCTGGCCGGCGGCGAGGAGGCCGCCGCACTGCCCGAGGAAGAGGCGCCATGAAGCGACCCTGGCTGCGCATCGCCTTCCTCATACTCATGCTTCTGCCCGCCGCGTTCGTCATCACGCTGGTGCATCTGCGCGCGCCGGACCTGGTCGTCTACTGCGCCCATGACTCACTCTATGCCGACGCCGTCATCCGGAAGTTCGAGGCGCAGTCGGGTCTGCGTGTGGCGGTGAAGTATGACAGCGAGGCCACCAAGTCGCTCGGCCTGACCGAGTTGCTGATCTATGAGCACGAGCGACCGCAGTGCGATGTGTTCTGGAACAACGAACTGCTCGGCACGCGCGACTTGCAGGCGCGCGGCATGCTGGCCGCCTACAAGGGCGACGGGTATGCCCGTATTCCTGACAAGCACAAGGATGCCGACGGCCTGTGGACGGGCTTTGGCGCCCGCATGCGCGTCTACATTGTGAACACGAACCGCTGCAACGCCTCGTATGCGGCCGTAGACGCACGGCTCGCCGCAGATGATCTCTCGCGCGTGGCCATGGCGCGTCCGCTCTACGGTACCACTCTGACCCACTACTGTGTGCTGTGGCAGCAGATGGGGAAAGCGGGAGTGCTGGGCTGGCACACCTCACTGCGCCAACGCGGTCTGCGCGAAGTGGCCGGCAACTCCACGGTCAAGAACCAGGTGGCGGCTGGGGCGTGCGATCTCGGCTTCACGGATACGGATGATTTCTTCCTGGCCAAGGACGCGGGTGCGCCCGTGGCGTTGTTGCCGGTGGTGACGCCAAACAACACGACCATCGTGATTCCCAATACGGTGGCGATTATCGCAGGTGCCCGGCAGCCTGCCAACGCGCGGCGCTTCGTCGACTACCTTCTCTCGGCCGAGACCGAGATCGCTCTCGCCAATTCGCCTTCGCGCCAGATTCCCCTGGGCCTGGTGGATCCATCTCTGATCCCCCCCGAGGTCGCTGACCTGCTGCCGGCGGCCGCACGTGGCGGCACGCTGAGCGGGCTCAACGAGATTCGCACAGCCTGCATCGCCTGGTTGAAAGGGGAGGGCTGAGCAAGATGCTGTCCGCTTCAAGCTGTTCGGGGCTCTCACGCGCCCTGCTCATTGGTGTGGCGGCGGTGCCGCTGGGCTATGCCGGTGCCGCCGCCCTCGCTTCGCGCTGCCGGACGATTCGGCTGGCGGCCTGGGGCGGTGCCGTGGCCTGTTTCTTTGCCCCGCCGCTTCTGACGGGCTATGCCTATGCTAATTTCACAGGACTGCCCGGTGTTGCGTCCTCCGTGCGCAGTCTGTGCTATGGACTGCTGGTTCTGGCGCGTCTGCTCCCTGTGGCGGCCGTGCTCTGGTTGATCTGTCCGGGCCAGGTGTCGCGTGAGGCGTGGCATGCCGTGCGGCTGGCGTGGCCGCGTCTCACTCACCGGATGCGCCTGGTACACGCCTGGCAGCAGCTCTGTCACGGGTCCGCGGCGACGGCGGCGGCCGTGCTGGGGGCGGTCTTTGTACTGGCCTTCACTGAATTCGAGCTGGCCGCCTTTCTGGGCGTGGAGCAGTGGACCGTAACGATCTTTGATGCACAGGTGGGCGGCATGTCGCTGGCCGCCTCGCTGCGCCGGGTCGCTCTGCCGGCCGCCATGGCCGGGGGGCTTGCCGTCGCGGTGGTGCTCGTCCTGCGTGCGTCGCGTCCCGTTGCGACCGGTGGCGCATCACCCCGCCGCGGGTGGGCGCCGGTCGGCCTCGCGGTGTTCATGGCGGGTGCCCTACTCGTGGCGGTGGTGCCCGGCGCGATCGTGGTGCGGGGCGTATGGCCGGGGGCATTGACGGCGTGGCGCGGATTCGGGCTGGGCCGTGAACTGGCCAGCAGCCTGCTGGTCGCTGCGGCCGCGGGAGGGTTGGCCTGCGTGGCAGCGGGGTTGGTCTGCCGGCGGTCACCCCGTCCGGGACGGCAGGCGCTACAGATGGCGGGTGTGATTGCGCTGCTCGTGCCGGGGTTGCTGGGCGGATTGGTTGTGGGCCTGCTCTTTTTAGCCATGCTGCAGGTGCCGCTGCTATGGATCCTGCGCAGCACGCCGCTGCCGCTGATCGTGGCGGCGTCCTTGATGGTGATGCCGGTGGCGCTGCTGATCCAGCTTCTGCTGCGCGGCCGTCGCCGCGTGGCCGATCTGCATCTGGCGCGGCTCCTGGCGGCGAGTCCGGATCCGGGCGTGCGCCGTCGCGCGACATCCCTCAGCTGGGTGCGCGGCAGCCGCCCCCTTTTCTGGGCGGCGGCCCTGCTGATCTACCAGGTGTTCTCCGACATCACGCTGGCCTCACTCTTGGCCCCGCTGCGTATGCCACTCGTGATGCCGCGGCTCTATAATTTTATGCATTACGGTCGCAGCGCGGTGTTGACCAGTTCGCTGCTGATTGCGGTTGTGGTGCCGCTCGCGGCCCTGACGTTGGCATCGTTCACCTACCGCATCTGGAGGGCACGGCATGCCGCCACTCTGGACATGTGAGGGGGTTGTGGTGAAGGGCGCCACGCGTCCGCGCCTCACCTGCGATGGCCTGCAGATCGAGTCCGGCATCACGGCCGTGCTGGGGGAATCGGGCGCAGGAAAGTCTACGCTGCTGAACCTGTTGGTCGGGTTTGCGCGTCCCGATGCGGGCCGCCTGCGGAGCGCGCTGCCCGAGGATGACGGCCGCCTTCCGCTTTTCTGGGTGCCGCAGAACGAAGGGCTGTGGCCGCACCTGCGTGTGGCCGCCCATGTGAGCAGCGTGCAGGCCGTCGGCGCGGCGGACGTGACCAAGCTGCTGCAGTCGATGGAGTTGTCCGGACTCGAAGCGCGCCATGTTGCAGAGCTCTCCGTAGGGGAGCAGTCCCGCCTAGCGGTGGCGCGGGCCGTGGCGGCCGATGCCGCCGTAACCGTTTTAGATGAACCCTTCGTGCATGTCGATCGCGCGCGCCGCGGCCTGTTGTGGCAACGCGTTGTAGCGAAGGCGCGGGCGGCCGGCACCTCGCTCGTTTTTGCCACGCATTCAGCGCGCATGGTGTTGGGATTCGCCGAGCAGGTGGTGCTCCTGCGTGAGGGTGCCGTGATTGCCGCCGGTAGCGTGGATGCGCTTTACTGGCAACCGGCCACCCCCGCGATTGCCGAGGCGCTCGGGCCAGTCAACTGGCTGGCCGCGGACGAGGCGGCCATCTGGCTGCCGGGCGGCGCAGAGAAACGCAACTACCGTCCCTGTGAGCTGCAGCTCGAAGCGGCGGAGGCGGACGCCCCGCTGCGAGTGGAGCGCGAACAATTCGGTGGCGAGGTCAGCGAGGTGACGCTGGTGCATGTTGCGAGAGGCCGGCAGCGCAGTTTCTGTCTCTTGCCCGGCACCCCGCTCCCGTCCGGTTCGCCCGTGCGGCTGAGTGCGCGGCCCTGCCGCAGCGCGGGAGGTGTCGCATGAGGGGGTGGCTTCTGGTTTCAGTTGGCGCATTACATATGATACTGCGAGGCAGAAAGTCTGTTCCCCGTGGGCGCAAACGACACTTAACCGCCACCTTTACTCGGATACCCTTAACCGACTCACTTCAACGAGAAGCGGCCGGAAAACGAGAGAGTCGATCGTTTAAGGGTATCCGAGTAAGGGTAGCGAGTAAGGGTCCGCTTAAGTGTGCGCTTAAGTGTGTTTGCTGTGTGGTTCAAGTGTTCTTCTTCGTTTCAGTTGCGGCCGCGCTTGTGGCGGGCTGCGGCGGGCGGACCGATCCGGTGCCGTTCGAGCATGAGGCGGTCTGGCGTATGGCGCCTTCGGAGACAGGCATTCCCGCGCCGCGCAGTCTCTGTGTGGCGAAAAATGGCGAGCTGTACGTACTGGATACGATCGGGCGCGTACTGGTGTATGGACCCCGCGGCGCGTTGGCGCGGCAGTGGAGTATGCCTGAAACATCGGTCGGTCGCCCCGAAGGCGTTGTGGAGTTGCGCGACGGCTCCATCCTGGTGGCCGACACGCACTATCATCGCCTGGTCCGCTTCAGTTCGAGCGGTGAGGTGCTCTCGATGTGGGGCGGCAAGGGCGAGGGCCCCGGCGAATTCATTTACCCGGTGGCTGTGACACAGGATCCGGCCGGGCTCATCTACGTGGCGGAGTATGGCGGCAACGATCGCATCCAGGTCTTTTCGGAAACGGGGGAGCTGCTGCGCAGCTTCGGGAGTTTTGGCACCGGCGAGGGGCAGCTGCAGCGCTGTTCGGGTTTGGCTTACACGGGGGGACGTCTCTACGTGGCGGATGCGATCAACAACCGCGTGCAGGTCTACACGCCGCAGGGCGAGCTCGTGGCCAGCTATACACGGCCGGGCGATGTGCCGTTTCGTTTTCCCTATGATATCGCCGTCACACCGGCCGGCACGTTGGCGGTGATCGAGTACACGGCCGGCCGCATCAGCGTGATCAATCCAGATGGCAGCCTGGTGGGCCGCTACGGCCGCACCGGACGCGGCGAGGGGGCGTTCGCCACGCCGTGGGGCATTGCGGCGGGCGCCGACGGCCGCATCTTCGTGGCGGATACGGGCAACCATCGTATCGTGGTGGTGCGCCCATGAAGCAGCCTCAGATCATCACCATGCTTTTTCCGTCGCCGCGTCGGCCGCTGCGTCTGCGCGACGTGTTGCCGCTTCTTATTTTCGGACTCCTCTTTGCGGGGACCTGTCTGACCCTTGAGTTGACGCACACGGTCCTATTCGCCGTGCCGCGCGCGTTCTGGCTCTCGCCGCTTTTTATCTGGCTGTGGTGGATCGGACTGTGCGGCCGCAGCGGGGTGGTTGGCCTGGCCGCCGTGACGTCTCTGCTGGTGCGCCTGCTCCTGGCAGGTGTGTTGATCATGGCGCTGGCCGAACCCCGCGCCGTGCGCTCGAATGACGAAACGGTTGTGGTCTACGCGCTGGATGTATCCGACTCGATCAGTGACGAGGTGTTGACGCGCGCGCTCGGGTTTATGAACCGCACCGTGCAGGGCAAGCCGGAACGCGACAAGGCCGGCTTGGTGGTATTCGGTCGCCGCGCCGGTGTCGAGCTGCCGCCGCGTGAGTCGTTTCCTTTTGAAGCGATTAATGTGCGCGTGCCGCGCGATGGCAGCAGCCTTGAGCGTGCCCTGGCGCTCTCCAGCGCCATGCTGCCTGATTCGAGTGCGGGGCGCATCGTGCTGCTCTCCGACGGCGCACAGACCGAGGGCGATGCCGCCGGCATGCTGTCGGAGCTGACCGCGCGCGGTATCCGCGTGGACGCCCTGCCGATCGCTTACACCTACGACCGCGAGGTCTGGCTGGAGCGACTCGACCTGCCGCGTGTCGTGAAAGAGGGCGAAACCTACGAGGCCTCGGTGGTGCTCTCCTCGCTGGCCGACGGAGCGGGCACGCTCACGCTCTCGGAAAACGGCGAGACCGTGGCTGAACAGCGCGTCACATTCAAGGCCGGCAAGAACCGGCTGGTCCTGCCGCTCTACATGCGCGGTCCCGGCTTCTATGAATATGCGGCGCGCATCCGCGTACCGGCCGATGAGGACGGGTGGAGCGAGAACAACCTGGCCGTCAACCATCTCTTCCTGAAGGGGGAGGGGCGCGTGTTGGTGGTCACAGGCGGTTCGGGCGGTGGTGAGCAGACACGCTGGCTGGGCCAGGCGATGCGGCAATCGGGATTGCTGATTGATGAGAAGGACGCTTTCGAGCTCCCGCTGGACGCCCTCTCCTACCTGCCTTACGACAGCATCGTCTTTGTCAACGTGGCGGCCGACGAGTTGGATG
This sequence comes from Verrucomicrobiota bacterium, assembly GCA_018648805.1. Classification (GTDB taxonomy): domain Bacteria; phylum Verrucomicrobiota; class Kiritimatiellia; order UBA8416; family JABMPJ01; genus JABMPJ01. The sequence goes on from JABGQM010000001.1 coordinate 163,918, forward strand.
CGGCCCGTATGCAGGCCATTCACGATGCGGTGGTGGTGCAGGGCTCTGGCTTCCTGATGGTGGGCGGTCAGAACAGTTTCGGGGCGGGCGGCTACAACCGCAGCCTGATCGAGAAGATCCTGCCGGTCTCGATGGATATCAAAAAACGCAAGGTGCTGCCCAAGGGCGCCCTGGCGATTATTCTGCATACCTGTGAGTTCGCCGAGGGCAACACCTGGGGCAAGCGCATTGCCAAGGATGCCATACGCGTACTGGGCGCGCAGGACGAGGTGGGGGTGCTGGTCTACTCCTATGGCGCGGGTAGCAGCGGTGAGCGCTGGCTGTTTCCACTCACGCCTGCATCAGAGTATGACGCGCTGGTGCCGCTGATCAACAACGCGACGATCGGCGACATGCCGAGCTTCGCCACCACGATGGAGCTGGGCTACAAAGGGCTGGCGGCCAGCGACGCGGCCTCGCGTCATATGATTATTATCTCCGACGGCGATCCCTCGCCCCCGCCCCCGCCCCTGCTGGCCAAGTTTGCGGCGGCCCAGATTAGCGTCTCCACCGTGGCGATCCAACCACACGGCGGCCAGGAGCAGGGCATCATGGCGGCCATCGCGAGTGCCACGGGCGGACGCTACTACTTTCCGCAGGATCCGGCCGAGCTGCCTTCGATCTTCATCAAGGAAGCCAAGACGCTCAAGCGCAACATCATCCAGAACCGCACCTTTGTGCCGGCGGCCGGATTTCCCTCGCCCATTCTGAAGGGCATTGAGACCGTGCCGCCGCTGCACGGCCTGGTGCTGACGATGGCCAAGCCGCGCGCCCAGACGATTCTATTGGCGCCGGACGAAGACGACAGTGACCCGCTACTGGCCATATGGCGGCACGGCCTCGGTACCACCGCGGCCTTCACCTCCGACCTCTCGGCCAACTGGGGGCGCGACTGGGTCAAGTGGGATCGCTACCAGCCTTTCGTGCGTCAGCTCATGACGGCAATCGGCCGGGTAGAGCGTGAGCGCAATCTCTTCGTGAACCTGCACGCCGAAGGGGGCGAGGCGCGGGTGCTGGTCGAAGATCACCACGCCAATCCCGGCTTCCTCGATCTCAAAGCCGAGGTCGCGCTGGCCGGCGGTGTGACGCGTCCGATTGACCTCCGGCAGGTGGGACCGCGGCTCTATGAAGGCCGCTTCGCCCTGGCTGGCAGCGGGCGCTACCAGGTCCTCGTGGCCGGATCGGGCGACGGGCGGCAAGAGCACGCCACCGCGGGCCTGATGGTGCCTTACTCGCCGGAATACCTCCGCTTCCGTTCCGACCCGGTTCTGCTCGAACGGATCGCCGACGGCACGGGCGGGCGTCTCTTGAACGGCACCGAGACGGGGGAGGACCTTTTCAATGCCGACCGCGAGGTGCGTCGCCAGACGCGGCCCATCACGGATTGGTTTCTCTGGGCCCTGGCCATTCTGCTGCCGCTGGATGTGGCGGTACGGCGTGTGCGGATCGACTGGCGCGAGCTGTGGGGCCGCCTGACCGGGCGCGCGCGACCGGGTAAATCGACCCAAACCCTCGGCTCGCTGCTGGCACGCAAGGAGCATGTGGATCGCGGACTGGATGCGGTGCGCGACGCGCATCTGCCGCCGGTCACCCCGATCAAGCGTACGGACGCCAAGCGGCCGCGCCGCGCGCCGCAGGAGCGTAGCGAGAGCGCTGCCGATACGATTGAACCGAGTGAAGAACCGACATCGACAACCGGCCAGCTCCTGGCGCGCAAGCGCCGCTGGCAGAGCGATAGAGATGAATAGGAGGACCCGTCATGCAGAACGATGAACAGCTCCAGCAGGAGGCCGCCCGTTTTAGGGAACAGTATCACCGCGCCCGTGAGGCGGTCGGCACCATCATGGTAGGTCAGGATGGAGTTGTGGAAGGGGTCATGACCGGACTCTTCTGTGGCGGCAATGTCCTGCTCGAAGGCGTGCCCGGGTTGGGCAAGACCGAGTTGGTCAAGACGCTCTCACATGTGCTGGATCTCCATTTCCGGCGTATCCAGTTTACGCCCGACCTGATGCCGGCCGATATCATCGGCACCAACATCATGTCGAGCGGGGAGGGTGGGGGCTACAGTCTGGAGTTCCGGCGCGGCCCGATCTTCACGCAGCTGCTTCTGGCCGATGAGATCAACCGGGCCACGCCCAAGACGCAGTCGGCCCTGCTCGAGACGATGCAGGAGGGCTCCGTCACGGTCGGCGGCACGACCTATCAGCTCGATCCGCCTTTCTTCGTGATGGCGACCCAGAACCCACTGGAGCAGGAGGGAACCTACCCGTTGCCCGAGGCCCAGCTCGACCGTTTCATGTTCAAGATCGATGTGCCCTTCCTCAATCGCGACGAACTGAACGAGGTGGTCGAACGCACGATCCTGCGCAAACCGATCACGGTCGAGAAGGTGCTCGATCGCGATACGATCATGCAGATGCGTGCCACGCTCGACAAGGTGGTGGTGGCTGCGCCGATGCGCGACTACGCCGTGCGGCTCGTCCTGGCGACCCATCCCAAGAGCGAGTTTGCGCCCGAGGTGGTGACGCGCTTTGTGCGCTGGGGGGCCAGTCCACGCGCGGCGCAGGCGCTGATCCGTGCCGGACGCGTACGCGCTCTGGCGGATGGACGCGTGCATGTATCCTTCGCCGACATTCGTCACTTTGCGCTGCACGTCCTGCGTCACCGCGTCATTCTCAACTACGACGGCCAGGCCGAAGGCATTGAACCCACGCGCCTGGTGGATGACATCACCACTGCCATTCAGGAAGAGGTCTAGCCCGCATGCCGGAATCCGGTTCATCTGTCGCCCGTGTGACGTCGCTGTTTGGCAACGACGTGCTGCAGCTATTGGAGCGCATGCGCATCAATAGCTCACGCCGTTTCACCAACCGTGCCCAGGGCGAGCACCTCATCAGCAAGGGCGGTAGCAGCAACGAGTTTGCTGACTATCGCGACTATGTTGAAGGCGATGATGTGCGCTACGTGGACTGGAACATCTTTGCGCGGTTGCAGCGTCCCTACATGAAGACCTATCGCCATGAGGAGGAGCTGCATGTGGTGATCCTGCTCGACGCGTCGGCCTCCATGGGCTTCGAGGGCAAGCTGACGCTGGCCCAACAGTTGGCCGCGGCCTTCGGCATCATGGGGCTCTTGAGCGGTGAGCGGGTGAGCTGCTGGCGGCTCAATGGCGGTGAAGATGCGCTTGAGTGTCTGGCGCCCTGTCGCGGCCGCGGTTCCATGGCGGCCCTGCTGCGATTCATCGAGGGGGTTGAGGCGCACGGCGATATGCCGATCGAGATGGGGGTCGAGAACTGTCTGCGCCAGCACCGCGGCCGCGGCGTGGCGGTGTTGCTCTCCGATTTCCTGACCTTCGGGGATGTGCCGCGCGCCATGAACTCGCTCTTCAGTAAAGGACTCGAAACTCTGGGTCTGCAGATTCTGGGTCCGTCGGAGCGGGAGCCCGAACTGGAAGCCGATGTGCGCCTGGTCGACTGCGAGCTGGGGCGCACGCTTGATGTCACCGGGGTGGGCTCTCTGCTCGACATCTACCACGAATACCGCATGGCGCTGGAGGCGCATCTGGTGGCCGCCTGTACCGGTCGCGGCGGACGCTTTCTCTCCCTGGATGCCTCGGCTGATTTGCGCTGGATTCTGTGTGACCTGCTGCGCCGAAGGGGGTGGGTGAGATGATGCCATTCGGATTCAGTGCCCCCCTCGCGGCCTGGCTGGCCCTGCTGGCCCTACCGCTCGTGGCCTTCTATTTTCTCAAGCTGAAACGGCCGCGGGTCGAGGTGCCCTCGCTTGTGCTGTGGCAGCAGGTGCTCAACGATTCGCGGGTCAACTCGCCCTTCCAGCGTTTCAAGCGCAACCTCCTGCTCTGGTTGCAGCTGCTGCTTCTGCTGCTCCTTGTGGTGGCGGCGATGCAACCTTACCTGCGTTCGAGGCGCGGACGGCGGATGCAGCTGCCGATCCTGATCGACTGCTCGGCCAGTATGGGTGCGCGTGAGAAGGCCGGTGGGCCGACCCGCCTCGACCTGGCCCGCCGCCGCGCGGCGGAACGGATTGAGGGCATGCTGCGCGGCGAGCGCATCTGTCTGGTGGCCTTCAGTCGCAGAGCCCGTCGCATCACCGATTTCACGGACAACAAACGCGAACTCCTGGCCGCGTTGGACCGGATCACGGTGGAGGAGGTCGCGAGTGATCTCGAGGATGCCCTCAACATGGCGCAGGCCCTCGGACGCGCCACGCCGGTCGAGGAGGTCCTGCTGCTCTCGGATGGCAACCTGCCGGCGCACTCCGCGGTCGAGTTGCCCTTTGCCCTGACGTTTGAGCGGATGGATGCAGCCGGGCCCAATGCGGGCATCACCTCGCTGCGTGCGGTACGTGCGGCCAACAACCAGTGGCGTGTCTTTGTGGGAATCGATGCCTCGGAATCCTACCGCGGCCCCGCCACGCTGGAGGCCATGCTGAATGATGAGTCGCTCGTGCGTGAGGTCGTGGCGCCCACGTTCGACAACCCCGAGCGGGTGATCTTCACGGTGGCCGGCGATGCCCCTTCCCGGATCCAGGTGCGCCTGAGTGTGGATGGCGTGGACGCGATGGCATCCGACAACATGGCCACCGTTGACCTACCCGCCTTGCGACCGGCCAACGTCTATGTGGATGAGGGGTTGGCCGCCTGTCGACGCGTGGTCAGCTTGATGGAAGATGTAGAGCTCTGGCCGGGACCGCAGGGCGAGCGGACGCCGGGGGATGTCTATGACGCCATCGTGAGCGGCACGGTCGCCGACGAGGAGGCGCTGCAGGCGCCCGTGCGGCTGGGGGTCGGCTATCTGCCCACGGCCTTGACCGGCACCGTAACGCGCCTGGAGGGGGCCGACCGCGTGGTCGACTGGCGGCGCGACGATTCTCTCTTGCAGCATGTCGCCTTAGGCAACGTCGTGCTCTCCGCGGGCACCCGCTACAGCGGGACCGACGGGATCGCCGCGTGCGAGGCGCTTGGATTCGATGTGATGGTGCATGGCGCGCAGGGCCCCCTGCTCGTGCGGCAGCAGAGCGAGCAGGCGTCGCGCTACACGCTGCTGGTGGATATTGAGCAGACCACACTGCCTTACCGGGTTGCCCTGCCGGTCATGCTGGCCAACCTGGTCAATCTCTCGCTTGAGGGCGAGGGCCTCGCCAAGGCCGACGGGGTGGGTCTCTTGTCGCCCGAGGAGACGCGACTGGTCGCAGTGGATCGGATCGAATTTGCCGAGGTCGCCGTCAGCGCGGCGGATGGACCGGTGCGAGGCACGCGGCCGCTCTGGCCGGTCGTGCTCATGGCGGCCCTCATCTTGTTGTTGATTGAATGGTGGTTCTTCCACAGAATGCACGCTCTTAAGCATCGTGAGAAATTGGCATAGGTCATAAGAATGGGTTCCTCAGCAGAATCTGTGTTGTGGATGAGATCACTGGTCGACGCAAATCTGGCCTGTCGGCGGAAATCGACGAAGCGGGTGGCTTAAGCGTAACCAAGTAAGTGTGAGACTAAGTGTGGGAATAAGTGGGTGATGAAGTGTTGGGAAGAGAGGCGTGGCGATCGTGGCACAACTGTTTGGGCATGAAAAACTGAAGGTTTACCAGAAGGGGCTGGGATTTGCGGCGATCCGCAGCACGTTGCTGGATGGCCTGTCCCGGCGAGTTGCAGCGTGCGACCACCTTGATCGTGCTGCGGAAAGTATTCTGGTGAATATAGCTCACGCCAGCAGTTCATGGTCTCCGAAGGATAGAATCGCCTACTTGGGGCACGCCAATGGTTCTGCTCTTGAGTGTGCCGGGTGTCTCGACGTGTTCGTGGCAAAATCGCTGCTGGCTCCTGATGATGTCGGTCCGGGCAAGAACCTCCTGGCAGAGATCGTCAGCATCCTCATTGCGATGCGTAAGACAACAGGCAATAGGGTCCGTGAAGACCATGCAGAGTATCGTACCAAGAAAGGCAACTTGTTCAGCCATGAGGATCTGGATGTATATCAGACAGGGATCCAACTCGTGGCCTGGCTGGAAAGCATGACTACCGAGTTCGTATGTAGTGCCGATCTACTCTCCAAGCTTGATAAGGCAACGACTGCGATTGTTCTCAATATTGCGGAGGGCAATGGTCGGTTCACCGGAACGGATCAGGCGAAGTTCTTCGGCATCGCATACAAGGCGACCGTCCAGTCGGCATCACTTGTGGATCTGGCTACAGCCAACAGACCTCCTGATGTTTCCCGAGTGGATCAGGGCCGCGAGCTGTTGAGACGCATCGCGGCAATGCTCACATCATTGTCAAAGGTCGTAGCCCATGACTCTTAGTCCCACACTTCATCGCACACTTAGTCTCACACTTACTTGGTTACGCTTAAACGACCTGCTTCGTCGGTCTTGAGTACGGGAGAAAACCATAATGTACCCACAGATCCTGCGGAAGACCTTGAAAATGGGGAATCGGTCGCCGCTATCGTCCACCGCAACGACAGTGGGATGGCGGTCTGTTCCGTTGTGGGGGCTGCTTGCGCTGGCTGTCGTGTTGTGGTGTCCCGCGGCGGCGCATGCTGACGGCGAGCCGCTCTCGGCGACGTTGACGGTTCATGGCGCGGGCCGATCGGGTGGACCGCGCAGCGCCACCGTGGACCTGCTCTGGAACGGCAGCGCCCTGTTGGAGGGGGATCTGCACGTGGAGATCATGGATGGACACTCGGTGCGCTCGCGCAGCGTGGTGGCCGATTTGGCCCTGGCCCCCGGATCCCAGACCTTTGGTCTGCTGCTGCCGGCTGTGTCCGGTTATGGCAACAACCAGTCGACCCGTGCACAGCTCACCTTCCGTTCCGGCAGCAAGCGTATCGATCTGCAGCAACACCCCTGTTCCATTCCCAACTTGAACGCGCGCCTGCTCTCCCTGGTCTATCCGATTGCGGTTGTGGGGGAGGACCGGGTCCGGCATGTGGCGGCCGATTTGCGCCCCGACTGGCTCAATCCCGAGGCCGCTGCCGGAAATCAAGGTGTCTTGCGCACGGGCCTCTGTCCGTTGCAGCCGGCCGACTTTCCGGCCACGCCGGAAGCGTATTGCGCGGCCGACCTGGTGGTCCTGGCCGGCGCGGGTGTTGCCAAGCTGCGCATGGTGCAGCTGGATGCGCTGCTGACTTGGGTGCGCGCCGGGGGCAGTCTCTGTGTGGTCAATCCGCGCGGCCTGCCTGAAGAGCATCAGGCCTTTCTGGTTGAACTCTTTGGCGGGGAAGCGGAAGCCGGGGCGCTCCTGTTCGGCCCGGATGGCGAACCGCAGGGCCCGTCCCTGGCCACACGACGCCTCGCTCTCGGTCGCATCGCACTGGTGCTGCGTGAGGCGACCGACAGCGACACGTTGCGCCAGGACCCTGAATGGCGTCGCGTGCTGGCATTTCTCTGGAGATTTCGGGCCAACCAGGTCGCACACGTTGTTGCCAAGGGCACGTGGAACGAGCTGGCCGAGGATAAAGCGACCGCCGTCGACCAGCGGGCGATGCACCAGCTCCAGCATTACATGCGTCAGTACAAGAAGAAGCTCTCGCTGCAACCGATCAACTTCCTGGTCCGTTCCGACCACCTCTCCGTCCTGATGCCGCGCGATATGCGGTTTGTCAGAATTGGACAGCTCGCCCTTGTCCTGGCCATCCTGGTGCTGCTGGTGGGGCCGGTTGACTACTTTGTTCTCAAGCGACTCAAATTGCAGCGCTACACCTGGTTCACGGTCCCGATCTACGTGGCGCTGGCGACGGTCGCGATTGTGATGCTGGCCAACCGCGCCATGGGGCGACACGACCGACGGGGTCGGCTCTGCATCCTCGATACGGATGCGGCCGGCGTGCCGGTGCGGCAGAATGATGTGCACCTCGTGGTGCCATCGAGCCACGGCAAGATGCGCGAGCATATTCAGCGCGCCCTGGTGGCCCCTGTGCGTATCGGTGGCAGACATGGTGCGGTCAGTGCCGATGGCGATGCGGCCGGTCACCAGGTTGTGGGGCGTTATCCGCATGACTTTGAAACTGCGTTTGCGGTGGCACAGTGGAAGCCTATGGCATGGCGCAGCATGACCTTCAGACCCACAGCCACCTTCCCCTGGCAACTACCTCAGCTTGATGATGATGTCTGGTCGGGCAAGGGCGCCACAGCATACTGGAAACGGTTTGAGGCCCTGAACGAGGCCGTGCCTCGGGGCGCGTATATTCTGACATCGGGCGCTATGCACATGCTGCATGAGAAGACGTGGGAGACGCCCATGGGGTTGGGTGATCAGCGCCCGCGTCGTCTGACCATTCTGACTGAGGCCCCGCGCATCGGGTATTTCGCGGTGGTGTCGGCCGTCTCCCCGACGTGCGATGTCGCCGAGGAGGATCTCTATATGTATGACATCAGCGATCCGGACCAAGCGGTCCTGGTCCTGGTCTGGCAGAAGGGCGGCACGGTCTTCATGAGTCGCACACCATTCTATCGCACAACGGGCACGACCCCGCGTGCCGTGTCCAGCGCGCGTCCACAGCCTGGGCCACCCCAAGCATCTGCAAACGAGAAGGGATAAAGTCCATGTCTTTTGTTCAAATTAAGAACCTGTGCGTGAAATACGGCAAGTTTACGGCCGTGCGTGATCTGAGTTTTGATATTCCCAAGGGAGAGGTGTTCGGGTTCATCGGTCCCAACGGGGCCGGCAAGACCACCACCATCAAGATTCTGGCGACGCTGCTCAAGCCGTCGTCCGGCCAGGTCCTGATTGATGGCATGGATGTTGTGAAGCGGCAGCGCGATGTACGGATGCGTATCGGTTACATGCCTGACTTCTTTGGGGTCTACGACGACCTGAGCGCCAACGAATATCTGCACTTCTTTGCTGCCGCCTATCGACTGCCCAAGGCGCAGCGTGAAAGCGTGATCGCCGATGTGCTCGCCCTGACCGACCTGACCGGCAAGCGTGATGCCCAGGTCGACGGACTCTCACGCGGCATGAAGCAGCGCCTCAGTCTGGCGCGTGTGTTGCTGCACGATCCCGATCTGTTGCTGCTCGATGAACCGGCCAGCGGACTCGATCCGCGGGCGCGTATCGAAATGCGTGAGCTCCTCAAGGAGTTGCGTCGTATGGGCAAGACCATTCTCATCTCGAGCCATATCCTGCACGAACTCTCCGAACTCTGTACGCGCATCGGCATTGTGGAGACCGGTGAGCTGGTGACCGAAGGATCGCTGGATGATATCTACTCAGCCTTGAGCGTGATGCGCCTGATCCACGTGCAGGTCGACAACCCGAGTGACGATCTGTTGCAGCGTATTCGCGCTCTGCCGGGTGTGGACAATGCCGATCTGAATATTGACCGATTCACAGTCAAGATTCGGGAAGAAGACACCAGCGTGCACGATCTGCACAACAACATCCATGCCCTCGGTGCGCACATCACCATGTACCAGGCCGAGGCCATGGATATGGAGACCGTCTTCATGAAACTGACCGAAGGACGCACGGCCTGATGCCCATGCGAGAGACTCTTGATGCGAAGTAGAAAACAGATGACCTTGCCGGTGCTCTTCCGCGAGCTGGCCCAACTGGCCAGCCGGCGCTCGACGTATGTCTCGCGTGGGATTGTGGCCGGGCTGCTGTATGTGCTGGGGCTGCTTACGCTTTACAGCACGCTGCGTGCCCTGCAGAGTTTTTCGGGCATGAACATTCAGTCGACCCTTGGCCGGGGCAAGGGCGTACTCATGGGTCTGACCTGGATGGTCACGACCGGCATCTACCTCGTGCTGCCCGCCATGGTGGTGGGCACGATCACCACCGAGCGGGAGAACGGCACGCTCGACCTGATGCTGGTGACGCGGCTCAATCCGTGGGAGATCGTCTTTCAGAAGCTCTTTGCCCGGATGGTGCCCATGATGTCGCTGCTCCTGCTGACGGCACCGTTCATGGCCGTGGCCTACAGCTTGGGCGGCGTATCGTTTGGGGATATCCTGATGACCCTGGCGAGCTGGTTCATGACCAGCCTCAAGTTGGCCGCGCTTTCGATCATGTGTTCCTCCTTCAGCCGTAGCACTGTGGGTGCTTTCTTCACCACCTACGGCGTGTTGTTTGCCATGACCGTGGCGATCCCCTTTATGGGGATCTTCCAGCTGGGCTGGCTGTGGGTCATGATCGCCGGCGTTGCGGGCGCCGGAAGCATGTTCGGCGGTGGTTCCTGGATTATCTGGGTCGGGTTTGCGGTGGGGCTGGCACTGACGGCGGTCTACATGGCTATCGCGCGGGCCTTCATTGTGCGGTCCGGTCGTCGCGCATCGGGCGGCATCAAGGCCAGCTTCCGGCGCGTCGATGGTGCGCTGGAGAAGGTCAACCGCAAGGTCGGGCGTCGTCGCTGGGGCCGTGCGAGCGCATCGCTGCCTGATAACAAGCCGGTGGCCTGGCGTGAACGCGCCGCGGCAGTGGTCTGCACCCCGCGTTACCTCTTCCGTCTGCTGGCGATTATTAATATTCCGATGGTCATCCTGCTCTTCATCATCCTGGCCTTCTCCCTGTCGAATCGCGGCCGCGAGGCCATCGGCTACTCGGTCCTGATGGCCATTCTGTGGGTGCCGGTTGCGCTGGCACTCTGCATCTACGTGTCGAACCTGATGTCAAAGGAACGCAGCAACCAGACCATGGAGGTGCTCCTGACGACGCCCCTGAGTGAGCGTGACATCCTGAAGCAGAAGCTGGCGGCTGTGCCGCGGCTCTGCCTGGTGATTGCGGCCCCGCTTATGCTGACCGTTCTGTTCGAGACGCTGGTCGAGCTGAGCCGGAAGAACGCCGACCACGGGCAGATCTTGGCCTACGCGTTTTTCTCGTTTGTTTTCACGGCGATCTACCTCTACGCCATCACCTGGATCACGTTTGGCTGTTCACTCAAGCCGCGCAAGCGGGCGACGGTGGTGGCCGCGGCCGTGGCGCGTATCTTCGCGATTGTCTTCATTCCGCTTCTGCTGCTGGGGTTGCTGGAGAGTCTCAATATCCGCGGCTTGCCGCGCTGGCTGCGCGACGAGGAGAATCTCTTCATGATGTCGCCCATGGTGCTGCTTGGCATGCTGGAATTTGAGAAGCGCGAGTTCTTCAAGCATTCCAACGTCGCGTTCATCAACGGGGCTTTCTATTTTGCGCTCGCCCTCTTGTTCCGGTTCCGTGCCCTGCGCTGGGCGCGTCTTAATCTCAGGAAAGGATAGCGGGGCGCATGGCGGGGAGCTTCCACATCCGGCGCGGCACATTGCCCGGCCTGACCGTGATGCGGCGCGAGCTGACCCAACTCGCGGCGCAGCGCAGCAGCTACATCTTGCGGGCCATCTATGCCCTGTCGCTCTCCATCCTCGGCCTGATGGTTTACAGCAGCGTGACGCGCATAGCCGCGCGCGCATGGGCCATGATTCAGAGCTATGGTGTGGGCCGTCATCTGCTTCAAGGGGTGACTGTCTTCGCCCTGGTGAGTATCGCGGCGGTGATGCCGGCCATGGTGGTGGGCTCGGTGACCTCCGAGCGCGAGCAGGGCACGCTCGACCTGATGCGTATTTCGCGACTATCGGCGTGGGATATCGTGCTGCAGAAATATTTCGCCCGGCTCGTTCCGTTCTGCACCTTCCTGCTGCTGCTCGTGCCCTTCGGTGCCGTGGCCTACAGCCTGGGCGGTGTATCGGTCGGTGATATCTTCGAGGTGATTGCCACGTTGCTTTCGGCTGTCTTGCGCGTGGCCGCGATTGCCCTGTTCTGCTCCGCGCTGTGCCGTTCCACGCTGGCCGCCTTCCTGGCGGCCTATCTCTCGCTCTTCGTGCTCTATGCCGCGCTGCCGCTTCTGTGGCTGTGGCTGTCGAATACGTTCTACTATTTTGATGATGACTGGGTGGAGCTGTGGATCCTGGGTCCGTGGATCGATAATTCGCCATCGACTGGTGAGACCATCTTTCATGCCGGTCTGCTGCTGGCGGGGTTGTGGGGGTGCCTGGCCGTGACGCGCGTGCTCCTGGCCCGTCCGGTGCGCCAGCGTGGCGCCATGGCCAAGCAGATGCACCGGCGCTATGACCGGCTTGTTGAGTGGCTCAATCAGTTTGTGGGCGGTGTACACTGGGGCTCCAGCAAAGCCACGCTGCCTGATCAGGCCCCGGTGTCCTGGCGTGAGCGGTCACGCGCCGCGGTCTGTGTGCCGCGTCACATGTTCCGCCTGCTCTGCCTGGTCTCTGTCCCCACCGTTATCATCTTGATGTTCATTGTGGCCTTATCAAACAGGTTCTGGTGGGCATCCAGCAGCTATCATCGGAATGTCGATGCCCTCTCTGTCTTCCTCATGTTTCTGTGGCTCCCGGCCGTGTTGATACCGGCTGTTTACGTGGCCAACCTGATCTCGGGCGAGCGCAGCGACCAGACCCTGGATGTACTGTTGACCACCCCGCTCGAGCCGCGTGACATCCTGCGCCAGAAGATGGCGGCCGTGCCGCGTGTTGTGTTCCTGGTGGCCTTACCGATGGTGGCCACGGTGCTGGTAGAGTTCTGGGGGGAGTATGTTTGCCACCGCATGCTGAGTGAGGGCCTCATCTATCTGGCCTTGGCGCTGGGCACTGTATTTATCTATGAGCATCTCGTGGTCTGGATCGCCATGCAAAGCTCACTGCGCACACGCCGCCGTTCGGTGGTCGTGCTGCTAACGCTCATATGGATTCTGGCCTTCATTCTTATCCCGCCGTTACTGGTCCTCCTGCTCAGTTGGGCTATCCACGGCACCCCATTCAAGATCGAAGAACTGCTCTTCATGTCGCCCGTGGGGATGTTCGTGCTGACCGAGTTCCACGTATTCGATGATGATCAGAGCTATCTGGTGGCCGGTATCATCGGCCTGGTACTCTACTTCGTGACCGGCATGGGGATTCGCCACTTCTGCCTTACACGGGCCTCCCATCTCCTGCATCGCGCCCCGCGGGTGTAGGGTGTAGCGGCCGCTTGGCAGCTCAATCTTCTCATGGCTCGCCAACGACACTTGACCTGCTGATGACGCGGTCTTTATGGTGGCGATGTGGCGGCGCACTCGAGTTTGATAATGCTTCGACGTGTTTGGAGTATTGTCTCTCCGGGGTTACCCCGGGGTATCACGACAGAGAGCCACTTCATGGCACGAGCCTTACTGCACCTTGTGCAGCTCCGCTCGCGCTTCACAGGACGGGTCGAGTGCGTCGCTCTTTTTTGACACCTGCTTCAGGGCGTTAGGCATGTTGAAGGCCAGACATATTGAGTCCCTCACCCGCGGTGTGGCGGCGGCCCTGCTGGCCGGGCCATGGGAGTGGGAGGCCATGTTGGATCGGTCGGCGGATGCCCTGGGGCGCCGATGGCGGTGGCGTCGGGGATTGATTCGCGACATGCTCCTGCAGCATCCCTCCCCGGTGGCGTACGAGGCGCTCGTGCAGGCCATTGCCGCCAACCCGCATTTCCGAGGCGCCATCAACGACCGTACGCGCCCTCACATCGTGCATTGGTTTCCTTGGCCGACCGGCATGGCCCCGCGGTATCCGGCGTGGCACCTGCCGGTGATCAGCAGCGTGGGTGCGTTGGCGGCCCTGCTCGATCTGCCGGAAGAGAAGCTACACTGGCTGGCCGATTGTGAACATCGTCAGGGCCGGCCCGACGAGCTGTTGCGGCGTCACTATCGACACTACTGGCTGCGCAAGCCTTCCGGGGGGTGGCGACTTGTGGAGGAGCCGCACTATCTTCTAAAGCAGGCACAGCGTGGGATCCTGCATGGTGTCCTGGACCGTGTTCCGCCGCACCCCGCGGCATGTGCATTCGTCCATACCCGTTCCGTCGTCGATTATGCGGCGCCGCATGTGGGACGCGAGTTGGTGTTGCACCTGGACCTCAAGGAGTTCTTTCCGTCGATTCCGGCCTCGCGTGTGCACGCCATGTTGACGACGCTCGGATACCCGACCGAGGTGGCACGGCTTGTGACAGGGCTATGCACCTCCACGGTGCCGGGCTATATCTGTCGGCAGCGTCCCGGTGGGAAGATCTATTCGGCGCCGCATCTGCCGCAGGGCGCGCCGACATCGCCGGCACTGGCCAATCTGGCGGCCTATCGGCTGGATGGTCGTCTGGCGGGAGCGGCCGCAAGCGTGGGTGCCTGCTATACCCGTTATGCGGATGATCTGGCGTTCTCCGGTGATGAACCCTTTGCGCGATCCGTCAACAGGTTTCAGGCAATGGTGTGGCGCATCGTGGCCGAGGAGGGGTTCGACATTCATCACCGCAAAACACGTCTGATGCACAAGAGCGTTCGTCAGCGCCTTTGCGGCCTGGTCGTAAACGACCATCTGAGCATCGATCGCAGAGTCTATGATCGTCTCAAAGCCATCCTGACAAACTGCCTCCGGCACGGGCTTGAGAGCCAGAACCGTGATGGTCATTCTGATTTCCGGGCCCACCTCTGTGGACGTGTTGCTTTCGTCGAGCAGGTCAACCCCGCGCGTGGCGCCCGCTTGCGCGATCTGCTCAAACAGGTTGCATGACGCGCGGTCAGAATCCACTCAGCTCCGCCAGATCGGCTTCGCCCCAGATGTTGGTGCTCCACCGGTCGACGTCGATCCATTTGGCGGAGCCATCGCCACGAAGGATGTTGCCACCATCGTCGCCATGGTTGCCTCCAAAGCCGTTCTCGCTCACGTTTCCGTTCAACCCATCTTTGTCGCAGGCGACCATGATGTTGGCCGGCCACGATGAGCCGATCGATAGGCCGTCAAGGTCGCGGACCACGAGGTTGTAGCTGCAGTACTGGTCAGCCGTGGCACTGGTGATGTCCTGCACCGAGTCGGCGATCTGGCGGACCCGGTCGCTGCGGCACTTGTAGCTCTCCGGATCGGGGAGATACTCGCTTGAGAGGACCACCATGTTGCTGGGAAACAGGTCGTTGTGCTCCATGGCATACATGGTCAGCGATGCACCGACCTGTTTGAGGTTGTTGAGGCAGTGCGCGCGCCGCGCCTTCTCCTGTGCGGCCTTCAGTGCCGGCAGCAGCAGGCCTGCCAGTACGCCGATGATGGAGATCACCACCAGCAGTTCCACAAGCGTGAACGCCTGCCCTCGCGCGTTGAATCCGGATGCCCTTTTCATGATGCCCTCCCTGGTTTGTGTTTGGCTACCCGCCTCTGCTAATCGCAAGTGGCGTGCCAGGAGGGAGGCGCGTGATTTCCTAAGGAATACACGCGTTGACGAGAGGCGCACGAGGCATCATGGGGCGCGGCGGCACCACGGCGTTGCACAGCTGCATCATTCCGAGGGGAGTGTCATGGTCACGTTGACGCCATCGCTGTGCGGCGCCCAGGGCGATTCGAGTGTAATGCTGCCGCCGTGGGCCTCTACCGCGAGGCGGCAGAAGGAGAGGCCCAGCCCGGTGCTGTCAGTCGCCACGTTGTTCGGGTTGCCGTGACCCGAGACAAAGGCCCGGAAGACGCTCTCCTGCTCGGAGGCTGCAATGATCGGACCACGGTTGCCCACGGAGACATGGGTCATGCCCGCCTCTTGCTTACAGGCGATTTCGACAGCGCTTCCGCGTGAGCCATGTTGTACGGCATTCCATAGCAGATTGGCCATGACGCGGGCAAAGATGTGTGGGTCCACACTCCCTTGTGCGGTCGTGGGGCACTCCAGTGACAGTGAGAGTTCTGCCATAGCGGCGGCGTCCTCCGTGTGCGCCATGGTCGCTTGTAGAAGCGGGAGCAGGGGGGTGCGTTGCCGGTTCAGTGCCATTACACCCTCTTCGACTTTACGGATATCCAGCAGGTCGTTGACAAGCAGCATGATCCGCTCGGCACTGGTGCGCATGGTGCTCAACGCCTCTGTCATAGGCTGTCCACGCTCAGCCCGTTCAATCACCGAGGCTGATGAGAGTACCGAGGAGACACGTCGCCTGAGATCATGCACGAGCATGTCGATGAACTGCTGACGCGCACGGTCGATATCCTCCAGCTCGCGCCGGCGTGAGCGCTCCTCGCTCCAGGCCATCGTCTCCAGCATGCCCGAGCAGGAGAGTATGGCCAGCAGCGGCGCGACCGCGGGTAGCACGTATTCACGCGTCAGGAGAATGGTCATGTAGATGAAGACATAGCCCACAACCATGCCGCCTCCGCTCAATACCATCAGGAGCGGTCTCTCGAACCGCACCCACGCCGCCAGCAGGCAGAGCCCCAGCACGATCAGAATCTCGACAGATGGGGGTGCATAGCGGAACAGCGTGGATTCACTGTAGACCACGTAGTCACGGATCGCGGTTTCCGGCACGGAGAGTCCGTTAAAGAAGACGGCATTGCCGATTCCGATGCCCACCGCCAGACAGCAGAGGATGCGTACCCAGCGTGCATGGTATCGAATGCTTCGCGCTCTGCGCATAGTGCTCGGCTCCAATTGATTTGGACTTCCATCAGTCGGTGAACGGTCTATGATGAATGTAGTCCGCATGACGCAGGGAGCAAGCGAAACATGAGAGCAACGATACTTCTTATTGATGACGACCCCGTTGACCGTAACGCGCTAAGGCTCCTTGTCGAGAGTTGGGGACATCACACGATCTCCCTGGCATCAGGCGGGGAAGCCCTGCAGCACATCGCAGAGAATACGGTGGACGTGGTGTTGTCGGACCTCCGCATGCCGGGGATGGATGGGTTGGCCCTGGCGGAGGCCATCGCTGTTGAGCACCCGCACGTGCCCTTCCTCCTGATTACCGGGCAGGCCGACGTGGTTTCGGCTGTGGCGGCCTTGCGGCAGGGGGTATTCGATTACATCATCAAGCCTCCTCAGACGGACGAACTGCAGGCCACACTCGCGCGTGCGATCGACTATGCGCGCCTGCACCGTGAGAACGCCGCGCTACGCGCACAGCTCGGCGCCGACGGGCGTTACGGGGAGCGACTCGTGGGGCGAAGCCCCTGTATGCTCGAGCTATATGATCTGATTGAGCGCGTAGCCCCCTCTGACAGCACCGTACTTATCAGCGGTGAGACCGGTACGGGGAAAGAACTCGTGGCGCAAGCCATTCACTACCGCAGTCCTCGTGCCGACCACCCTCTCGTCGCCATGAACTGTGCGGCCACGAATGCCAACCTTGTGGAGTCTGAACTGTTCGGTCATGAGAAGGGCGCCTTCACGGGCGCCGTTGCCGCACGGCGCGGTCGATTCGAGGCGGCTGATGGTGGCACACTGTTTCTGGACGAGATTGCCGAGACCGACCCCGAGTTCCAGGCCAAGCTCCTGCGCGTTTTGCAGGAGGGTGTGTTCGAGCGGGTAGGGGGGACCCATCCTATCGCCGTCAACGTCCGCGTGCTGGCATCCACCAACCGGGACCTGACCGAAGAGGTGAAGGCCGGTCGTTTCCGTGAGGACCTCTACTATCGGCTACGGGTGATTCCGGTTCAGGTGCCGCCACTACGTGAGCGCGGCGATGACATCCTCCTGCTGGCACAGCACTTCCTGGCGCGTTACGTGGAGCGCTACGGCAGCACGATGCCGCAGCTCGACGAGAAAGCCATGGCTTACCTGTTGGCCGCGCCATGGCCCGGAAACGTGAGGGAGCTGCAACACGCCATCGAGCGTGCCGTAGTTTTGGTGCAGGGAGATGTGATCGGACAGGACGACCTGCGCATGCCGGATGCCGCGCCGCCCGAACCCGATGCCGAAGTCCTGGCCGATTTCGTTGAGCACCAGACCCGCGAGCATGTCCTCAAGACACTCGACGCCCATGGGTGGCATAAGAACCGTGCCGCGGCTGCCCTCGGCATCGATCGTGCGACCCTCTACCGCATGATCCGAAAATGGGGCCTGCAGTCCTCGTAGAGTTCCCCCAAGTCGTTCCGCTCCGTCTTGTGTCTGCCAAAGAGCGTGTCATATAAAGCTACGATCGTAGGGAAATATGACACGCTACAACGTTGAATATCCTATAGTTCTACTGAAAATATGACCTTATGCGTGACGTACAGCGCCACGATCGTAGGATTATATGACACGCTACAGTTCAGAGAACCCCATATTACTAGTGAAAAGTAATCTTGAGCGTGACGTACAGCGCTACGATCGTAGCTTTATATGACACGCAACCTGGGGCTCTGGTCTTGTGGCGCTTGGGGCTGAGGGGCTCTAGAACTCCCACTGGCGTGGGTCGACTTGGTAGTACCGTTTCAGCTCTTCGTAGAGTTCGGGACGTTTGCGTTCGAGCTGCTCCGGTTTCTCGAAGAAGGCTTCGGTGGCGGTGGCAAAGAACTCGGCGGGATTGGTGGCGCCGTATTCGTCGATTACGGTGCGCTTGTGTTTGGCGACGCGCTTGAGGAAGGAGCGGTATTCGCCGCTCAGGCAGCGTGCCCAGGAGCCGTAGCTGGACCAGCTTTCCAGTTTGGGGGCGCCGTCGGCGGCGCCATCTTCCTGGTCAAGCTGGTGGGCAAACTCATGCAGCACGACATTGTGCCCGTCATCGAAGTTGCGTGCCCCACCCGTCACGCTGTTCCACGAGAGCACCACGACCCCCGTCTGCCACGATTCGCCCAGGCGGGTCGAGGGGGCGTCGTTCTGGGCCCCGAAGATTCCTTTTCCGCCGGCAACATAGGTGTGCGGATAGACCAGTACCGAGCGCAGCTTCGGATAGCATGTCGCCTCCTTGCGTCCAATCAGAAGCAGACAGGCTTGCGCGGCGACGGAGACTCTGACCTCGTCTGTGATCTCCTGGCCGCCACACCCCTCAAACTGTTTCTCATCCAGAAAGACGGCGATATAGCCCTGCAGCGTTTTCTGTGCTTCCGCCGGCAGCGAGTCGTAAGGCGGAAGGTTGCGTGCGAGGATGGCTTCCCACTCCGCCGAGATGCCGGCCGCCATCAGTTGCTTGCGTCGCGCGACGCCTTGCGTCCGCACCACCCACCACACCATGGCGCCTGCTGCCGCGGCTGCCGCTATGTATACCCAGATCATTCCCATTGGCTACGCTATAGAGGGGCCGTCGTCAAGGGCGCTGTTGGCAGGTCGGGCAGATATGGGTGCTGCGTTGACCGACGATGAGACGCTCGATCGTCGTGTCGCAGCGGGGGCAGGGGTGGCCGGTACGACGGAAGACGTTGAGCTTGTCGCGGTTGGTGCCTTTGCGGCCCCATACCGAGCGGAAGGTGGTCAGGCCGCTACCGAGCGTGGTGCCCATGGAGCGCAGGCCGCGCCGTAGGGCCTCGCGTATCGTGCGGTAGAGCCGCTTGCGGTCCTCGTCGCTCAGCGTCTCGGCCTTCCGCTCGGGATGCAGGCCGGCGGCCCAGAGCGCTTCATCGACATAGATGTTGCCCAGGCCGGCAATGAAGGACTGGTTGAGCAGCAGGGGTTTGAGTGCGCCGCGGCGTTTGGACAGGCACTTCACAAAGTCGGCCGAACGGAAGGCCGGGTCGAGGGGCTCGGGCCCGAGGTGACCGATGACATCCGTGGCATCCGAGACCAGCCACCACCGCCCGAACTTGCGCGTGTCGCGGTAGCGCAGCTCGCGTCTGTCATCAAGCCCGAGGACGACGTGCTCATGTCCGTGCGAGGCCTCATCTGCGGCAGCGAAAAAGAGATGACCGGTCATGCGCAGGTGAATCAAGAGCGTTCGACCGTTGTCGAGCCCCAGGATCAGAAACTTGCCGCGGCGCCCCACGGATGTCACCTGACGGCCGCGCAATCCCTTGCGAAACGCCGCCACACCCGGCCGTGCAATGGTGCGCGGCCAGTGTACCGTGATGGTGTCGATGCGGCACCCCACCAGACCCCCTTCACGCAGCCCCTCGGCGACCGTTTCAACTTCAGGTAGTTCGGGCATACGGGTTCCTTCGTCAGGGGCACGGTCTTTAAATGGCAGCGTTACTGTGGATGACTCCCGGAAACGTGCCATGATTCCGGCTGGACGACAAGCCGGATGAGGTAGTGCTATGGGCGCGAGCTCACGTTATCGCTCTTGCCGATGGTTGCCTGCATCTATAGCATGAGCGGCAATGAATGTGCTACTGGCAAATGCGTTTCCCGTGGCGGGTGTGTGGCTGTATGGCTTCATGGCTGTTGTGGCTCTGGTGCTGCTTCCGGTCTTTCCGTTCATCCTCCGCCGGCGGCGCCGACGTGCGCGGGAGGTGCTGCACGCGAAGATAGAGAAGGCCAGAGAGAACATTCTGGCGGATGGGAAAGTTGAGGGGCCTAAAGGACCCTACGTGCCACACCGCAGCTCGGGCGTAAAGACGGAGCTCTATCCGCACAACGGAACCGGTCCACCCAAGGGCAATGCCTTTCACGGTATGCCGTGGAACTGAGGTGGCCGCGCAAGTGGGTTGCCAACGGGTCGTCGTTGCCGCTATCGTGTGCCGTTGCATGCGCGTAAGAGAATGAACGGCCCAGGCAATCGGAAGAATCGACCATGAAATATATCGGTGCTCACGTTACAACTCAGGGCGGGGTGTTCAATGCCCCTGTGAATGCAAAGGCCATTGGTGCGACGGCTTTCGCCATGTTCACCAAGAACCAGCGCCAGTGGCAGGCACCGGCCTATACGGATGAGACGATCACAAAGTTCCGCGAGGCCCTTGCGGAGTGTGGTTACGCCCCCGAGGTCGTGTTGCCGCATGACGGCTACCTGATCAATATGGGCAACGCCGATGCCGCTAAGCGGAAGAGGTCGTTGGATGCCTTTATTGACGAGTTGACCCGGTGTCAGCAGCTCGGGTTGACGCTGCTCAACATGCATCCGGGCAGCCACCTGCGCGAAATTTCAGAGGACGACTGCCTGACGCTGATCTCGGACTGCATCAACCACTCCCTCGAAGTCACCGAAGGTGTTACGGTCGTTCTTGAGAACACGGCCGGGCAGGGCTCCAACATGGGTTACTGCTTCGAGCATCTGGCGACGATCATTGAGCGGGTCGACGACACCTCGCGCATCGGCGTCTGTCTCGATACCTGTCACTCTTTCTCTGCAGGCTACGATCTGCGGACCGAAGAGGCATGCAATGCTACTTTCAAGGCCTTTGACGACATCGTGGGGTTCGAGTACCTGCGCGGCATGCACATCAACGACAGCAAGACTCCGTTCGAAAGCCGCAAGGACCGGCACCACAGCCTGGGCGAGGGATCGATCCCGATGACCGCCTTCGAGTACATCATGCGCGATCCCCGCTTCGACGATATTCCTCTCATCCTTGAAACCGTCGACGACACCATCTGGCCTGATGAGATCAAGATGCTCAAGGGATTCGCCGGCGTGTAACCTGGGGGAGTGTGTGGGTGTGAGAGGGAGAGCACCGCGAGGAATCTACACGGATTTAGGCATCCTGCAGATGCTTCTTGACGGTGCGCCAGTCCAGGTCGGCACGGCGGGCCACCTCTTCGTAGCTGCCGAAGCGATCGTAAAGCCGGCGGCAGTACTCTTTCACAAGGGCACGCGCGGTCAGGTCGGTACGGGCCGTGAGCTCCCCCGGCGCGGCGGCAAGTGGCTGCGGCGTGTAGGCGCCGCCGAGCAGAATGCGACGGACCGCCTGTTCCATCTCGCGCACGTTGCCCGGCCAGGCATAGTCGGCGGGCACGGTGCGTGTGAGCGACGCCATGACCGGGGCGAGGGCCATGCCGGACCGCTCCCCGCAGAGGCGGGTCAAGGTGTGTGCGACCTGCTGCTCCAGCTCGTCGGGGGCTTCGTCCAGACGCATGCGCAACGACGGCATAGTGATCTCGTCCGAGCAGAGGCGGTAGTAGACATCGTCACGGAAACGCCCCTCCGATCGCAG
Organism: Verrucomicrobiota bacterium; assembly: GCA_018648805.1. Taxonomy (GTDB): domain Bacteria; phylum Verrucomicrobiota; class Kiritimatiellia; order UBA8416; family JABMPJ01; genus JABMPJ01. Next base: position 185,728 of record JABGQM010000001.1, read on the forward strand.
CTGTGCCAGCGGCTGATTGGTGGCGGCAATGATCCGGCCGGAGAACCGCTGCGGCACATGACTGCCCACGGGAGTGAAGACGCGCTCTTGCATGACGCGTAGCAGCTTGGTCTGGAGGGAGAGGTTGACCTCTCCTATCTCGTCGAGGAAGATCGCGCCACACGCGCGGCCGCGTCCGAAGACGCCCGTGTGCGGTGTGACCGCCCCCGTGAAGGCGCCTTTGCAGTGTCCGAACAGTTCCGACTCGATCAGCGATTCGCTGAACTCCGACAGGTTTGCCGCCACAAAGGCCGTCACGAAGTTCTCTTTGAATCGATGCGTCGATGCGTCGTAGGGAATGAAGCCAGAGCGCCCGATGGCGGCCGCCGCTACCCCTTTGCCGCTGCCGGTGCCGCCCAGGATGAGCGTTGAGAAGTCCTCCATGCGGTCGCACATAAAGGCGTCGTACCAGTCGACCCGGCCGGTGAAGATGTTGGTCCAGAGCCGCTCACGCACACGCTGCATCGAACGCGTCTCACCGATCAGGGAGCTGCAAATGAAGAAGAACGCACGTCGCATCTGGTAGAAGAGCGCCATGTAGCGCGCCGCGTTGTCCGGGCTGAACCCCAGACTGAGCATCCGTTCGTAGAGCAATCGCGTGAACGGCGCGACCACAATCGAGTCCGCCTCGGCCGCCTGCTCACGGATCAATGCATCAAAATCATCCATATGCTGGTGAAAGAGGTGAAACAGGAGCGCCGTCTCAACGGTCTTGGCGTCGCTGTCGCCATACCGCCGGATATCGGACCGTCCAGCCCGCTCCAGCACCTCCACCCGCGTAGCCACGCTGCCGACCAACTCCTCCAGCAGCCGCGGCCGCGACCAGGATTCCGGCGCCTCGACAATACGCCGGTCAATATCTCCACGCTCATCACCAAACGGATTACTGAACGCCGCCTGTTCGAGCATCCCGAAAAAGGCCCGCTCTTCAGCTTTGAGTAGTATAGTGGGTGTTGGCATGCAGGTAGTGTAGGCAGAACATGCATAAAATGTCTATCCCTATATCACGGTCTATAGTGTGTATGATGCAACATGTTGTCAGTAAGTCTGTTACGTATTTCTATGGAAAGGTGGCACGGCTCCTGCAATAGGGGATGGCGTCATCTCGAACTTAAAGGAGCGGTAAGGATGAGAAAGACGTTGCGTCATTCGAAGTGGGCCCCCCCGGTGGGGGTCATTGGGAACAGCCGGTTTAAGCGCACCATACTGATGGTGGTGTTGCTGGCGATTGTGGGGTTGGGGCTGGCCTGGTCGGCCACCATGCCGATTGAAGCGCCAACAGTAGCGACGCCCGGGCAGGAGACGGTCGTGTTGCTGCATGGGCTGATCCGCAGTGAGCGGGCCATGCGTAAGATGGAGCGGGAGCTGCGTGGCGAGGGGTATCGGGTCATCAATCACGACTACCCGTCGACGTCGGCCCCTATCGAGCAGTTGACGACTGACGTGTTCAAGGCATTGGATCCGCAGATCAAAGAAGCCAAGCGGGTCCATTTCGTGACGCACTCTCTGGGCGGCATCATTCTGCGGCAGCATCTTGAGCACCATAAGATTTCCAACCTGGGTCGTACCGTCATGCTGGCGCCGCCGAGTCAGGGCAGTGAGGTACCCGACAAGCTGGGCTGGAACGCCATCTTCCGAAAGATCAATGGCCCGGCCGGGAATCAGCTGGGCACGGGCACCAACAGCCTGCCGCTCCGGCTGGGGGCGCCCGCGTTTGAGTTGGGGGTCATTGCGGGCGACCGCTCGATCAACCCGATTCTCTCCACGCTGATTCCCGGTCCGGACGACGGCAAGGTGTCCATCGCGCGGGTCAAGCCGCCAAAGCTGACGGATTTCCGGCGGGTCCACGCCACACACACGTTCATCGCACGTAACGCGACGGTGATCGCGCATACCAAGCACTTCCTGGCCCACGGCGAGTTCGAGAACGGGGAGGTGAAGCATGATTAACATCACGGCCGCGTGGATCGGGTTTCTGTTGGGCGCCGTGTCGGGTGCTATCCCGGGGCTGTTCTTTCACCGCGCCACCTGGTTGGGCGGGTACACCTCCTGGCCGCGGCGGCTGATTCGGTTGGCGCACATATCGTTCTTCGGGATCGGCTTGCTTAACCTGGGACTCGGGTTGACCGGGATGGCCACAGGCGCGACTTCGGCCGCGGCCTCGACGCTCATGCTGGTTGGTGCGGTCACGATGCCGGCGGTCTGTTATGCCTCGGCCTGGCGCAGCCATTTTCGTCACCTATTTTTCATTCCGGCGGGCGCCGTCATGCTCGCCATTGCACTGCTCATAGAAAGGATGGTTTAACCATGAAGATTGGATTGATCGCGATGAGTGGCATTCGTGCCTGTGACACCGAACTGCTCGAATTGGGCTTAACCCTGCCGGGGTTCGTGGAGCGCAGCAAGCAGATAGCCTCGCTCCCGAGCTTGGGGCTCCTCACGCTGGCGGGGATGACGCCGGCAGAACACGATGTGCACTATATCGAGGTCCCGGACCTCGCCGCCGAAGGGGAGACCCTCGAACCGTTTGACCTGGTGGCGATCTCAAGTTACAGCGCCCAGATTAACGAGGGCTATGAACTGGCACGGCGCTACCGCGCCACCGGCGTACCGGTCGTGATGGGCGGCACGCATGTGACGGCGCTGCCGGAGGAGGCGCTGCAGCACTGCACGTCGGTGGTGATTGGTGAAGGCGAGGCGAGTTGGCCAGTGGTGCTGGCGGATGCCGAGAACGGTGCCCTGAAGTCCTACTACGGATCGTACGATGTCGGGTTCGATCTGGCCGATGCGCCGATGCCGGCTTTCGAGCTACTCGATCTCTCGAAGTACAATCGGCTAACCGTACAGACCAGTCGCGGCTGTCCGCACCGCTGCGAGTTCTGTGCGGGATCCAACCTGATCAGCAGTCGCTACAAACAGAAGCCGATCGCCAAGGTGCTGGCCGAAATTGATCGCATCTGCGCGCTGTGGGAGCATCCTTTCATCGAGTTCGCGGATGACAACAGCTTTGTCAATCGCGCCTACTGGAAGAAGCTGTTGCCGCAGCTCAAGCAGCGGCGCATCAAGTGGTTCACCGAGACGGACCTTTCCGTGGCGCACGATCCGGAGCTGCTGCGCCTGATGCGTGAGTCCGGTTGCGCGCAGGTGTTGATCGGCCTGGAGAGTCCGACCGCCGCCCCGCTCGACCATCTCGAGCAGAACAGCAACTGGAAGCACGCCCGCTTTGCGGAATACAAGGCCTCCATTCGCACGATTCAGTCGCATGGCATCACGGTCAACGGCTGCTTCATCGTTGGACTCGACGGCCAGACGTCGGCGGTCTTCGACGACATCTACGACTTTGTTCGCGATGCGGAGCTCTACGAAGTGCAGATCACGATCCTGACCCCATTCCCCGGCACGCCGCTGTACGCGCGCCTGGAGCGGGAGGGGCGCCTGGTGGGGCCGGCCAACTGGAAGCGTTGCACGCTCTTCGACCTGAACTTCATTCCGCAAGACATGAGCGCCAAGGAGCTGGTCAAAGGCTTCCATCAGCTCGCCATGAAGCTTTACTCCGACAGCTTCACCCAGTGGCGGCGCGAGCGGTTCAAACAGAACCTGCGCCACTCAATCGCCCGCCGTCGGGCGGCGTAGAGCATCCATGAGGACGCTCAGGCTGTAGCGATTTAGGCTGTAGGCTGTGGATTGATGACGTACGATGCCGCTGTGCTATGCTTAATCTAAGAGGGGAGATGTCATGACGGGAACGAAACGAATTTGGTGTGCCGTGTTGGTGTTGAGTTGTGTGGCGGGAGGTCTGCTACAGGCTGAAGAGGACGATGGCTATTTTCTGCCGATGAAGCAGAAGGGGCAGCTCATCTGGCGTGGCCGCGTGGAGGGCGATGACGGCACGTGGTATGACATCCGGATTGTGCCGGGCTACACCCATCCGGCACGCTACAGCTGGCGCAACCTGAAGCAGGCGGGCGACAACCTGGGCGAGTATGTGGGCAAAAAGAAGTATGCCGACATGTGGGATACCACGACGGACTGTTTTGAGTGGGCCTACGACGACTGCCTGGCGGACTTCACGGTCAAGGGGTCGGGCCGCGCGTGGAAGAAGTATTTCAGGCAGGCCAAGAGGCGCAGCGACAAGCGGGTCTTCGGGTGGTGGCTCTCCTATCCGTGGGCGGTGATGCAGAGCACGGTCGACAACGTGGTGCGCATTCCGGTGGGACTGATCGGTACGGCCGCGGGCACGGTCTGGGGCGGTGCGGTGGTGCCGGTCTACCACGTGGCCAACTCGGGCGTGAAGGCGGTGTGGAACGGTGGGGTCGAAGGTGTGGCGCTGCCGGTGGTCGGGGCGGCCTGGAATACCGTGGCGGCGCCGCCACTCTCACTGCTGGGACAGCGGCCCTCACAGGCGCGCGTGGATGGATTCTGGGTCTGCACCGTAGACGGCGCCGCGCCGATACCCGAACCCGATAACGCGGCCGTGACGGCCGTCTCGGATTTCGGCGTCCTACTGCGCAACGAACTGAAGTCGCTTGAGGAGCAGCGCCGGGAGGTCGAGCGCAAGCGTGATGCCGATCTCGTGGAGGTCAACAAACAGCGCCAGAAGATCTATAATCAATCGCAGGCCGAGATGAATCGCATCCTAGATCAAGAGCGGGTGGCTGTGGGTGCGCTCTGCGCGGATGCCGCGCATGCCTCTCTGGTGCAATCGGTGCGTGCGGCCGGTTGGGATCGTGCCCGTATCCACCGGCACCACAGCGCGATACTCCAGGCCATGATGACCAACGGACTCTCCCGCGAAGCGGCCAACCGTGCGATGTCCCTCCTGGTGGCCAACGCGCCATACCCCGCCACCGTCCGCCCATCCGCCCCACCCAAGAAGACGGATCCCGTGCGCGCCTCCATTGAGGTCATCAAGGATATCGACTGAGCGGGATGAGCGTGACGTTTAAGCTCACGATCGTGAGCTTAAACGTCACGCTCTGAAATCAGCACACGGGGAACGGGCTCGGCATCTAGCCGAATGCTCGGGTGGTGGTGAACGTGCCGCTTCAGGCGTGGCGTTTGATCCATGATTCGAGATCTTGTCGGGGGATGAGATCCAGTGCGGTGAGGTCCTGACCCGGAATCCAGCGCAGAAGCAGGCGGTAGTGCAAGCCGATGCGGACGCGGTAGATGCTGGTCAGTTGCCTGATGCTGCGGGCGTTGCGCCATATGGTAGGATCGTATACGGCAAAAGCTGCAATGGCCTTCATGGCGCTGGCGGCGACCGATCCCGGCAAGCTCTGGCATGCATCCCGGAAGCTATTGTGATAGTCAGGGACCACGATGTGACGGGCGTTCTCGCCTGGCATTTCGGGCGCGGTTCCATCGTTTGCCTGTTCCTTGTTGTCTGCGGATGCCTGTGCGGCCGAGGCCCGTTGTGCGCGTTGCCGTTCCCGCTCCAGCTCGTGCCTGAGTCGTTGCCGCTTCTCCTGCTGGTTGCCGATCTCGGCTTTGAGATTGTCGACCTGTCGGCGCAGGCGAACCATGGTCTCTTGGGCGGCCTCCTGCGGTTCCTGTTGCGGCTTCTCGGGTACGGTCTTGGGGGTTTCCTGAAGAACTGTTGTGCTCTCCAGCTCTCGCTTTAGATCCGCAAGCATGGTCTCTTTCGCGGACAGTCCCTTTTCTGCCTGCTTGATCTTCTCGCGCGACTCCGCGAGCTGTTCGCGTAGTGCTTCTGTTTCACGCGCCTGTTTCTTGTCCCGTGCCCGCCCTATCTCTTCTCTCTCCTGGTCGTTAAACCAGGTGTCGATGGGGTCATCCCAGGGGGAGAGACCGAGGTCAATACGGGCCTGGTGCACGCGTTCCACCACCAACTCGTTATCGAGCACCCTGTCCGGGCATTCCAGCACGGCCGCACGCCCAAAGAGAATGCTAAGGGCGGGGAAATTGAGGCGAAAGAGATGTGTCAGGTTGCAGAACTCATGATTGCGAAACCCGGTCTTCTCGTCGGGAAGACAGCAGAACGCTTCCTTGCAGCGTGCTTCGATCATGGCGAGATGCTTCGGATCCTGGCAGAGAGCGAACTGCAGATCGACTTCATCCCAATCAACAAACTCGATGTCGCGCGGCACCATTGCACGGGCGCGCTGTGCCATTTCGATATCGTTGTGGGCGAGGGCATATTCCATGAGGTCCACGAAGTGTCCCTCGTCTAAAGGGTAGGTGCCATCCGTCCGGTGCGATCGCTCGATCAGCATGGCGAAGGAGACCTCCATGAGGCCAAAACGCTGGGCCTGCTGACTGGCAGGTATAAGCTGATTCGTGGCCAGTGTCTCTGGCTTCAGTTTTTTGACCTCGTAGGCGCGCAGATCGCGGATAACGTCCGCGTCGTTTACGATGCCGGGATCCTCGACAAGCTGGCTCTTCGTGACGCCCGCATAAGAGGATGCATCCGCCAGGATGGCCTGGTCCTTTTCAAAGCAACAGCGCTTGTACTTCTTGCCGCTGCCGCAGTGACACGGTTCATTGCGGCCCAGCTTGGGAATAGGGCGGCGCACGGTCTCTCCGCCCCCGATGATCTTTGGCGGTGGGCGATCGGGGAGGGTCTTATCGATGTCATAGTCCAGCATGACCGGAAATACACACTCCTTGAGTTCGCCAGACTCGAGCATGTTAAGTGAGTCATAGACCAGTGCGACCGCCGGGGGCGTTCTGATCTCCTCGCGCAGATACTGGAGCAGTCGCTTGACCTCGGCATGGTCTGTCTCGTGTCGCAGGGCGAGCTCGGTGGCCAGGCGGCCGAGTATGGCCTGGCGCTGCCATGAGAGCAGTTCGGAACGTGCCATCTTTATGAGCGGCGCTATGGCGGCAGCATCCTGGTTGACATAACAGTAAGGCAGGTCCGTCAGGTCGGCGATGACAGCGGCGCTTTCCGCCAGGACCGTGGGTTCGACGAGGAAGTCGAGGTAAGCACACACATTCAGCAGGCGGTCCAGTGCGACATCCTCGCCCCGCTCGGTCAGTTGGGCGACAAGCGTGCTGATCTCCTCGGCAGTCGTCTCCTTAAACAGATCTGCAAGTTCCACGATGGCTGGGCGACAGAAGGTGGCGTGTTTCAGTCTGTCAATCAGTTGGGGTGTCAATTCCATGGTCTACCTTTGGCTTGCTTGCGGTGTGGCGGGCCGGGCGTTCTGGGCGAGGGTGATGATGTAGCCGACGTGGCGCATCGGGTTGGATCGGTGGAGGGCAGCGACGGTGGCGGTGGCGTCACGCACCGCAGGGAGACCGTACTGATCCATGCTGCGCAGGAGGCCCTCGATGGTGTCGTAGTGGTTTGGTCGGTCGATGGTGTCTGCCAGCGCCCGTGCCTGGTCGAATAGCGCCGGAGTGTATTGCTCACGCAGGGCCGCCCACATGGCCTCGCGCAGCTCGCGCGCGATCACGGGGTTGAGGCGATAGGTGTTGGGGCGACGCATGGCAAATGGTTGCGAGGGCGGATGGCTGTGCCGGGTGATGGTGATGAGATCGAGTCGCTCGAGGGCCAGGAGACCGGCGTTGATGGTGTCGCCGGGGATCTTGTATTTCTCAGACAACATCTTCTTGCTGGCCGTCCAGACGGGTTCGCCCTGACTGGTGACCGCTTCATGCAGGCAGATCAGATATGCCACTTTTGCCGGCATCGGTAACGTGCGCGACCATCCATAGGTCCAGTAGGCCTGTGGAATGTGCAGTGCATGGCCGGGAACATCGCGTATGATCACGGTTGCCGGTCCGGCATATTCAAAGGTGACCTCAATCAGTTCGTAGCGCGCCTGCAGTTTGCGGAGTGTTTTGATGATCTGTCGCCGATAGGCTGTTGCACCCGCATGCGTGTCCATGTCCAGGTCTGTTGCCAGGCGGGCGCAATCCAGTTTGAGGAGACGCTCCTTTGACATGCTCTCGGGCGGAACAGCCTGCGGGTGGCTGTAGCGCTGCAGCAACAGGTAGGTGTCGAACGCGCGCACGTCCTGTTGGGTCAGCATTCGCGGTGCCAGTTTGGGGTCCATCAGGAACGCGGCGGGCAGGTCGATCTTGGTTGTGGTGTCGGGTGTCTCGGGCTGCGGTGGCGTGGTGGATATGGCCGCCATTTGGCACAGCTTGACGGCGGCGTACTCGGGCGAGCGGATCAGTTCGCCGCTTTCCTGGTTGCGGGTCATCGAGAGGAGGGTCCAGTTATGGCTCCCGGTGATGACGGTATGGCTGTCGACGACGATTACTTTCTGGTGCATCAGCCGGCCCGGCGAGGCAAACGATATGTCTATCCCGGCGGCCTGTAGAGTCTCGGCCGCGTTGTCGTTGACCCGGCTGATCATACGACGGCGCTGTTCGTGATCGTATTGAAAGCTGCGATCGAGAATGACACTGACATCCACGCCGCGCTGTTGTGCGTCCGCCAGCGCCTCTATCAGCCGTCGTACCGGGTGCGTCGGCGTGGCGGAGCCCGGCAAACGCATCTGGAACATCGCGACCGCCACCGACCCGGTTGCCCCGTTCAGCGCCGCATGTACCGCGGGAAAGTAGGCCTCCCCGCTCACATCCTCCATCGTTGCCTCAAACTGCGCCCCGGCAACGGCAATCAGGATCCAGCAGAGCCCTGCAACACCCCATCCACACAATCGCGCCCTCTTCATCCGTCGATCATAGGGAAGCCGGCCGCACTGGTGCAAGTGAGGAGTGGCGGGCCATGTATCATTCAGAAGGTAAGAGACCAATATATGGACAATTTCTCCGGAAAGGATATTCACTTCTTCCTCGGCACAACCCAGCTCTATCACGGGTGGGCGAAGAACCCCTTTGTCATCATCGGTGTTTTCTATCCTCCACACTCTGACCAGATGAGACTGTTCAGCTAAGCGATGGTATCTGTGGACGCGATATGGCGTTCAGGGAGGTCTGTCTGCTTGCTTAGTAGTGACGAGAGTCGTGATCGGTGGCAATAACACGGATCAGCTTCCATACACATCAATGCGGATGGGGTCTCCTTCATCAGAGTTCCCACGCGGCCTATGGTCTCGGTCTCGTCCTGCAATACACTGCCTTCATAGGCTAAAAACAGTTGGCGGTAATCATCATCAGTGTCGAGAGACTGTCTCGCTGTCGAGGCAATGCCGAGAGTTGGCTCATGCTGATACTCGATCCCAATCTCGCCCGTAAGACGACGCAAAGTCGATGCATGAAACCCAAACTTCCGCGCAACGGGATTGCTCCTTACGTCGATCAACATCTTGATCTGGTGCTGCAGAAGCAGGGCCAGGAATTCATCCGCCGAAAGGCCTTCATATCCAATTGTAGAGATGTACTGGCCTCTCTCTGTGTGGGCTCTGTCAGCGCTCGCCGGTTTTCGAGCGTAACGTGGATATCGGGCGCGGATATTCTTCTTGAGTGAGGCGTCAGCGTAGCCGCCATACTCCTTGGCGACAGAATACACATCTTCACGCAGCTCGAATCCCAACGATCCCGTCGCCTCTTTTGCCGCCCCGTTCACATGCCATTCTTTCCCTGGGGAGCCTTCAAAGAAGCCCTTGGCATGCAGGCGCATCGCCTCATGTGCGAGGGTGAAAGAATAGGGCCTGCCGCCGTGCGGCAAGAAGGCATAGAAGGTGCTCCCTCCGCCCGTCTTCGTCTCTTGTTGCACTAAAAAAGACAATGCTTGCAGATGGGAATCACTCAGCCGCCCGCCTGCCGCCTGGCAGAGATAAAGCAGCGCTTTTTGTCGGTTCCTCAACATGTCTGTATGATATATCGTCGCCGCCGCCTGCGCAACGTGCTAATCAGGCTGTCGTCTGCCTCGGATCTGACCATTACCTTTTCATCAGATGATACTGCACCGTCCTCATCGTTCGAGGAATAGGCTGCTCTTCGAAAGCCACCCGCCGCCGCGACTCTGGATTGCCGAATCGAATCAGATCAAGGTCGAACCATTCAGGATCGAACCACCCGCCGACCCATTCGAGCAATCGATCATGACCCGGGGAGTTCATGTAGGCGATGGACTTGAGGAATCGCTCGTATCCCCATGGCCCGCCAACATCCTCTGGCGGACAAGCCCTTTCCCCCGCTATGCATCTTGGGTACACAACACCCTCTTCACGGGGCAGGATCTCTTCGAGAATGATGGCGTGATGCCAGCCGTCCCCAAAGTCATATTCATAATCACAGGTCGTGTGCTCAGCGGTGAAGTAGTTGGCTATCTTGGTTTCCCAGTCAGGCAGCACTTCGTAATCATCAAAGCCGTCGTAATCATCAATGCCAATATTCTCTGGCTGACCTGTTTCGGGGTTCTTAACATTGAACTGATGAAGATGGTAGTCGAGCCATCCAAGGCAATCCGTAATCGCGCAGTGCAGATCCCAGAATGAGTATCCTTCGGGGACCTGTATTCGTCGCCATAGGGTCGGTTCTATTTCCTGAAGTGCAATTTCGAACTGGTAGACCTTATCGAATTTCTTGCGGCAACAGTATGAATGCGGCCTGACGGGATCCTTCCCGGCCGGCCTTCTTCCTCGGGTAGGCTTGTTTTGGTCGCTCATCGGCACTCCAGAGTTTGATATCTGAAACAGCACTTCAGAATAGCCGAACCGCAGCCAACTTCGAGGATGAAAAACGGCCAGGAAGACGGGGCAGAGGTGGGGATGACTGCTAAGGAGCGGCGAAATCACCCCATTCTGATCTGCGGATGCCATTGCCGACATACCTTCTCGCATGCTGTCGCCCCCGCTTGGCCGTTCGGAGGATCATGGGGTGGCGGCAGGTTGGGCCGCCGTGGCCCGATATCTGTGGCTAATCATCCGCTCCACCCCGGCAAGCGGGGTGGTGGCGAGATTAGATCAGGTTAGCGGTTTAGACAGCCTAATCACCTTCCCTTACCACTGCGCGCCGAGTTCGAGGGCGTAGAGGCGGCCGGGGGCGGGGTTGATCAGGGGCCACTCCTGGTAGGTGGTGTCGGTGGCGTTCTCGATCGTGGCGCCGAGCCAGAGGGTGTCGTTGAAGGTGAGGCGCAGGCTGGCATCGGTGCGCCAGTAGGCATCCAGATCCTGGCGTTGGCCGCTGGCGAGATCGATGAAGCTGCGGTCGCCAACGTAGTGCTCGGTGAGAGAGACATCGCCTCGCCAGGCGCGGCCGAGGGCGTGCGAGAGGCGCAGGCCGATCGTGAAGAGGCGCGCGGGGATATGCTCGAGATCGGCACCGGTGTCGCGGTTCTCCCCGCGCTGTTCGGTGTAGGTGACGCTGACGACGCAACCGGTGGCAAGGCTGTTGATCCAGTGTCCGGTATGTGAAAAGGTGAATTGACCCGCATGGCCCTCAAGGTACAAACTTTGCCGATGAACTCACCTTGTGCCCTGAATGTGCCCAACGTGCGCCATCGCTCTATGCGGCGGGCTTGGTGCGTGCTTCCGCTCGTCATGACGCTCTGGATCGGCCCCGCCAGAGTACAGGCCGCGGACTGGCCGGTGTTTCGGGGGGATGCCGGACTGACCGGGGTGGCTGTGGGGGCGTTGCCGCTGCCGCTGAAATTGCTGTGGCGATTTGAGACTGGGGGCGATGTGCGCTCCACGCCGGTGATTGGTGGTGGCGTGGTTTACGTGGGATCGACCGATAAGAAGCTCTATGCGCGGGATCTGGCGACGGGCGCCAAACGCTGGACGTTCGAGGCTGGCGACGATATCGAGGCGCCGGCGCTGCTGGTGGGCGAGCTGGTGGTGGTGGGGGCGTTGGACGGGGTGCTCTATGCGCTGGATGCTGCGACCGGCACGAACCGCTGGAGCGTGAAGACGGACGACCGCATCATGGGTGCGGCCAACCGCATAGATGCGACGGATCCACCGCGTATTGTTTTCGGTAGCTATGACAATATTCTGCGTTGCGTCTCGCTCAGCGGCGAATCGGTATGGCAGTACGAGACGGAGAATTTCATCAATGGCGGACCCGCCGTGGCGGGCAATCGCGTATTGGTGGCGGGTTGCGATGCGCAGCTGCATCTGGTGGCGGCTGGGGATGGCACGCTGATCGGGTCAGTGGACGCGGGTTCCTACGTGGCGGCTTCGCCGGCGGCGCGGGGGAATCGTGCCGTGGTGGGTAATCATGACGGCCGGCTGCAGGCGGTGGATCTCAAGACGCGCCAGACGGTCTGGACCTATGGGGGCGGCGATGACGGGGCGCCGTTTTTCTCGTCGCCGGCGGTCTCGGAGTCGGTCGTGGTGGTGGGTGGACGTGACGGGCGGGTGCACGCCGTGGCGTTGGCAGATGGTAAGCCGCGCTGGACTTACAAGAGCGGCGGTGATGTCGATAGTTCGCCGGTGATCTGTGACGGCAAGGTGGTGTTCGGCTCGCGCGATGGCCGTCTCACTATCGTATCGCTCAAGTCGGGTTCCGCGCTATGGAGCTACGAGATCGGCGCCGCCATTGTGGGGTCGCCTGCCGTTGTGAATGGCATGGTGGTCATCGGCGCTGAGGACGGGTCCATCTACGCGTTCAGCCGCTAGCAGCGTCGGCGGCCGCGCTCGGCCCGATCGCATCCGGATCCCTATTCCCTATATCCATAACGATACCCATAATCATCCACAAGAAAAGAGGGTTGACTTTGTGTATGGTTTGGGTGTTTATGGGTGCAGTTATGGATGTCATACCTGTCAACATCAGCTCGGATATCCTTCAGCTTGTCGCCGGCACCGATGAGTTCAAGGGGGCATGGCGGGCTTTTCAGAACATCGCACCTGACAGGTTGAGCCTGTTGCGCAAGGTGGCGACGATTGAATCCGTCGGATCTTCCACCCGTATCGAAGGCGCGAAGCTGACCGACGGCGAGATCGAACGCCTCCTGTCTGGCGTGGGCCTGGAACGTTTCCGGTCGCGGGACGAGGAGGAGGTGGCCGGGTATGCCGAGGCCATGAATCTCGTGTTCGCGTCCTACGGAGACATCCCGCTCGACGAGAACCACATCAGGCAGTTGCACCAGGTTCTACTGAGGCACTCATCCAAGGATGCGCGGCACCGGGGCGAGTACAAGAAATTGCCCAACGACGTGGCGGCCTTCGACGCCGACGGCAAGAGTGTGGGCGTGATTTTCGAGACGGCCACGCCTTTCGACACGCCGCGGAAGATGAAGGAGCTGGTCGAGTGGTTCGATCGTGAGCTCCGCGCCAACCATCACCACGTCCTGATCCTGATTGCCATGTTCGTTGTTCATTTCCTCGCCATCCACCCTTTCCAGGACGGCAACGGCAGGCTTTCGCGAATCCTGACGACGCTGTGCCTGCTCAGAGCGGGCTACCTCTACGTGCCCTACAGTTCTCTGGAGCGTGTCATCGAAGAGAACAAGAACCGCTATTACCTCGCCTTGCGGCGGGCGCAGTCGACACTCTACGCCGATAACGCCCGGATGGGAGACTGGCTCATGTTCTTCCTGCAAGCGCTGAAGGCGCAGACCGAGACTCTGACCCGCAAGCTCGACCGCGAGAGGGAGCTGCTGGAGGTCCCGAAGCTCTCGCAGGACATTCTCACCGCGGCACGGGAACACGGCCGCGTGACCGTCCGCGACATCTGCAAGCTGACCGGCGCCAACCGCAATACCGTCAAGGTTCATCTGAGGGGACTTGTCCAGAAGAGCCTGTTGGTCCGTGAAGGTAAAGGCAAGGGATCCTGGTACCACACATGACAGACGCATGTGCAAGAGATAGCGTTGGCTGAAGCAGCTTTAAGCAGGAGGGCGTCGAAGTCGTCGATGATATGAAAGTGGCCTATATTATTCCGGGTACCGGTGGGGCGTTCTATTGCGAGAACTGTGTGCGCGATTTGTCGCTGGTGCGCGGATTGGCGGAGTTGGGGCACGAGGTGTGCGTGGTACCGATGTATCTGCCGGTCATGCCGGATGAGCCGCACACGGTGCCGGAGAGTCCGGTCTTTTATGGCGCGGTGCGTCTCTACTTCGAACACTGTTGGCCGGGGTTGCGGTGGCTGCCGTTCGCACTGCGGTCGTGGCTGGATAGCGCGCCGTTTCTGAGACTGGCCGCGCGCCGGGCGGGCTCGACGCGTGCAGAAGGACTCGAGGATCTAACGCTTTCGATGCTGCGCGGCGAGGAGGGCGGACAGGCCTTCGAGCTGGAGCGGGTGGTGCGGTGGCTGAAACGGGAGGTGCAGCCGGATGTCGTGCATATTTCCAACGGACTGCTGTTGGGGTTGGCGCGGCGATTGAGTGAAGAGCTGGACGCCCGGATCGTCTGTTCGCTGCAGGATGAAGATGCCTGGGTGGACGCGATGCCGGACGAGTTTGCGGAGCAGGTGTGGTCACTGATGTCCGAGCGTGCCGCCGAGGTCACCTGTGTACCGGTCAGTCAGCATTACGCCGCCCGCGTCGGGCCGCGTCTGGGTCGCGCCGATGGATTCGAGCATGTGGTTCCGTTGGGTGTGGATACGACGCGGTTTCACCCGCCTGCCGCACGGCCTGTCAGGCCGGTGATCGGGTATCTCTCCCGTCTGCACGAGGGGTTGGGATTGGGCGTGTTGGTGAACGCCTTTATCCTTCTGAAGCAGAGCTCTGAATGCCAGGACGCACGTCTACGCTTGGCGGGGGGATCGACCGGTGAGGATGCGGCATTCATCAAGGCGATCCGTCAACAGCTGTGGCGCGCGGGAGTGATGCAAGACGTGGATATCGTGGAGGCGTTCGATCCGGCCAGTCGCGCTGAGTTCCTGCAGTCGCTGACGCTGCTCTCGGTGCCGATGCCACACGGCGAGGCCTTCGGCCTGTTTCAACTCGAAGCCATGGCCTGTGGTGTGCCGGTGGTGCAGCCGGCGGTGGGTGGTTTTCCCGAGGTGGCGGAACTGACCGGTGGCAGCCGGATCTATGAGCCGAATGACGCGGCCATGCTGGCGGCGACGTGGAAGGCGTTGCTGGTGGATCCGGCTCAGCTTGAGGCGTTGGGGCAACAGGGATTGACCTCCGTCAGAAATGGCTTCACGATCAAGCGGATGGCGGAGCGGATGAGCGACGTCTATACCCACCTTCACAGCGGACCGGACCGCCACACAGACAGGACACCAGTGCTACCGCACCTATGATGACCTCTCTACCTATTCCCCTGCCGGCGCCGTTCACTGTGCGGGGCATCACATTTGATCCTGCTCTTTTCTGTGCGCCCATGGCGAACATCACGCATAGCGCTTTTCGTCGTCTCGTGGCAGATTTTGGTGGCTATGGCGCGTTGTTCACGGAGATGCTCTCGGTCAAATCCGTCTTGCAGGAGGATCTGCACCATTCGCCCTGGCTGAAGCGGCGTCCCGGGGACGGTAAGTTGATCTATCAACTGCTCGTGTCAGATGTGAAGGGCCTGCCCGAATGCCTGGAACGGCTCGCCCCACTCCGTCCGGAGGGCATTGATCTCAACTGCGGTTGTGTGGCTCCGAAAGTGCTCCGTCGCGGCGGCGGGGCGGCGCTGTTTGACGATCTCGAGCGGCTACGCACCGTCGTGCGCGTCATGCGCCGGCATGTTGAGGGACCGCTATTCGTAAAGTTCCGGCTGGGCCATCAGTCGGACGACTGGCGCGCTCGGTTGGTTGCGCGTCTGCGCCTGCTGGAGGGAGAAGGCGTGGATGTGGTTACAATACAACCCCGCTTCTCAGAAGAGCCGCGTGGACGCCGCGTGCGGCACGAACTTTACGGCGAGCTGAGCGCCGAGACCACGCTGCCGATAGTGGCCAACGGCGATATCAGTGCCGCCCGCTGTCCGGCCGACCAGGCGCTGGCGTTCGCGCCCGCGGCGGGGCTGATGATTGGACGAATGGCCGCTGTGCAGCCGTGGATTTTCGCGAAGTGGCACCAGCCCGCCCTGGTCGTGGACTACACCGATGTGTGGCGCCGGTTGTGCGACTATATCGCCGAGGACTTCGAGCCCCATAAGGCGTTGCTTCGACTTAAAATCGTGACCCCCTATCTGGCGCGTAACTTTGTTTTTGGTCACAACCTGTTTCGTGCCATCCAACCGGCCCCGGACTTTGCGACAGCGCGCGAACGCGGCAGCAGCTTCATGGAGGCCACGCCGGCGCTCCAGAGAAGCATATCACCCAGCGGGATATGAGCCGTGCGCGCCCGTCGGGCGCTGTTGGTGTGCCTTTCCAGCTCAACAGGGTTGACCTGAGCCAGGAATCGCTTCACGATCAAGGGCATGACGACAGACACGACACTACCGATCATTGAACTGGATGGGATTACGAAGACGTATCCAGGGCCGGATGGGGAAGCGATGGACGTTTTGAAGGGCGTCTCGCTTGTTATGGCCGCGGGGGACGCTGTGGCGGTTACCGGGCCGTCTGGTTGCGGCAAAAGCACGTTGTTGAATATTGCGGGGGCGCTGGATGTCCCGACCCGTGGCCGCGTTGTTCTGGGGGGTGAAGATTTGGCGGGGGCGTCTGAGCGGGCGCTGGCGGCCATTCGAAATCGGCGTGTCGGCTTTGTCTTTCAGCTGCACCATCTACTGCCTCAGTTGACAGCCCTGGAGAACGTGTTGATTCCGGCACTGCCAGGGGGTGGCGGTGCGGCGGTGCGGGCACGGGCAGAGCACCTGTTGGAGCGGGTGGGATTGGCGGACCGGCAACACGACCGACCTTCCCGCCTCTCGGGGGGCGAATGCCAGCGGGTCGCGGTGGTGCGGGCGCTGATCAATAGTCCATCCCTGCTGCTGGCGGATGAGCCAACCGGGTCGTTGGATGGCGACACGGCGTCCGGGCTGGTGGATCTGCTGCTTGATCTGAACCGCGAGGAGGAGCTGGCGCTGCTCGTGGTGACGCATTCCGAATCTGTGGCCGCCCGCATGGCGCGCCGCTACCGACTGGACCATGGCCAACTCTCTTCATAACTCCCGGGGACTCTCCCTCTTTGCGCTCATCGGGCGCGGACTGCTGCACTACCGCCGCACGAACGTGGGGGTCATTCTCGGTGTGGCGGTGGCGACCGCTGTGCTGACCGGTGCCTTGATGGTGGGCGATGCGGTGCGCGGCAGTCTACTCAAGCGGGTTGATCTGCGGTTGGGTCGCACGCGTGTGGCGGTGAGCTCGGGTGAGCATTTCGTATCGAACGGCCTGGCCCGGCGATTGGGCGCTGCGCTGGATGTTGATACGGCCGGGGTGATGGCCTTGCGCGCGGTGGCGACGCGGCCGGATGGGGTGCGGCGGGCGAATCGGATCAGTCTGTATGGGGTGGATGAGGCCTTCTGGCGGATCACGGCCCGCTCCGTCTTCGCTTCGCTACGCCGTGACAAATCGGGGAGCAGGCCCTACCTGGCCGAGGGTGTGGTTTTGAACGGGCGGCTGGCGCGGCACCTCGATGTGGGGGTGGGGGATGTCGTTAATCTGCGTGTGGGGCGACCCGGCCGGATGCACCGCGACCTGGCGCTGGCCGATGTGGCGGATGGCGATGTGGTTCTGCGGCTGACAATCGACGCGGTGGTGGATGATGTGAATGGCGGGCTGTTCAGTCTGCGCGCTGAGCAGGCCGTGCCCATGAACGCGTTTGTTGATCGCGCCATGCTGGCCGACAAACTTGGCGTGGACGGTGTGGCCAATCTGTTACTCGTGGGCGGCGAGGCGTCTCAATCGGACGTGCGCCGTGCGGTGCAGCAATCGTGGCGTGCGGAGGATGCGGGGCTGACGGTCGCGGCGCTTGAGCAGGGCGAGTGGGAGGTGCGGTCGCGGAGCGTCTTCATTGATGAGGGTGTGTTGGTGGCCGCCGCGTTGGCGCTACCCGAATCGCGGCCGGTGCTGGCCTACCTGGTTAACGAGTTGCGATCCGCTGCGCGCGCCACGCCCTACTCTTTTGTGGCCGCGCCCGGCGCGCCGCTGGTTCCGGCGGCGATGCCGGATGACGGGATTATGGTTAACCAGTGGGTGGCGGACGATCTGGGCGTGGCGGCGGGGGACCCACTTGACCTGCGCTACTTTGTCATGGGCGCGGGGCGTGCGTTGAGCGAGACGACCCAAACGTTCCGGGTGCATGGCATCCTTCCCATGGAGGGTCGTGCACTGGACCGGTCGCTCATGCCGGCCTTCCCGGGGCTGGCCGATGTGGACAGCTGTCGTGACTGGGAGTCGGGGTTGCCGATCGACATGGATCGTGTCCGCGACAAGGATGAAGCGTATTGGGATGCGTATGGCGGTGCGCCGAAAGCGTTCGTCACGCTGGCGGCGGCACAGGCGATGTGGCGCAACCGCTACGGGGTGGCGACGTCGATTCGTGGGCCGGGGGAGGCCGAGGGCGTATTGGCGCGGCTCCTGGAGAAGCTCACGCCTGCGGGGTGTGGGATTCGCACGATTCCGGTGCGTGAGATGGGGCTGCGTGCGGGCAGTGGGGGAGTGGACTTCGGTCAGCTCTTCCTGGGATTGAGTTTCTTTATCATTGTTGCCGCCTTGATCCTGACCGGTATGCTCTTCGCCTTCAGCGTGGAGCAGCGTATGGCCGAGACGGGTCTCTTAATGGCGATCGGCTGGCCGCGGCGATTGATCCGGCGGCTGCGGTTTCTCGAGGGCGCCTGCCTGGCGCTGCCGGGCGCCGTGCTGGGGGCCGTGCTTGGCGTGGGGTATAGCGCGGTGGTGCTGCGGGGCTTGGGCTCCATTTGGCAAGGCGCGGTAGGCGCGGGCATGCTGGAGATGCAGCTGCGTCCTATGACGCTCGCGACCGGTGCGGCGAGTGGAGCGGTCGCTGCGTGGGTGGCGATGTGGCTGACGGTGCGCCGTCAGCTTGGGCGCGCACCGGTGGAGATGCAGCAGATGCGGAGTGCGCCGGGCGGTCCAGGCGGTCGGCGTTGCATGTGGGTGGGTGCGATCGTGGGCGCGGCCTGCTGGCTGGGCGTCGTGCTGCTGGTGACTGGCATCCGGCCCGTCGGCGGCAGTGAGGTCGCCGGCACCTTTTTTGGAGTGGGTGCCCTGGCGCTGGTGGGGAGCCTGGCGCTTATCTATGCGATATTGGTTTGGTTGGGCGGACGTGAACGGAGCGTTGCGGTGGGGCTGGTGGGCGGTGGCATTCGCGCGGCAGCACTGCGGCCGTGGCATTCGCTCGGGACGGTGGCGCTGCTGGCGGCAGGTACATTCCTGGTGATCGCCACGGGGGCCAACCGCTCGGGCGACGTGGTTGATGTGGGGCGCGCCGGCGGCACGGGCAGCTTTGCGTTCTACGCCGAATCGGCCCTGCCGCTCCTGGATTCTTCCGGGGTCCGGCTCGAAGACGCGTCCGTGCGGTCGGTGCCTATCCGTGTGGCCGAAGGCGACGACGCGAGCTGTCTCAATCTCAACCGTGCGGAAGCGCCCCCGGTGTGGGGAGTGGATCCGGCGGCGTTGCAGGCGCGGGGTGCTTTCAGTTTCGCGGCCTGGGCCGCGGGCGTGGATGCGAAGCGGGGATGGGATGTACTGCATGATCTGCAACCGGACGGTGCGATCCCGGCTGTGGCGGACCAGGCGGTTATTCTGTGGGGGATCGGTAAGGCGGTGGGTGACACGCTCAGGATCGTGGATGGGCGCGGACGGCCGCGTGAACTGCGGCTTGTGGCTGGACTTCAGAACTCGCTTTTCCAGGGCAAGGTGCTGGTTTCCGAGGAGCATTTCATGGCCCTGTTCCCGGATGTGGCCGGTTACCGCGCCTTTCTTATCGAGAGCGACGCTGTGGATGTGGCGCGCGCTCGCACCCGGCTGGCGCACGCCTTTCGTGACCAGGGCATGGATGTGCGTGTGGCGGCGGAGCATCTGGCCTCGTTCAGTGTGGTGCAGAACACCTATCTCGCCATTTTTCTCCTATTGGGCGCGTTCGGATTGCTCCTGGGAAGCGCCGGGATGGGGGTGGTGGCGGCACGCCATATCCTGGCGCGGCGGGGTGAGCTGGCCATGCTGCGCGCGGTGGGATTCACGCGCGCGGCGGTGCGCACCTACGTCCTCGCCGAACACGGCGCTATTCTGGCATGGGGACTGGGCAGCGGCGGGGTGGCCGGGCTGGTTGCGGTGTGGCCCGCCTTGCTGGCGCAGGGCACAGACGTGTCACTCACCTCTCTGCTGGCGCTGGTGTTTGGCCTGATTGTCAACGGTCTGCTCTGGATGACACTGGCGGTCCTGCTCGCCCTACGCGGCGACCTGGTGCCCGCGTTGCGGGAGGAGTAGCGGGGAACCAGCAGGCTCTCGGCTCTCCTCTCGGCAGTTCAGTGCCGTCTTTCGCCGCCAAGGACTGCGGCGCTACGGATGTGCGCTGCGGGGCTAGGGGCGACATTCCTCAAAGCCAGCACGAAGAGCTTTCAGCACATTGCGAGCGGTCTGAAATTGTCCATTCTGAGACCGTGCCAGTTCATGAGCAATCGGACATTTGCTATGGCTCTCGGTCTCAAATCGAAGGATCTCGCTGAGATCCTCAGCAGTCTGCTGCTGAACGATCCTTCTCATATCACGCCCCGCCAAACGTGCGGTGGCATGCTGAAGATGTCCTCCAACTTTCTCCATGAGGTCGCCATCGCTTCCCTCCGAACGTATGCGGTTTGCCCCCGTTACTGTTAGGTAGTGCTTCAACACATAGTGAATATCTGCTGAGTCCTTTTTCTTGCGCACACCGGGGCGATCTCTGGTGGCGAACATCTTCAAGTAGATCATGGCGCAAGGCGGAACAACGCGCAGTTCCATCCCATCCAGTTTGACGAGAATTGCATGGTCGTGTGCTTCTTGAATTCCAGAGATTGTCCAAGGACTATTATCGGTCGGCCATATAACAGTCTTACCATCCTCAGACAGACCGCCGAACGGTAGCAGATCGACCTCCTGCCCATTCGTATCGGTGAACTTCTCGGGGTGTTCTTTCTCTTCATTGTCAAAGCCCAATGCTATCAGATTATCACAAGTCGCATTGAAATCGTCCCATGAAGCCATCTGAACGCAGGTGTCAATATCCATCGTTGCCCGGGGAACATCCTCAATGCCGTGTATGTGAGAAAAGATCAGATCACGGGCAAACGCGCCAAGTAAGATCACGGGCATGGAACCGATGACAGAATACAGTCTCTGGAGTGTTTCCGCTTTGGCGGGATCAAGCGGCCTCGATAATTGATTGTAAATAGCGGTCATGAATTCTCGTTGCGGTTTCCGTATTGCGGTCGTCGGAAGAGCAAATCAGATCGGCATAAACCAGCAGCGGGTGCACACATCCCTGATCTCCACCTGTCTTCATAAGGGGTTCTATGAACTCGACGTTACCCCCCGAAGGAGTCTGATGCAGGGCGCCGTCCACAACCAGATCATAGAGCGGTCTATTGGTGTAGAGAGTCAGTCTTTCAGGGCGCAGGAAGTCGTCTGTCAGTATGGCCGCAGCAGGCTCTCCGCCCCAGAGAAAACCTTCAGACTCCGGTTTTCGATCGTGCCACCATGAAATGGATTCGGCTTCAAAACACTGCTTCTTCACCGTGAAGCGGTAATCCATATAGCCGTGCAGCCATTGATCAACCAGCACCTTGCGGTTCACCAGTCGTTTGAACCGTCCATCCGCCAACAGGAATCCCCGTTCCTTCATTTCTGATACAAGCTCGGAAATGCTTCCTGTTGACATACGGGCCTTATCAGCCAACTCGCGGACGGAAACATTCAGCAGATCATTGCCCCAATCCTTATCCAAGCGAGGATCAGTCAACAGCGCATAAACCAGTTTGATGCCTGTCTTCTTGAACAGTTTTCCGGTAGGAGCTTTCTTGGGTATCAGTGGCGACTCCGCCTTCACACTGCGTCCCATGACAAAGAGATAAAGGTCCGGCAGGTTCAGGAAAGCATTGCCCTTGGTATCAATGAACGCGGTGTTTGCTTCCCGCATCGACTCAGCCTTCTTTAGCGAAATATGCTCAGCAAGATAGATCGGCGGGTAGTGATCGGTAGGAGGGATGAAAATCAGAGAGTCCTTAATGTGTTGCACGAACTTAACGAAATAGCGATGCCCCTTAATCGAGAGCACGGGTTGCCCATACTCATCGGTGAAAAAGAGATCATCTCTTTCCAACGCATCCGAGAACGGAAACACCTTCTTCAGGTGCTCCTCCCATGCCTTCAGGTCCGTCTGTCTATTCATCATGTTCATATTATTACCTCGTTCATAAATAATGAACAAGCTCAAATTATGAACGCGCTGCGGTGTTTTTACGTTAACAGTCTGTTGGGCGCACCCACGGTCGATATCGGTGCGGGACGATCACTTTCTGCTGCTTGGCCTAGCGGTCAACGGATTGCTCTGGATGACACTGGCGGTCCTGCTCGCCATACGCGGCGACCTGGTGCCTGCGTTACGGGATGAGTAGGCGGATTTGTGCGCGCCAGCCCTCGGCCGCAAAGGGATCGGTGCTTTGGAGATCCTGTGCCGGCGGGAGGTCCCAGGCTTTCGCTTCTGTTTGGGCTCCGGGTGTCACGGCCAGCATGTACTCCAGACCGCGCCGCATCAGTTCTGCCAGTGAAATGTCCTTAGTGCCCGCTAGATTCTTGGCAGCGGTGAATAGCCAGTCAGGAAGCTGTACCTGTGCCCTTTTCATGCCTACAGAATAGCAGTGCGCACAAAATGATGTCAACTTGGCATCACTGCTTAAGGTCTTGCATTCCTCTCTCGCGAAGTGCTACAGTCCGCCTTTCTTCGACGGGGATAACGGGGCGGTAGCTCATTTGGTAGAGCACCACGTTCGCAACGTGGGGGTAGGGAGTTCGATCCTCCTCCGCTCCACCAATTCTCGTTTTCTGGCCGAAAGGCCAGAAGACGCCACGGGCCGGAGAATCTGACGCCGAGAACCGGGAGACCCTTTTGCCGGATTTTGCGGAGCGATTTTCCAGATTTCGTAAACGTGTTCGGGGGATTGCGATTCGGATCGAATGGGACCGGAATGAAACCGGCGACGGACTCGTCGCCGGTGACTATCTGACCCGGAAATGATGCATTTCCGGGGATTGTATTGATCTTGATTGCGCGCGGGACGGCGGCTTCGCCGCCGGAGACATGGTCACTCTCTTCTCTCTCTCCTGCCGGGGACACCCCATCAACACGGTCGGAACGACCGTCAACCTGCGACCGCTGTCGCGGTCCAATCACGCCTCTTGAAATCCTCTCCGGGCCAAAAAGCAG
>JABGQM010000010.1:0-91131 GCA_018648805.1 Verrucomicrobiota bacterium
GCATTATTCAAGCGGCATTCAGGTGGCTCAGTTTAGATGAGCAGACCCGGCTCAATTCCGGTGAGCGCTATAGCACTTGGGCGACTTCTTGGGGCACAATCGCAAGGCGATCGAGTGGCAGGTCTGGACGGCTCTCTTGATGTACGTGCTGCTGCGTTTCCTGCACGCCTGCTGTGACTGGGGCCACAGCTTCACGCGGCTGTTTACCTGTCTGCGCGCCGTGCTCTGGCAGCGTCGCCACCTGCTCGACTATCTTCGATCCTATGGGACAGCAGGCGGCGCACTCCGCATGCAATGGACTCCGCAGCAGGCCTTTTTGCCCGGTTTTGGCTAAAACACTCTTTGTGCTATGGGACAGCATATGGCGCAATCTCAAACAGAGGAACAATGATCAGATAAATTATCGAACGACATGAGACCAACACAATGAGCTCGGTTGTTGATAATCAACCACTTACGAAAGCACTGTGCCTGCTAACGGGGCCTTATGGGATGCTACTGATAGTGTTCCTCTCTTTCCCGCCAGGAATACAGCCCTTCTCCCGTGCGGTGATACATCTCGTAATACCCAGCAAGAATATCAGTCAACCGCGGATGACTCATATAGCTTATTAGCGCCGTTCCTCGTAAACTATTGCGCCATCTGGCGCAGGGATGGATGCTTGATGAAGAAGTTGAGAAGTAGCCCCTGGCCGTCCCGACCTGAGGGCCCGCAGCGACTGAGGGAAAGAATGTGCAAATGCGGTCGACCGTGTGGGCATAGCGACATCGCCACTGCTCAACCACGGCTCCACCGGGGCAAGCCCGGTGGTGGCCAAGCTCGCAGTCACTCAGTCACACGGTCATCGCGCTCGGTGTCATCAGGTCACGGGTCATCAGGTCAAACTACATCACGACCATACGGAGGAAGCGATGCGCTACGCCGCACGATGCTTCCTCCGATACTCCCGCGGGGTCATACCGTAGGTGTCGCGGAAGCACTTATGCAGGTGGACCAGCGTCCGGAAGCCAACCGTCGGGGCCAGATCGGTGATCGGCAGGTCGGATGTGCGCAGCAGGCGGGCAAGCGCCTGCAAGCGCCGGCGGCGCATCTCGGCGATGACCCCGCGGCCGAGATGCCGCCGGAACGCACGCTGCAGACTGCGGCTCGATGTGCCCACCTGCGCCGCCACATCGTCCACAGAGAGGTCGGCATCCAGGTTCTCCCACATGAATCGCATCGCCTGTGCAACGGTAGCGTCGGCAACCGCCAGCACGTCTGTGCTGCGGCGCGTGACGACGCCGTGCGGCGGAATCACGATCGGCTCAGTCGGTGCGGCCTCACCGTTGATCAGGCGGCGGAGAAGTTGTGCCGCCCGCCGGGCCTGCTCTTCCGCAGCCATATCGATGGAGGACAGGGGCACGGGCGACAGCTCGCACGGCAGTAGGTGATTCCCGACCCCCAGCAGGGCTACTTCTTCGGGGACATCGAGGCCGACTTGGTGGCAGATGCTGCAGAGCGTACTTGCACTCTGCGAGAGAACGCCCACCGGCTTCGAAAGATGACGCAGCCAATCTGCAATCGCGCTGAATCGACGCTTGTGCTCAGCCGCGGTCTCCCGCGTGACAGGCAGGGGAGGCGGTTCGGTGCTCATCCGAAGCAGCTCGATCGTCAATCCCTGCTCGCGGGCACCGGCCTTGAAGCCCTCGTACAGGGGGCGAGCATCCGGCCAGGGAATGCTCGCCTCGTAGGCTACATGTTTGAATCCACGCTCGACGAAATGGGCTGCTGCGAGACGCCCCGCGGCCGCGTGGTCTGGGAGTACGGCGGGCAGCTCGTGATCCCGGGGATGCCCCCCCCCCCCCAGCCGGACAACCGGAATGCCCATCCGGCGCAGCCGCTTGACCAATGGCGCGGCGGGCGAGCAATCGACAATAGCACCGAGCGGTGTCGGCTCGGGCGGGATGTAGCCCCGCGACATCGTGATGTCGAGCAGATCCCACTCCCAGTCATGCGCCGCCTCAACAATGGCGTGGACCTGGCGCTCCTCGCACCCGGGCAACGCCAACAGGACCCGCGGCCTTCGCTGCATCCGCACGATTCGCTTCTGTTTGCGGCTGGTCACGTTTAACCTCGATAGCTTTTGCGCTGCGACAGGGGTCAGGCGAGCACCTCCCAGAACCCACCCTTGTCCGGCCCGACGCGTCTGATGATGTTCTCCTGCTTGAGCTTCCGTAGATGGTAGCGGATACCGTCGGGTGTAACGCCAATGGCATCGGCAAGTTGCTCCCTGGTGATCGCGGGGTTTTCCTCCATCAGAGACAGGATGCGGGCGCGGGTTTTCTGGGTAGTCAGCCATGCCTTCTTCTGGGTAGTTTTCTGGGTAGTGTTCTGGGTAGTGTCTTCTACTGAAATCTGTTGCGGTTTGCGTACAAAGGTGATGGAGAACCAATCGTCACCGGCCTCTATGACGGGCGGTTTGAGGCCATACTCCTGGATGGCATCCCGCATACGCTTGATGCCCGACCCGACGTTCTCGACCAATTCCATACGATCCATCAGCGAAAAAAGGCGAAGGTTGCGCGGCCGACTGACTCGCCCGAGATCCTTCTTCGATAACCCCGGCACCAGACCACCCGGGTTAGTAATCTCGATACGGTCCTGGAAGACATGAACCTGGACGTTGGATGTGCTCCGGTAGTCCCTATGCGCGATGGCGTTGAGCACGGCTTCCCGGAGCGCCTCCTCCGGGAGTTCCAGCACTTCTTCCCGCGGGCCTCCTCGTATGATGTACTCGGTGTTGAGATGCGAAAAGAGGTACGCCATGGTGTCATGGTAAGTGCCGAGAATGCCTCCCTGGTAAGTCTGTTTATCCAGAATCTTCACCTTTGACGGACCTTGAAAGAGGGCGCAGGTGACTGAGGCCTGAAGATAGAATCGAGAAACTGCTTTGGCAAAAACGAGGACCCCCGCATTCCTAATACCATCGTCCGTAAGAATATCCAGGTTCCGCAGAACATCCTGCCGCTTCAATCCGGAGGGTATGCCGGCTGCCCGAGCAAAAGCACGGTACCTGTCAGCGTCGAAATCCCGTTCCATGGAGAACTCAGAACATGGCTGTTCATCCCAGCGTACCAGTCCTTCCTTGAAGAAGAACTCCCGGATCTCGCCGCGCCTCATCTGCTGTGTTGTTGACGCGTCGCGCAGATAGAAATGCCCGCCAGAGGAATAAGGCTTGTTCGGCCCGGAGGGAACGGAGACAACAAGGATGCTTCCGACCGGCGCCACCTCAATAGCCAGCGCAGGGCCCAGGTTGCGCGCTGCGCTCTGGACTTGAGATTTCGCCCTGTTCGGCTGCTTGACACCCACTTTTCGTCCGTCGTCATCAACGCCGATCAGGATGCGGCCACCCTCGGTGTTTGCCATCGCGCAGATTTCACGACCAAGATGGCCCGAAACCGACGTCTTAAACTCCAGCGTCAGTCCTTCACCAAGAGCAATCAGTTTGTCTACTTCCCGTTCCGTCATATATGGCCTCGCCTCTCTCGTGGCATAGAACCTGATTTGGTCCAGACTGTCGAGTCATTAGCCACGCCCCTTCGAGCGGCCCACTCTCTGAGTATCGGCATTCTAGGACCACGCGCGACCCAGCATCTTCAAGGAGCAGTACCTCCAGTGGGGCACGCCCTCTTTCTGCGCAAACAACGGTCTCGAGACCATTTAACGGGCCTTTCCGGCGTGACTTATTCACGCAATTCGAGTCACCGGCAGCGCAACCAAAAACAAGGGCTGCGAAACTGCCTATTATCGTGGGAGGACATAAGGCGCCGGCTGAAGAGTGTCGCACGTGCTATTCGGAGTATTGTGACATGCGGGGACCGTGACGAGGCAATCCGTATGAATCGGCCCTGTGGCTCAGCTCCTGAGCATCTCTTCGGCGTGCTTCAGCGTGACGCTGGTGAGGTCGCGGCCGCCGAGCATGCGGGCGACTTCTTCGATGCGGTCCTGGCCATCGATCTGGCCGATGTGGGTGCGCGTGCGGCCGCCTTCGACGTTCTTGCTGACGACGTAGTGGCTGGCGCCCTGAACCGCGACCTGGGGCAGATGGGTGATGCAGAGCACCTGATGGGTCTCGGCCACGGTGGCGAGCTTGGTCCCCACGGCGGTACCCATCTCGCCGCCGACATTGGCGTCGATCTCGTCGAAAACCAGTACCGGGATGCGGTCATGTGCAGCGAGGATGGCCTTGGTGGCGAGCATGACGCGTGAGATTTCGCCACTGGAGGCGATCGCGCGCAGGGGACGCATCTCCTCGCCCGCGTTGGGGGCAAAGCCGAACTCGATCGCATCCAACCCATTGGGTGCTGGATCGCATTCGGCCAGGTGGACCTCGAAAACACCGTGCGCAAAGCCGAGCTGTTGCAGGGCTTTCGTCACCGCCTTGGCCAGCTTACCTGATACCTTGGCGCGTGCCTCGCTCAGCACCTTGCCCTGCTTGGTGAGCGCCTGGCGCGCGGTGGCCAGCTCCTTGTCGAGGGCGGCCAGGCGTTCGCCGCGTAGCTCGAGATCGGAGAGGCGCTGCTGGGCGGTCTCCAGGAAGGCGAGAATCTCTTCGACGTTGCTGCCGTACTTGCGCTTGAGCTTGTGCAGCAATGTCATGCGGTCATCCAACCACTGCAGGCGGCCCGGGTCCCCGTCAATGCCCTGTACGTGCGAGGTCATCGTGCTGGAGAGCTCCTGAATCTGGACCGCGATCGACTGGGCTTCCTCCTGCCACTCCTCGCCCTCGGGTAAGATCCCATTCAGCTCACCCAATAGCTGCTGCACCACGGCCATGGCATCGAAGGCGTTTCCCTCGCCCTCGATCAAGGCCTGATTGGTGCCGTTGGCCAGTTCGATGATCCGCTGCGCGTTGGCGACGGTGGCGTGTTCCTGTTCGAGCTCCTCCTCGGAGGTGTTCTCGAGCTCGGCCTCTTCAATCTCTTTGACCTGGTAGCTCAGTAGATCGATCTGGGCGGCGGTATCAGTGTCGTCGCCATCCAGCGCGCCGCGCCGCTCCTCCAGCTCGCGCATGGCGGCATAGAGTTTCTCGTAGGCGGCGCGGGCCGGCCAGAGATGGCCGTAGGCATCCAGCAGGTCGAGCTGGAAGGCCGGACTCAAGAGCGACTGGTGGTCGTGTGGGCCGTGCATGTCAACCAGCAGCGTGCCCAGCCGTTTGAGCGCCTGCACCGTGGCGGGGGCGTCGTTGATCAGGATCTTGCCGGAGCCGGTGGCGGCGACGAGGCGGCGGATCACGAGGACACCGTCTTCACACGGGTCGAGTCCGAGATCTTCAAGCAACGTATCGACCTCGCCGCTGTCAGCCAACTGGAAGAAGGCCTCCACGCCGCAGCGCTCCTCGCCGGAACGGATCAGCGACTTGTCGGCCCGTTCGCCAAGAATCAGACCCAGCGCGCCGACCACGACCGACTTTCCCGCACCGGTCTCGCCGGTGATGACGTTCAGGCCGTCAGCGAAATCGACGCGGATGTTCTCCACGATGGCCAGATTCTTGACGCGAAGTGTCTGTAACATGGGAGGGAGATTACCACCGCAGGTCGGAGGCCGGAAGCGGGAAATCGGAGGGGTTGCAGAATGCGGTAGGCGTGGTATGGTAGGGCGGTCAGAACGGCGCTACCATGGGGTGCTGGTATGGCGGCGAAGGGGATGGAGATGGGCGACAAAGAAATCATTCCAGTGCAGCAGATTGAGAGATCGATATACCTGATTCGTGGCCAGAAGGTTATGCTGGACAGGGATCTGGCCGAGCTCTACGGCGTCGAGACCAAGGCGTTGAAGCAGGCCGTACGCAGGAATGCGGGCCGGTTTCCTCGTGACTTTGCGTTTGTGCTTGAAAGAGAAGAGGTTGCAACTTTGAGGTCACAGTCTGTGACCTCAAAAACTGGCGATCCGCGTGGTGGAAACCGGTATGCGCCCATAGCTTTCACCGAACAAGGTGTCGCTATGCTCTCCTGCGTCCTTAAGAGTCAGCAATCCGTCGACGTCAGCATCGCCATCATGCGCACGTTTGTGAAATTGCGCCAGTTGCTGGAGAGTCACGCTCAACTCGCTGCCAAACTGGCCGAGATGGAGCAGCAGTACGACGAGCAGTTTAGGGTGGTCTTTGAGGTGCTGGATGAGCTGATGTCACCGCCTGAGCCCAAACGGAAGCAGATCGGCTTCGGTGTTCGCGAAGAGCGGGCGAAGTACACCGCCAAGAGACGCAAGGCCAAGCCATGAATCCATCGTGGTTGCTTGGACGGCCGTTGGGGAACGCCCTGCGAAGTGTCGTGATCGTGTTGCTGCTGGCAGGTGGCGTGGGTCTCTGTTTGTTTCTGGCGGCAGGCTGTGCGTCCACGTGCATGATCGATAGTGGACCGAATGATATTGCCCCCGAGACCTATCAGGGGTGGGAGTGGACGTTTCGGTTGCAGAACGATACGGCTTCTGTCGTGATCGTGCCGCAGGTGGGGCGCATGATGCACTTGGGGCTGCGCGACGGGGTGAATGTGTTGCGTAACGATCCGGCGTTGCTGGGTAAGCCCCCGCTGAAAGATTCAACCTGGACCCATTACGGCGGCGACTGGCTGTGGCCGGTGGCACAGTCGCGCTGGCCCGCGTTCAACAAGACCGACTGGCCGCCACCCGCCGTGTTGTGTGATGCCGCCTGGGAGGGACGCGCCTGGCGTGAGCCGGACGGGCGGCAGTCCTGTCTCTTGACGCGCCATTACGGTGCGCCGATCAACGCGGTCGTGATGCGTCAGTTCACACTGGATCCCGGAAAGCCGCTGGTGACGGTGCAGCAGCGCATCGTGGCCACCGCCGATGTCAGGCTGCCGTTGACCCTCTGGTCGATCACCCAGCTCGACGCGCCGCAACAGGTCTTCTTTCCCGTGCGCGCTACCTCGGCATTCAAGAAGGGCTACAAGGTCATGATGGGGGATGCCCCTCCCGGCCCGACGATAGGCTGCAGGGAGGTCATGGCGGTCGACCTGATCAAGCGCGACCTCTCCAAGATCGGCATGGATGCCCCGGTGCCCTGGATTGCCGCGCGCCAGCATGACGTGGTGACGGTGGTCCGCGCCCGTCATCCGTTTAGCGGAGCGTACCCGGACGGTGGCTGTTCGCTCCAGCTTTTCGCGATGGGCCGGGGCCAGTATGCCGAGATTGAGACGCTCAGTCCGGAGTTCCACCTACGTGCCGGGGAGAGCCGGGGTAATACGTTGACAATTGAGCTGTTGAACTGCCACCCGGGCATCTCGCCCTGCCGGCTGGCCGACCGGTTGCGGCCGGAGGAGAAGTAGGGACCCTGAGCGGAAGAGAACCACGGATGAACACGGATGGACACGGATGGGGAGGGTTTCACAATGCGTGATATTCCCGAACTCTTAATCCCCGCCGGAAGCCTGTCGAAGGTGCGCATGGCGCTGGCCTATGGTGCGGATGCGGTCTATGTGGGGGCGCCGGGGCTCTCGATGCGCCCGGATGACGTCACGCTGGATGAGGGCGACCTCGCGGAAGCCGTCACGCTGGCGCATGCGGCGCGGCGGCGCCTCTACGTCTGTATCAACACGCTGATGTTTGAAGCCGATCTGCCGCTACTGACGGCATGGCTGGATGAGACGCGCGAGCTGGCCTTCGACGCGCTGATCGTGGCCGATCCCGGTGCGATGGCGGTGGTGCGTGAGCAGCGGCCGGATGTGCCGGTGCATGTCTCCACCCAGATGAGCACGGCCAACAGGGCGGCCGCCTCGTTCTGGAAAGCGGCCGGGGCCAAGCGGGTGGTGTTGGCACGTGAATGCACGTTGGCGGATGCGGCCTCGATTGCGCAGGCGAGCGGCATCGAGGTGGAGGTGTTTGTGCACGGGGCGATGTGTATGGCCGTCTCGGGACGCTGCCTGCTCTCGGCGCATCTCTGCGGTAAGAGCGGCTCGCGCGGCGAGTGCAAACACAGCTGTCGCTGGGAGTGGCAGCTCGTGGAACAGAAGCGTCCCGGTGAGGCGCTGCCCGTTTATGAGACCGAGCGGGGAACCTTTCTGATGGGGTCGACCGATCTCTGCATGATTCAACACATCCCGCGTCTGGTTGAGAGCGGCCTTGCTTCGCTCAAGGTTGAGGGACGTATGAAGAGCGAGTACTACGTGGCCACCGTGGCGCGGGTCTACCGCGCCGCGCTGGATGCCTACGCGGCCGATCCGGAAGGGTACGAACTCGATCCGACCTGGGGCGCCGAGCTGGATGCGGTCAGTCACCGCCCCTACGAGGATGGGTTTGCCTCTGGGTATTCGGCCGACCGGCCGCGCAAACTCCAGACCGAGAACCGCCTCATGAGTACACACGAGATGGTGGCGCTGGTGGACGCTCACGACAGCGATGGCTACCGCATGAACGTGAAACACCCGTTTGGGGTGGGGGACGCGTTGGAATGGATCGGGCCCGGCATGACCGGTGGAACCATCACGATTGCATCCATCCGCAAACACGGTGGTGCCTCGATCGAGCGCTCACACTGCGGCACCGAGGTGACGGTAACCATTGCCGGCGATGGCGAGCTTCCGGAGCTTGCCATCCTTCGCCGGCCGCGCCTCTAGATACCCGAACCGTCCCGGTAGGAGATGTGCAGGCCGCACTCTTTGTGTTCGGGGCTTTCCCACCACCAGCGGCCGGCGCGCTCGTCGGTTTCGCCCTTGCATGAGCGGGTGCAGCATTCACAGCCGATCGAGAGATAGCCTTCATCGTAGAGCTGGTGATAGGGCACGTTGTGTTCGTGGGTGTACTCCCACAGCTGGTCACTGCTCCAATGCACCAGCGGATTGATCTTCACCTTGCCGGGGTGGACGGGGTCGTCCTCGATCACTTTTAGTTCGCGTCGCGTGACCATCTGGTCGGTGCGCCGTCCGGTGATCCACGCATCAAACATGCCCAGGGCGCGGGTTAGAGGTTCGACTTTGCGGATCGAGCAGCATTGTTTACGGTTCTCGATAGTATCTTTGAAAGAGTAGAGCCCCTTGGCGCGGATCATATCCTCGACCGACTGGTGGCGCGGAAAGACCCACTGGATCTCGATGTCGTACGCTTGCCGGATGCGGTCGGCGCAGGCGTAGGTCTCCTCGGGCAGGCGGCCGGTATCGAGTGAAAAGACGGACACCTTTCGCCCGATGCGGTGGATCATATCCAGTAGCACCACGCCGCCGATCTGGAAGCTCATCGCCAGACCGATTCGGTCACCGTAGTGGTCGAGCGCGGTGGCCAGAACGTCTTCCGGCCGTTGCTGGTCGGGATGCGCCAGCTTGGTGTAGATGGCATCGCTCATGGTGCCGGCAATTCCACGGCGCGGCCGCAGGCCGGCCCCGTTTCCATGTCAACTTTCTGCAGCGAGATGGCGTCAACCGGACAGACCTGCATGCAGGCGCCGCAGCGGATGCAGTCCTCCTGGTTGATCCAGATCAGGCGGGTCTCGTCGGTGCTGGCCGCTTCCTCCCAGCCGACGATGCGTCCCGTTTCGTCGTAATTCAGTTCCTTGACCCGCAGGATGCATTCCGGTCGTGGCTTAACCTTGATGCACCAGTCGCAGTAGATGCACTTGTCTGAGTCGATTTCGTACTTATAGTGGCAGCGGTAGCAGCGCTGCGTTTCGTCTACGGCCAGGTCGGGGGTGTAGCCGGTCTCGACCTCGGTGGTCAGGTCACGCTCCTTCAGGTCGCAGAGCGGGATCTCCTGCAGCGGTGCCTCGTCCATTTCGCGGATGCGACCGGTCTCGGTTGCGTCCTCGATCGTGACGCGATCTTCGATGCGTGCCTCGCCGGTGAGAAATTCATCCACGCTGCGCAGTACACGCTTGGCATGGCCGATCGCGGCGATCAGCGAGTTGGCCCCGTCGGCGTAGTCGCCGGCCACAAAGACATCCGCCAGGGGGGTGCGCCCTTCGGCGTCACGTTGCAGCCAGCGGTCGGCATCCAGGAGCTCGTCCTGCAGGGCCGCATCGATCCATTCTCCGTCGGGGAACTGGCCCGTAGCGAGGAGGACCGTGTCGGCTTCCACGACAAACGCGCTGCCTTCGACCGGCATGGGCCGGCGGCGTCCGCTGGCGTCCGGCTCGCCCAGTTCGTTGCGTACAAACTCCACGCCGGTCACTGTGCCGTCCTTGCCCACGTAGCGCATGGGGCTGACCAGGAACTCCATGTCGATCTGTTCGTGGCCCAGCTCTTCCAGCTCGCCGGGGGTGGTGAGCATCTCGTTGTGGGTGCGGCGGTACCAGACCCCCACGTGGTCGCGCGGCGGATTAAGGACCGTGCCGGCGGGCGCATCCGAATGGGCCGCGTCGCCGAAAGAGTGTGTGGCGGCACCCAGACGTTTAGCCGTGCGCGCGCAGTCCATCGCTGTGAATCCGCCGCCGATGACCAGCACATGCTTGCCGATTGTGGTGGTGCCGTTCGTGTTGACCTCAAGCAGGAAGTCGAGGCCGTGCCGAATCCCGCGCAGCGCTTTGCCGGGCAGGTCGAGCAGGTTGGGGCGCAGTGTGCCGGCGGCGAGGACGACTGCGTCGTGCTCGGAGCGCAGATCGCTCAGTGTGATATCGCGGCCGACATCAACCCCGCAGCTGATCGTGACGCCCAGAGCGCGCACCTGGTCGATCTCGCGTGCGATTACGTCACGCGGCAGGCGAAACTCCGGAATGCCCTGGTTCAGCATGCCGCCCGGGGTGGCGTGTTTCTCGAGTACCGTCACGCTGTGTCCGCAGCGGGCCAGCTCGCGTGCGATGGTGAGACCCGCCACGCCGGCACCGATGATCGCGACCGATTTGCCTGTGGCAGGGAACCAGCTATCGAGCACGACCGGGTCACGCCCTTTTAGATCCGCCGCGGCGCGTTTTGAGTGGCAGATGGCGACCGAGTCTCCGAGCCCTTCCCAGCCGTGGCGACAGACGTCTTCGCAGGGGCGGGCACAGACGCGGCCCAGCACGCCGGGGAAGACATTACTCTCCAAGTTAAGCCGATAGGCCCGCGCGTGTTCGCCGTTGTAGATGGCGGTCAGGTATTCCGGGATGTTGGTGTGGGCCGGACAGGCCTCCTGGCAGGGGATATTGCGCGCGATCCAGTCAAAATCTTTTGCCGCGGCGGCACGTCCTTGCTCTTGCGAGAGCGCGTCGAAGGGGTAGGCGCTGCGGCGCGGCGACGCCTCGGTGTCGCCGCTGGCGGGGGCATGGCGCTGACGCAGTGTCTCCAGCCAGGGCTCATCACAGCCGGCCGTCTGAGCGCGGGCGGTGAAGAAGAAAGCCGCGTAGAAGTCGCCACGGGCGTCGCCGCGCTGGAAGTAGGCGCGCGCCAGCAGGGCGAATTCCCACGCCTCACGCGCGGCGTGCGGGCCGCACAGTTTCTCAATCGCCTCGTCGTTGCGATTGGCGTCGAGCAGGGCTTCGATACGGTGACGTGGCTCAGGCATGGTCGCCCTCCGATCCGAAGAGGGTGGTGCGGATGGCGTCAACGCCGCTCCGCTCAACGAACTGAATAAGCGGCTCATCCTGCTTGCGGTTGGCCAGGTAGAGATCGAGAAGGCGGCGCACGGTGGTGTTGACCGCATCGCTATCGATATCGACCAGGTGTTCCGCGATGCTGCCGGCCTGGCTTAGCTTGCCACCGATAAAGATGCTGTAGCCTTCAACATTGCCCGTGTCGCCGCGGCGTCGCCGTCCGCGCAGTCCGATATCGGCGCTCCAGGCATGGGCGCAGTTGTTGGGGCAGCCGGTGAAATGGATGCGCAGCGGCCCGATGCGGTTCCAGTAGTCCTTGTCTGCGCTGAGTTCATCCCTGAGCGTGAAGCAGGACTGGCGCGTGTCTGAGACCGCCATCTTGCACTGCGTGGTGCCGACACAGGCTACGATATCGGGGGCCCGTTCGAACCCCTCGGTGGCACAGCCGGCCTTGTGCAGCGCCTCCGTGAGGAGCGGCACGCTGGCGTCGGGCACATGGCGAATGGCGACGTTCTGGCGACTGGTGAAGGCGATCTCCCCGTTGCCGTAGAGGTCGGCCAGGCGGGAGATCTCGCGGCCGGTTTCGGTGCGGATTTCCGAGCGCGGCACCAGGATGCGCACCGTGTTCAGGCCGGCCTGCCTCTGCGGCAGGGCGCCCTGGCCACTCAGGAACGAGGCCCCGATATAGGGGACGGGATTCTTGGCGGTTTCGATGCGGTCGATTCCCTCAATGCCGCGCTCCTTGAGCAGGTCGAGGAGAAGGTCGCCGAAGGCGGCCGGACCCATGCGATCGACTACGATCTTGAGGCGGGCCAGAGTGCGGTTGCGTCGGTCGCCGTGACGGCGGAAGGCCTCGACAGTGGCGCGGGCCACCTCGAGCGCGAGGTCACAGGGCACCCAGTCGAAGATGACCTTGCCCAGGTAAGGGCGGGCACCCAGGCCGCCGCCGGCGTGGAAGCGCCAGCCGGTCTCGCTGGTGCCGTCGGAGTGCTCGCGCGTAGCGGGCACCCAGCCCTGGCAGTTGATCAGGGTTTGGGCGCAGGCCTTGCCGCAGCCGGCCACGCTGATCTTGTGTTTGCGCGGCAGGTTGCGCTGCTGTTGCTGGATCTCCGGGTCGGTCGCGACGGCCTCGATCAGGCGGCGTACATCGTCGCCGACCTCGTGCGGGCAGACCCCCTGCATCTCGCAGGTCACCGTATTGCGTGCGACATCGCCGCAGCCGTTGTGCGTTGTGATGCCCACCGCTTGCATGCCTTCAATCACCTTGTGGATGTCGGGTAGGCGAACCCAGTGGAACTGGAGCGTCTGGCGCGTCGTAATGCAGAGCTCGCCCTGGGCATAGTCGTCGGCGAGTTCAAGGGCGCGTGTGAACTGCTCCGTGTTCATGAGTCCGCCAGGGGTCACCAGGCGGATCATGAAGAAACCTTTCTGCAGTTGACTGTAGACGCCGGCCCATTTAAACATCGCCATGACGTTGGGGGGGATGTCGTCGAAGTCGACCGATACGTAATCCCGAAAGTCAAAGTTCGGGTCAATCTCGACCTTGTCCCGTTCTACCGCTGTCAGCTGCTCTTTGGCAGGCATAGTTCACTCCTGTGATCTGCAAGGGATACTTAATCCGCGTAATATGATCATCTAACTTATGATTTATACGGCGGGGTGTACAAGGAGAAAAGACTGGTTGGATCACTACGCCCCCTGCCGGCTTGTCTGGCAGGAGCTGGAGATCTCCGGTCACTCCTTCGTTTTGCAGTATCCATGCCTTGCGGCTGCTGGGCGCGAGGGAGCGCCGGTCGGCTGTGACTCGCGCTCACCAGCCGCTGGTCCATTGAGTGACACGATACTGAAAGAAAGAGGGGGATCTGAGGCTCCACGGGCGCAAGGCCCGTGGGGACCATGCAGGCCCGTGGGGACCATGCACCGAGCTCTGCCTAGTGCTTGCGCTTCTTCGCTGGCTTGGGGTCAGGCAGGAGCGGGGCGGGTTGCTCCTCGCGCGGGGCGTTGTGGTCGCGGTCGAGGTAGGTGTTGGCCCAGGCCGAGGTGCCTTCCAGGTTGGGGTTGTAGAGCACCGGTGGACCGTCAAACATGGCCTGGGATTCACCGTAGTACTTCGTTCGGTCGTAGGCCCGTGCCCAGATGCACTCTTTGTCGTCCAGTTCGCAGCGGCCGTTGTGTGAGCCGCCACAGGGGCCGTTGCGGCCGGTCTTGGAACAGGAGGCCCGCGGACAGAGGTAGGCGCAATCCGGCAGCGAGCAGTCACCGCAATCTTTGCAGCCGAACATGATCTGTTTGGAAGCGTGTTCGAGTCCGTGCATCACCTTGCCGGTGGCCTGTTTGGCTTTGCCGTCGCCTTCCAGCTTGCCGTAGAGCTTCTGCATCGTACCGAAGAGGCCTTTGTCGCGCGTAAAGGCGACATCGTGGATGGTGCGGCTCATGCGGTAGGAGGGGGAGACGTTCTTGCTGGCTGTGGGATGCAGCAGCGAGACGAGGTAGTCCTCGCTCATCCGGTCGAAGTCGCTCAGCCTGGTCTCCGCATCCTGCTCGAAGAGATAGAACTCCTCCTCGGTCGAGAACTGGATCTCCTTGGCGAATTCCTTCCAGTCATTTTCGCCATAGCTCTCGGCCTGATCGATGATGGCGCCGAAGGTTTCCGCCTTGGCCACGCCCGCAATGTAGCCGGCGTCATACCCGAGACCCTTGAAGATGGCCAGCTGCTTGGCGGCCAGCTCGCGGAAGAAGCTACGGCCCTTGTCTTCGCCGGCGGCGTACTTCTTTGCCTCCTCAAGGAGCTTGTCACTCACTACGCAGCCGGGGATGTCGTTGCGGTTGAACATGCCGGCCACGAACTTGGAGAGCAGGTAGACATTGCCGATCAGGGGCACGTCCAGCTTGGCCCAGCGGCAGAAGAGCTGCAGCTCCTGGAACTTGCGCATGTCGTAGCCCAGCTGCGGGATGACCCATTGCGCGCCGCAGCGCACCTTGCGCGCCAGCTTGAAGAGTTGCGGCATGTATTCGCGCTCGTGCTGTTTGAACGGGGAGACCGCACAGCCGATAAAGAAGTCGGTCGCCGGCAGCTCCTCGGTTTTGCCGCGCCGGCCGGGCACCTCGAGGCCATCGTTCATCGCCTTGAGCATCGAAATGAGACCGACCGAATCCAGGTCGAAGACCGGCGTGGCGTTGCCGCCGAAACCGGTGACCGGGTAGTCGCCGGTCAGGGCCAGAATATTGGTGAAGCCTTCCGAGGCACTGCGCCAGGCGGCCGACTCGAGTCCGTTGCGGTTGAGATCCTTGCAGCTCAGGTGGATCACGATCTCGCTGCCCAGCTTGGTGAGATGGCGCGCCAGCCAGTCGGCCGGGAGCATCGGGTTGCCGCCCGGGTTGTCCGTGACCGAGATCCAGCTAAAATGGGGATCGGCCGCCAGCGCTTCGGCTTCCTTCAGCAGTTTACTGTCGCCTTCCTCCATCTGGGGTAGGCCGCGCGAGCTGACCAGCTCCACGCCATAGTGGAACGTCTCGCCGCTTAGCATCTCACGAAACGTCGGTTTGTTCTCGTCTGTGGGCATCGCCATGTACTCCTCAGTCGTGTCAAAAAAAGGACAGATCGTTCCTGCTGAAGAAAGCATATACCCGCAGTTGCAGCGCTCTATAGGTGATTATGGTCGCTGTTTGAGAGGATCTTGCTGATTTGGGTGCACCAATCTCTGGAAACAGAAGGTAGGGCCCGCGCTCCGCCGCGGGCCGCGAGCCAGGCGAGGGCAAGCAACGGGATAGGCGTGGTGAGAATCGCTCGTCTATCACGCGTCTTGCACACTCCTTGTGCACGGCCGGCTCGGAGATCGGGCCCTACCTGGCCACAGCTGCCTGCCTATCCTTGTCTTGGCGTATCAGCGACTGCAGGGCGTGTGTAGCAGACTCCGGTGCGGCGCCCTTGAGGATGATGGCCAGCTTGCCGGTGTCGCCGGCGCGGTCGGTGGGCGTGATGGTGAGGCCACTGCTGCTGAGATCGACAAAATGGAGGAAGCCATCCGCGGGCACGTAGCCTTTGGCACGGTAACAGTCGTCACCCAGGGCGATCAGCGCGGCCGCGAGGTCATCGAGGGCGATGTCGCCGCTCATGGTCAGGGCTTCAGAGCGGTAGTTGGGGTCACGGCATGTGGCATAGTCGCCTTCGATTTCCGGCGCTGCTGTGGTGGAGGCAAAGAGATTCAGCTCAGTACGCCCCTGCATGGTACGCTGAAGGGTGGCGGCTGGATTCAGATCGAGGAGCACCTTCTCGGTCTCGTCTAGCGTCGCGTCGTCATAGCAGTCGGTCTTGTTGAGCAGCACCACGTGGGCAGCGC
The DNA here is from genome assembly GCA_018648805.1 of Verrucomicrobiota bacterium. Taxonomy (GTDB): domain Bacteria; phylum Verrucomicrobiota; class Kiritimatiellia; order UBA8416; family JABMPJ01; genus JABMPJ01. The sequence goes on from JABGQM010000010.1 coordinate 15,830, forward strand.
GGACCTGGTCGGCTACGTTGGGGAGGGTGTATTGCAGCTTGAGAAAGCTGCCCGGATCCACGACCGCCACAACCGTGGACAACTCATAGATCGTATCCAGCTTGGTCTCCTGAAGCATGGTTCCCACCACAGCCGGATTGGCCATGCCGCTGGCCTCGATGATGACGCCTTTGCTATCCGGGTAGGTCTCGGCGATCCGGCGGAGCTGGCCGATGAACTCGGTGACGAGGCATTTGCAGAAGATGCTGCCACCGGGGATGGCGACCACGTCGGCGTCCTCGCTCTCAACAAGGGCACCATCGACGTCGACCGGCGAGAACTCGTTGACCAGGTAGACCACCTGCCGGTCGCGGTAACGACCGACGGTGTGCTTCAGAAACGAGGTCTTCCCGCTGCCGAGAAAACCGGTCACCAGTGCAATCGGAATCATAGTGTTGTCCTTAATGCTCAGAGCCGGGCCGCCACCCGTGCTGTCCGTGTAATCCGTGGTCGCTCCCCTTCTTCAGGAGCGCTTCAACAGGTTCTTGGCGATGGCGTGATCCTCGATCGCTTTGACGAGCGTATCGTGGTCGGGGATGATCGAGGCGAACTTGACGTCGCCGTCGATGCAGATCGTGGGCAGGTTCTTGACGCCCAGTTTCGACATCATGCCGAGGCCGGTGCGGACCTTGATCTTGTGCTCGTTGACGTACGTCTTCACGAAGGCGTCATTGGCGGCGCGCTGCACGGCATCCATCATGTACTGGCAAGGCGCGCAGGAGGTCGAGTCAAGCGTGATGACGTCGATGACCACCGGCTTGTGGGCACGGTAGTCCGGCACTTCAACGTCATCGTAGGTGTCGGCCTCCTTAGTGCTCGTCGTGGTCTCGGCGACCTCCCGTGCATAGGGGTCGTGCACTGTGGCGCTGACCGCCTGCAGGTTGACCACGGGGGTGGCGTAGGGCAGGTCGCAGCCCGGGGCCAGGATAAAACCGCTTGTGCCGGCCTGCTCCATAATCTCGACGGCTTCCTTGGCGGAGTCGGCCTCATCGCCCAGCAGGAGCACGGCGGTCAGTTTCATGTTGCCGCCAAACGACTTGCCGGCCGGCGCGCAGAGCTCACGCAGGCGGTCCATCGGGATCTGCTCATCGACCGATAGGTTGTCTGTGTGTGTGTGGCTCATCGCTTCCAGGTTGCGGTTGGCGTCGCCGCAGACGAAGAGTGAGGAGAGGCCACCCTTGTCGCGAATCGCATCAAACACCTTGTTCAGTCCGGGCGCCACGAACTCGGCAAAATGCTCCGGCGAGATCTGGCTGGTCATGGGGTCGACCACGGCCACCACAGCGGCGCCGTTTTCGAGGTAGATCGAGGCCGACTGGATGCAGACCCCGGCGCAGTAGTCGATCAGCTCCTTGACGCCGCTTGGGTCATCAAACATCTTGAGAAAAATGTCGTTGCCGAGCAGGTGCAGGGCGAGGGTGAAGGGCCCGCAGATCAGGCCGTAGAGTGCAACCTCTTCGCCCATCTCCGGCACGAGCTGACGCATCGCTTCGAGGATGACCGGGAAGCGGCCCTTGTACTTGCTCAGCTCCGGCAGGTCGGCCGTGGTGCAGTGGGTCAGGGGGTGCGAGATTACCGCAGGCGGCACCTCGTCGCCCCAATGCAGGTCACAGCCGAGGATTTCCGCCTCGATCTGGAGATCAAACGCGATGGGGAGTCCATCCGGTTGGTAGAGCTCACGCGCCTTGCGCAGTCCCGCCACGAGTAGCTCGCTCGACTGCAGGTACTCGGTTGCGGTTTTCTCCAGCAGGAATCCGCCGTGACAGCCCACAAACGGCAGCCACGCCGGCCGCGGGGTCTCTTCGTTACGCATCGCCTTCAACAACAGCTCTTTGCCCGTCATGATCATCGCTCCCTCTGTGTGGACCCCGATGGGGATCCCGTCAAATGAAGCGCATATAATAGATGGGTATGACAACCGTCTATAGTATGTTGTCGGCGAAAAGTGGGATTATCTTGCTGAAATGGGCAAGGAAAGCTTGCGGTTTACACGAAAGGGCTCAGGCGTTTATGCTTCGTGGTCGATGATGTGGAGTAGCTGTGTAGCTGGAGCAATGTTGTTATGCCGAAGATGAAGACGAACCACGTGTGGTATGATTCGACCTTGAGTGTGGATGAACGCGTTGAGGCGCTGGTGGGGGCGATGACGCTGCGTGAAAAGATCGCGCAGACCTTGCATGAGGCGCCACCCATCCCGCGGCTGGGCGTGCCGGCGTACAACTGGTGGAATGAGTGTCTGCACGGCGTGGCCCGCGCCGGGCACGCCACGGTCTTTCCGCAGGCGATCGGCATGGCGGCGACGTTCAATCAGAAGCTGATGTTTAAGACGGCCACGGCCATTTCGGACGAGGCGCGTGCCAAGTATCACCAGGCCGTTAAACAGGAGAACCGGAAGATCTATTTCGGGCTGACCTATTGGACGCCCAACATCAATATCTTCCGCGATCCACGCTGGGGGCGTGGCCAGGAAACCTATGGTGAATGCCCCTATCTGACGGCACGGCTGGGTGTGGCCTTCTGCAAAGGGCTTCAGGGCAACGACCCTACCTATCTCAAGCTGGTGGCAACCCCCAAGCACTTCGCCGTACACAGCGGGCCCGAGCCGTTGCGGCACGAGTTCGATGCCATCGTCAATCAGCGCGACCTGCACGAGACCTACCTGCCCCACTTCAAGGCCTGCATCCAGGAGGCGGGCGCGTGGTCGGTGATGGGTGCCTACAACCGCACGCTGGGTGAGCCGTGTTGCGGCAGCCAGACGCTACTGCAGAAGATCCTGCGTGATGACTGGGGCTTCAAGGGGTACGTGGTGTCTGACTGCTGGGCCATCAAGGATTTTCACGAGCACCACAAGATCACCAGCTCGCCCGCGGAATCGGCGTCCATGGCCGTCAAAAACGGCTGCGACCTGAATTGCGGCAATATGTATCCCCACCTGCTGGATGCTGTGACGCAGGGGTTGATCACCGGGGAGGAGATCGCTGTTTCCGTCAAACGGCTCTTCGAGGCGCGTATCCGCCTCGGCATGTTCGATCCGGAGAGCAAGGTGCCCTATGCCGCTATTCCGGCGGACGTGGTGCGCTGCGCCAAGCATGTTGATCTCGCCCTCCAGATGGCGCGTGAATCGATGGTGCTTCTCAAGAACAGCGGCATACTGCCGCTGTCGAAGGAGTTGAACGAGGTGGCGGTGATTGGGCCCAACGCCAGCAACGACGTGGCGCTGTATGCCAACTACTGTGGGCTGTCACCGCAGATGGTCACCCCCCTTGACGGGATTGTGGGCAAGCTTTCCGTGGGCTCCCAGATCACCTCGCGCGAGGGCTGCGACCTCTACCGTGACGGACCGGTCAACGGACGGGTGAAGCCCAAGACGGATGTTGTGATCGCTGTTCTGGGGAACACGACCGAGTTGGAAGGTGAAGAGGGCGGGGTGGCTCTCTCGGATGGCGGCGGGGACCGCGTCCAGATTGGGCTGCCGGGACGTCAACTCGACCTGCTCAAAGCGCTGCATGCCAACGGTAAGCCGGTGGTCCTGGTGTTGCTGAGCGGCAGCGCGATTGACCTGGCAGAAGTGGAACCCTATTGCGACGCCATCCTCTACGCCTGGTATCCCGGTGAGCAGGGCGGTGCCGCCATCGCGGACGTCCTGTTCGGTGACTACAACCCGGCGGGCCGCCTGCCGGTGACATTTGTGAAATCGATGAGCCAGCTACCCGACTTCTGTAACTACAGCATGAAGGGGCGCACCTACCGCTTCATGAAGAAGAAACCGCTCTACCGGTTCGGCTATGGCTTGAGCTACACCCGTTTCGCCTATCGCAAGCTGACGGTGAAGGGGTTGAAGGTGATGGTGGAGGTGAAAAACAGCGGCAAACGCGATGGCGACGAGGTCGTGCAGGTCTACCTGTCGAACAACCCGGCCAGAGTGCCGACGCCGCTCAAGCAGCTGGTCGCCTTCAAGCGGATCCACCTCAAGGCCGGCCGCGCCAAGGCGTTGACGTTCAACCTGAAACGGAAGCAGCTGGCCGCCTACGACAGCAAGGGCACCCCCTTTGTCGCCCCGGGCGACTACACGATCTCAGTCGGCGGTGGGCAGCCCGACGATCCTGCCAGTGGGGCGGTCTCGGCCACGCTGAACGTCAGTGGCGACTGAGCGCGGAACGCCTCAGAATGCCATGCGCTGCCACCCGTGGCGGTTGGGGTCGAGCGGTGGCAGCCCCAGAATCTCACGGCCGCGCTTAACGTAGTAGCGGTAGTTCTCGAGCGGGGTGCCGTTGGGGATGCGGTGATCCAGGCCGAAGACGATCCCGCCGGTGTCACGCATAAGGGGCTGGAGTTTGTACTCCAGCTCGCGGTCGATGGCGGCGCGGTCCTGGCGCAGGACGTGTTTGTCGATCCCGCCGCTCATGCTCATCCGTCGGCCGTACTGTTTCCGTAGGGCCACGATGTCCATGCCGGCGGCCGGTTCCATCGGGTACATGCAGGTCAGCCCGCAATCGAGCAGGGCGTCGACCACGGGGTTGATGTTGCCATCCGAATCCTGCTGGAAGATGCGTCCGCCGGCCTCACGCACGATGTTCCATGCGGCCAGGTAGTAGGGTTGCATGTGCTCCTTGATCTGGACCGGGCCGATGAGAGGGCCGGACTTGCCGGCAAAGTCTTCGTGTACGGAGAGTTGGTCGACCGTGACTTCCTGGCAGACCTGCTGCAGGACACGCGTGGCGGTATCGGTTAGCGTGGCCATAATGTCGGCGATCAGCTCGGGTTGTAGGTAGTAGGCCATGCAGCCGATCTCCTCGCCCATCAGCTGGCGGACCGTATCGAATGCACCGGGGATGCCGGCTACAACCAGACGTCCCTCTTGTTGCGCTTGTTCTGCTTCGGCGAGCCGATCCCTATTGACGCGGTCCTCGCGATAGACGTAGTGGTGCTTGATCTCAAGCCAGTCGTCCATCGTCTTAACGGGGAAGTCAAGGGGCAGGGGAATGGTCGCGGTCAGCTTAGTCAGCTTCATGGTCCGGCCCAGAAAATCACGCTCAATGCGGTAGCTCTCGGTCTCCTCGATCACCTCGCTGGGCCGGGCATCGATCGCCCCCGTATTTGCTCCGCAGCTTGTCCGCTCCACGTAGTCGAAGTCGAACGCGACCATGTCGATCTCCGCCTGGCTGGCCCCCTGCGCGCGCCACTCCTCGGGCAGACCGATCAAGGGACCGAAGAGCTCCACAAACATCGGCCGGTCGAAGGCACCAAACGTCATCAAGTCCAGGTACTGTTCGCGTGTCCATTTCATAGTGCTATTTCCCTATGGGTCTTCCGGCGCACCGCCGCCGCGACATGCGACGACACTGGCTAGTACGTTTCATCCGTGGCGGCAGGGGCGGCGGTGGCGTCGCAGATGACCGGTGTGGATGTGGAGCCGACACCGAGGCGTTCACACCCCATGGCGACATACTGTTTGGCTGTGGCGAGGTCCCGGATGCCGCCGGACGCCTTCACCTTGATGCGGCCCTGGGCGGTGTCGAGCATGATCCGCACGGCCTCGACTGAGGCCCCGCCAGACGCGAAGCCGGTGGAGGTCTTAACGTAGTCGGCGCCCGCCGCAATCGCAGCCTCGGTGGCACCGGCAATGGCGTCGGGTTCCAGTTCGGTGGTCTCGAGGATCACCTTCACCAGGATGCCCTTTGGTCGCGCGACGTCGGTCACGGCGGCGATGTCGGCCTGCACGCCCTCCCAGTCGCCGGCACATACAAGCCCGTAGTTGACCACCATGTCGATCTCGGCAACCCCCATCGCCATGTAGGCCTCCGCCTCCATGGCCTTGACGTGCGGATGACCGCAGCCGTGCGGGAAGCTCAGAACGGTGCCCACATCGGTGGTCGTGCCGGCACACATGTTGAGCGCCAGTGGGATGTCAGCCGGGCGCACGCAGACCGATCGTACATTGTAGTCGATGCCGGATTGGATCTCGCGTGCCGCGTCGGCGGGGGTCAACGCGGGTTTGAGAACGGCAGAATCAAGGTAGCGGTGGATCGGTGTGGTCATGCGCCTTGCTCCTTGGTGTAGTTCAGGAGTCCACCCGCCAGAAGTATCTTACGCTGCCGGTCGGTGAAATCGGTCTGTACGGGGATGTCGACGTTCTGTGTCTCGTTACGGATCACCACGGCACGGCCGGCCCCAATGGCCTCGCGCAGGTTGGGCACGCTGAGGGCGTCGCCGGCCTCGATCCGGGCGTAGTCGGCTTCGTTGCTGAAGAGCATCGGCACGATCCCGAAGTTGATCAGGTTGGCCATGTGGATCCGCTCGATCGACTGCGCAACGACGGCCTTGACGCCGAGGAACATCGGGCAGAGCGCGGCATGCTCGCGGCTGGAGCCCTGGCCGTACGACTGGCCTGCCACAATTACGTTGTGCAGGCCCTGGTCGCGCGTGGCGGCAGCCCGCGTGGCGAATTCGGGATCGGTGATCTCGAACACAAAGGTCGAATAGGTCGGCACATTGGAGCGGTACTTCAGCCGCGCCCCGGCCGGCATGATGTGGTCGGTCGTAATGTTGTCGCCGACCTTGATCGTGGCCACCCCGCCCAGGGTCTCGCCGAGCGGATCGGCTACTGGCGGGGCACCGATGTTGGGCCCGCGCTCAATCGCGGGGGTGTCGGCAACGCGCTCCGGGAAGAGGAACATGGAGTCCTCGATCGCGTAGTGTTCTGGCACCGTGATCTCGATGGCGCGCTCGCCGAGCGTGCGCGGATCCACCACCTCGCCGGCCAGGGCCGAGGCGGCGGCGACTTCGGGGCTGACCAGATAGACCTGGGCGTCGATCGTACCGGAGCGGCCTTCGAAGTTGCGGTTGGAGGTGCGCAATGAGACCTCGCCGCTGCCCGGCGACATCGAGTTGCCGATGCAGAAGCCGCAGGCGTTTTCGAGAAGACGTGCGCCAGCCCCGATGATATCGGCCAGGTCGCCTTCGGCGGCGAGCATGCGCATGACCTGGCGCGAGCCTTGCGCCACGCCGAAGGTCACGCTGGGATGGACCGTCTTGCCGCGCAGAATCGCCGCCACGGTCTTGAGATCGCGCAGGGAGGAGTTCGTGCAGGATCCGATCAGCACCTGGTTGACTTTGAGGCCGGCCACATCGGCGATGCGCTTGATGTTGCCCGGTGAATGCGGGGCGGCGGTCAGCGGCTCGAGTGTGGTAAGATCAAGCGTGAAGACCTCATCGTACGTGGCGTCGTCATCGGCCTTGAGTTCGACCCAGTCGGCTCCGCGTGCCTGGGCCTGCATGAATTGGCGGGTCCGCTCATCACTCGGGAAGATCGATGTGGTCACGCCGCACTCGGCACCCATGTTGGTAATTGTGGCGCGTTCGGGTACGTCCAACGAGGCTACGCCGGGGCCGCCATATTCGAAGACGCAGCCGACATTGCCCTTGGTCGAGTAGTGCTCCAGCACCTTGAGAATGACATCTTTGGCCGCGACCCAGGGCGGCAACGCGCCCTCAAGGTGAATCTTGATAACTTTCGGCGCGTTCAGGTAGAACGGACCGCCGCCCATTGCCACGGCCACATCGATGCCGCCGGCGCCCATGGCCAGGGCGCCGATACCACCGTCGGTGGGGGTATGCGAGTCGGAGCCGAGCAAGGTCTTGCCGGGGATGCCGAAACGTTCGACATGCAGCTGGTGACAGATCCCGTTGCCGGGCTTGGAGAAGACAGCCCCGAAGCGGGCCGCGGCCGACTGCAGGTAGCGGTGGTCGTCGGCATTCTCGAAGCCGACCTGAACCGTGTTATGATCAATATAGCTGAGCGCCAGCTCGTTCTTGACGTGGTCGAGCCCCATCGCCTCGAACTGCAGGAAGGCCATCGTGCCGGTGGCGTCCTGGGTCAGGGTCTGGTCGATCCGTATCCCGATCTCGTTGCCCGCTTCGAGCGTGCCCGAAACGAGGTGTGCCTCTAGTATCTTGTAGGTGATGTTCTTGCCCATAGTGTCACTCCCAATCCATTCATAGGGTTCAAATGCTGATGTCCGGACCCCCTGCCGGTTTACCCGGCAGGAGTCAAAGACTGCCAGTCAAACGCTGCGACCTCAAGATAATCTGCGGCTGGCCGAGCGCGAGGGAAGTCCTGTTAGCCATGCGCGCACCAGGCAGCCGCAGGTTCCACGTGCGCCCTTTCTCTCAGCGGGGCATCTTTCGCACCTGCCGGGTAAACCGGCAGGGGGCAGGCTACCCTGTAGAGGGCTAAGGGGTCAACGTTGGAGTGTGGGACGCAAATCGACTTGATTTGTTTGGGGTGCAGCTCCACAATCCTGATTCGTGGTCCGCGCGGGTGCGGACGAGTGGTATTCGATGCGCGGAGCAAAGTATGTCAAAGATTCTGGATCGGCTCAGAGATAGCGGCGATAGCAATGGGCGCTGTCATGTGCGCGTTAGCGACAACATGACGTATGGACCGGTGGCGCTGACCACGGTCTGCCAATGGGCCGCCCAGGGCCGCGTGACCGCTGAGAGCGAGATTTCATTCGACCGCAACGAGTGGGTGCGGGCCGACAGCATCCCCGAGCTCGGCTTGGAGTGGGTGGCGTCATCTGACGGGGCGGACGATTTCGGCCCCTTCAACATGATGGCGCTCAGTGCCCTCGTCCGGCGCGGGCTGATTTCGCCGGATGCACGACTTAAGCAGCGTGAGACAGATGAGACGCTCGACGTGCCCCAGGCCCTCGCGCGCGCCACCGCCTCGCGCCCGCTGGACGCGGCCGCCTCACGCCTATTGCAGACCGTACAGGCTACAGGTTCCGATGAGGGGCAGAGCGTGGCCAGTCAGAGCGGAGCACTCGAGGCCGACGGCACGACCGCGGTCGCGGCGGCCGGAAGCGACGCCCTTGTGTCTGAGTTGCGCCAGGAACTGGCCGCGGCCCAGGCCGAAGGGGGGCGCCTCACCGAACGGCTGCGTGTTGAACAGGATGGCTGGGACTCCCTTAAAGGCGAACTGAACCGGGCCGAGGCGTTGCTTGCCGAGACCCGTGCCCGCCAAGAGGCGCTGCAGGCCGAGAGCGACAGCCGCGAGATTGAACAGGGCGGCCGGATTGCCGAGCTGGAGGAGCTGCTCAAAGTGGCCCATGAGGGGCGCACCGCCGCTGACAGAGAGCGGCAGGCCGCGCGCGAGTCCGAGTCGACGCATATCGAACATGGCGAGCAGAAGGAGTCTGAACTCGAGAAGCTGCGTAGCCGTGTGGAAGAGGTCGAGAACGCTGTGGCGACGGCCCACGAGCGGGTCGGCCAGTTGGAGGCCGAACGGGCCGAGGTGCGTACCACTCTGGCTGAGCGGGAAGAGGAACTATCACTACTTAACCAGACGCGCGAGGTCGAGCAGCAGCGGGCGGACGAGAAAGCCGAGGGTCTGACCGTGGCCCTGGCGGCCGCGCAGGCGACGCGGGATGGGCGGGAGACGGTTCTGGCCGCAGAGATCGCAGCGGTTGCGGCGCAACTCAGCGAGACGAGCGAGGCCGCTGCGCAACGTGAAGTGGAGTGGGGCCTGCAGGTCGATCAACTGCGTACGGACGTGAGTGACGTGACCGAACGCCTTAGTCTTTCGGAGGCAGACCTGAAGAGAGAGCAGGTCGCTGCTGGTGCGCTTGACTCTAAACTGGAAGTGGCCCGCCAGAAAGTGAAGGACGAGAAGAAGCAGGCGGCCAGCGTGGGGCGCAAACTCAAAAATCGCGACAAGAAGGTGGCCCAGTTCAAGGTGGACCTCAAGCAACGTGACAAGACGATCAAGGCGTTGCGTGACGAAGCCCCGAAGGCCGCAACACGTGTCGTTGAGCTGGAAGCGGCGTTGGCCGCAAGTGCCGCCGAGGTGGAGGTCATGCGCGCCGAGTCCGCGTCACTCGCCGCGGCTCATTCGGAGCATACGGCCACCGTGACGGAACATGTCGAGCTGGCGTCGCAGGCCGAAGCCGAGAAGCAGGAGATTGAGGATCGCGTGGCCGAGTTGACCGCCGCGCTGGCACAAGCCCAGGCGGAATCGGAGCAGGCGCAGGTGAGGCAATCAGCTCTCGCGAGCGAAGTGGAGCAGGCGCGCAAAACCCAAAGCTCGCTGCAGGCCGACCTCGATCGGGTCGAAACCGAGATGGCCGCCGCCGCGACCGCGCACGCGGCTCAGCTGGCCGAAAAAGAGTCGCGTTTCGCCGAGAAGGAAGCCCACGTCACGGAGCACGTGAACCAGGGCGCCCGGATCGAAGCCGAAAAGCATGCGCTCGAGAGCCGTGTGGCTGAACTTAAGAAGGCGCTGGCGGGCAGAGATAGCGTCGGGGCAGAGCAGAAGAAGTCCTTGGCCGACAAGAGCTCCGCGCTGGAGGATGCCGAGAAGGCGTTGGCCGCTAAGGACAAAGCGCTGGAAGATGCAGCGCAAGCTCTGTCCGGTAAGGACGCAGCGCTGGAGGATGCCGAGAAGGCGCTGTCCGGTAAGGACGAGGCGCTGGAGGATGCCGAGAAGGCGCTGTCCGGTAAGGACGAGGCGCTGGCGGATGCCAAGGCGGCCTTGAAGGCGGCTGTCGCGGCGACCGATGATTTGCTGGTGGAACACGGGAAGCTGGAGGTCGCGCAGGAGGCCAACCGGGTGGTCGCTGACACATTGCAGGACGATCTGAAGCAGGCCGAGTCCAAGACCGCGACACTCAGGGCGGAGTTGGATGATGCCCGCGCTGAAGCGGCCAAGCCGGGGGCCGAACCCGAGCCGCCCAAGGAGTGGTACCTGCGCTACGATGGCACGAACATGCTGGGGCCGGTAGGCTTTGAGGAGCTGGTGCAGTGGGCCAGGGATTGTCGCGTGGCGCATGATCACGATGTGTCATCCGACAAGATCTTCTGGGCCAAGGCGGCGGATGTGTCGGCGCTGGCGATGGAGTGGATGGTGACGCTGGTGGACGGGACCGAATACGGGCCGATCAATAAGCAAGCCATCCATGACCTGATTGCCGATGAATCGGTCACGAAGGATGCCGAGCTGACCCACTGTCAGACGGGAGAGAAGCTCAAGGCGCAGGACGTTAAGCCTGAGTAGCTTTTTCCTCGCGCTTGATGTCGTTCCAGTGCGCGTCCATCTCGGCCAGGTCACACTCCTGCAAGGTCCGCCCCGCGGCGGCGATACGTGTCTCAACGCCGCTGAAACGGCGTATAAACTTGTCGCAGGTCTTGCGCAGGGCCTCTTCGGCGTTGACCTTCTGATAGCGCGCCAGGTTGACGACGGCAAAGAGCAGGTCGCCCAGTTCTTCTTCAAGGTGATCGGGGTCGTTGCCCTGCATCGCCTCACGCGTTTCGGCCAGCTCTTCATCCACCTTGGCCAGGACGTCGCGCACGTCGTCCCAATCGAACCCCACGCGCGCGGCCCGGCTCTGCAGGCGTTGCGCTTTCTGTAGGGCGGGCAGGTGGCGCGGAATGCCGGCCAGCATGGAGCTGCGCTCCTTCTCGACGGCTTTCAGCTGCTCCCAGTTGGCCAGTACCTCGTCACTGTCCGCTACTTCGACGTCACCGAAGACATGCGGGTGCCGGTGAATCAGCTTGTCGGAAATGCGATGGGCCACGTCATCAAACGTAAAAGCGGATTCCTCGCTGCGTATACGCGCGTGCATGGCGATCTGCAGGAGCACATCGCCCAGCTCCTCGGCATGGTCATCCGGGGTGCCGCTGTCGAGGGCATCCAGCACCTCGTAGCACTCCTCGATCAGGTAGGGCTTGAGGGTTTCAAGGGTCTGTTCACGATCCCAGGGGCAGCCTCCCTCGCCGCGCAGGCGGTCGACGACGTGCAGGAGACGGTCGATGCCGCGCTCCGGAAGGGGGGCGGCCGGGCGGCTCATTGCTCGTCCAGGATCTGCTGTGTGTTGCGCACAGCACAGAAGTCTTTGCCGCACATGGAGCAGAAATCTGATGCGTCGTCGGCGGACCCCACGCGTGCGGCCTCGTAGCGTGCGCGGGCGCCTTCACCGTCCAGGGCCAGCTCGAACTGCTTTTCCCAGTCGAAGGCGCGCCGGGCACGCGACATGGCATCGTCACGGTCACGGGCACCGGGCAGGCCGCGCGCCACATCGGCGGCGTGGGCGGCAATACGATAGGCGATCACGCCTTCCTTGACGTCCTGGGCGTTGGGCAGGCCGAGGTGTTCGGCGGGGGTCACGTAGCAGAGCAGTGAGGCCCCGTGAAAGGCGGCGGCGGTCGCGCCAATGGCCGAGGTAATGTGGTCATAGCCGGGAGCGATATCGGTCACGACCGGGCCGAGCACGTAGAAGGGCGCTTCGTCGCAGACGCGCTGCTCACGCTCCATGTTCATCTGGATCTGATCGAACGGTACGTGGCCGGGGCCTTCGACCATGACCTGTACACCCGCATCGCGGGTGCGCTTGACCAGCTCGCCCAGTACATCCAGTTCGGCGAACTGTGCGTCGTCGCTGGCATCGGCCAGGCAGCCGGGGCGCAGTCCATCACCCAGCGAGAGCGTGACGTCGTGTGTGCGGCAGATGTCCAGGATTTCGTCCCAGTGCACATAGAGTGGATTCTCCTCGTCGCGCTTGGCCATCCAGCGCGCCAGGATGGCCCCGCCGCGGCTGGCGATGCCCATGATGCGTTTGAGGGCCAGGTCGACATGGCTGTGCAGGAGGCCGGCATGGATCGTCATGAAGTCGACGCCTTGCTCGGCTTGGTCGCGGATGACCGTGAGCAGCAGCTCGGCCGTCAGCGCATTCGTGTCGCCTTCGATGCGCGAGAGGGCTTCGTAGATGGGCACGGTGCCGAAGGGCGCCGGACAGATCTCAAGCAAGGCGCGGCGCAGCGTGCCAAGGTCGGCCCCCACGCTCAAATCCATGACGAAGTCGGCGCCAGCCGCGAGGGCGGTCGTGACTTTGGCCTGTTCCTCTTCCAGGCAGGACTTGTCGGCGGAACGGCCCAGGTTGGCGTTGACCTTGGTGCGGAAGCGTCGTCCCACAATCTCGGGATCGAGGCGTCCATGCGCCGGGTTGGCGGGCAGCACGGCACGGCCGGAGGCCAGCAGCGCCCCCACTTCATCGACGGGAACGTTTTCCTTGTCCGCGACGGCCTGCATGTGGGCCGTAACATCGCCGGCCCGGGCGCGAAGGAGCTGGGTGCTCATGGATGCACAGCCAGGATGTCCATGATCTCGCCGACGGCGTTGTCATCCAAGCTATCGAGAATGCGGTCGGTACCGCCGAAATCCTGGAAGGAGGTGTAGTCATCCGGAATGACCACACAGCGCATGCCGGCCGCGACGGCGGCATGGGCGGCGCGGCTGCTGCTGGTCAGGACGACGCAGGCTGGGATGAGAGCGTCAAGCGCGCGCGCGGCGCCCTTCCAGGCCTGGGCGTCCCCGGTGCCGGTATCGCTCTCGGAGGCCACGATGGCACCTTCTTCGGCTTCGCCGACATCGAGTTTGGCATGCAGCATGTCCGCCGCTTCGGTGTCCAGGTTGCTGACGGCGCCGATGGCGTATCCCTCGGCCTGGGCTTTCTGGATCAGGCTGACCAGGGCGGCCGAAACCTTGGGGGTGTTATCCACCATGGAAGCGCGGATGCCCTGCAGGATCTCGGGGATCAACTTTTCGGATGACACGCGCGGGTGACCGAGGAGCTCCAGTAGGGCGGGCAGGGAGGTCTCAACGGGCGTATCCACGCAGCAGCGTGAAAAATGTACCGGTTCGAGCTTCATGTCCTTGTCGGCCAGAACGCTCTTCAAGACGTCAAAGACCACTTTGCGGCCCTGGAATCCAATGTTCTCCAGTTCGAACAGCAGTGCAATCGTGGGCTCTGCCGCGATCTCTTCGGTTACTTCTTCGGTTTCGGTTACTTCTTCGGGGGTCGAAATGTCTTCAGCCATAATATCCTCAGATCCTTGTATGTGCGTGAACCAGATAAAGTACGGTAGTTGAGCACAGGAGTCAACGGTGCGTTTTGGCGTCTCCGGTGCCCAGCGTAGCGTACAGGTCGTGCACGATCTTGCGGTAAGCCGCCAGGCTGAAGTTTTGGCGGGCCGAGGCGGCTCCGGCCTCGCCCAAGGCGCGCGCGCGGCCCGGATCGGCGGCGAGGGCCTGCATAGCGGCGGCAAAGGCGGCGGGGTCGGGATCGGCCAGGCAGGCGATGGCGGGGGTCATGACCTGGGTGTGCGATTCGATCGTGGTGGCCAGCACCGGCTTGCCGGCCATGAGATAGGAGTAGACCTTCATCGGGGTGTTGCCGCCTTTAATGCGCGGCGAAACGAGAATGTCGGCGTGGCGCAAGAGATGGGGCAGCTGGGTCACGGGCCGCGGACCGGTCAGAATAGTCCGTTGGGCCACGCCCAATTGGGAGGCCTTGGTACGGTAGGTTTCCACATCGCGTGCCGCACCGCCGACAATGAGCAGGGATCCGGCGCCACCCGCTTCGCAGTGCCGTGCGAAGGCCTCGAGCATGAGATCGATGCCCTGGTAGCGCTCCAGGTTGCCAACATAGAGGAAGATCGGCGCGTCGAGGGCGGGTAGATCCAGGTCGGGGGTCTCGCTGTGCGGGTCGCTTTCGTCAAAGAGCGGAACGTCGCGCAGGATGGCCATGTGCTTGGCGCCGCCTTCGCGTGCGATGTCGGCCAGGTAATCGCACACCGGCACGACCGCCGCGGCACGCCGCAGGGCGCGGCGCTCAAAGGCACACATGATGCTGCCCAGCGGCCGCATGAAGGGAAGCTTCTCCATAATCTGGCGCGGCATGGAGGAATCCATGTCGAAAACAAAAGGGGTTCCGGTGCGTTGCTGGATGCGCATGGCCATGAAGACCGACTCTTCGACCGCGTGCACGATGTCGTAGCCGCCTGTGCGTGCCATGCGCATCGCGGCGGGGGCCATCCATGCGTCACAGATCAGCTTCTTGATTGAGAAGCCCGGCTTGATCCCATGCACGCCCGGTGGGGCGGGCGCGCGGTGGTGGGTTACGCCGGCATGGAGCGCGACGTTATCGCCTTCGTGATAGCTGAGCAGATCGACGTGGTGTCCGTCGTCGGCCAGCGTTTCCGCCAGAAGGCGCACGGCAATTGGAGTGCCGCGTTCCTGGTAGAACGGATGGGGTGCCAGGAGCAGTATTTTCAACCGCGCTCTCCCTTTAGAGGACTAGGCCAGGGCCTTTACGGCACGCAGCCAGGACGGGGCGATCAGGGCATGCCCGGCATCGGTAATGCTGTCGCCCTGGAAAAGCACGGTCGTTCCCGCTTCAATCATCGGTTCCATCCTGTTTCCTTTCGAGTTGCGCTAACGGTGCCGCATGCCGCGTCGTGCGTCAAGCACTCCTGCGCACCGTATCTCGTTTACAGCGGCGCCGCTTTGGCGCCATACTGCGGGGCATTATGCCTATGGTTGTTGATACGCACGTACATATCTATCCGGTTTACGAGCTGGGCGCCTTCGTGGTGGATACAGCCGCGCGGCTGCGCGCCCTGGTGCCCGGCGCGGTCCCGGTGCTCTGTCTGACCGAACGGGCCGGAGAGCATCTGTTCACTGCGCTCACGGGACAGCCGGTTTTGCCTGGGACGGATCTGCCTTTGCAGACGATCGAGGGGCCGGGCGGCGTGGGGCTCTGTGTGCGGGATCCCGCCGGCCCGCTCTACCTCCTTCCCGGGCGCCAGGTGGCTACCTCTGAGCGATTGGAAGTGTTGGCTATAGGGCGCGATCTTGAGCTGGCCGACGGAGTTCCGGCAGGTGACGTAATCGAAGCGATCCTGGCGGCGGGCGGCCTGCCGGTCCTGACCTGGGCCTTCGGCAAGTGGTGGTTCCGGCGTGCCCCGATTGTGCAGGCTTTGATCGAGCAGTTTGCCCCGGAGCAGCTCTGGATTGGTGACACCACAATGCGGCCGCGCGAATGGCCGCGCGGTGGCATTATGCGACGCGCCATTGCGGACGGTGCCCGTATCCTGGCCGGTGGGGATCCGCTGCCCAGCGCGGGCGAGGCCACGCGCGCCGGGCGCTATGCGACGTTGTTGAGCGAGAGCCTGGATGAGCGGGATCCGGCCGGGTCAATTATACAAGCGTTGCGGGCGTTGCCGCCGGGGGGGAGGACGGTGGGGGCGCGCTCGATTCTGCCGTCGGTTCTGATCCGCCAAGTGCGGCATCGGGGCCCAGTCGGGCGTTAAGGTGTTGCTCCCATAACTTGGCGTACTTGGCAAAGACCCCATAGGCGCTGCTCATGGCTACGATCAACCCCGGGATGCCGTCCATAAATCCGAGCTTGATAAAATAGCCGCGCAGGAAGCGCAGAAACGGGCGTAGGAGAAAGTCCATCATGCGCAGGGGGCGCCCGTCTTCGAACTGGCCGCCGGCGGTGATGCTCGAGAACTTGTTCATTGAGGCGATCTGGTCGTCGATGCAGCTATAGGTGTAGTGGTACATCGGGTTTTTGAGCCGGCGTACGGAACCATCGACCTCGATGCGGTCGTGCGGTTCGCGGCCGCCGCAGCGACCTTCACTCTTGTTGAAGAGGCGCAGCTTGGTGTCGGGGTACCAGTCGCCGTGACGGATCCAGCGATGGAGGTAGCGCACCATGCGCGGAAACTCGTAGCCGTCATAGCGCTCATTGCGCCCCGAGCGGAACTCCTCGAGGATCTCATCGCGCAGCCCGGGTGAGATTTCTTCATCGGCATCGATGAAGAGAATCCAACTGCCCGAGGCGAGGTCCTTGATCAGGTTCTTCTGGCCGATATAGCCCAGCCAGCGATGCTGGTAGACGAGGTCGGTGTACTCTTTGCATATCTCAACCGTGCGGTCCGTGCTGAAGCTGTCGACCACGATGATCTCGCTGGCCCACGTGACACTCTCCAGGCAGCGACGGATGTTGTGCTCCTCGTTACCGGCCGTAATACAAACTGAAATGCGATCGGGCATAGCTAATCGTTCCTCGTCCTCTCGTGAAAGCGAGAGGAGGGTAGCCGAAACAGAGGCGGACTGCAAGGATCGGGGGCCGCTGTGCGTGGTGCCGGGGTGGTCGGCAGAGAGGCGACACATAAACTTTGTGTTGCAAAGGGCTTTGCGTGGTGTTAGGGTGTGGGTGTCGTTGAGAGGGAAAAGGATGATTGCACACCACATACATGATGCCTTGGCGCAGGTGCGACAGCTGCGTGAGGTGGTCCTTGAGAAGCGCGGGTTTCACGGGTATTCCGGCATAGCGCGCGTTGTGGCCGGGATGATCGCACTGGTGGGCACGGCGGTGCTGGCCTCGCCGGCTTATCCGGCCACCAACCTGGCGCATCTGCTGGGGTGGGGTGGGGTGCTGGCCCTGGCGCTGGGGCTGAACTACGGCTCCCTGGCGCGCTGGTTCCTGTGCGACTCCGAGGCGCGGCGTGAACTGCTGCGTGTCTTGCCGGCCATCGATGCGGTGCCACCTTTGGCGGTGGGCGCCCTCTTCAGCATCCTTTTTGTGAAACTGCAGCTCTATCCCTACCTGCCCGGGATGTGGATGTGTCTCTACAGTCTGGCGCACTTTCCTTACCGGCTTTCACTACCCAAGGCGAACTACGCCGTCGGCGTGGGCTACCTGCTCTGCGGGGCGGCTTCTCTGCTTCTGGCCGGCGAAGACTCTTTCATGAACCCCTGGCCCATGGGACTGGTCTTCTTTGCCGGCGAGCTGGCGGGCGGGATTGTGCTTTATCGAAACCACGGCGGAAGGAACGGACAGCATGCCTAAAGACGAAACATCACCCTACGAAGCCTTGGAGCGGATTTTTCATGAGCCCAATCGACTGGCTATTATGTCAGCCCTGTGCGCGGCTGATGAGGGTTTGCCCTTCACCGGGCTGCGCGATGCGTGTGGTCTGACGGACGGCAACCTGAGCCGGCACCTCAAGGCGCTCGATGCCGCCGGCGTGCTGCGCATCAAGAAGGTGTTCGTGGATGCCAAGCCGCGTACGACGGTGGCGCTGTCGAAGAAGGGGCTGCGCCGATTCTCCGAGTATCTCGACGCACTAAACGATGTGCTGGCCGCGGCGCAGGCCGCCATGCCGGTCGAAACAACCCCCGCCGCCATGCCGCTGGGGCGTAGGGCCCGAGCTTAGACTTTAGACAAAGAACAGAGAGAAGGGAGTTTGCGATGAAAGCTTTGCGATACAAAGGCCTTTGCAGAAGAGCGCTTCTTCTGGTGGCCGTGATGGTGGCTATGGGGGGGCTGCCGCTGTTGGGGTTGTGGCTGGCCAGGCGCCCGGTCAGGCCTTGTCTTGCGTTTCCGCCGCTGACACAGTTTGTTGAGCACGCCCCCTTCGCCTGGCCGCTCTTCGGGATACTGGCGCTCTTGGCCCTCCTGACGGGCGGGGCTATCGTGCTCAGTCTGCTCTGTGCGCGGCCGGTCGAACGCGAGCGCACGCCGTCGCGCTTCCCGCTCTGGGGGTGGGGCGGGCTGATTTTGACTGGTCTGGCGTGGGGGCTGGCGTGGAGTCGTATGGCATGGTTTGCGCCCTTCCAGGTCACTATCTTCACCCCGCTCTGGCTGGGGTACATCGTGGTGATCAACGGACTTATGGTGCGGCGCACGGGGCGTTGCCTGATGACCACGCGGCCGGGGCTGTTCCTGGGGCTGTTCCCCATGAGCGCGCTCTTCTGGTGGTTCTTCGAGTACCTCAACCGCTTCGCCCAGAACTGGTACTACCCACCTATTCTCGAACTGGGGCCGCTGGCCTACTTTCTCATGGCCACGCTGCCGTTTGCCACGGTGCTGCCGGCGGTGCTGAGCACAGCCGACCTGCTGGGCTCACTGCCGCGTCTGGATGATGGGGCCTTGCATGGGCCGGCCCTGCGCTTGCGCCACCCGCGCCGGGCCGCGGTCGTGCTGCTGGTCTTCGCGGCGATGGGTCTGGTCGGGCTGGGGGTCTGGCCCAACCTGCTCTTTCCGCTGCTCTGGCTCTCGCCGCTGGTGCTCGTGCTTGGATTGGCGGTCCTGTGTGGCCAGACCACGGTCCTGAGCCCCGTCTCGTGGGGGGACTGGACGTTGCCGGTCCGTTTTGCGCTGGCCGCCCTGATATGTGGTTTCTTCTGGGAGTTCTGGAACATCCGCAGTGCGGCCCAGTGGGTCTACTCGGTGCCCTATGTGCATCGCTTCCTCATCTTTGAGATGCCCCTGTTGGGGTATCTCGGCTATCTGCCCTTCGGGCTCGAATGTGTGGCGATTGTCGACTTCCTGCTGGGTGGGCGCTTCGGTCAAGGTGAGGCCCCCTTGGCTTGAGAGCTTGGGATACCAAGCTCAAAGGCCTGCGGGACCTCACCTTGACCTCCGCTTGGGTTAGGGTGACCTCCGCTTGGGTTAGGGTGACCTCTGCTTGGGTTAGGGTGGTGTCCGCTCTCGTCAACCGAAATGGACAGGAAAACGGGGGAGAAGGTCGAGATAAGGAGGGTGACATGCGCAGTGCAACGTTCAGAACGAGAGTGATGCTGGGTGTGAATGCCGTGGTGACGGTGGGGCTGGCGTTCTACCTGTTCCTCGGGCCGGGCTGTTTGGTTGTGTCCGACCTGGCCGATCCGGCCATTCGTTCGACCGGCATACCGCGTGCGGCCTGGCGGTCGCACCGCTACCTGGCACCGCGCTATGCCCGCTGGGCCCGGGCGCGTGTGGTTTCAGGAGCGGCCGGCGAGCTGGATCTGTTTGACGTGCCGTCGACGGAGTGGCCGATCTTCGGGTCGGTCTACTATCTCTGGGCCACGGAGAATCTGCAGGCGGCTTGGGAGCGCGACGAGGGTCGCTCGGACAGCGCGCCGGCGGTGTACGCGGCCGAGGCGATTGAGGCCTGCGTCGAGTTGATCATGGATCCGGTGCATCACACCTGGGTGCGCACGCACTGGGGTGATGGCTACATGCATCGTGAGAATGCGTTCTTCCGCTCGCTCATCATTGCGGGGCTGACCAGCTATGAGAACCTGACCGGCAACGCACGCTACCGTGAAGTCCTGCTCGATCAGACCACGACCTTGGCGCAGGATCTCGACCGTTCGCGCCTTGGCGTGCTGGACGACTATCCCGGCGAATGCTACCCGATCGATATCCTGGCCGTGTGGGCCTGCATCAAGCGGGCCGATCAGCTATTGGGGACCGATCACAGCGCAGAGATAGAGCGGGCCCGTCGCGCGTTCGAGGGGGAGATGCTTGATCCGCTGGGCCTGCCGCCTTTCTGCATGGACTCACACACCGGCGAACACCTCGGTCCGTCACGCGGCGTGGGAAATTCCTATGTCCTGATCTTCCTTCCCGAGCTCTGGCCGGACCTCGCGCCGGAGTGGTATGCGCGCTACGAGGCCCATTTCTGGCAGAAGCACTGCTGGGCCGAAGGATTCCGTGAGTTTCCGCCCTCTGAGCCGGACCGCGAATGGAGCTATGACGTGGATGCGGGGCCGATTATGGCGGGCTTCAGTCCGGCAGCCAACGCCTTCGGCGTGGCGGCGGCCAAGGTGAATGGCCGCCTCGACCACGCCTATACGCTCAGCACACAGGTGTTGGCCGCTTGCTGGCCGCTGCCCGGGGGCGGGATGCTGGGGACGCGTCTTCTGTCGGATCCCGAGCATGCCCCTTACCTGGGGGAGACCTGTATGCTCTTCTTCCTGTCGCACGTGACCCCGGCGGGCACCACGCTGACGACGGGCGGTGGGGCGCCCCCCTTCGTGGCGTGCCTCCTGGGGGGCCAATTCGGCGTGGGCGTGCTGATCCTGCTGTCCACCTGGCGGACATGGCGGCGCAAGCGGGCCAAACCCCTGCCTGCTGAAGGGGTGCAATACACGGTTTGGTTGCTCCTCCTCGCTACGGGGGGGTGTCTGCTGCTGATCGGGCACGCTTCGATAGGGTTCATCACTGTTCTACTCGGGCAGCTGTTGCCACGTGTGGCAAGGGCTCAGTAGGAGGGGTTTTTCACTTTCTCCTATCGCTGCAAGGGGGGGTGTGCTATGACATGCGGCATGCTTTCTAGACGTTGTCCGAAAAGGGTCTAGACACAGAGAAGAAGAGAAGATCCAACAACCAACAAGGAATATCCAATATCCAAGGAAAGACCTCGCGCGATACACACGGGAATTGCGGAAGGTTGCGTGAAGTCCGACAAAGGATCCCCCCCTTGGAAATTGGATTTGAGTGTTGGCTGTTGGATATTGGGACTCTCGCAGGGAGAAATACCTTTTCGGATGGGGTCTTTTTAGGGGGTGGTTATGGATCTATCAGTCGTTGTTCCGGTATATAATGAAGAAGAGAGTGTTGCGCTGCTCTGTGAGAAGCTGCATGCGGCTGTCTCGGGGTTGGGCATCGCTTACGAAATCGTGCTGGTCGATGACGGCAGTGACGATCGCACGTGGGAGCTGCTCAAGGAGTTGTCCCATAAGTATCCCTGTCTGCGCCTGATCCAGTTCCGGCGCAACTTCGGCCAGACGGCCGCCATGAGCGCGGGTTTCCGTGAGTCCAAGGGCGAGGTCGTGGTGACGTTGGATGCGGATCTGCAGAACGACCCGGCCGACATTCCCAAGCTGCTCGAGCTGATGAAACAGGGCAACGACGTGGTCAGCGGCTGGCGCAAGGACCGCAAGGACCCCTTTATCAACCGGCGCCTGCCCTCGATCCTGGCCAACGCCCTGATCAGCAAGATTACGGGGGTCTACCTGCACGACTACGGTTGCACACTCAAGGCCTATCGGCGTGCGGTCATGCAGAATGTCCATCTCTACGGTGAAATGCACCGGTTCATTCCGGCCCTGGCCAACTGGGTGGGCGGCAAAGTGACCGAAGTGCCGGTCAACCACCAGGCGCGCCAGTTCGGCACCTCGAAATATGGCATCGCGCGGACCTTCAAGGTGGTCCTCGATCTCTTTACGGTCAAGTTTCTGCTGCAATACAGCAAGGGGCCGATGCAGATTTTCGGAAAGATAGGCATGTGGTTCGGCGTGCCGGGCATCCTGGCCGTGGGCTGGATGGTGGTGGCCCATCTCTCCTACCTGCTCTTTGGCACCGAGGTGGGATCCATGCTGGTCAAGCGGCCCTTCTGGGTCATCGGCTCGTTCATGCTGATCTTCTGCGGTATCCAGTTTGTCTGCATAGGGCTGTTGGCCGAGCTGCAGATCCGTACGTGGCATGAGTCGCAGGACAAGCCGATTTACGTGATCAAGGAAATCGTTGAACCCACGAGCGAGGCCTGAGGTGACCGATAGCGGGGGTCAGACCGAAGCGCCGGCCGGCCAGATCGACGCCTGCCTGGCGCAAGCGGGGAGCCGCGTGCACCTGCTCGGCATTGGCGGGGTCGGCATGGCCGGTCTCGCCATCTTGCTCAAGCAGAGCGGCTACGCGGTCTCGGGCTGCGATACGGATCCGGGCCCCCTGGCCACGGCGTTGGCGCATGAGGGCACACGGGTCTGCCGCGAACACGATCCGGAGCACGTGCGTGAAGCGGACTGGGTTATCGCCAGCACGGCGGTGCCGACCGATCACCCCGAACTCGAAGCGGCGCGCGCGGCCGGTCTGCCCGTCTTTCGGCGGGGGCACGTCTTGGCCCGCCTGGTAGCGGCCACGCCGACTATCCTGGTATGCGGCACACACGGCAAGACCACGACGGCTACCTTCATCACTCAGATGCTGCGCGCTGCCGGGCGCGACGTGGCCTGGTGCATCGGCGGCGAGTCCGACTCACTGGGCGCGGTGGCTTCCGTCGGCGCGGGCGAAGCCACACTCATGGTGGTGGAGGCCGACGAGAGCGATGGGTCGCTGGCGGCCTATCATCCTGCCGTGACGGTTGTGACCGGAATCGAGTTTGATCATGCCGAGTATTTCGCCGACGAGACCATGCTCCTCGACTGTTTCCGCCAGGTGATCGACCAGACGACCGCGCGCGTGATCTACTGCGCCGAAGACCGTCATACCGTCGACCTGCTGGCCGGGCGTGATCAAGCGGTCGGCTACAGCTGTGCCGATGGGGCACGCCTGGGCATTGCCCCGCTGGCGTCGGTGCCGGGCACGCACAACGATCTGAATGCCATCGCGGCGGCTATGGCGGGCGAATGGGCCGGCCTGGCGCCGGAGGCCATCGCCGCGGCGCTCGAGAGCCGTCGCCTGCCGGCCCGCCGTATGGAGTGTGTCAGCGATGAGGGAGGCGTGCGGGTCATCTCCGACTATGCGCATCATCCGAGCGAGGTCCGGGCGCTGGTCCGCACCGCACGCGCCACGACCACAGGCCGGCTGCTGGCCGTGTTTCAACCGCATCGCTACAGTCGTACCTACCGTCTTGGGGCAGACTTCCCGGCGGCGTTCAACGGCGTGGACGATCTTGTGTTGGTGCCCGTTTATGCGGCCTCGGAACCGGTTCTGCCGGGGGGCCGTATGTGGGCGCTCTACCGTCATTTTCGCGAGTCGGCCGAAGGCGTGTTGCCGGTCATGGCGGATTCGCTCGAGCGGGCCTGGTACTACCTGCAGCGCCGGGCCGCGCCAGGCGACACGCTCCTGGTTATCGGCGCGGGGGATGTTGAGCGCGTGGCGCGCTGGGCTGTCGCGTCGGGAGGATGCTGGGGTGCCGACGCGATTGAGTCGCCACCTGACCGCCCCGCCGTTCTGCAGCCGGGCGTCCCGTTGGGCTCGCGTACCACCTTTGGCGTGGGGGGGGCGGGGGAATACTGGGGGCGGCTTACGACGCCGGACGAGCTGCGCGAGGTGCTGGAGTGGTGTCACCGCTACAGCATCGGATTCCGCATGTTGGGCGGTGGCAGCAACGTCCTGGTTGGCGATTGCGGCGTGCCGGGCGTGGTGGTGCGGCTGGATGGGGTGGCCTTCAACATGATCCAGGCGGTCGAAGGCGGTGTCGAAGTGGGGCCCGCCGTACCCCTGGCGCGTCTGGTGGCCAAGGCCGAGCGGTGCGGCTACGGCGACTTCTCTTTTTTGGAGGGCATTCCCGGTACGGTCGGTGGCGCTCTGGGCATGAATGCCGGGGCACACGGTGAAAGCATCTCGGAACGCATCCGGGTGATCCACTGTTTGAACCCGGATGGGTCGCCCGGCACGGTGCACGGTCATGAGCTGAAGGTCGGGTATCGAACCGGCGGCATGCAGGGCCGCGTGGCGATCAAGGCGGTTTTGCGGCCGGGCGAGCGGTCGCCCGAAGAGAGTGCCCGCATGCGAAGCGAGTTTGCCGGGCGGCGCGTCTGGATGAAGGGGTTGCAGTCGGCCGGATCGATTTTCAAGAACCCGCCCGACGACCATGCGGGCCGCTTGATTGAGGAGGCCGGAATGAAGGGGGTCACGATTGGTGGGGCCACCGTATCGATGCGGCACGGCAACCTGATCACGGCCAGCAGCCAGGCCAGCGCCTCGGATGTGCGGGCCCTTCTGGAGACCGTGCGTGAGCGGGTGGCGGTGCAGAGTGGTGTGCGGCTGGAGACGGAAGTGGAGCTCTGGTAACGGGTCGCTCCGGCCCGAGGGAAGGCCACTTGGCTCGACCGGTTCGGAATACCGAACCGCTAAGGCCTGCGTGACCTTCCCCCGGGCCTCCGCTTGGGTTATGGTGACCTCCGCTTGGGCTGGGTTGACCTTGGCTTGAAGGCGGTTTCTTCCGTTGGGCGTTGGATGTTGGATGTTGGTTGTTGGACGTTGATGTTTTGGTAGATGATATGGGTGGGTGTATTGAAGCGGGTTGCGGTACTTAAAGGCGGTGTTTCGGGGGAGCGCGAGGTGTCGTTGCGCTCGGGTGCGGCTGTGGCGGCGGGGCTGCGTGCGGCCGGGCATGATGTTACGGAAGTCGATGTAACCGAGCACGCGGTCAGGCTGCCGGACGGAACGGAGGCGGTGTTCATTGCCCTGCATGGTGCCTTCGGCGAGGACGGCGCGGTGCAGGCCCTGCTGGATGGGATGGGCGTGCCCTACACGGGCTCCGACGCCGCCTCCAGCCGCGCGGCTTTCGATAAGATCATGACCAAGGAGCGGCTCGTGGCGGCGGGCATTCCAACGCCCGCCTACGCCGTGCTGCAGGATGGGGCCAGCCCCCAGTTTCCCCTGCCGGCCGTTGTCAAGCCGGCCTGCCAGGGATCATCCATCGCGATCCACTGTGTACGGCGCGAAGAGGAGTGGGCGGCGGCCTGTGCTGATGCCGGGCGTTTCGGGCGTTCCCTGGTGGAAGCCTACGTGCCGGGACGAGAGCTGACCGTGGGCGTGGTGGGCGACGAAGCGTTTCCAGTTGGGGAGATCATTGCACCCGACGCGTGGTATGACTATGATGCCAAGTATATCAGTGAGGCGACGCAGTACATTTTTCCGGCCGATCTGGCGGCGGATGTAGCGCAGCGCTGCCGTGAGGTGGCCCTTGAGACGTTTCGCGTGATGGGGTGTCGCGGGATGGCACGAGTCGATTTTCGACTCCCGCCGGGGGGCGAACCGACGGTGCTCGAGATCAATACGATCCCGGGTTTCACCGCGACCAGTCTGCTGCCCAAGGGAGCGGCCGCGGCCGGGATAGGCTTTGACGAGTTGTGCGCGCGCATTCTTGCGTTGGCACTGCAGGGAGATGGGGTATGAACGGGACCAGGAAGAAACGACGCAGGAAGAAGCAGGCGCCGGTCCTGCGCGTGAGTGCGCGGCGGCGCAAGAAGAGCAACGCACGGACCCTGCGTCTGCTGGGTCTGGCGGCGGTGCCGGTCACGGTCATCGTGGGCGTCTTCCTGCTCTGGCTGGGCACCTGCGAGCTGGGTGCGTTTCTGTATACACGCAGCGAGGCCTTCACGATTCGTCACCTCGAGGTACGTGCGGCCAGTGCGCGTACGCGGGCCCTGGCGCGTGACTACACCCAGATTGCGGAAGGCCAGAACATCTTCGAATTCGATATCCGTGCCGTGCGCGACTTTGTTATGGCCAACTCGCCCAATTTCCAGTCGATGACCATCACGCGCTACCTGCCCGATACGGTCATCATCGAGGTGGTTGATCGTACTCCGTTGGCGCGCATCGGGCGCCGTGGCGACATGGTGGCCGACAGCGAGGGGTACGTCTTCATCTCGCGCAGCGGCGGTCGCGGCCTGCCGACCATCAGTGGCTACGACAGCGCGGGGCTCGAGCCCGGCATGCAGCTCGAAGGGCCTATCGTGGCCGCGCTGCAGGTGGTGGAAGCGTGCGAGGGGCCGCTGCTCGAGATGCGTCCCGTGGATGTCGATATCAGCGATCCCGAGCAGATCGAACTCAAGATGGAGTATGGCGAGCGGACACGCGAGGTGAAGCTCACCTGGCGCGGCATGGGACAGCGTTCCCCCGCGGCCCACAAGCAGCTGATGGCCACGCTTACCTTTGTGAAACAGGCGTTTGACAGTTCCAAAGGGCGCCGCCTTTCGAAACTGGATGCCACGATTGAAGGACGCCTCTACGGGCGCTAAGCGACTATGCCAGCATCACCTGTTATCGTTGCGTTGGAGTTGGGCACCGCCAAGGTGATTGCCCTGGTGGGTGAGATGCGTGAAGACCAGCACGTCATGATCACCGGTATGGGGGAGCACCCCTCGCAGGGCATCAGCAAGGGGCAGGTGGTCGATATCGAAGCCGCCGGTGACGCGGTGCGGGCCGCCCTGGCCGCGGCCGAGGAGACGGCCCAGGTGACGATCCGCCAGGTGGTGTTGGCCATCTCGGGTGGACACGTGCGCAGCGACATCAATCGCGGGGTGGTGCCGGTGCGCGATAAGGGCGAGATCACGCGGGCCGACATGAACGCGGTCATGGACGTTGCCAAGGCGGTCAACCTGCCGACTGATCGCGAGATTCTGCACACCATCTGTCAGCACTACTGTATTGATGGCCAGCAGCGTGTGGTGCTGCCCGAGGGCATGGAGGGCGCACGCCTCGAACTGGACATGCTGGTCATACACGGCTTGCGCTCCCCGATGCGCAACGCGATCAAGGCGGTCGAGGATATCGATATCGCGGTGCAGGATGTGGTGTATGCCGGTCTGGGTTCGGCGCTCTCCGTCCTCACGCCCGAGCAGAAGAAGGGCGGGGCCCTGGTGATCGACCTGGGGGCAGGCACCAGTGAGTATGTGGCGTATGCGGGCGGGGTGATCGCCTCGGCGGGCGCCTTGGGGGTGGGCGGCGACCACGTCACGAACGACATCGCCCTGGCGTTCAGTATTCCCGAGCGCCAGGCCGAACGCTGCAAGTGTGAACACGGAGGCGCGCTCCTCTCCCTGGATGGCAGCGACGGCAAGGTGGCCGTGGCGCCGGGGGTCGGCTTTGGCGGACGCACGCTCTCGCGCCAGGTGCTTTTGACCGTGATGCATGCCCGCATGCATGAAACATTCAGTATGATCAAGCAGCGTCTCGAGGCCGACAAGGTGCCGGTTCACCTGGCCGCGGGTGTGGTGCTCGTGGGGGGCGGGGCGCACATGGAGGAGATCGCCGAGCTGGCCGCGGACGTATTCGACCTGCCCTGCGTGGTGGGCAAGCCGCGCGAAGTGAGTGGTTTGGCTACGGCGACCGAGGGGCCGGAGTATGCCGCCTGTACCGGCCTGATTCAGTATGCCTGCCGGCGCTGGCAGAGCAAGCGTCCCAAGCCGCTGGGCAGCCTGTTCCGCAACCTGTTGAAACGGTGATGGGAAGCACGATGGAGCACAACGATATTCTGGTGATTGGAATCGGCGGGGCAGGCGGGCGTCTTGTGGATGCCCTCGCTGCGCGCGCGCCCGAGGCGGTACGCACGGCCATGATCGATACGGATGCCGCAGCACTGGCCGCCTCGCAGGCGGTCTCCAAGCTCCAGATCGGTTCGCACGTGACGAATGGTCAGGGCACCGGCGGGGACGCCGGACTGGCCCGCCGCGCCGCTACAGATGATGCCGAGATTATCCGTGGACTCTTCTCAGATGCCCGCCTGGTGGTGGTGCTGGCCGGTCTGGGTGGCGGTACCGGGTCCGCTGTCACCCCGGAGGTGATCAAGGCCGCCGGCCTGTCCGGCACACCGACCCTCTGCGTGGCGACGCAACCATTCTCTTTTGAGGGGGCTCCGCGCGCCGCGCTGGCGCGCGCCGCCGTGCCCGAGATTAGGGAAGCGGCCGACGGGTTGATCCTGATCCCCAACGACAAGCTCTTCAAGAGCGTGGGCAGTGACAAGGTCAACGAGGCCTTCCCGGCCGCCGATGCCGCCCTGGGAATGAGCGTATGGTCTCTCTGGCAGATCCTGACGCGTCCGGGCTATCTCAATGCGGGTCCGGCCGACCTGGCCCAGGTGACCAAGCCGGAGCGCGGTATTGCCTCCTTGGCCTGGGCCGAGGCCCACGGTCGCAAACGCGGCGCCAGCGCTGTTAAGCAGCTTTTGACGCATCCCATGCTTGATGGTGGGGCGGCGCTGGGCGAGTGCCGCTCGATCATGGTGAGCATCGTGGGGGGCGAGGACCTGACCCTCAAAGATCTGGGGGATATCATGGCCCCTATCAAGGCCGCCTGTCACGAGCGCGTGGTGATCACGCTGGGGACCTCGATCGATCCCGAATGGAAAGCGCGCCTCTTACTGACGCTGATTGCGGCCCGCCCGGGCGGCTGGAGTGGGGGCGTAGAGATGCGCCCGGCGAAGGCACAGGAACCGACGGATCTGCCGATTACTGAGAATCCCGCGGTCGTGGGCCGCGGGGGTGTGCAAACGACCCTCCAACTTGAACCCGCCGGACGCGGTCGGTTTGCCAATACCGATCCGACCCTCTTAGACGGTGAAGACCTGGATATTCCCACCTACCAGCGTCGCGGGATCAAGTTGTAGGTCGCGCAGGCTACCACTCGATCAGGAGTGCGCCTTCCTTGTCCTTGAAGCTCCCGACGATGATCATGATGAAATCGATCAGCGTCCAGATGCCCATGCCACCGGCGGTCAGGATCATGAGGACGCCTGTACCAACCTTACCTACGTAGAAACGGTGAATTCCAATTGTGCCCAGGAAGAAGCAAAGCAGCAATGCCACCAAGCGTTTCTTTTCTGATCCTTCAGCCATCATGACCCCCTATTTGGTTGTGCGCCGTGCGGCGCGAGTTAATGTGAAGCACCATTGCGCAGTCGCTCACTGGAATCAAGTCTTTTTGCACCGTTTCGGCCTGCTTGATTCATCTATGTTCTCAGCAGTGAGCGGAAAGAGGGCACGCCAACCACGAAGAGACACACGGATAAAAAAAGGACCCGGAGGGCCGCAGCCCTTCGGGTCCTTCTGATGTCTATGAGACGTTAGAAGCTGTAACGCAGACGCGCGCTGTAAGCAGGCTCTTCGACGTATTCGAGGGTGACCCCGACATCGAGTCCGGGCAGGATCGTGTAGTCAGCACCAGCGGAGAGCGTAAGCTCGACACCGCTGTCGTCGAACTTACCGAACCGAGTGTCAACTTCCCAGTTGTAGTAGCCGGCGCCCACGCCGACAAAGCCGCGAAGGCCTTCAAGCTTCTCGCAGTCGCGATAAGCAACCACGTCGCCTGTGACAAGAAACATGTCGCTGTCATCGGCCATCGGATACGCCGCCGCACCACGCACGGCAACGTTGGCCACATCAAAGCTGAGGGCCTCAAAGACTACCCCGGCCTGAACCACCACATCGTTGTCGGCTCCGCCGTCAGGCGAGTAGTAGCCCACATCCAGGAAAGCAGCCAGGACATCGGTCACCTTGTACAGGGCCCGAGCGCTCAGCACATCGGCCTCTCCCATTTGAGCTGCACCTTCGACGGCGAGACTGGAGTCGCCCGCAAGGACAGTTGGTGCCGGCAACGAAGGACGCAGATGAAAGATCCCTTGTGCCACCTCGTTCGCCTCAACCTGAGATGTCAGCGCCACAAGTGCTACTGACAGAACAAGAGCCCCACTTACTTTGTGCATGATATTTCTCCCTATACTGTTCGCGCTCCAATGGGTTAGAAAACGACATGCACCGAGAGCGCGTATACAGCGCACGCCGAACTATGACGCAGCCTACAGTCACCACAGTCCCCAGTCACGCCCCTTTTTCTTCCGGGCGATAGGGGGTGGACAGGCGACGGTGGTTCGGCATAGACTGCTCGAACGATGTCAAATGCCAGTACAGAGTATCTTGCCGGTCTGCTTGAGCGCATGGAGCTGTTCTCTCCCGCGCAGGTGGTTGAGTTGATCGAGGCGGCACGTGAATCGGAGATGAGTGTCACCGAAATCGTGGCGGCCGAGGGCTATGCCCCCGAAGAGGCCTTCCTCGAAAAGCTGGCTGAGGTGATGCGGCTGCCCTATGTGCGCCTCAACACACGCGAGATCGAGCAGGACGTGCTTGACCGGCTGCCGACCAAGGCGGTATTCCAGTACCGTGTGATCCCGGTTGAGTTCGAGAATGGTGCCCTGCTGGTCGCCGCCAATGATCCCCTCGATGCGGGGCTGGTGGATAGTCTGCGCCTGGCCGCCGGGGGGCGGGTCAAGTTGGCTTTGAGTCCCTCGACCGATATCGCCAAGGCCGCCAAGCGCTTCTACGGGGTCGGCGCCGAGACGGTCGACCGCATGATGCAGGATGATCGCTTTGAGGTGGCCGTGGATGACTCCCTGGCCAAGGTCGATGTGACCGAACTCGACCAGGAGGCCTCGATCGTCAAGTTCGTCAACCAGATCATCTGGGAAGCGGTGCAGCAGGGCTCGACGGATATTCATATGGAGCCGATGGAGGAACAACTCCGTATTCGCTACCGGGTTGACGGCGTCTTGCATCAGGCCCCCGTCCCGGCCCGCCTGATCCGGTTCCAAGCGGCCATTATCTCCCGTATCAAGGTGATGGCCAACCTCGATATCGCCGAGAAACGTCTGCCCATGGATGGGCGCATCGGGTTGCGCGTGCAGGGCGAAGACATTGATATCCGCGTCTCGACCATGCCGACCGTCTACGGCGAGAGCGTCAGCCTGCGCTTGTTGCAGCGCAAAGGGGAGTTCATCAGCCTGGAAGATCTCGGGATGATGCCGCGCGACCAGGAGCTTGTTGAGCGTTGCATTCACCGGCCCAACGGGATCGTATTGGTCACGGGGCCCACAGGGTCCGGTAAATCGACCACGCTCTACGCCTTCCTCCACGAGATCAACAAGATCGACCGGCGTATCCTGACTGCCGAGGAACCGATTGAGTACGAGATGGGCGGCATCAACCAGGTGCTGGTCCGTCCAGACATCGGCTTGACCTTCGCCCGCACGCTGCGCTCCTTCCTGCGCCAGGACCCCGATATCATTATGGTGGGGGAAATCCGGGATGCGGAAACCGCGGAAATCGCGATTCAGGCGTCGCTGACCGGTCACTTGGTCTTCAGTACGCTGCATACAAACGATGCGGCCGGCTCGTTCACGCGCCTGCTTGATATGGGGGTTGAACCGTTTCTCGTGGCCTCGGCCGTGGCCGGGGTGGTGGCGCAGCGTCTCGTGCGCCGGCTCTGTCCCGACTGTCGGCGGGCCCAGACACCCGACATGGCGCGCCTCGAGCGCATAGCGTTCCCCTTGGATCAGTTGGCCAGCCATACGGTCTATGAACCGAGTACGTGCGAGGCGTGTCGCATGACAGGGTTCCGTGGGCGCGGCGGTATTTTCGAAGTGCTGCAGGTCTCCGAGGCCATTGAATCGCTCGTGGTCGCCCGGAGCTCGTCCCACGATATCCGGCAGCAGGCCACGAGCGAGGGCATGATGACCTTGCGTGACGATGGTTGGCAGAAAGTTCTGAAGGGGTTCACGACCATTGAGGAAGTGCTCCGTGTGACGGAGGAGAACCTGGTGGAAGAACCGACTGACGAACAATCGAAGGACGAACATTCGAACAATCGAACTACGAATGGGGAAGTGGTTACGTGATCCATAAAACAGAGTGGAGTCTGAGCCGGCCGGAAGAGGGAAGCAGTGGTCCCCTCGTTCGTCGTTCGGCTGTTCGGCTGTTCGGCTGTTCGATTGTTCCATAAGCTATGCCCACGTTTTCATACAGAGCCCGCACGCGGGGCGGTGAGGCAGCGGACGGGACCGTAGAGGCCCATGACCGCCGCGCCGCGATGCAGGAGATTGAGCGCCAGGGGCTGGTGCCGGTCTCGGTGCGTGAGGGGAGTGCCCCGGCCGCGCGCGGAAAGAAGAGCAACAAGAAGGCGAAGGCGGCGCCGGTTCCCCGTGGGGCGACGCGTATGCGTCGGCGCGACGTGCTGGCCTTCACCACCGAGCTGAGCGACCTGCTGGCCTCTGGCATGACCCTGGGCAACGCGCTTAATTGCCTTGCCAGCCGCGATACGGCGCGCAGCGAGAGCGCCATCATCACGGCTCTGCGCGACGACATCATCCGTGGCACGAGCCTGTCGGAGGCGCTGGGCAAACATCCCAAGACGTTCGGGACGCTTTATGCGAGCATGATCCAGGCCGGTGAGGCCAGCGGGGCGCTGCATGAAGTCTTGGGCCGGCTGGTGGTACACTATGAGCGCATGCAGGATCTCAAGGACAAGGTCGTCATGGCGTTGGTCTACCCGGTCATCGTGTTGGTTATGGGCGTCGGTGTTCTGATTTTTGCGATGGTAGCGGTGGTGCCCAAGTTCAAGAAGATTTTCGATACCCTTGACCAGCAACTGCCGCTCCCGACCAAGATTCTGATGGGGCTTAGTGAGGGCACGGTCAAGTATGGTTGGGCGATCGCGGTTATCACCACGATTGTGGTGGTCCTGCTCTTTCGTGTCACGCGCTCGGGGCAGGGACAGTTCATCTGGCATCGTATTCTGCTCAAGGCGCCCTTGATTCGCGGCATCGTGGCCTCGTCGGTCTTCGCCAACATGGCCCGTACGCTGGGGACCCTGTTGGGCAACGGTGTGCCGGCCCTGCAGGCGCTTGGCATTGTCGAACGCACCGTGACCAACGTAGTCTTACGCGGTGAACTGAAGAACGCGCGCGAGCGCGTGACGGATGGTACAACCATTTCGGGGCCGCTGGCCGCGGGCAAGGTGTTTCCGCGCATGATGACCGACATGCTCTCGATCGGGGAGCAGACCGGCGACATGCCGAGTGCGTTGGGCCACATCGCACGGCGCTACGAGAACGAGCTGGACCGCAATGTGAAGATCTTCACGACCGCGCTTGAGCCGATCCTGATTGTGCTCGTAGCGGGGTTGGTTGGGTTTATTGCGATTGCGATTGTGATGGCGGTGTTTAGTATGACGAATGGACTTTAGCTCCGGTCAGGGGCGCTCCGGTCAGGGCGAGGGGTTCTCGGCTGGAGAGCTTGGAATACCAAGCTCAAAGGCCTGCGAGGCGCTCCGGCCAAGGTAAGGCCCCCTTGGCTGGAGAGCTTGGAATACCAAGCTCAAAGGCCTGCGGGGACCTCACCTTGGCCTACGCTTGGGTTAGGTGGACCTCCGCTTGGGTTAGGGTGGACCTCCGCTTGGGGTGGGTAGATCGGCTTGGGTTGGGTGGTGTTTGGTGTTTGGTGATGTGCTAATAAGGGAGGGTGTTATGAAGCGACGTGAGCGGGAGTTACATTCGGCGGCGGGTTTTACGCTGATTGAGGTGCTGTTGGTGGTGGCCATCCTGGGCATTTTGGCGACGGTTGCTGCGGTCGGAATCGGTGGCCATATGGACAAGGTGAACCGGGAATCCACGCGCATGAATATTTCTGCGATCAGCAAGGCGGTGGAGATCTATCGCATCACGGCCAATCGCATGCCCACATCGTTGCAGGATCTAACCAAAGACATCGGCGATATCGAAGCCCCGCTGAGCGACGTTCCACTGGATGCATGGTCTAACCCCTTCCAGTTCAAGAAGGTGGGTAAGTTTAAGTACGAGATTCGTTCCGGTGGCCCGGATGGCAGTATCGGCGGCGACGACGACCTGACCAACTGATCTACAGGAAGACTCAATATCCAATATCCAACAAGGAATGTCCAATGTCCAAGTGGGTGAGGATGGTGAATGGTGGGCCAATCGGCATGTCATTCGCAAAGCTCCCGCCCTTGGGAGTTGGGAGTTCCTTGTTGGATATTGGATGTTCAGATGCCGCGCAGTCGAGGCCCATCCATCGATCTGGCGCTACGGGTCGCTATCGACAGCGTCAATCAGGGTTCACCCTGATCGAGGTGTTGCTGGTGGTGGCGATTATAGGGGTCATGCTGACGATCATGATGCCCCAGATGATGAGCTCGATGCGTGAGCACCAGCTGCGTGGCGCCACGCGCGTGGTGATCTCGGCCGGCCGGCACGCCATGAGTTTGGCCGTACTTTCGCAGCGCCGCATGAACGTGGTCTTCGATCTTGACGAGACGGTGCTGACGATCCGCGCGGCGGACGCGCCATCCACTATCGATGCCGACGGTCTCGGCGAGGCCGACTCCCCCTTGGACGCGGTTGTGGCCGACGCATGGGGTGGGGGCGCTGCGGCTGAGATGGAGGCCCTCCCGGCGGATGATGATGGCGCCTACGAGGGGGCGGTGGCCATTGTCGACGAAGAGGTGGTGCACCGCTTGGAGGGGGTCGCTTTCAGCTTTATCGAGGTTGAGGGTGAAGACGGCTACCGTGCCGAGAGCGGTAAGCATACGATCATCTACTATACGAATGGCCGCTGCACCCCGTACACGATTGGCTTCGAGGATGACGACGGCGCCAGCGCCACGATCGAGGTGGATGCCCTCGCCTCGGCGCGGGTACTGGAGAGGTAGTGCGAAGATGAGGCCCCAATCCGGATTTTCCTTAATTGAGGTGGTGATAGCAGCGGCGATCCTGGGGGTGTCGTTGACGGTGCTCCTGACGGCCGCCAGTCGCTGTCTATTGGTGCTCTCGATCGCGACGCACTACCAGGAGGCCCAGCTCACACGCAGCGCTGCAGAGGTGGAGTACCCCTTGAATGTGACCAACGAGCTGGACGAACTCAATGTCGCTCAGATTACGACGGATAACGGCCTCACCTTCGAGCGCTTCGTGGAGGAGGAAGATGAAGACGAGGATGACCTTTACGTGGTGACGACCCGCGTGGGCTGGTCGGCCCGCGGCAACGAGCGTTTCGATGACGTGGTGCAGTATGTCTACTACGTCGACGAGGACGAGGAATAGAGATGACGTTCAATTCCCAATCTCCGATTTTCGATGGCTCTGCTTCCGCAGGGGAGCGTCGGAGTGCGTGTGGGCGGGATCGGCGAGGGTTCACACTGCTTGAGGTGCTGGTGGCGGTGACGATTCTTTCGGTGATCACGGGGATCTCGCTGATGGCGTTCCAGGTGGTCTCCGTGGCCTGGCGTAAGGGCATGTTGCTCAGTGACGATCTGCATCACGGCGATTTTGTGGTGGACCAGCTCGTGCTGGGTCTGCGTTCGGCCTACGTGCCCGACTCGGCCGCGGGACAGGAGAAGTACGGCTTCTGGATCGAGGACAACGGTGACGACGCCCATGCCAGTGACGTGGTGAGCTGGGTCAAGCTGGGGGCGGCCCTGGTGGGGCGTGACAGTCGCGATCTCGAGAACCCGGAGGCCCCGCACCGGGTCGAGTTTTTTGTCGGCGATGATGAAACCGGCGAGGCGGCCGCGGCCGTGCGGGCCTGGAGCCTGTTGGGGCAGGCCGAGGAATTCGAGTCTGATGACGTGGAACCACGTTTCATTGCCCGGCGTATCGTCGGCTTCAACTGTCGCATGCAGGATCCCGAGGCCGACACCGAGGAGGCGATTGAGTGGATTGATGAGTGGGACGATACGAACCGGCTGCCTTACGCGGTGGAGGTGACGCTGTGGATGGAGCCGATCGAAGAGGACGAGGAGCCGATCGAGCTGAAACGCATTGTGCAGATCCCGCTGGCGCCGCTCTCGTGGGGCCGCAACCCGAGCCCGGTCGCGCGCCGGCCGGCCGGGGCGTCCTCCTCGGCGGCGCGCGGTGCGCGGCGGCGGGGCGATGCTTCGGCTTCCCGTGCGCGGCGCTCCTCAGGCGGCGCGCGGCGCTCCTCAAGCGGCGCGGGAAGACCGTCCGGGCGTGACGGTACGCGTGACGGCACACCCGCTGTGGGAGGACGTCGATGATGGCGCGCGTCCCTACTGTTCGGCCTGGTGCGCCCCGCCGTGGGTCGGCGCTCATGATTGTACTGTGGAGTGTGGCATTGATGTCGGTACTGATTGCCGGCTTCGCCTTCGACTCACACGTTGAGGGGCGGATTACCTATTATTACCGCAACCGGACCAAGGCCGACTACCTGGCCCGCTCGGGCATCGAGGTGGCCCGCATGCTGATGACCAAGCAGGTCGAGGCCGGTGAGATGGGTGAGGATGAAGAGCCGGATGCGGACGACCGCTGGTTCGAATCGGCCAAGCGGTTGCACCAGGGCCTCGCGATCCGGGGATTAAAGGAGGCGCTGGGCGATGGGGAGATCATTCTCAGTATTGTGCCCGAGCCGGCCCGCCTGAACGTGAACCAGCTCAAGGAGGATGACTGGGAGCGCATTCTCGAAGTCTCGAACGTCCCTGAGGATTTCTGGCCCGAGATCATAGAATCGCTGCAGGACTGGATCGATACCGATGATGAGGCGCGCGTCGACGGGGCTGAGACGGAGGACTACTATGCCACCCTCGAGTCGCCGTACATGGCCAAGAATGGTCCGCTTGACACGGTCGGTGAACTTCTTCTTGTAAAGGGTTTCAGTCGGGCGATACTATTCGGAGGACCGCTCGGGGAGATTGAAGACGAAAATGGCGCGCCCTGGATGGTTACGGGGATCAATGATCTGCTGACGACGTATGGCGACGGCAAGGTCAATATCAATGCGGCATCACAGCGGGTCCTGATGACCCTTCCGGATGTCGATGAGTTGGTTGCCGGGGCGATCATTGAGGAGCGCGAAGGGGTGCTCCTCGAGGAGGGCGCCCAGGAAGATACCTCCTTCGAGAGTGTAGGTGACCTGGTGGCGCGGATTCCGGATCTGAGTCCGGATGTCAAATCGCGGGTCACGGTGGATTCGAGTATCTACCGCATCACGAGTATTGGCCGTGTGGGTGGCGTGATGCGGCGGGTGTGGTGTATAGCGGAGCATGAGCAGGGGCGGTTGCGTTTCCTGCGTTGGCGAGAGGAATAGTGTGGCCAGAGGACGCGTAACAGGCATGGTGATGGACGGGGACCGGCTCGAATGGGCGACCCTCGTGCAGTCCGGGGAGCGATTCCGTCGCGTCGACCAGGGCGTGGAGATCCTCTCTTCCGAGCCGGACCCCGCTGCGGGCGAAGCGGGTGATGCACGCACCGCCGTGATCGAGTGCATTCGTGCGGCTTGCGGTGATGCCAAGGGCGACATAGCATTGGGCTTGCCGTCAACCAGCGTGTTGCTGCGTGTCGTTGAGCTGCCGCTCGTCGACGACGCCGAGTTGGTCGAGATGGTCGAGCTGCAGGCCGATAAATTTTCCCCCTTTCCCGTCGAGACGATGGCCGTCTCGCACGAAATCCTCGCGCGTGACGACAGCAGCTGCCGGGCCTTGGTGGCGGCCGCCCGCGATGATGCGGTGGATGCGCAGGGCGGCTTGTTGGTGGAGGCGGGACTGCGGCCAGCCGGTATCGACAGCTGTGCGTTGGGCTGGTGGCGCCTGTTGCAGGATGCTGGTGGCGTGCCGGCGGAGGGGCGCGTGGCGCTGGTCCTTGTGCCGGGCAGCGTGGTCGAGCTGATGGTGGTGCAGGACGGGGTGCCGCTGGTCTTTCGTTCACTGGAGCTCGATTCCGGGATGGCACCTGACGCCGCGGCCGCCGAGATTGAGCAGGAGTTGAGTCACACGCTGATGTCGATCGAGCTGGAGCACGGCAGTCAGCCCGCCGCTCTGGGCCTGTGGGCCTACGAGGATCAGCTGTCGGTTCTGGCGCAGGCGCTCAACAGGGGCGGCGGATGGGATGTGGACGCGCACCCCCTGGATCCGTTGCCGCCGCTGTGTGAGGGCATTGCGCGTCGCTTGCTGGCCGGGGGCGGGATCGACCTGACCCCGCATAGCTGGCTTGATGCGGATGCCGCGCGCCACCGGCGTCGCTCCCTGCTGGGCGGCTTGGCCGCCGTGCTGGGCCTCTGGTTGCTGTGTGTCATGGCGCTGGTGGGATTGTTCGGCTGGCGCCGGACCACGATCAGCCGACTACAGGCGCGCCGTCAAACGTGGGATCAGCCGGCCATGGCGGTACGCGAACTGCGCAGCCGTGTTCTGATGATCGATCGCTATACCGATATGTCGCACTCGTCGCTTGAATGCCTGCGTGAAGTCAGCAGTATACAGCCGGAGGGGATTGATCTGGTTTCGTTCACCTATACCAAGGGCGACGCCATTCGCATTGTGGGCCGTGCCAGCATGCAGGCGCGCATCTATGCCTTTAAGGAGGGGCTGGATGCCTCGGGCCTGTTCCCGCACGTGGAGTTGGGCTCCCTGATCCAGGATCGCCGCCAGAAGCATTGGAATTTCGACCTTGTGCTCAAGCTGCCCGGCGGCGAGGAGGCGTCATGAAGATCACCTCGCGTGAGTTGTTGCTGGGTCTGGCCACCCTGACGGTGGGGTTGTTCGGCGGAACCTTTCTCCTGGCCCGTCCCCGTTTGGCTGAGTGGCAAAACCTTGAGAAGACCGAGGCGCGGTTAGAGCGCGAGATGCAGGCCGATCGTGACCTGGTCGAAAAACAGGCCGAATGGCAGGACCGTTCGGATGCTTTGAGCGAGGCGATGCCGCAGTACGGTCTGACCCAGAAGACGGATGTGCTCTGGCTTTCTACAATTGACGGGGTCGCGCGTAAACATGGGCTCGAGATCCGTCGCATCGAAGCCGGCGAGGAGCGCCAGCACGGCGACGTCTATGAACTGCCGATCGAGTGCACCGAATGGGAGGGTGACCTGGATGCCCTGGTCCATTTCCTGTTTGATTTGCAGTCGCGCGGTGCTATGCTCGACGTTCGATTTTTGCTGATTAAGCCGAAGGCCGGAAAAGTGCTGCGGGGGCGTTTTTCGCTCTCGTGTGCTTATACGCGCGGGGAACCCGTGGCCAAAGTGACGGCCACTCCGGAGACACCATGATAAAGCTATCCAGAGCGAAGCGACAGAGCGTGCACCTGCATATAGCCCTGCTGGCGGCGCTGCTATTGTTGCCGCGGGCTGCGGTGTTCGGTCAGCGCGGGGGAACCGCCGACGTACTGTACAGCCTGAAGTTCAACCAGGCACCGCTCGAGATGGTGTTGAGCGACTACAGTCAGAAGACGAGCCGCACGCTGCTGCAGGGCCCCAAGGTGCCCAAGACCATGATCACCCTGCGCAGCCAGGGCGCTCTCTCGCTCGACGAGTACCTGCAGGCCGTGGAGGCCGTGCTGGCGATGCATGGCATCGGGCTGGTCAAGAGTGGCGACAAGTTTGTGAAGGTGGTGCCTATTGCCGAGGCCCGTAAGGAGTCCATGGCGATCGGTGAGCAGGCTTTTGAGCCGGTTTTGGGGGCCGACGGGAAACCGGTAACCAATGCGATGGGCAAGGTTGTGGAGCGCTTTGTGGGCCTCTCCGAGACCGACGAGCTGGTCAGCCAGCTCATCACGCTCAAGCATATTGACCTGACCGAGGCCAAGGCGGCCGTGGAACCCCTCAAGCACGCCTATGGTCTGGTGCATACCTTTGAGAGCATGAACAGTCTGCTCGTGACCGATACGGCGTCGAATATCAACCGGATCATGAAGATCCTGGACTATATCGACCAGCCGGCCGAAGCACGCGAGGAGCCTCACATCATCGCGATCAAGTACAGCAAGGCCAGTGAGATCAAGGGCAAGCTGGAGGAGTTGATCGCTGATTCACAGAACCAGAAGAAGAAGGCGACCGTGGTGCGCAAGCCGAGCGGCAGTCCGGGATCGGTCAAGCGCCTCCCGCCGGGCGTTATCCGTGCGCGCGCCGCTTCTACTCCCGTGCCGGCCCCCGCCGTCACCGCCGAGGTCGTGGCCCAGGCCGAGCGTGGCATTATTCGGGGCACGGTCAAGATCGTGGCGGACGATCGCACCAATATCCTGATCATCATCACGCGCCCCGAGAACATGAAGTACTTCGAGAAGATTGTTGAGGTGCTGGATGTCGAGACCTCGCCGGACGTGATCGTGCGCGTCACGCGACTCGAATTCGCCGACGCCAAGGAAATCGCCACGATGCTCAATGACCTGATTGGTGCGGCCAAGGAAGAGGTCCCTGCCGGCGCCAAGACGCCCGTCAAGGGCGAGGGCAGCACCGCCTTGCGCGAGGTGAAGAAGAAGAGCGCCCCGACGCTTTCAGCCGCGGGCGAATCCAAGGTCGGAGAGCTCTCCAAGGAGAACATCAAGATCCTGGCCGATGAGCGGACCAATTCACTGATCATTATGGCGAGCAAGTCCGACCTTCTGGCGATCGAAGCGATCATTTCCGATATGGATATGATGCTCTCGCAGGTTTTGGTCGAGGCCGTGGTGTTGGAGGTCAACCTGGATGACACCTTTGAGTCCGGGTTCGACTGGCTGCAGCGCTCACTCATCTCGTACAAAGAGGACAACATGGGCAGTCGCTCGCCCATCGCCTCGTTCGCCGGCACCGGCGGCGGCGGCGACTTGGCTCCCAGCGACAGCCTCGCCTTCACGGACGTGGGCAAGTTCCCGAGTGATCCGATGGCGGGTCTGACCTACTACCTGACCTTCTTCGATCTGAATCTGGACACGGTCCTGCGGCTGGTCTCGACCGATTCACGCACCAAGATCCTCTCCTCGCCCGTGATTCTGACGACCGACAACAAGGATGCCTCGATAGACGTCTCGACCGAGCGCTATTTCTACAAGGGCAAAAAATATGTTGGGGGCGGCGACAATCCGTTCTACGAGGATGATGTGGAGACCAAGAAGGTGGGTATCTCCCTGACCGTGACGCCGCGTATCAACGCCAAGAAGTTCGTCGTCATGGAGATCCTGCAGCAGATCGACAACGTGTCCGGCGTACAGACGATCAATGGTACCGACTGGCCGATTGTCACGACGCGCAAGCTTGAAGCCGATATTGCGGTGGCCAGCGGCGATACCATCGTGCTGGGCGGCCTGGTGCTCAACCAGACCGTCAATACCGAGAGCAAGATCCCTTTGTTGGGCGATATCCCGATCCTGGGGATGCTTTTCAAGTCGCAGCGTGACGAGAACACGCGCAACGAGGTGATCGTCTTCATCACGCCCTACGTTTTGAACACGCCCGAGGAGATGGAAGCCGATGCCCGTCGACGCGCCGATGCCACCAGCACCGAGGGCATGTGGAAGCGGGGCTGGTCGAACAGCCGCCTGGCCGAGCCGAATGACGCCGATCTGAAGCGTGCGGAGGAGGAGGCCAAGCTCGAGAAACGGCGCCAGAAAGAGCTGGAAAAAGAGGCCCGTCGCCGCAAGAAAGAACCGTCCAAAGATGAGGTGGATGGGCTACAGCCGGACGTCGCTGAATTTGTATCGCGAGAAAGTAAACGCTGGGACAAAGTCCTGGATAGAGTGGACAAGGAGATCGAGGAGGAAGTGGTTTCTCCTTAGCCTTTGAAAAAAGGCGTTCCTTGGGTGTTGACACTGGCCGGGGGCTTCCTGTATCTTCCCCGGTCTTTTGTGGGGAGGAATTTCGAATATGAAGAGTTTTGTAGCAAAGGACCCTGGAGCCGACCGCGCGTGGCTGCTGGTTGATGTGGCCGATAAGCCCTTGGGCCGGGTCGCTGTTAAGATTGCCGACGCCTTGCGTGGCAAGAATAAGCCAACCTATACACCGCACGTGGATACGGGTGATTTCGTGGTCGTCATCAATGCTGAGAAGGTGAAACTTACCGGCAACAAGGATGAGAAAAAGATCTATCACCGCTATTCCGGTTGGCGTAGCGGGTTGAAGGAAACCAAGGCATCTGTGATGCGTGAACGCCATCCTGATCGTATGATCCGTTTGGCTGTCCGCGGCATGTTGCCCAGGAACACGCTGAGCCGTAACACGGCCCGGCGCCTCAAAGTCTACGCGGGTGCAGAGCATCCGCATGAAGCGCAGAACCCCCAGCTGGTGGAGTGGGATCTAAGCACAACAAGCACTAAGTTGCAGGAGTAGCACGTGGCCGAGCAAGTAAAACAGAGTGCCGCAACAGGCCGTAGAAAAACCGCGGTTGCGCGGGCCGAGTTGGTCCCGGGCAGTGGATCGTGGAAGGTCAACAAGCGTGAGCTGAAGGAATATTTCCCCAGCCAGGCCATGCGGACGTTCATCGAACAGCCGCTCCAGATCACGAATACAGTCGAGAAGTATGATGTCATTGCCCGTCTCAAGGGCGGCGGCATCAGCGGTCAGGCCGGCGCACTGCGTCACGCCGTGGCCCGGGCCCTGGCCACGGACGATCCGTCCCTGCGTGAAGTGCTCAAGAACAGCGGCTGTCTGACGCGCGATGCGCGTATGAAAGAGCGCAAGAAGGCTGGACAGCCGGGTGCGCGCAAGCGCTTCCAGTTCTCCAAGCGCTAATGGGATTCCTTCAACAACTTGGGCGGAAGTTGCGGAAAAAGTCCGCGGCTTCCGAAAGCCCCACTGCGTCTTCTTCGACACCTCAGGCGTCGGGTTCTCGCTCGTCATCACGTGGCCCCAAAGGGGCGCATCGGCCGCAGGGCCATGGCGATGCCTGGACGCCCGGTGAACCGCGTGCAGAGCGATCTGAACGCAGTGAGCGGGGTGACCGTTCCGGTCGCCGCTCCCGTCCTGACCGTGGCAATGGCCGTGATGGTCGCCGCCGCCCCAATAACCGGACGGATAGGCCGGATAGGCCGGGTGCTCAGCAGGATCGTCCCGAACGCGGGGAGCGCCGTGATCGTCCTGAGCGTGGTGATCGCTCTGACCGCCGCGACGGTCCGCGCCGTGGTCCGCGCCCGGACGGTTCTGGTCCGCGCCGTCACAACCGCAACCGTGGTCCGCGTCCTGATAGGCCGCCTGTGGCCGCACCGGTCGAGATCGACAGGACGCCGTGGGACCCCTCCACATTCGTCGTAGAGCCCGAAGAGGGCAAGACCCGCTTTCACGATGTCAACCTGCCCGAAGAACTGATGCACGCCATCAGTGATCTCGGCTTCGAGTACTGCACGCCCATTCAGGCGGAGGTGTTCACGAAGGCACGCAAGGGGGAGAATATCAGCGGGCGGGCCCAGACGGGCACCGGCAAGACCGCGGCATTCTTGCTGACCATCATGGCGGACTTCCTGAGCAATCCGATCGAGGGCGAGCGTGAAGGCGGGACGCCGCGTGCCTTGGTGATCGCACCCACCCGTGAGCTGGTGATCCAGATCGCCAAGGATGCCACGGCCCTGGGCAAGTACAGCGGGATACGTTGCGTGGCCGTCTATGGCGGGATGGACTATGACAAGCAGCGTCGTGAGCTCGACGGTGGGGTGGATATCATCGCGGCGACGCCGGGCCGTCTGCTGGACTATGTGTCGAAGCGGGTGATCAACCTAAGATCGATCGAAATGCTGGTGATCGACGAAGCCGACCGCATGCTCGATATGGGCTTTATTCCGGATGTACGTCGCATTATCGGGCAGACACCGCGCAAAGAGCAGCGGCGCACCATGCTGTTCAGTGCCACGTTAACCGATGATGTCAAGCGGCTGGCCACGCAGTGGATGAGCGATCCGGTCGAGGTCGAGATTGAGCCCGAACAGGTCACCACGGACACGGTTGAGCAGATCGTCTACAGCGTGACGACACGCGATAAGTTCCCGCTTTTGATGAACCTCCTCAAGGATCCGGCCTTCAAGCGCGTGCTGATCTTCGGCAACCGGCGTGACCGTACCAAGCGGCTGTGTGACCGGCTGCGGCGAGAACGGATCTCGGCCGACCTGCTCTCGGGTGCCGTAGAGCAGCGCCGCCGCCTCAATATTCTCGAGGACTTTCGCGAAGGGCGCACGCGCGTGCTCGTGGCGACCGATGTAGCCGGGCGCGGTATTCATATCGATGACATCTCGCATGTGATCAACTATGAGTTCCCTTACGAGCCGGAGGATTATGTCCACCGTATCGGCCGCACCGGCCGGATAGGTACGGAAGGCGTCGCCATCTCCTTCGCCTGCGAGGACGAGTCCTTCATCATCCCCGACATTGAGGCCTACATCGGACGCACGCTCCCCTGCCGCGTGCCGGATGAATCCCTGCTGCCTCCCCGTCGTAACTGAGGGATACGTGCAGAAGGTTCGGCCGTCTCCTTTTGGCGCAGCCCCAAGGGGCCGTACGGGCTCATTTTCAATGTCCAACAGCCAACAAGGAATATCCAATGGGCAAGTGAGCGTGAACAGTGAATGGATCGCGACAGGACGGGTCATTCGCTAGTCGCACGCACTTCGGCGTTGGGAGTTCCTTGTTGGATATTGGATATTGGAGAGCTCCTTTTTGCTAGCCTTTCCCCCTTTGATAGGGGATAGTTTCCGTTTTGTCGATTCGAGGATCTGGATAGAGGGTGTGGGTATGGAAGGCCCGTGGACAGAGATTGATGGCGGCGTTACGGCACCGGCTGGTTTTCAGGCGGGTGCCGTGAACTGTGGCATCCGCAGCGTGAAGCCGGATGTGGCACTGCTGGTCTCAGACTCGGACGCCGTATTGGCCGGGACGTTTACGTCGAACCGGCTGGCGGCGGCCCCGGTGGCGCTGTGCCGCGAGCGGGTCGCGCTTGGCCTCGCGCGGGCGGTGATCGTCAACAGCGGCAACGCGAATGCGGCGACAGGTGCGCAGGGGCGCAAGGACGCCGACCGGATGGCCGCCTTGACGGCTGAAGCGCTCGGAACGGCCCCGGAAGCCATCTGTGTCTGCTCCACCGGGACGATCGGTGTTCGCATGCCGATGGAGAAGCTGGAAGCCGGCATCAGGGCGGTCGCCGGTGCGCTCTCACCCGACGGCGGTGCT
This sequence comes from Verrucomicrobiota bacterium, assembly GCA_018648805.1. GTDB lineage: Bacteria > Verrucomicrobiota > Kiritimatiellia > UBA8416 > JABMPJ01 > JABMPJ01. Next base: position 60,684 of record JABGQM010000010.1, read on the forward strand.
GCCGCGGCGCGGGCGATCATGACGACCGATCTGGTTCCCAAGGAGATGGCGTTGGCGCTCACGATCGAGGGCACGCCGGTGCGCATTGGCGGCATGGCGAAGGGCTCCGGCATGATCGACCCCAACATGGCCACCATGCTGGCGTATGTGACCACGGATGCCGCCGTGGAAGCCGCCGCATTGCAGGGCGTGCTGCGCGCAGCGGTTGAGGATAGTTTTAACCGGATTACGGTGGATGGCGACGAGAGCACGAACGACACGGTGTTGTGCCTGGCCAACGGTGCGGCAGGGAATACACCGCTGCAGCCGGACCACCCGGACTGGGCCCCATTTGTAGCGGCCGTTCGGGAGGTGTGTGGACAGCTCGCCCGGATGATCGTGAAGGATGGCGAAGGTGCGACCAAGTTTGTGACGGTTGGCGTGCAAGGCGCGGCGTCCGACGCTGAGGCCCGCCAGGCCGCACGGGCGATTGCCAACTCGCTGCTGGTCAAGACCTCCTGGTTCGGGTGCGATCCCAACTGGGGCCGGATCTATGACGTTGTGGGCTATGCCGGTGTGCAGGTTGACCCGGACACGATTGAGATCAGGCTCGACGATGTTGTAGCCGTCAGAGATGGTCTTGTGGCTGGCGATACAGACCTGACATCGCTGGAGGCCGTTTTGAAGCAGGATGAGTTCACGGTGTTGGTTGACCTGCACGTGGGGCGTGGAAACGACACGGTCTATACCTGCGACTGCAGTTACGACTACGTAAGGATTAACGCGGAGTACACCACTTAGAGAGGAATGGAGGACGAACAGCCGAACATTCGAACAGCCGAACTACGAACATGGGAACAGGTGCTTGTGCGTTTCACCCCGCGTGCTTTCCACGGCGAACCTGACATCAGTCGGGGATTTCCCACTTCGTAGTTCGAATGTTCGGCTGTTCGACTGTTCGATTGTTCAATTGTTTGCCATGCAAGACGCCACACAAAAAGCCCGGGTGCTGATCGAAGCCCTACCCTATATTCAGGCCTTTCGGGGTAGCTGGGTGGTGGTGAAGTTTGGTGGCAGCGCCATGGAGGATGCGGCCACGATCGATAGTGTGCTGCAGGATATCATCTTCATGGAGTGCGTCGGCATGCGGCCGATTATCGTGCACGGGGGCGGCAAGGCTATCTCGCGCGGTATGGAGGAGCATGGTATGCCCGCCCGCTTTGTGAAGGGGCTGCGCGTGACCTGCGAGAAGACGATCGCGATTGTGGAGAAGGTCATCAAAGGCGAGGTCAATCCCCGTATCGTGGACGCGATCAACGCCTTGGGCGGTCGCGCCGTGACGGTGCATGGTGAAGATGTACTGCATGTTGAGAAGAAGCAGGAAGTGGACGCGCTGACCGGCGAGATGCTCGATTGGGGATTCGTGGGCGAACCGGGCGAGGTCGATGTGACCGCCATTCGTGCTTTGGTCGAACAGGGCACCATCCCGGTGATCACGCCGCTGGGCATGGGGGGCGACGGTAAGGTGCACAACGTCAATGCCGACGTCGCTGCCGCCGCTGTCGCCCAGGCCCTCGCGGTCCGCAAGCTGGTCTTTCTCTCCGATGTGCCCGGGCTGCTGCGTGATCCGGAGGATCCCGCTTCACTGCTCGAAACGCTACAGACCTCGGAATTGGAACAGTTGATTGAGGATGGGGTGATTGGCGGCGGTATGCTGCCCAAGTGTAGCAGCGGGGTGGCGGCCCTGCATGCGGGCGTGCGCAAGGTGCACATGGTCGATGGGCGGGTTAAGCACTCGCTGCTTCTTGAAATATTTACGCAACAAGGTATTGGAACCGAGATAGTCTCTACAGAGTAGGACGAGGGAAGGATAGAGGGAGAGTCATGAGCAAGACCGAAGAGATCAAAACACTGTTTAACGAGTACGTGATGCCGACGTACAGTCCCAAGCTGGTGCTGGCCAAGGGCCGTGGCACCAAGGTATGGGATACCGACGGCAAGGTGTACCTCGACTTCATCGCGGGCATCTCCGTCAACAACGTGGGGCATTGTCATCCACGCGTGGTGGATGCCATTCAGCGGCAGGCCGCCGACCTGATGCATGTCTCCAACCTCTACTACACCGAGAACCAGGCCCGCCTGGCCTGGCGGCTCTCACGCCTGTCGCTCGACGGCAAGGTGTTCTTCTGCAACTCCGGGGCCGAGGCCAACGAAGGCTTGATCAAGTTGGCTCGCCTGTGGGGACATGCGTCCGAGAAGTACGAGATCATTTCGATGACCGGCTCGTTTCACGGTCGGACCCTTGCGACCGCGGCGGCGACGGGACAGGAGAAAATTCAGGAGGGCTTCGAGCCGATGCCCGAAGGATTCTTCCCGGCGGACTTCAATGATATCGACTGCGTACGCGCCATGATCACGGACAACACCGCCGCCGTTCTGGTGGAAGCCATACAGGGCGAGGGTGGCGTGGTGCCGGCCGATGAGGCCTTCTTCAAGGGCATCCGCGAGCTGTGCGATGAACACGGTCTCCTGATGCTGTGCGACGAAGTGCAGTGCGGCATGGGCCGTACCGGCAGTTGGTTTGGCTACCAGCACTACGGCGTGACCCCGGATGCGTTCTCGATGGCCAAGGCCCTCGGTAACGGCTACCCGATCGGCGCGGTTGTGGCCGGTCCCAAGCTGGCGGATGTCTTCTCCCCCGGCAAGCATGCCACCACCTTTGGTGGTTCGCCCCTGGCCTGCGCCGCCGCGCTGGCAACCCTTGACGTGATTGAGGACGGCGACCTCGTGGCCCGCGCGACGACCGCTGGTGCCAAGTTCCAGGCCGCACTCGAAGAGCTGGCCGGTCGCTACGAGCATGTCAGTGAGGTACGCGGCCGCGGCCTGATGTTGGGCTTGGCCCTCGACCAGGAAGCCGCGCCCGTGACTGAAATTCTGCAGGATATGGGTCTACTGGCCCTGCCGACCGCGGGTAACGTGGTTCGCTTCCTTCCGCCTCTGAACGTCAAGGATGGCGAGCTGGATGAGGCGATCGAGATGATCGATGAAGCCCTTGAAATCTGGCACGACGATCTGAACGCCACCGCTGAAGCCATCGCTGAAGCCGCAGGTGCCATCGCAGAGCCGGCCGAGGAAGACGCCGAAGCCGAAGCCGACGTCGCAGAAGAGGACGAAGGCGCAGACGCACCGGCCGAGGCGAGTGACGAGGATGCGGAAGAAGCGAAGAGCGAATAGCGAGTGGTGGTGGCATGAAACTGGAAGATCTGCAGGGCAAGAAGGTTGGGTTGTGTGTGTCGGGCGGCTTGGATAGCCGCACGGTCGCGCGCAAGCTCAAGGATTCCGGGGTGGACGTGATGTGTTTCACGGCCGACCTGGCCCAGCCGGACGAGTCGGATATCGGTGATGTAGCCGTCAAGATGGCGCCCTGTGGGGTTGACACCGTGATTGTCGATCTGAAGGAGCCGATGGCCGAAGCCTGCTTTGAGATGATCAAAGCCCAGGCCATGTATGACGGGGGCTACTGGAATTCGACCGGTATCGCACGTGCCGTTACGGTCAAGGGCCTGGTTGCCGAGATGCAACAGGCCGGTTGCGGGGTGCTGGCGCACGGCGCCACCGGCCGTGGCAACGACCAGATGCGGTTTGAACGCTACACCAATGTGCTGGCACCCGAGATGCAGGTTTATGCCCCCTGGCGTGATCCCGGGCTGCTCAAGGAGTTCCCTGGACGGATCGAGATGGTCGAGTATCTGCGTGGACACGGCATCGAGGCCTTCCCGGGTGGCGAGAAGCGCTACTCGACGGATGGCAATCTGGCCGGTCTCTCGCACGAGGCTGAAGATCTGGAGAGCCTCGAAACGCCGGCCACGATCGTGGATCCGACCATGGGGGTGTGGCCCGACCAGGCGCCGGACGAGTCCGAGACGGTCGACGTGCGTTTTGAGAAGGGGCGGGCGGTGGCGCTCAACGGCATCAGCATGGCGCCGTTTGAGTTGATGCAGGAAGCCAACCGTATTGCCGGGCGCAACGGGGTAGGCTTTAAGAATGCGCTTGAGAACCGGATCATCGGCACCAAGAGTCGGGGGGTCTACGAAGCCCCGGGGATGGAACTGCTGGGTGCGACGCTGGCGATGGTCTACCAGGCCACGATGGACCGGCGTGCGCTGGGCCTCTTCCAGGCGCTATCCAAGCTCGTCGCCGACCAGGTTTATGACGGGCGCTACTTTGATCCCGCTACCAGCGCGGCGTTGGCTGCGATTGATGTATTGGCCGCCGCGGCAACCGGTACGGTGGGTGTGGCGCTCTACAAGGGCAATATCCTTTTCAACAGCCTGACTGCCTGTCCCGCTTCACTGTACAACGAGGCCGATGCCTCGATGGAGGCCAGCGAAGGCCTCAACCCGGTCAGTTCGCAGGGATTTGCCGAGATCCAGGGCGTTGAGGCCCGTGCGCTGGCGCATGCCAAGCAGGTTCGCAAGTAAACGCAATTGCGCGTCACCTTTTGCTTGCTCCGCTTCGCGTTCCGCGGTACATTTCTGCCTTCTTTATGAGCTCGGGTGGCGGAATGGCAGACGCGCTAGGTTGAGGGCCTAGTGACCTTTTTTGGTCGTGAAGGTTCAAGTCCTTTCCCGAGCACCACTCCGGAGAGGGTGCTCCCTCTTGGCTGGAGTATCGCTGCGCGATAATAGGCCGGCGAGGGAGCACCCTCTCCTCCGTTCCTGGTCGTCAGCCGCTCGATCTGCCAGGCCTCAGAGGGCACCCCTGTTCCTCCGCTCCTGGATAGGTCGATTCATTGGCTGTTGTTCACAGATCGGCTGCGTTGATAGTGTGAGACACGATGGGTATACGGAACAAACTTGGTATTCTGGGCGGGTCGTTTAACCCGATCCATACCGGCCATCTGATCCTGGCACAGCAGGCGCTTGAGAGCTATGAGCTGGACCAGGTGCTGTTTGTGCCCTGCGCCTTGCCGCCACACAAAGACCCTGGCATGCTCTTGCCGGGCGGCGTGCGGCTCGCGATGGTGCAGATGGCGCTGGCGGGGGACCCTCGCTTTGAGGCCTCGGCCATCGAGTTGGAGCGGGGCGGCACTTCCTATGCCGTGGATACGCTGCGCCAGTTGACGGAGATGTATCCGGAGAGCGATCTCTATTTTATTATCGGGGATGATACGCTGGTCGAGCTCTACCAGTGGCATCGGATCTACGACCTGCTGCCGCTCTGCACGTTTGTGACGTTCGGACGTAACCGTGAAGCCATTCGACCGGATGCGCTTCACCTGGATCCGCCCTGGCCGGCGCGGCTTCTGGCCACTGCCACGATGGCACGGCGGTTCGAGGTCGCCTCGTCCGATATCCGTCACCGCGTCGCCGAGGGAATGAGTATTCGCTATCTCGTTCCGGATGTAATAGATATGTATATAGCCGAACACCACCTTTACCTGGGAGAATGCTGATGGAAGCGTCGACGCATAGTGAGGTCCCGACGGGACGGGCTTTAGCCCGGCGCGCCGTTGAGATCCTGGAAGATAGGAAGGGCGAGAATCTGTTGCTGATCGATGTGACCGATGTCTCCAACCTCTCGGACTACGTCTTGCTCGTGAACGGCTCCAGTCCGCCCCATCTCAAGGCGATGTGGAATGAGCTACAGCATACCCTCAAGCAGGAGGGCGTGCATGCCTACCGCAAGAGCGGGATGCCCGATTCGGGCTGGATGGTCCTGGATTACGTGGACGTGGTCATACATATTCTCTCGCCGGAAGCGCGGGAGTACTATGCGTTAGAGGAGCTGTGGCCGGAAGCGCCTCACCTGGAATGCTGAGCTCGGCTTCGCTGTAGTCCTCGTCCCACCCCTGCAATACCAGTAGATCATGCCCGAGCCGCTCCAGTGAGGCGGGGGTATCCTGCGGTGATGGTGTGGCCACCTGTCCGACGCGGTTGGTGCCCTCTGTCAGCATGACCAGGATCATGCTCAGCTCTGCCTCGCCGCCACCGCCCGCTGGGGCCGGCCGCAGCCAGTGTGCCCCCACCAGCACCACGCACAACGCCGCCACAGCCGCCAGGCCGTAGGCCGGCCGTAGCCAAGGTGTACCCCGTGCTCCCGCTGCCGGCAGATCGGCGTGCCGTCGGGCCTCACGCCTGATGTTGGCCACTACGGTGGCTGAGGGCTCGCCGCTGGCCACGCCTTCGTGGGCGTTGACTTCAATGGCAAGCAGTGCCGCGTGCCACTCGCGGCAGGCAGTGCACTGCGCCATGTGCGTGTGCATGCGCTCCATCTTGCGAGACGAGAGCTCGCCCGCCTGATTCAGTAGCATCCATCTTTCGGTCGTGTTGCACTTCATATCACATCTCGCATCGCATTGTACTCGTCCTGCAGCAGCGGCCGCAGCTTGGCCAGGGCATACTGCATGCGGGCCAGGGCCGTATTAATCGATACGCCCTGCGCCTTCGCTATGGCCTTGAAGCCCAGGCCGGCCTGTAGGCGCATCAGGAAGACCTCTTTCTGCTCCAGGGGCAGTGTGGCCACTGCGCGTGCCACGGTGCCTACTGCATCGCCACTGATGGCCTGTGCGCCCGGTCCTGCGGCCGTGTCTGCCAGCTCCATGAGCGGCAGTCCCGTCTCTGCCTGTGTCGCATCCAGGCTCACGGAGGGACGCTTGCGGCGGTGCCGGTCGATGATCAGGTTGCGCGCAATCCGCATCAGCCAGCCCATAAAATTCTTCTGGCGGTAGCTATCCAGTTTGCGGATCGCCCTGAACCAGGTCTCCTGGAACACCTCATCGGCGTCGCCGTGCCCTTCAGTCATGTTGAGAATGAACCCGAACAAGGGGCGGCGATATTTCTCAACCAGCTCCGACAGCGCATCCACATCGCCGCCGCGGTACTGATCGATCAGTTGATGATCGTCGCGCTCCATTGTCCTTCACCCTTTCAACGCAGCATGGGTCCCAAATATTGCAGGCAAACGTCTGTGGCCTCTGACGCGGGCCGAAACGGGCCGCGCGACCCCGCTTCTACTGTAGCCAGTCGAGCAGGCCCCCGACAAGGTCTGTGCAGACCGTCGCGCTACTGATCAGGCTGCGTTTGAACAGACCTACGTAGCGCTCCAGCGTGGCCGGCGTGACGGCGACACACCAGAGGCCGATGCCGATGACATTCAGGCTGTAGATAAACGTATAGGAAAAGAGGTGGCCGCAGGCGCGGATATCGCTCTGGTGCTGCAGCAGCGTGCTGATCGTGAAGGTGAAGTGAAAGCCCCATGTGAACCCGATCATGCCCATCCACCAGAGATGGTACTGCTCCACGGGATAAAAGAGACCTAGAGCGCCGAAGAGGCCGATGGTCAGCATGGTGTAGAGCGGGAAGAAGTAGGGTGCCAGCGTGATGAGAAAGTTGGTTTTCGAGAGTGTGACACTGCCCTTGTCCTCCGCCACACGAAGGTTGGAGACGCGCGCGCCCATCATCCAGCCCCACAGGGCGTGGGTCAGCTCGTGGGCCAGAACGTAGGTGCGCACCGGGCGCGGCAGCACAAAGTAGAGGATCAGCCAGAAGCTGAATCCACCCACCAGCCACCACGTATCCGGCGGCACGCTCCCCGGCTGTAGGGCACGCAGGAGTCCGTAAAGCGCCATGCTCGACGCGGCACAGACCGGGATCAGCAAGAGTCCCGTCAGGAACCTGACAATGCGAATCAACATGGGCAACCATCGAACATATGAACAGCCGAACATTCGAACCATCGAACATTCGAACTACGAAGTAAGCACGTTACACGTGCAAGCATGCTTGCCGCAGGTTTCCCTGTTCGTAGTTCGGCTGTTCGATTGTTCGGCTTGTTCGACCGTTCCCTCAGGAGCATCCCATCGAGTTACCGCAGTTGTAGCAGCGGTAGCAGGCGCCGTTGCGCACGGTGATCGAGCCGCAGTTGTCGCAGGCCGGGGCATCTTCCATGATGCCCTTGAACTGCTCATCCACGCGTGTGCCGCCGGTGTCCTTCTTTGCATCCGACTCCGCCGCCACAGGCGCGGCCGGGGCCGCCACCTCGGGCGCGGGAACCGTCCGCGACATCATGGCGGCGTGACCGTTGGGGAAGGTTACCGAGAGCCAGCGGAAGATGTAGTCCACGATCGACTTGGCGATCGGGATATCCGGATTTTTTGTGAATCCGCTCGGTTCGAAGCGGCTGTGCGCGAACTTCTGGCAGAGTTCCTGGACGGGTACCCCGTACTGCAGGCAGAGTGAGATAGCGGTGCCGAAGGCATCCATCGTACCCCCTACGGTGCTGCCTTCCTTGGCCATCGTAATGAACATCTCACCCGGTCCACCGTCCTCGTACATGCCCACCGTGAGGTAACCCTCGTGGCCGGCCACCTCAAACTTGTGGGTGATGGACTGGCGCGTGGGCGGCATGCGACGCCGAAACGGCTTGCGCATGGCGGCCTTGAGGCGGTCGTCCGTGATGTCGGGCTCTTTGTATCCATCCTTGCTCGTACTGAGCGGCTGGATGCGCTTGGAGCCGTCGCGATAGATCGCCACGGCCTTGAGCCCCATTTCCCACCCCTCCATGTAGGTCTGCATGATTTCGCTGACCGACGTTTCGGTCGGTACATTGACCGTTTTGCTGATCGCCCCCGAGAGGAACGGCTGCACGGCGGCCATCATGCGCAGATGGGCCTTGTAGGAGATGAAGCGGGTGCCATTCTTGGGGCGGAAGGCGCAGTCAAACACCTCGAGATGCTCAGGCAGGAGGCCCGGGGCACCCTCAATCGTCTCGTGCTCATCAACATGCTGGGCGATCGTAGCGATCTGGTCGCCCGTATAGCCAAGACGATCCAGGGCCAGGCCGAGCGAGTTGTTCACGATTTTCATCATGCCGCCGCCGGCGAGTTGCTTGTACTTGATCAGGGCGATGTCGGGTTCGACACCCGTGGTGTCGCAGTCCATCATGAAACCGATCGTTCCGGTTGGTGCCAGCACAGTGACCTGGGCATTGCGGAAGCCGCTACGCCCGGCACGGTCGACCACCGTGTCCCATGTCTTGGCTGCCGCCGTGACCATGTGGTCCGGTGCCAGATCGGAATCGATATGCTGGACGGCATCGCGATGCATTTTCATAACATCGAGCATGCAGTCCTTGTTCTCCGCGTAGCCGTCGAAGGAGCCCTTCACCTTGGCCAGCTCCTGTGAGACCTTGTAGGCGGTGCCGGTCATGAGCGATGTGATGGCGCCGGCATAGGCGCGGCCTTCGTCGCTGTCATAGGCGAAGCCCATGCGCATGATCAAGGCGCCCAAGTTGGCGTAACCCAGGCCGAGTGGACGGTAGGCGTGCGAGTTGGAGGCGATCTCTTCCGTTGGGTAACTGGCGCGATCGACCATGATCTCCTGCGCCGTGATGTAGAGGCGCACGACGTGCTCGAAGGTCTTGCTGTCGAAGGTGCCCTTCTTGTCGACGAATTTCATCAGGTTGATCGAGGCCAGGTTGCAGGCGCTGTTGTCGAGGAACATGTACTCTGAACAGGGGTTGCTGGCGTTGATCGGGGCCGTATTCTTACACGTGTGCCAGCGGTTGATCGTGGTGTCGTATTGTACCCCGGGGTCACCGCACATATGCGTGCCTTCCGCCATATCGCGCAGCAGGTCGCGCGCCGGGAATGTATCCACCGGCTCGCCCGAGATGACCGCATGGGTCGTCCAGTCGGACTCATTGGCGGCGGCCTGCATAAACTCGTCGGTGACGCGCACCGAGAGGTTGGCGTTCTGGTACATGACCGATTCGTAGGCTTCGCCGCCGAAGGAGCCGTCGTAGCCCTGCTCAATCAAGGCCCAGGCTTTGCGCTCTTCGTTGGTCTTGCAGCTGACGAATTCGCGGATATCGGGATGCTGTACCTTGAGGCTCTGCATCTTGGCGGCGCGACGGGTCTTGCCGCCTGACTTGATCACCGCGGCCACCTGGTCGAACACCCGCATGAAGCTGAGCGGACCCGACGGTGTGCCGCCGCCGGAGAGGCGCTCGCGACTGCTGCGCAGTGTGCTCAGGTCCGTGCCGGTGCCCGAGCCGTACTTGAAGAGCATCGCTTCGGCGCCGGCCAGGCGCATGATGTCTTCCATCGTATCTTCCACGGCCTGAATGAAGCAGGCACTGGCCTGCGGCGAGGCGTAGGTGTCGCCGGCCGGCACGATGGCCTCGGCCTTGTCATCCCACGTGTAGCTGCTGCGGTTATCTGACGTGTAGCCGTATACATGGTGCAGGCCCACGTTGAACCAGACCGGACTGTTGAAGGCGCCGTACTGGTTGACACAGAGGAAGGTCATCTCGTCGTAGAAGGCCTCGGCATCCTCTTCGCTGGCAAAGTAGCCATCTTCGAGGCCCCAGTCGGCCACCGTGCGCGAGACGCGGTGGATCAGCTGGCGGACCGAGTATTCCCGCTCGTCTGACTCCTGCGCACCGTAGAAATACTTGGAGGCCACCACGTTGGTGGCCAGCATGGACCACCCGCTCGGGACCTCGACGTCATTCTGGCTGAAGATCGTGTTGCCCTTATCGTCTCCAATCGATGCCAGCCGGCGTTCCCAGTCCAGGGCGTCAAACGGGCTCGTGCCCTCCGTGCTCAGGCGACGGGTGATCTTGAGTCCCTGCGTCCGGGCAGGACGGTTGGTTTCGGTGGCCTTACGGCTGCGTGGGCGAGGGCGAGAGGTGCGCGCTTTGGCGGTCGGCGGGGCCTCTACCTTTTCGTTATCGGTTACATCCAACATTGTCCAAATCCCCTTGTCATCAACGATTTATGAGCGTTATTCAGAAAAACAGCAACCACTATATGTTGTGTTCTTCGTTCAGCATTGAAAACAATAAACGCCATATATGGGGGGGTCAAGAAAAAGGATAGAGTGAGAAAACGTTTTCCCGTAACCCTCCGTAAAGCAAGGAGTTAGAGAAGTGTTTTTTCGGGCCCGAGGGTGCTCTTGTGTAGCAGAACGCGGGCGCTATTTCCGCGCCGTGTGATCGGGGCGTTCACGGCCCCTGAACTGCAGCATGACCGGGGCGCCTTCGAGCCCAAAATGGCTGCGCAGAATGCGGATCAGGTAGGCCCGGTAGGCCGGAACGATGCGCTTGGGGTCGTTGCAGAAGATACGGAGGATGATCGGTGCATGGCTGACCTGTGTGGCGTAGTAGATCTTGAGGCGTTTGCCCTTTACCGAAGGCGGGGAGACTTTGGCACAGGCCCCCTCGAGTACACGGTTCAAAACGCCCGTGGGGAGCGTGCTGCTTACTTGGGCGGCCACGTGATCGATGGCCTCCACGGTGCGGCGGATATTGAAGCCGGTCTTGGCCGAGGCGAAGACAAGTGGGCAGTATCCCATAAAGGGCATGACGCGACTGACTTCCGGGGCGAACTGACGTTGCGTTGTCGTGGCCAGGTCCCACTTGTTGACGATCACAATGCAGCCTTTGCCCGCTTTCAGAACCGCCGCGGCAATCTTCTTGTCCATGGTCGTGGGCTCTGCGCTGGCGTCGGTCAGGAGCACCACCACGTCGGCTTCCTTGATGCTCTTCTCGGCGCGGAAGCGGCTGAAGCGCTCCACCGAGGTGTCGATCTTGCCGACCCGTCGCATGCCGGCCGTGTCCACCAGGGTGTAGTGCCGTGCCTGCGGACCTTTACCGACCGTGAAAGGCACATCGATGCTATCGCGCGTGGTACCCGGAATATTGGAGACGATGACGCGGTCGCTGCGCAGGAGTCGGTTGATGTAGGACGACTTGCCCACGTTGGGGCGCCCCACCACGGCCACGCGCAGGGCGTCCTTCTCCTCGATCTCGACCGCAGGCGGAAGCTGCGGAATCATGGCCTCCATCAGCTCGCCGAAGCCGCGGTCATGCAGGGCGGATACGGGAAAGGCCGGCAGGCCCAGCCGTTCAAAGTCGATCGCGGCGGCATCACGTGAAGGGTTGTCAGCCTTGTTGACGGCCAGGACGGTCGGGCAGCCGCTGCGCCGCAGCAGGTTGGCCATTTCCTCGTCGAGCGGCACCACGCCGGTTTCGAGGTCTACCACCAGCATCGCCACGGCGGCATCTTCAAGGGCGGCATCGACCTGCAGGCGGATCCCGCCGTCGATGCTATCGGGTTCCTGGGCGGAGATCGTACCGATACCGCCCGTATCGATTAGCTCGAAATGCTCGTCGTTCCAGACGACCTCGTGCATCAGGCGGTCACGCGTCACGCCGCTCTGGGCATGCACGATGGCGATACGCCGCCCGGCTAGCCGGTTGAAGATGGCCGATTTGCCGACATTGGGTCGCCCCACGATGGCGATGATGCGTTGCTTAGGTGTATCGTTCATGATGACCGCTTTCTCCATGAGTCGCGCAGCGGGACCACCTGGTTGAACCGGGGGGCGCCCTCACGCGAGTCCTTTGGATCCGAAAAGAAATAGCCCTTGCGCTCGAACTGGCAGTGTTCGCCAGCGCCCATCGCGAGGATGGCGGGTTCCACTTTCGCTCGCACGGTCGTGAGAGAGTCGGGATTCAGGTTGTCTTTGAAGTTACCGCTTGTCCCGGCGGAGTCCCGCGTAGTGGCCGAAGCCGGACCCTCATCCACAGTGTCCGGGCGCTCGACCGAGAACAGGCGGTCGTAGAGCCTCACATCCGCTTCTCCGCCCTTGGTGGCGCAGACCCAGTGGATCGTGCCCCTGACGCGTCGGCCGTCGGGGGCGTCGCCGCCACGCGTGGCCGGATCATAGGTACAGTGCACCTCGATGATCTCGCCCGTGGCGTCGTCTTTGACCACGCCCGTGCACGTAACAAAGTAGGCGTAGCGCAGGCGCACTTCGCGCCCGGGGGTCAGGCGATGGAACTTGCGATTGGCCTCTTCGCGGAAGTCGGCCCGTTCGATCCATAGCTCGCGTGAGAAGGGCACCGCCCGTGTGCCGGCCGATTCGTCCTCGGGGTTGTTGATCGCCTCCAGCTCCTCGACCTGGTCTTCGGGGTAGTTTTCAATCACCAGCTTGATCGGATCAAGCACCGCCATGACGCGCCGCGCGGTGCGGTTGAGCTCGTCCTTAATATGGTGCTCGAGCAGTGAGATATCGGTCAGGCTCTCCACCTTCGTGATGCCCACCCCGCGGCAGAAGCGGCGGATCGAGTCGGCGGTGTAGCCGCGCCGACGCAGGCCGCACAGGGTTGGCATGCGTGGATCGTCCCAGCCCGAGACGTAGTGGCCTTCGACGAGTTCGAGCAGCTTGCGCTTGCTCATGACCGTATAGGTCAGGTTCAGGCGGGCAAACTCGGTCTGTGCGGGACGGTATACCTCGCAGGCCTCGAGCAGCCAGTCGTAGAGCGGGCGGTGCACCTCGAACTCGAGCGTACAGAGCGAATGCGTGACGCGTTCTATCGAGTCCTCCAGTCCATGCGCAAAGTCGTAGGTCGGGTAGAGGCACCAGGTGTCGCCGGTGCGGTGATGTGGGGCGTGTTTGATGCGGTAGAGCGCGGGATCACGCATATGCAGATTCGGGGAGTCCATATCGATCCTGGCGCGCAGCACGTAGCGGCCGTCCTCAAACTCTCCGGCACGCATGCGGCCGAACAGGTCCAGGTTCTCCTCGACCGAGCGGTCGCGTCCGGGGGTCAGCTTGCCCGGCCGCGTCGGTACGCCGCGGTATTCTTTGAACGCGTCGACGCTCAGCTCACAGACATAGGCCTTGCCGTCGCTGATCAGCTTGATCGCGCACTCATACATCTTCTCGAAGTAATCCGAGGCGTAGTAGAGGTGCTCGCCCCAGTCGAAGCCGAGCCAGCGGACATCTTCCATGATCGAGTCGACATACTCGACATCCTCTTTCTCCGGGTTCGTATCGTCGAAACGGAGGTGGCAGACCCCACCGGTCTCCTCGGCAATTCCGAAGTCGAGGCAGATTGCCTTGGCGTGTCCGATATGGAGGTAGCCGTTCGGTTCGGGCGGAAAGCGCGTTACCACGCGTCCGTCATACTTTCCGGTCGCCACATCTTCGGCCACCTTGTCGCGAATAAAATCACTCAGCGGTTCAGCATCAGCTTTTGACATTGCTCGTTACTCCCTTGTTCCAGCCAAAGCAGTTTCACCATGAAGGACATGAAGAGCATGAAGATGAAATCGATTCGCCGCAGGCGAGTCGACCTTCACTTCCTTCATGTTCTTCATGGTGAGCTTTGCTCTTCCCTGTCGCACAGGTTTGCGATCGCATAATCCAACCGCGTCAGGACGCGCTCGCGTCCCAGCAGCACCATCGTTTCGTACAGGCCGGCGCCAATGGGCGTGGCCGTGACCGCCACGCGGATCGGCTGGTTCAGTTTGCCTTCCTTGATCTCATTTTCGCGTTCGATCTCGTGAATCAGGGATTCAACGGCGTTTTCCTCAAAATCGACATCGGCAAGGCGTTGCCGCAGTGCCGTCAGCATCTGCACCACACCCTCTTTCTGAAGGAACTTCCGCACGCCCTTGGGGTCGTACTCCAGTTCGTCCGAGAAGAAATACTTCCATACCGCCACGTCCGGATAGAGCTGCGTGCGCGACTGCAGCAGAGCGCAGACCTCTCTGAAGAGTTTCTCATCCACCTCACGGCCCCAGTCGTGTTTTGCCAGCTCCGTGCGTGCCGACGCCATGAAGGTCTCGAGCGGAAGCTCGGCCAGGTAGAGACCGTTCATGTGGGCCAGTTTCTTGAGATCCATCTGCGAGGGGGCGCTGCGCACCCGCTCGAGCGTGAAGATGGAGACCAAGTCCTCGCGTGAGAGCTTCTCGCGGTCGTCGCCGGGCGCCCAGCCGAGCAGCGTCAGGTAGTTGAAGAGCGCATCCGGATCAAACCCGCGTGCCTTGAAATCGCCCACGTAGGCATCCCCGTCACGCTTGCTGTAGGGCTTGCCCTGCGCGTTCACAATCATCGGCAGATGGGCGTAGACCGGCGGTGTGTGGCCCAGTGCGGCAAAAAGCAGGACATGGCGGAAGGTGTTCTCGACGTGGTCGTCGCCGCGCACGATGTGCGTGATTTCCTGGACCGCATCGTCGCAGACATTGGCCAGGTGGAAAACCGGCGCCCCGCTGCTGCGCACGATCACCAGGTCCTTGATCCCGTCCAGCGGCTTGGTCATGCGGCCCTTGATCAGGTCCTCAAACACCACCTGGCGCCGCTCGAACTCCATCCGCACGACGTGCTCTACTGTGAACTCTGCTTTGCCGGCCAGCACGGTATCCGGCTGTGCCCCGAGATCGTAGAGGCAATGATCGTCTGCATCGAAGAGGCGCAGCCCCTTGAAGCCTGCCAGGCAGCCGCTCTCCTCGACCGGCTTTCCTTTTTTGCTCACCATCGCGTATTGCACGCCGGCATGGCTGATTGTGACCGGTACGTCCGGATGCACCGTTAGGTGGGCCGGACCGACCGGCTCGTAGACGTCCGCCATCCAGGGCATCCTGAAACAGACCGCCGCGCCCTTGCCCGCCTCACTCGGCAGCGCGTAGGCCGCGCCGGAGGCCTCCAGCTCACCCGCCGCGGCCAGATGCGCTGTCCGCCGCTGCGACTGGTGCATCACCTCGCCGTCGATATCCAGTTTGAGCCACGCCATCGCCTCGCGCAGCGTCTCCTTGGCCTCATCGGTTGACCGTTCCAGATCGGTATCCTCGACCCGCAGCAGGAATTCCCCGCCGCGATGCCGCGCAAAAAGCCAATTGAAAAT
This sequence comes from Verrucomicrobiota bacterium, assembly GCA_018648805.1. Lineage (GTDB taxonomy): Bacteria > Verrucomicrobiota > Kiritimatiellia > UBA8416 > JABMPJ01 > JABMPJ01. Next base: position 76,359 of record JABGQM010000010.1, read on the forward strand.
AGCCGCCCGGATATTCCCGATATGGACATGTCCTGTCGGACTCGGTGCAAATCTAACTCGTACTGTCATAACCCCAAACTCCGATCTCCCCAAAAACGTCGGAATCTACCATTCTATAGAGGAAAGGGACAGCACGAAGAGTGGGGCCTCCGTTCGGGCTCGACATTCATTCGGTAGCTGCGCAGGTTAGGGGGGTGGAATCTGTTGACTATGATCGGACGGGGGCTGGGTGATGAAGAAGACATTTGATTCGGGGTCGGTTGAGAGCATCTGTTCGTGGATGGGGGAGCACGTGGCTCATCTCGTGCCGGAGATTGAGCACCGCGCCAAGGCGGAGCTGGCCGTGGAAATCAACCGGATGAAGGGCGAGCGCGATGCGATCATCCTGGGGCACAACTACATGGAGCCGGCGCTGTATCACCTCGTGGCGGATGTGACGGGTGATTCGCTGGAGCTCTGCCGCAAGGCGGCCGTGGCGAGTCAGCAGGTGATTGTCTTTTGCGGGGTTGAGTTTATGGCCGAGACGGCGAAGATCATCAATCCCTCGCGGACGGTTCTGATCCCTTCGGAGAAAGCGGGCTGTTCGCTGGCGCAGAGCATCACGGCCGATGATGTGCGTGCGCTGAAGGCGCGCTACCCCGGCGTGCCGGTCGTGACCTATATCAACACCTATGCCGATGTGAAGGCGGAGACGGATGTCTGCTGCACATCGGGCAATGCGGCCAAGGTGGTGGCGGCCCTCGATAGCGACAGGGTGATCTTTATTCCGGATGAGTATTTGGCGCGCAATGTGGCGCGGGAGACCGGCAAGACGATTATCTTTCCGGATGACGGTAGCAACGGCTGTGGTCCCAATACCTTCATCGGCTGGCATGGCAAGTGCGAGGTACACGAGCTGTTCGGGGTGCAGGACATCACGGATGTAAGGCGCCAGTTCCCCGACGCGGTGGTGCTGGCTCACCCGGAATGTCCGCCCGAGGTGGTGGAGGCCTCCGATTTCTCGGGCAGCACCTCCGCCATGATTGCCTACGTGCAGGAGACCGATGCCCCGCACTACCTGCTCCTGACCGAGTGTGCCATGGCGGACAACATCGTGGCGGAGAATCCGGCCAAAGAGCTCCTGCGCATGTGCTCGCACCGCTGTCCGCACATGGCCCAGATTACACTCGAGGATACACTGGCTGCGTTGCAGAACCTGCAGTATGAAGTGGATGTTCCGGAGGAGATCCGGATCAAGGCCAAAGCCTCGATCGACCGTATGCTGGAAATCGGCTAGGGGGAACTACAAATGAAGAAGCGGCTATGGAGTGTGGTGATATTGGCGCTGGGCACCGCGTGGTGTCGGGCCGATTACGAGGTGCAGAAGAGTGTGACGGCGCGTCACGCCAAGACGGGGGTGACGGTCATCGCGGGCACGGTTGAGCTGCCGACCGGGGACGACTGGTATCTCAAGGAGTCGCTCCAGAGGGTCGGGGGGCTATCCGACATCGTGCTGCTTCCACCCGACGCGGCGTTCACGTTGCGCAAGGGCCGACGCACGCGGATGATCGAGGAGGAGCGGCTACGCAAGCACAACCGTGGCCGATTGCAGAGTCTCTACTGGTCGCTGCGCCGCTATGCCACCGAGCACGAGGGCGTGGCGCCTGTATCGTTGGATGCACTCAATCGGTCACAGTGGTCCAACGAGGTCGCGCGTGCCACGTTTCACTATATCCCCGGGCTCAAGCTGCTCGATCGGAAGGCGACCAACCGCTGGGTGAATGCCTCGACCAACGCCTTGGTGGCATTCGAGCTGAAGCCGGCCGTGGATGACGGCAAGCACTGGGTGTTGCGCAGCGGCGGTGCGGTGCGGCATGAAGCGATTGATGCCGCCCTTCTTGAACAGTACAGCGTGGAGCTGACGCCAGGGGCCAAGCCGGTTCAGGAGCAGCTGAAGGCTATTCCGAAGGCGCTGACCTATCAGATTATGGCGCAGCGTCGGGATGCGGCCGACGGTCATGTCACGCTTGAGCTGATGAACAGCGGGTCGGACGCGGTGCATGCCCTGAAATGGGACTACACCGCTGCGGCTGAAGCGGAGCGCGACATCGCGAAGGAGTGGGCCCGCATCCGAATGTGGTCGCTGAATGCGATGGACCAGGGCGATGGGGCATCGGTGTTGACCTACTGGATTGGTGCCCTGGCCAATCAGTACGGGCTCAAGGTGCCGGACCGACCGCAGCCGGGTGGGCGCCGGCGTCGCCGGCGTGAACGGCAAACCAGCCTGTTCAATGTGCTGGGCGGACGCGCCGCGATTCGCGAAACGCTGCAGCTGCAGTCGATCGGCGGCAGGGCGAGCATGCCGGCGTCGAATAGGATTGATGTGACGACGCTCAAAGGTGTGACCGTGAAGTCGCACCCCTTCAAGGAGATGCTGGGCGATGCTGAGGGCGGCCGACTGGCCCTGGCCGATCTGGCGCCGCCGGACCGTCTCTTCGCCTATTTTGCTAAACCGGAGGCGCTGTTGCAGATGATGGACGGCGGCACGGACTTCATTTTTCGCGGCGGGGCGTCCGCCACCGGACGCAGCCTCGAGTATGGCATGACGGCGCGCTACCTCGGCAAGCTGGGTGTCTCGGAACAGTGGGTACGCGGTCTACTCAAGAGCGGAGTGATCGAAGAGATGGCGGTTATGCTGCCGGATCTCTTTCTGGTGGATGGCACCGACCTGACCGTGGTCAGCCGTCTCAAGAATCCGCGCTTGGCGGCGGCTTCGCTCAAGATGCTGGGGCTGAGCTCGCTCAAGGGGATCGTGGCGCGCAAGGCCGATGACTGGAGCGATGTCTTCTGGACGCAGCGCGACGACCTGCTGTTGATCAGTACCCAGCGCGCCGAGCTCGACCGTGTGTTGGCGCTGCTTGCGGACCCGGCGGAGAGCCTGGGGCAGAGCGCGGAGTTTCGCTACATGCTGAGCCGTCAGCCGCTCAATGAGCGCACGCGGGCCACTGTCTATTTTTCGGATCCTTTCGTACGCCGGCTGGTGGGGCCGGCTGCCAAGATTGGCCAGCTACGCCGGCTGCAGGCCCGTGCCGAGATGGAAGCCATCACGGCGGGCAACCTGCTCTACCAGGCCGACGGCCATGGCGGGAAGGCCACGCTTGAGGTGCTGGTCGAGAAGGGCTATGTACGCCAGCCGGTCCGCGTCAGGGATGCGGTTTTGGATGCGGGGGGTAGGGTGGCGTCGGAGCAGTTTGGGACGCTCACGCAGATGGCCACACTTCTGGCATCGCCGGTCGCACTGGTGAGCGATCGCGAGGCCAAGGCCTATCGTACTTATGTGGATGGCTACAACCGTTTCTGGCGCCGTTTCTTCGACCCGATCGGGATTCGCTTTGACCAGACCTCGGCCAAGGAGATGGCTCTCTCGATCTTTATTCTCCCGCTGATCGACAACTCGCTCTATGCCGGGCTGCGGCAAGCCTTGATCGCGGGAGAGAACGCGGCGCCCTTGCCGCTGCCGGAGCTGGATCCGGCGCCGGTAGCCACCCTGTCATTCAACCTCAATGAGAAGGCCTGGATGGAGGTGGTGGAGAACATGGACGACCTACTTGAGCAGATGCTCGGGATTGGACCTGACATTCTGGATAACCTGGGGCCGGACGTTCACATTGCGATGGGGGATGCCGACCCGATCATCGGCCTGGGGAGCGGCGAGTTGACCGCGCTGGCGGGGCTCACCGGCGGCGGGATGTCCGATGAGATGTTCATGATTCCGATGGTGGTTTCGATGCTGACCCGGCCCTGCGTGCTGATGGTGGGGTTGGATGATCCCGCGGCGGTGCGCGCCAAGTTGGGCCGCATGGCGACCGGCACGCTCTCCGGGCGACGCATGTTTCTTGATGCGGGCGGCTCACTCTACAAGCTCGCCGAGCGGGACGCATGGCACTACGTGGTCTCGATCGGCGGGATGCTCAACCTGCGCTTCGGTCTTGAGATCAAGGACCGCTATCTCGTGATCAGCAATCTGCCGCTGACGCACGATCCGGCCGTTCGTTCCTGGCGCGAGGCCCCGCACAACGCGGCGGCCATGGTGCTGAATCCGGCGGCCTGCCTGCAGCAGCTTCCGGCCCTCTTCACCTCGGCCTCGAGTCGTCAGCGTGCCGCGGCGATGGGTGGCTTGGGTGGGCTTTACCCCATGCTGCGCAGCGGGTCGGGCGATGTGCCGCAGGCGATCGCGCGTCACCGTCGTCTCTTTGGCTTCACGCCCCTGCACCCCGGTCGCGGCGAGTGGCAGTGGGACGGCAACCGACTTTCGAGTACGGTCTTCGGTTATCCCGGCAGAGAGGAGCAGCCCGCGTACCGCGCCGATGATAAGGCCTACGGGGTGTTCCAGGGGGTCGGCACGGTCGGTCTGAGCATGCAGTTCGAAGACGACGGCCTACGCTCGCATTGTCGCTGGGTACTGGAAGAGTAGAGAGCGGGGACGAGGGATGGGTGCCACGAACAGGGAGGACGCGGTTCATTGCAGGCAATTCTGCTTGCGCCGCGGGATTCATTTGTCACACTGACCTGAGCAACATGGGAGATGAAAAAATGAGCGGTCAACGCGATGGAATGAACTATGTGCCTGAGAGTGGCGCGACTGAAGCGGTGGTAGCGCCAGGCGACTTTGTCTTTGCGGCCTCCCATTTCGATCATGGTCATATCTATGGGCAGATCGGTGGATTGACGGGGGCGGGTGGCAGGCTGAAATATATCTACGAGCCGGATGCTTCGCGGCACAACAGTGTGTTGGAACAGAATCCGGGCTGCACGGTGGTCGAGCATTTCGAGCAGATCCTCGAGGATGACGAGGTCAAGCTGGTCACCTCGGCGGCGGTGCCGTGTGATCGCTGTGCGGTCGGCTTGCAGGTGATGGATGCGGGCAAGGACTACCTGACCGACAAGTCGCCGTTTACCACGCTCGACCAGCTTGAGCAGGCCAAACAGAAAGTCGCGCAGAGCGGCCAGAAGTACATGGTCTGTTACAGTGAACGCCTGCTCAACGAATCGGGCTACCATACCGGCGAACTGATCCGACAGGGCGCGATCGGCAAGGTGCTGAGTGTGATCAACCTGGCCCCGCACAACCTGGCGGCACACACACGCCCGGCGTGGTTCTTCGACAAGGCCAGGTATGGCGGCATCCTGACGGATATCGGTTCACACCAGTTTGAGCAATTTCTGACGTATACCGGGGCCACGGACGGCGTGGTGAACTTTGCGCGTGTGGCCAACCTGGGCAACCCGGAGTATCCGGGTCTCGAGGATTTCGGGGAAGCATCGCTGACGATGGATACGGGCGCCTCCTGTTACTGTCGACTCGACTGGTGGAATCCGGCCGGCCTGCGTAGCTGGGGAGACGGACGCACCTTCATCGTGGGCACCAAAGGCTCGATTGAGATCCGCAAGTATATCGACGTGGCCCGCGAGACGGGCGGGAATCGGATCTTCCTGGTGGACGGCGAGACCGAGCAGGAGATCGCGTGCAGCGGCAAGGTGGGCTTCCCCTATTTCGGGCAGCTGATCCTGGATGTGCTCAATCGCACCGAGAACGCCATGACGCAGGCGCACGCCTTCAAGGCCGCTGAGCTGTCGATGCGGGCGCAGGCGGCGGGGGAAGGGCAGGGATAGACCACGGATGGCACGGATGAACACGGATGGGATGCAACGGGTACTGTCAAAAGTTCTATAAAAAGTATGAAGGATGGGAATCGGTGAACGATAGCGGCGACCCTCCGTCGCGCTTCGCGCTATGGAGGGCAGGCTGAGAGCGGATAACGAGGAACTCTTCGTCCCACACTTAAACGTACACTTAACCCAAACCCTTACTCGGATACCCTTAACCGACCCGCTTACTCGTTGATGGCCAATTGCTTATCGACCTCACGTTGTGCCCACAACAGTCACGGTTCAAGGGCCATGGTTCGCAGGCGGTTGAAGTGAGGCGGTTAAGGGTATCCGAGTAAGGGTGGCGAGTAAGAAAGCGATTAAGTGTAGGAAAACGGAGGGGAACGGTCAATATGCCGCAACCCCTTGACAAACAGAAGGTTAAGAATGTCAGGGGCCGACAACTCTTGACAGTACCAAACGGCGACAAAGGAGACTGCAGTGAATCCCAGTAAGAAACCGAATGTCATCTTCTTCTTCACAGACCAACAGCGCTTTGACACCACGGGTGTTCACGGTAACCCGATGGGTTTGACGCCCAATTTTGATCGTATCGCCATGGAGGGAACGCACTGCTACCATGCGTTTACACCTCAGCCGGTCTGCCTGCCCGCCCGTATGGTTCTGCAGACCGGGAAGTACGCTTCACAGCTCCAGACCTACACTAATGCCGGTGAGTTGCCAGCAGACGAAGAGACGCTGGGACACTGGTTCCGCGATGCGGGTTACGAGACCGCCTATATCGGCAAGTGGCACATGATGCACGAGGACCCGGTTCCGCCGGAACGCCGCACGGGCTATGACTACTTTCTTGGCAGCAACGTCTTGGAATTCACCACGGATGACTACCGCTTTGAGACCTATGATGGTGACGGCAACCTGGTCCGTCTTCCCGGGTTCCGGGTGGATGCCCAGACGGATGCAGCCATCCGCTACATCGATGACCACCAGGAAAAACCTTTCTTCATGTTTCTGTCTTTTCTTGATCCCCATTTCCAGAACTCGCGCGACGATTATCCGGCGCCCATCGGCTACGAAGAGAGATACCAGGAATGCTGGACTCCCCCGGATCTCAAGGCCCTGGGTGGTTCTTCGGCCCGCCACCTGCCGGGCTACTACGGCATGGTCAAGCGTTTGGATGAAGCCCTGGGGCGTCTGCGCGATGCCCTCCTGAGCCTCGACATGCTCGACAACACGATCATCGTCTATACGACCGATCATGGCTGTCATTTCAAGACCCGCAACGGCGAGTACAAGCGGAGCTGTCACGATTCAAGCATTCGCATTCCCATGGCGTTCAGCGGCCCGGGCTTTCAGTCTGGCGGCCGACTGCAGGAGATGATTTCGCTGATCGATATTCCCCCCACACTGCTGGATGCCTGTGACATTCCGATTCCGGACACCATGCAGGGCCGCTCCATTCTGCCTCTGACCCGGGGTGACAGGGAGGGGTGGCCGGAGGAGATGTACAGCGAGATCTGTGACGGCCGACTGGTCAGAGCGGTACGCACCAAACGCTGGACCTACAGCGTCCGATATACGGAGAATGCGAGTCGACCGACAGCAGCCTGGGCGTTCGAGGAGGATGAGTTGTATGACCTCAAAGCCGATCCCTGGCAGCTCAACAACCTGATAGATCGCGCTTCACATTCAGAGGTGCGCCGGGTCATGCGCGAACGGCTGGTACGGCGAATGCAAGACGCGGGGGAGCAGGCGCCGACCATTCACGAAGTTGACGTCAAGCCCGGCGGGCAGAAACAGCTACGTGAAGAGGAGATACACCAGTAGACGCATGTGCCGAGGATAGATAGGTCTTCATTGAGGCGGCAGGCAGGGAGAAGGAAGAGGACTTGCGAGTAGCAATCGAAAATGCCGCCGGTGTGCGTCGAAAGCTCCATTCTTCGTTGGGAGCTGTTGCTTGCCATTCTTCCTGTCCGAAGGAAAGGCCCTGCAGGATATATGCAGCCTGTACCTGGGGCTGTCGAATCAGTTCACGACAAAGTTCTCGAATCAGTTGAGGTCGAGCCAGTTCTCGACAAAGTTCACGGTGTAGAGGACATGCGACTACACAAACTGAATCGTGCTCTTTGTCGCGAACTATACCGAAACTAACTATCGCGTGAACTTTGTCGTGTACTGAAACGATTTAGATCAGCTGTCAGCCTGCCCGGAACTTTCAACGCACGGTTTCGGAACTTTCGAACGCACCACGACAGGAGAAGGAAGAGGACTTGCGAGGCCGCCTGGTTGTGGTATTCTCGGCTTCATGAAGGTGGTGTTTGCTGAAAAGCCGTCGGTGGGGCGTGATATTGCGCGCTGCATCGGCAACGGGAAGAAATGCGACGGGTGGATCGAAGGCAAGGGCTGGGCGGTCACGTGGGCGTTTGGCCACTTGGTTCAGCTCCAGAATCCCGAGGCCTATGATCCGGCCCTGAAACGGTGGTCGCTCGAGACGCTCCCGATTGTGCCGGAGCCTTTTCAGCTCGAACCCCGTTATGGCGACGGGGTGGCCGCACAGCTTCAGCGGGTGGTCGATCTCTTCAAGCAAGCCGACGAGCTGATCTGCGCGACGGATGCGGGGCGCGAAGGCGAGCTGATCTTCCGTTATGTTGTGACCTGGGCCGGCTGCGAGGATACGCCGGTGCGGCGCCTCTGGCTCAGCTCGATGACCGATGATGCGATCAAGCGCGGCTTCAAGGAGATGCAGAACGGTCAGGCCTATGACAACCTCTACCGGGCGGCGCGCTGTCGGAGCGAGGCCGACTGGATCGTGGGCATGAACGGCACCCGCTTCTTCTCGGTGCGCTACGGTCGGCGCAAGGAGCTGTGGAGCGTAGGACGGGTGCAGACGCCCGTGCTGGCGATGATCGTGGGACGCGACCGGACGATTGAGGACTTCCGCTCCAGCGATTACCACGAGCTGCACACGCTCTACCGCAAGGTAGACTTCAAGCACGAGCGAGGCAAGATCGAGGAAGCGCCTGAGGCCCAGCGTCTGCTGGACAAGGTGACGGGGCCGGAACTGGTCATCACTGACATTCAGCAGCAGCGCAAGAGCTTTCGTCCGCCCCTGCTCTACGACCTGACCGAGCTGCAGCGCGACATGAACAAGCGCTGGGGGTTGACCGCCAAGCAGACGCTCGCCGCGACGCAGACACTCTATGAACGTAAACACCTGACTTACCCGCGTACGGATAGTCGTTACCTGGATTCAGACACGGTCAAGACGGTGCCGCAGGTGCTGGAGCGGTTGCGCGGCCTGCAACCGGCTGCCATCGCCGGCCTCGACCTGGCCAACCTGCCTGTGACGGCACGGATTGTCAACGACGCCAAGGTGAACGATCATCACGCCATCATCCCGACCACCCAACCACCTGCGCATCCCTTTGGCGGCGCTGAGGGCAAGGTCTACGAGGCCGTCCTGATGCGCTTCATTGCGGCGTTCTATCCGCCCTGCGTCAAGAGCGTTACACGCGTGCGGGCCATGGTGGAGGATGAGCCCTTCCGCGCCTCGGGCAGTACGGTCATCACGCCGGGCTGGCAGGCGCTCTTCCCGAAGATGCTGGAGAAGGGCGAGCCGAAGAAGAAGCGCAAGAAGGCGGCGGCTGGCGAGGAGAGCGATGCGGACAGCGACGCCGATCAGGAACAGGCGCTGCCGGCGTTTGTGAAGGGCGAGCGCGGTCCTCATGCTCCCTTTCTGAAACAGCTCAAGACCAAGCCACCGCACGCTTTCACGGAGGCCTCACTCCTGCAGATGATGGAGACGGCGGGCAAGCTGGTCGATGACGAGGAGCTGCAGGATGCGCTCAAGGAGAAGGGCATCGGGACGCCTGCTACGCGGGCCGCGATCATCGAGACGCTCATCCAGCGCGGCTATATCATTCGCCGTCGCAAGAGTCTGGTCAGCACCGACCACGGACGTGAGCTAATCGACATTGTGGCCGACGAGCAACTGAAGTCGCCCGAGTTGACGGGCGAGTGGGAGGCGCAACTCAAGCGCATTGAGCGCGGCGAATATGATGGCGAGGCCTTCATGGAGCAGGTCGTGGCACACACGCGCCAGATTATCAGCCAGACCAAAGAGGTGAAACGGGTGCGACGGTTCGGCCCCTGCCCCAAGTGCGAGGGCTCGATTATTGAGGGCAAGCGTGGCTACGGTTGCAGTCGCTGGAAAGGTGGATGCGATTTTGTGATTTGGAAGGAGCAGTTCGGAACGCGCTTGCGCGAGAGCGATCTGCACGCACTGCTGGAACAACGCAAGACGGTTGACCCCATCCTACTGGAGGTGGACAAAGCGGTCCGGCGCTATGGGCGGCTGGTGTTGAAAGCGGACAACAGCGTGGGCTGGACGCCCATCGGGGCCCGCGAGAAGGTGCGTGAGCGCGCCATGGTGGGACAGTGCCCGCTTTGCGGCAGCGATGTAATTGCAAACGACAAGCAGTATGGCTGCGTACGCTGGCGCGAAGGCTGTCCTTTTGTGGTGTGGCGGACGATGAGTCAGAGGGCGCTGCCGGTGGCCATGGTGCGCACGCTGCTGAAAGAGGGCATAACGCCCTTCATCCAGAAGTTCAAGCGGCGCGACGGCAAGCGTTTTGACGCCCGTCTAAAGCTGGATGAGGCGGGCAAAGTGGGCTTCGACTTCACCCCGAACGAGAAGAAGACAGCCACGGATAGTGACTCCGAAGAGGCGCCTGTGCAGGGGGCGGGGAAGAAGGGGCCCGAATCGACTAAGCAGGTCGGTTAAGTGTATCCGGTTAAGAGTGGCGACAAAGTGTGCGAGTAAGTGTAGGCACCTCTATACACTTAACCGACACCCTTACTCGGATACCCTTAACCGACACCCTTAACCGACCTGTTTCGTCGGATCCCTGGTCAGGCCAGTCTCGAACTTACAGAACTACCTGCACACGACAGGCTGCTCCCCTGCCCTGCCTAGGTAGTGCAGGCGGCGAGGAGGGTTTCGAAGCGGCGACCGTACTCGATGTAGCCTTCTAGTCTGGCGTCAGCCGCCGTTCCGCCGTCTTCCTCGTGAAACACGACCTGCATGTGCGGCTCCATGGAGAAGCCTCCGTCGTAACCGGTCGCGACGAGATCTTCAACGACTTTGACGACATCGCCATCCCCTTCCCCGGGATACGTGAAGGTGGCCTCCGGGAAGATCTTGTCGCCCTTATCCTGAACAAGCACGGCATCCTTAATATGCACATAGGCAATATGGTCGCGCACCTTGCTGTAAAACTCCCAGGTGGACTGTTGGGAATAGGGTTCGCCCCTGGCGTAGTCCTTCGTAAACGGCGGATTGCCGGTATCGAAGACCAGTTGCATGCCCGGCACGGCATCCAGAAGACGTAGCGAGTAGCCGCCCCCCATGCCGCCGTAGTTCATGCAGTTCTCGTGCACGGGCAGGATCCCGGCATCGGTAAACATGGGCACAATCTCATTCAATCGCTTCACGCGCTCGTCGAACATCTGATCTTCGGGGCCGCGGTCGCGGAGCACGCCGAAACTCATGAGGCGCACCATCCCGGTACCGAGCCGCTGCATGCGTGGAATGGCACGCTTTACCTCGGCGAGCGAATCGTCGTAGGGCTTATCGATCGGCTTGCCCCAGTTGGCAATGGCGGACCCAAAGCAATTGATCTGGACCCCGGCATCCTTCAGCTTGCCCACGACGGCATCAAAAGCCGCCTCATCCATATCGTGAATGTTTTTGCCATCGATATTGCGCGATTCGATGTTCTGCCAACCCAGCGCCAGCGTGGCCTTGATCTGTCCCTCTATACTGCCTGCGGCCTCGTCGGCGAATCCTGTCAGATACATGCTTGTTCTCCTCCATAGGGCAGCCCTGCTGCCGCCGGTTGTGGGGTGCGTGTCTCTGCAAGCCAACCCGTAAGCAACAATAGTAGCCTATAACCCGTGATGGCTTCGAACGCTTTCTTGGAATCTTCCTCAGAATCTGTGGGTAGATTGATGATCCCTTCGGCTCTCAAGGAGGGGTGCTTCCGGGTTTTCCGGGTGTTTCTTCATTGGCCTATGCCCTGCACATGCTCTGCTGGGCCGGTTAAGTCAGGCGATTAAGCGTATCCAAGTAAGTGTTGCGGTTAAGAGTGCGACGACGTGTACGCTTAAGTGTGTGCGCTGCGCTCTCCATACACTTTCTCGGACACTTAACCGCACTCTTAAACGCCACCCTTACTCGGATACACTTAACCGACCAACTTACTCGACTTCCTCCGGACCCATAATTGGGTGTGGCTAGGATTCCCGGCGGCGGCGGGCGGATTCGAGGAAGGCGGTGTATTGGGCGCCGGCGTGGTAGGAGGAGCGGACGAGGGGGCCGGATTCGCAGTAGGCAAAGCCGCGGGCGAGGGCTTCCTGTTTCAGATCGTCAAAGGCCTCGGGGGTCCAGTAGGTGACAACGGGGGCGTGGGCGCGGGTGGGCTGGAGGTATTGGCCGAGGTTGACGACGTCGACATCGATGCGGCGCAGGTCATCCAGCGAGGTGAGAATTTCGTCACGCGTTTCGCCGAGGCCGAGCATCAGGCTGGACTTTGTGACGGCGGCGGGATCGAGTTGTTTGACGATCTCGAGGTAGCTGAGGGATCGATCGTAGTCGGAGCGCGAGCGGATCTGCTGGGTCAGCCGGCGCACGGTCTCGATGTTGTGCGAGTTGATGGCGGGGGCGCTGGCGGTGACGATGGCGATGGAGTCGCGTTTCCCCATGAGGTCGGAGGAGAGCACTTCGACGGAGCAGTCGGGGGCGGTGGCGTGGATGGCATCCACGGTGTCGGCCAGGATACGGGCACCGCCATCGGGCAGGTCGTCGCGGGTGACCATGGTGATGACGACATGCGCCAGCTTCATGGTGGCAACGGAGTCGGCCACGCGCTGGGGTTCGTCGGGATCGGGTGGCGCGGGACGTCCGGTCTGGACGGCGCAGAACCGGCAGCAGCGGGTGCAGACCTCACCCAGAATCATGAAAGTGGCGGTTTTGTGTTTGCCCCAGCACTCGTGGATGTTGGGGCACATGGCCTCTTCGCAGACGGTGTGCAGGTTCTGGCCTTCGATCAGCTTTTTGACCTCGCCGAAGGATTCGGTGTGTGAGAGGCGCACGCGTAGCCAGTCAGGCTTGCGAAGCGGGGTGTTATCGGCTGTTGTCATAGCAAGGCTCGGGGAGGGTTAACCACGGAATACACGGAAGGCACGGAAAGGGAGCGGGAGGGACTCGGGTTCGGGGAGGGAGGTCTCGCGCAAAGGCGCCAAGAACGCCAAGGGGAACTCGGCTTCTGCTGATTGACAGAATAATTGGTGACAGAATGATTTTCCCGTCGTCCGCGGCTCGGGTTCTGCGGGGGATGGGCAAAATCATTTGGGGCAAAATCATTTTGATAGAGCGGCCGTCGGGATCCTTTGAGGGTGGTATTGGGAGGGGGGCGCTGCGCGCCCGTCTTTTGGCATGACGGCAAGGGCCTCCAACGACTATCGGCCTATCGATAACGAGATGATCATTCATTCAGCCACTTCCCCAGCAGACGACGAGTCCCCTTGGCGTTCTTGGCGCCTTTGCGCGAGCTATTCCCCTGCAGACGACGAGTCCCTTGGCGTTCTTGCGGACGCAGGTTCTGTTATCGCTTCACCCGGGCGTTGCCGGCCCAGATGCTCCAGATCTGTTCTTCGTCGGCGGGCTGGGCGTAGTCGGTCAGGAGGGTGGTGACGAGGGCGCCGCTGGCCCAGCCGAACTGGATCCACTTGGCGGGGTCCCACTCTTTGAGGATGGCGTAGAGGAGTCCGCCCACGAAGCCGTCGCCGCCGCCGATACGGTCGAGTACGCCGATCTCACGTGGTTCGACAACGTGCCACTTGTCGCCTTCGGCCACGATGGCGCCCCAGCGATGGGCGTTGGCGTTGACGACTTCGCGCAGGGTGGTGGCGAAGACGGAGGCAGCGGGGTAGCTGGCCTTGACGCGGTCGATCATGCCTTTGAAGCCTTCGATCTTGGCGGCGAGGTCTTCACCACCGGCCTCGGGGCCTTCAATGCCGAGACAGAGCTGAAAGTCCTCTTCGTTGCCGATGAGGATATCGGAGATGCCGGCGATCTCGGTGAAGATCTCGTGCAGCGCCTGCTCGCGGCCGGTCCAGAAGGAGGCGCGGTAGTTGAGATCGAACGAGATGCGGGTGCCGTGTTTCCGGGCGGCGCGGGCAATATCGAGACAGAACTGCCCGGTATCGGGTGAGAGGGCGGCAATCAGGCCTGAGAGGTGGACAATCTGTACGCCCTCTTCGCCGAAGATGCGCTCAAGGTCGAAATCTTTCACGTTGAGGGTACGCCCCACTTCGCCGGCGCGGTCGTTCTGTACGCGCGGACCGCGCGAGCCCAGGCCGCTGTCGGCCAGGTTGAACTGGTGGCGGAAGCCCCACGGATCGGCCTGTTCGACCTCGGGCCCTTCGACGGCCATGTGACGGCGGGCGAGGTCATCTTTGATCAGGCGCGCGACGGGACTGTCCTTGACGAATGCGGTCAGGACTTTGACGGGCAGGCCGAGAAAGGCGCTGACACTGGCCACGTTGCTCTCGGCACTGGTGACCTGGATCTTGAAGGTGTCGCTGCAGTGGAAGGGCTGTCCGTTTGCGGGCGTGAGGCGTACGCCCATGCTGGTGGCGACGAGGAGGGAGGTTTTGCAGTCGGTCTTAAGTTCGATAGCCATGGTGGCGTCCTTTCTGGAACTGTTGGCGAAAGGGGGCATGATAGTATGGGGCGCGGGGGGGATCAAAGTGATTCTGATGAAAACATGGAGGGAGGGAATGAGAAACAATCGAACAATCGAACAGCCGAACTACGAAGGGGGACTCGGGCTCTGTGGGGGAAAGTAAACCACGGACAGCACGGAAGGCACGGAAAGGGAGTGGGGCATGGAGGGAATGGGAAACAATCGAACAATCGAACAGCCGAACTACGAAGGGGGACTCGGGCTCTGTGGGGGAAAGTGAACCACGGACAGCACGGAAGCCACGGAAAGGGAGTGGGGCATGGAGGGAATGGGAAACAATCGAACAATCGAACAGCCGAACTACGAAGGGGGACTCG
>JABGQM010000010.1:91230-91882 GCA_018648805.1 Verrucomicrobiota bacterium
GGGCTCTGTGGGGGAAAGTGAACCACGGACAGCACGGAAGGCACGGAAAGGGAGTGGGGCATGGAGGGAATGAGAAACAATCGAACAATCGAACAGCCGAACTACGAAATGGGGGATGGGGTTTGGGGGTTGTCATGGGGATTGTGTAGCGTTATGCTGCGGCCTAAGTGAGGTCGGGCGCGTGTGTTTGGCTTCAAGCATAACGAGGGAGGTCAGGATGTTGAGGATATGGGTCAGATGGATGTTGGCAATCGTGTTGGCGGTGGGCACGATCGGTATTGTAGCCTGTGATAGTGGCAGCGATAATGACGGTGGCGGCGGTGATGGCGGTGGCGGCGGTGGCGGCGGTGCCGTGGTAGATTTGAGAACCGCGCGGGGCTCCCTCGCCGCGGGGGATCAGGTCCTTGATATTGACGGAACGCTGTTTGACTCGTATATCCTCAACGGTGTATCCGGCGTGGTTACCATCGATATGCTGTCCGAAGACTTCGACACCTATCTGATTCTCTTTGCCGGCGACGGAACCAACTTGGCGTTTAACGATGACGCAGGGCCGGAGACCTTCAATTCAAAGACACTAGCGTCCCACAGTTGAATAAGAGAATTTGTAATGGCTGACTGACTGGCTACAATCTTTCTTAACCGCTAAATC
>JABGQM010000100.1 GCA_018648805.1 Verrucomicrobiota bacterium
GCCACGGTGTCCAGGATCACCCTCACCGGAAGCGGCTCCGTAACCCGGCGAAATGACGCGTCTTCCGGCGCGTTATGTCCCCGCAGAAGTTCCTGGTACCGCTCGTCCACCCAGAGACGAAAGCTCTCGCCTCCGATGCTCCGGGGGCTCCTGCCCAGTACCATCTTGAACTCCTCATCGTCCGCTGCCAGATCGGCCTCGACAAATTGCCTGTACCGGCCCGGCCGCTGGATGCGCTTAGCGCCCATTTCGCCGAGCATCGGTTCATAATCCACGAAGTCAAAAGGCTTACGTCGACCGATATAGCTTGGATACGTGCTCCATCGGTAGCTCCTCAGATACCGCACCCTCTCTTCGATGGGGGCGTCCTTCATGGCCCCTGTCTTGATCGGGTTCAGGTGAACATACCGCGAAAGCGCCAAAAGGTATTCATCACCGTCAACAAGCTTTGCCTTGTAGCGCCCATCAAAAAGGTGCCCGTGTCGACCGTGACGCAGGTTGTAGTAGACGGTGTAGGCGGTCAATAGCGACTGCATAAACTTCGAGCAGTTGCCTTCCGGGGTCTCGAAGACCATATGCAGATGATTGCTCATCAGGGTGAACAGGTAAAGTCGGATGCTGTATTGATCAACTCGATCGGCCAGTCGATCCAATAGGCGCAATCGATCCGAGTCATCCTTGAACAGAAACGCGTTCCCGTCCTTCCTCTGCCCCACCATCCGGCAACTGACATGGTAGATCGCTCCGGGAAACTCAATTCTGAGGTGTCGCGCCATGCCAGCAGCATCCCATAGGTTACAGCCCTCTGTAAACTATTATTTTAAGGGCTGACCCCGGGACCATTGATGGGGCCATCGCCGCGGACGCGTTTGAGCCACTTCTGGGCCATGGGGAACTGCGAGAGGGTACCCTCGCGCTCCAGCTTGATGCGCCAGTCCCAGGCTCGCACATCGGTCTTCCAGTTCTCGGGGCGATAGGCCTCGATGGCGTCCTGCATCTGGCCGCCGGGCTCGGCGCGATAGCGGAAGGACTTCTTCAGGAGCCCCGCCGACTTCATGTAACGTGGATACGGCTCGTTGTAGAACCCGCGCACCACGCAACGCATGTAGGACACACCGACATGATATTCCGCGTAGGTGGGCTCAACAGCCCGGTTGTAGGCGTCGAACAGCTCCTTCTTCACAGCAGCACGATGCTCTTCAATCGCTGCCTTGGCCAGGTTCTGTTGATTGCGGCGCTCTTTATCGTGCTCACGCCTGAGCCCGTCAAACGCTTTACGCAATGCCGTGCGCTGTTCCTGCAATGGCGCGTACTCCGGCCCCAAAGCCTTCTCCCGCCGCTCCTGCTTCAGTCGGGCCAGGATCGTGTTCGCCCGGCGACCGGGTGACTCCTTGGCATCCAGTTTGGCTTTGAGCGACGTGTAGTCCCGCGCTTTGGCGAAGTGGGTTTCGCGGTACACGGGCGACAGCGTTTTCAGTACCTCCAGCTCCCGGTCGATCTCGATGGCGCGCTTGTAGTCGGCGTTCGTCGCCATCTGCTCAAGACGTTGCTCGTGCTCGCGATACGCCTGGATCGCGGCGCCGACCTTTGCACCTTGAAGCTCGTTCTCGTACTGGACTTTCAGCCCACTCATCAGGCTGCTCTCAGATGCGATCTTCGCCGCGTCCCAGTAGATGGGCATGGCTGTTACCGCAGCCTTCACTGCCTCTTCGCCCGTCTTGACGCTGTCATCAAGCTTCGCGCGCTCGGCGCTGAGCGCGGCGATCTTCTTCTGGTTCTCCACTTCTTCGGGCATGACCGCGAAGCTTGCCTCGAGTGCCGGCTTGAGTTTCTTGAGCTGTGCCTGACCGTCGTCGTCCTCGGCCTTCAATGCGAGGTACTCAGCGTCGGTGATGGCCTT
The DNA here is from genome assembly GCA_018648805.1 of Verrucomicrobiota bacterium. Lineage (GTDB taxonomy): Bacteria > Verrucomicrobiota > Kiritimatiellia > UBA8416 > JABMPJ01 > JABMPJ01. The sequence continues at coordinate 1,901 of JABGQM010000100.1, forward strand.
CAGCCACTCGGCCTCGCCTTCACGAAGCGCCTTCTCTTTCTCTGCGTAGCCTTTGATCTTCGTCTCTACAGCTTCCCGCTCCTTCTTAAGCTCAGCGAGTCCAGGCGGCTCAGTAACCTCCGTCTTCGCGGTGTCCTGTTTGGGCGGATTGGCGAGATCTTCACGGGCCTTGGTGAGGGCTTTCGGCCAGTTCGGGTCACGATGGCGCAAGTCGTAATGCCGAATGCGGATATCATCGAACTGCTTGTTGTAGTGGAGCATGGCCTCCTTGATGGCCCGGTCATTCTCGATTTGGTAGCGCTTGCGCGCGACACTGTCCACGCGCAGCTCGTCGGCGAAACGCTGGGTCGGACGACAACTCCCATCCAGCACGGGCGGCGGCAATCCTGCGAATTTGTCGCCATGCACCGTGCGATAGATCACCACGTAGTCAATCGCACCCGCAAAATGCCCTTTGCCGTTGAGCGAAGCTGCCACCAGGTTGCGCTTTTGCAGGCCGGACACAAACGCGTCGCCGGGCCGGAATGTCGATGCGGTGCGCGCGGCCAGTCTGTCGTTCGCCCAGAGCGCGATGCTCTTCCCGTCGATCTCCACGCGTAGCCGGGTCCAGGCGCCCTTGGCAAGCGGCTGTTTCATGCGCAGGTTGACAAGCTCCTCGCCGCCAACCGTGGCGCTGAACACGGGTCTGCCACGTGAGTCGGTCTTGAGCGTCATGCACGTGTCGGGATCGGAGCCGAAGTCGAGCAGTGTCTGTTCCCTGTTGCGGTCCGGCCGCGTGGCGATATCGATTGTGATCGCATCCAGGTCGGCCGCGCGTGAGTTGAGTTCGGCGTACTGTGTCTTGCCGTCGAACAGGAACGCGCGCCGCCCGCCGTCGACGATCAGTTTCGGATCGCCGTGGATGTAGCCGTTGAGGACGCCGTATTCGAAGAACCGGTTCTCCAGCATCATCACCGGGGTCTCTTCCATGGCGTAGTTGAGCCACAGGCCGTGGTGGGTGGTCGCATCGGGCAGCCAGTGGCGCTGGTAACCGGACATTTGGGTCTCGCCTTCGACAATGGCCTCGCCGCCGACGCGTGCGTTGCCCGATAGCCTGGCATTGCCTCGGATGATCGCATAGTCTTCAACGCTGGCATGGTCCAACACGTGGGCAAATCCCATCACCATGGCACCTGGCGCCACGTAGGCTGTTGGGTCGACCGTGGCGGTGGCAGCGACCCACCCGCCGCCGTTGGCGTGCGGCGCACCTTCCGTGCCCGCCAGTGCCTTGTCCATTCGGGCGCCCGTCGCCATGAGCAACTGACGCACGTAGGGATCTTTAGCATCGAGACTGTTTGATTGCACGCCCTGCTGCAGCTCCCGACTCTTCTCCACGAACAGCTTGCGTGCGGGTGTGTTCGGCGGGGTCGGATGAATCCTGGCAACGGTATTCGCGGCGCCGTGGCTGGCGTAGTGGTCATCCGCATCGAAGCGAAGTCGACGAGGCGTTCCCGGGCGGGCGCCCTTCAACGTCACACGCCACGGATATACCGGTGCGTAGCGACCACTGCACATGCGCAGCGGGTTGGGAATGGCCAGTATGCCGGTCGGTGCGGCGGTGACGGTGAGCCAGTAGCGCCGATCACCTTCCTGCCGCGGCATGGTCATGACGCCCTTGTTCCACAGATCGCTGTAACGTGTGAGACCGTCTTTGTCCACGGCCACGATACAGGCGCGCCAATCGCTGTACGTCGTGGGATCGTAGTAGCCCTGGAAATCTACCGCAATATCCTTGGCGTCGTCATCAGGCACAAGCCGAATCACATTGCTTCCGTAAGACTCGGGTGCCCTGTCCCATACGATGCGGTACATGCGATTCTTGACGTCGATCGGTTCAAGGTAGTTCCTGACCACCGAAAACCACCAGTCCTTCAGTACCTCGTGATTATGGAAGTCGAACTCCGCCAGTCGAGCCCCGTAATCGCCCAGGATGTCGCCCACTCCGGGTAAGCCCTTCTTGCAGAGGCCGCGCTGCTCGGCAACACGGGCGAAGGTCTGGAAGAAGTTCTGTTCGACATCCGCTTTCGGCATGGCGAACGGTGCGCAATAGCCCCAGTTGGGATCTTCGCTGAAAGCCGCCAGGAACAGGCAGGTCCCATATGACCTGGTAAGCGCACTGAGATGCGGGTACGCGACGTTGTTCTTCGCCTTTTCTACACGGGTGCCGCCGGTGCCAAGGACCTGGCCGAAGTCGCAGAAGATCTCGGGATGACCAAACCACCAGAGGCCGAACCCGTGGCTGTACTCGTGAAAGAGCGCTATCGGCAGCGCTGAGATGCCACCAATCTGACAGCCACCGTAGCCGCCGCCGTTGCCGCCGCCGACGCCGACGTGATGTTTGAGCTTCTCTTCGCGATCCCAGTACTGCATCAAGTGGCCGCCATATTCCAGGTAGGCATACCAGTACTCAGCGCCCGCTACGGCCGAGCGATAGAACGTGTCGCGCTTCGCTCGCTCTTCCGCCGACTCTTCCTTGGGATGGGCCGCCACGTTGAAGGAGAAGTGGGGGGAGGAGTAGAATTCGCGACCAACGCCGGCAAAGCCCTCGTCAGCCGTAAACTCTGTTTGGTCAAGCGAGGCCTTTATCCGGTTCATCTCTTTGACATAGAGATCCATGGCGAAGCGTTGGTCCGCTTCGCTCAGCAGCCCGCGGTGCAGCACCCGCTTCCTGCCGTTGGGAAACCGCAGCACGACACCGGGCGCGACAATATCCTGACCCTGATACGGCTCGCCGAGTTCATTGCCCAACCCCATGAATCCAACAAGATGCGCCTTGAAGGTGAGCGGCACACCCGGCAGACGCGGCCTGCCGTGATTGAGTTGGACCTGCCACTTCTCGACGATGAACTTGCTTTTCCGGCCGTCGAGCGTGGAGAACTCATCGCCTGCGAAAGGGCGTCCCAGGCTTCCCCTCGGGGTACTCTGTGATGGAGGCCTGTCTCTGGACCAGGAGACATCGCAAAGGTCGCGCCCCCCGAAGTCAACATAGACGACCTCGTAGTAGTACGTCTTGTCCTTCTCCAGCTGCTGCGGTGTTGAGGTCTGCGTCGGCCAGCGATTCCATCGCAGATGCTGCGTCAATATCTTCTGATAGCACACGGCGCGGGCGTTGGCGGGATCCTCGTCCCTGCTGAGGTAGATCGCGCCTTTGTCGTCTGCAGCGATCTCGAACGTATAGGCTCCAGACTCAGACGGCGTGATGAAGCCACGCACGCGGCGCATGAAGGAATCGCCCGCGTTCGGAGTGAATACCAGCGAATCAAGCTCCTCCGTTTCCACCTCGCCGATGACGCCGGCCTCGCATTCGGGATCCAAGGCGCTCGGGACCAGCGTCCATTCGCGTTCAATCATGCCGTCACGCAGCTCAGTGAAGTCGACCCCCTTGCGCGGCCACCAGTTCACAGAGCGACGGTTGTACTGCTGCGGATCGCCGTTGCCGTCCTGCGCGACCTTGTAAAGCTCGACCCACGGACGCCGCTTGGCTTCCACCGGGTAGCGCGACAGCTCAAAGAAGTCATAGTCAGCCGCCCGGCATACGGTCGCAATCGTCAGCAACGTGAGTAGTGTTGAAAAAGTATATCTGTGTGTGGCCATGTTCATTTCCTGTCCTCCCCGGGCATATCGATTTTCGGGGCAAGCACGATGCGGAAGCCCAGGTTGATCTGGTACGCCGTTCGCGGCGGGAAACGGTAGCGTGCCGCGCTGCGGAAATGCGGATGCACCAGCTTGGCAAGCGAACCGGCCGACGGCTCAAACGTCAACACGCCGCCGCCACGCGCCACGCGTTCGGTGCCATGGGTCGGGCCCATGGGGTCCTGCGCCGTTGTGGTGGGGGCCCGCCCTGAGCCTGTCGAAGGGTAGGGGGCATACCAATCCAGGCACCATTCGAACACGTTGCCATGCATATCGTAGAGGCCCCACGCGTTGGGTTTCCGGCTGGCCGGCGTGGGCGAGGTCGTCAGCGACTTGTAGCCCTGGGACTTGAAGAAACAGGCGTAGTCATTCAAGGTGCGCAGGCTATTGTAATCGCCTTCGAAACTATACGGGCCGCTGGTCCCTGCCCGACAGGCGTATTCCCACTCGGCTTCGGTGGGCAGACGATAGACATAACCCTTGGGTAGACGATCGGCGGCCCGTTCCTGCTCGGTAATCTTCTTGCAGAAGAGCATGGCCTTGGCCCAGGTCACGCATTCCATTGGATTAAGATCCGTGCGCGGGATATTGGGAGTGGCTATGTTTCGCCCGTTCATCATCGAACGGTACGTCCAGGCCGCGCCTTCATGCAGTGGGCCGCGCTGATAGCGCCACGCTTCCAGGTCGAAATCTTTCCGAATCATCAGCGGGTAATACTCGCGCTGGCGCGTCTCGTAGATGGCCATGTAGAACGGCTTCGAGATCTTCACCTTGTGCTGCTGCTCGTCGTTATCGCGTGCGACCTCATCGGCCGGCGAGCCCATGGTGAAGGAGCCGGCTGGGACAAGCCGCATGTTCAGGTTGATCCCCGGCACGGTCCAGTCGCGAGCCTTAAGCCGCTTCATGGCACCGGGATCGTTCGCATCCGGCTTGCCCGCCGTGGCCACCTCGCAGGCGCAGGCGGCGAGCGTGATGCATAAGAAAAACACTGGTTTGTGCATAAATGTTTCCTGTTTCATCGCGATCACAAGCAGAAGCAAAAAGGCGATCAGGTTGTCATTTTTCGATGAGCAGAAGAGTAGCGCCCGGAGCACCGGCCATCAAGGGGCGATGTCAATCCAACTGTTTCGTCGGGCTTAGCACGAGGTGAGACTATACTGACGTAGAAAGGGATTGTGTCATGTGAAAACAGAATTGGAGTGAGACCAAGCGCACAGCGCAGGCATCACAGGCTTGCGCACATCTATTTCCCCGCCGACGCCCTGCCTATCTCAGATACCGATATCGGGCCAGGATCTCTTGCGCTGCTCCTGGTTTCCGAAGACCACCCACAGTGTATTATCTTCCCGCGGCTCAACACGAATGACATCCAGTAACGCTTCCATAGTCTCACCCAAGGTTACTGCAGGGGGGCGATGCGAAAAGGTTCTTCGCCTGCCACCGCCAATTCCCAATCAGCAATGATCTTGTCTTTGTGGATTTCCATCCAAGCCGACACCAGCCGAAGTTGCCTGGCAGGGGTTTCTGATCTCCAAACTTAACGCTTATCGTGCCAAGTGAAATGTGAAACGTTGGGAGGTGCCTATAGGCGCTGAAATCTGTTGATGTTGCCCAGCGGGTGAGAATCCCGCCAAGCTAAAGCATAGCCAGCAGGCGAGTAGCGGAACCGAAGTGCGATCCCAGAGATGGGGTGTGCGAAGCAGAGGGGAAGCGAGTGTGCAGGCCGCGACATTGAATCCCGAAAGAAGCAATATGGTGGTCCGAAAGGATAATCCGCGAAGGCGGAGAAAGCCGACAGTAATTAAGCGTCTGGAAGGCTGCAGTCCCAAGCGCGCAATGGCAAGCGTGAGGGACACCACCGGGATCGGAGCCCGGGGCATGTGCATAGAGGGGCAACTCACGAACTTGGGAGAGCCTACTGTCTCCTTGCCAATATGGCCGGAAATGAGGGTGAAACCGGATCAACAATCACCCGGCATGTAGACCGCGCGTTAACGGTGAG
>JABGQM010000101.1 GCA_018648805.1 Verrucomicrobiota bacterium
AAACCGATGCGCCGAAAACTGCGAAAATAACCGCGATTTAGCCGTTTTCAAATGACCATTTGAGAAACTTGGGCTAATCGGGCTGCGGCCACTGGTTTTTACTTGCATAACTCCCTGATGTAGTGTGTTATGCGTCTAACGGTGATAATAATTGGTGCGCAAGCACGTTAGATGTGCGGGGTGAATAGATGACGAAGCGGGATCTGGTAGTTCAAATTTCCAGGGAGACTGGATTGATTCAAGAAGACGTCTACGCGGTAATTCAGAAAACTCTGGATCACATTACCGAGGCGCTCGGCAAAGGCGAGCACATTGAGTTGCGCGAGTTTGGCGTATTCGATGTCTGCATTCGCAAGGCCCGCGTGGGACGCAACCCCAATCGGCCCGAGCACACCGTTCCTATTCCTGAGCGCAAGGTCGTCAAGTTCAAGGCCGGCAAGCGCATGAAGGAAACCATCGCGGCCACCGCCGCCGCGCCAGCGGGTTAAGCCATGAGCAAGAACACGCCGTCGCTTGCCGCTCCGCGCGGCATGCGTGATTTCTATCCCGATCAGATGGCAATCCAGAGTCATCTCTTTGACACGTGGCGCACCTCAGCCGAGCGTTTCGGCTTCCAGCGCTATGACGCCTGTGTGGTCGAGTCACTCGACCTCCTCAAACGCAAGGCCGGCGAGGAGATCGTCGATCAGATCTACGCCTTCAAGGATAAGAGCGATCGCGACCTGGCCCTGCGTCCCGAGATGACCCCCACCCTGGCACGCATGGTCGCCGCACGCCAAGGCGCCCTCGAGCTCCCCCTCAAGTGGTTCACCATCGCCCAGTGCTTCCGCTACGAACGCACCACGCGCGGACGCAAGCGTGAGCACTACCAGCTTAACCTGGACATCATCGGCGAGCCGGCCGTGACGGCCGAGGTCGAGGTGATTGCCGCCGCCATCGATGCCCTGCATGGGCTCGGGCTCACGCCCGCAGATTTCAAAGTACGCATCAGCAGTCGCGCCCTCCTGGGCGACATCCTGGCCGCGGCCGGCATACCGCCCGATCATCACGCCGCGGCCTTCCTCGCACTCGACAAGCGCGGCAAGCTGCCCGACGAAAAGATCGGCGAGCTGCTGGCTGAAGCCGGCGTCTCGGCCGAGGTGCAGACCGCCGTTTTCGGGCTGCTCGACATCACCTCCCTGGACGAAGTGCGCGCCCTGCTGGGCGAGCGGGACTCTGAAGGACTGAAAGATCTCGACGCCTGCCTGGCCGGTCTGGCGGCCTACGGCATGGCCGACGCGGTCGTGTTTGACATCGCGGTGATACGGGGCCTGGCCTACTATACCGGTATTGTCTTTGAGGCTTTTGACACGGACGGCAAGCTACGCGCTATCTTTGGCGGCGGCCGCTACGACAACCTGCTGGCCGCGGTCGGCGGCCGTCCGCAAACGGGCGTGGGTCTCGGCTTTGGTGATGTCGTGGTGGCGGAGCTGCTGGCCGAGAAGGGCCTCCTGAACACCGGCACGCAGCGCGCACGGATCACGGTGGGGTACATGGCGGATGAACAGCAGCGCACGGCGGCAGATGTGGCCGCCCGGCTCAGAGCGGAGGGCGAACAGGTTGACCTCGCCCTGCATGCCGAAAAGCCGCGCGCCTTCTTCTCACGCGCCGACAAGCGCGCCTTTGCGCGCGGGGTCTATATCGGCCCGGATGACCTGGCCAAGGGTGAAGTCAGGATCAAAGACCTCGTCACACGTGAAGAGAGTGTTCTTTCCCTCGCGTAGCCGAGACTCTATTCAACATCCAATATCCAACAGGGGGGCCTTCCGGAATCTCCGGGGTGTCTTTCATTGGCCTATATTGACATACACACTCTGGCGGGCCGATTAAGCGGGTGGTTTAGGTGTGCCGTTTAAGATCGCGTTTAAGTGCTTGCCACGCCTAGGCGTGGTACGGGTTCCCACACTTAATCCCACACTTAATCCCAGTCTTAAACGGCACACTTACTCGACCTGCTTACTCGCTCCCCTATTGCCCTCTGACCTCGCGTTCGTCGTTCTCGTCACCCGGATCCTCATTCGGTGCTTCCGGAATCTCCGGGGTGTCTTTCATTGGCCTATATGCACATACACTCTCACACAGTCCGATTCTTGTCCGCCTGTGGTGGAAAGTCGGGCGTTTAAGCGTAACCAAGAAAGTGTGAGACGAAGTGTGGGCCTAAGTGTGCGACAAAGTGTGCGCTTCCTACTCCGCCCTCGCTTCGCTCGTGGCTACGAAGGACAGGTCCCGCATTCCCTACACTTGACCGTGTTCTTCATCGCACTCTTAAGCCCACTCTTACTTGGTTACGCTTAAACGACAAACTTGCACGATCCCATCCCAAACCATACCCTACAGCCCCTTCAAAAACCCTTCCATACGATCCATGCCCTCACGGATATTCTCCATGCTGCAGGCGTAGGAGAGACGGATATTCGCATCGGCCCCAAATGGCTTACCGGGCACCACCGCCACACCCGTGGCCTCCAGCAGCTTGTCGGCAAAGGTTAGCGAATCCAGACCATAGGCCCCGATACCGGGCAGCATGTAGAAGGCGCCCATCGGTTTGACGCAGCTGACCTGCGGCATGTTCTGTAGCCGGTCATACAGATAGGTCCGCCGCTCGGCAAACGCGTCACGCATCGCGGCCACGCAGTCGCGTCCGCCTTCAAGGGCCGCGATCGCACCGTACTGGGCAAACGTCGTGGGACCCGAGGTGCTGTGGCTCTGCAGCGCCGAGATGGCCTTAACCAACGGCAGGGGGCCTGCCAGGTAGCCCAGGCGCCATCCGGTCATGGAGTAGGCCTTGCTGAACCCGTTCACAGTCACCGTGCGGTCGTAGACCTCCTGCCCCAGGCTGGCGAAGCTGGGCGATTCAATGCCGTCATAGATCATCTGCTGATAGATCTCGTCCGAGACCACCGTGATATCGTGCTCGCACGCAAAAGCGGCAATCTGCTCCAGCTCGGCCGGCTCGTAGACCGTGCCGATCGGATTGGAGGGACTGTTCAGGATCAGGGCGCGCGTCTGCGGCGTCACGGCCGCCTCGAGGCTGGCCCGCGTCACCTTGAAGCCGTCATGCTCAGACGCCTCGACAAAGACCGATTGGCCTCCTGCAATACGCACCATCTCCGGGTAACTCAGCCAGAACGGCGACGGGATCAGGACCTCGTCCCCCGGCTGCAGGAGCGCCATAAAGATGTTGAAGAGCGTGTGCTTGGCCCCGCAGCTGACCACGATCTGTGCGGGGTCGTAGGTCAGACCGTTGTGCGTGGCCAGATCGGCCGCAATAGCCGCCCGCAACTCGGCCAGTCCGGTGCCGGGACTGTACTTGGTCTTGCCGTCACGCAGGGCCTGGATGGCCGCGGCCTTAATGTGATCGGGGGTATCAAAATCGGGCTCCCCAGCCGCGAAGCTGAAGACCTCTTGTCCCGCCGCGGCCATGGCCTTGGCCTTGCTCGTTATCGCCAACGTGACTGATGGCGCGATTCCACTGATGGTCTCATTCATGGCGTGTCCTTGTCCGTTGCCCGGTTCGTACGCAGGCGGGCCCGGATGCGACTTCCCTCGCCGCCCTTCGGCCCCCCCAGAATCCTATTCAGAATGCCTCCGTAGAAATAGTCGACCACCGAGCGGATCGTGTCGCCCTCGGCATCAATGATGGCCATCTCACGGCGCGCGTTGTCGGGCGAATCCGAGGCATGCGCCGCGTTCACCATGATGTTACTGCCGAACTCGCGGCGTACCGAACCCGGCTTGGCCTTGCTCGGGTCTGTCGGGCCCAGGATACTGCGAATCTTCTGCACCGCGTTGGCGCCCTCGTACACCAACGCCAGACAGCCCTCCTTGCCCGCCTTGGCACGCCGGTGCTCCGGTACGTCGTCCGGACGGAAGCCCGTCATGAACTGCACGATGTCATCAAACTGCGCCTTGGCGAAGACCGGTCCCAGCTTCGCGCAGACACTGCCCATCACCTCAGAGGACGGGGTGAACCCGAATTCACGGTGGATCGCATCCGACAGGCGGTTGCCGCCGATGGCTTTGAACTTGGTGGTCAGTGCTCCCACCACGGGACCATAGAACTCCTCGGCCTGGGCCACCGTCATGGAGAACTTCTTGACCCCCACGATGCGCAGACCGGAGGTGGAGAGAATATCAATGATGCTGCCCGCCCGTGAACTGGGCACCCTGAAGTTGTCAGGTTTGAGCATGACCAGCGTCCGTTCCACGCCCTCACCGAGCGGCACATCCACAGCCTGGTGCGTAATACCGCCATCGCGTTCCGCATAGCGGGCCCACAACTGCAGTGTCGCCTCGGCACGCTGGCGCGACGGCGCGACCAGTACGGCCGGCTCAAAGTAGCTCACCCGGCCCGTGTCATCCACGATGTAGTCGCCATAGGTGTCGCGAATGCTCTGACCGCTTCCGGTCTTCAGTGTCGCGTGGCCAGTCAGTTCCCAGATCTTGCGGATCGCATCCTCGCCCTCAAACAGCAGGAGCATGACGCGATGCGGGCGCCCGGTCTGACCATCCGGCATGTAGGCCCGCAGGACGTAGTCGGCAATCAGGTCCGATGCGGTCGAGCTGCCGTGGTCCTTGCTGCGCACAATATCGGCGTATTTCTCGACCAGCTCCCGGCTGGGCCCGAACATGCGCGCGGCGACGAAGTGCAGGTCTGAACGCGCGATAACACGCGCGATAACACCCCCTGTACGCGATTTCGCAATCGTGTAGGGGTTGATCAATACATAAGCGAGTTCTCTGGCCATGATGCTATCCTGGGACCTTTCGGAGAGGGACTACGACTGGGGTCTTGGTCGACGTGGGCTCCCCAAACGCACGCCGAAAAAATCAGGGCGGTATTAAAGACTAAAAGAGGTGCTGCCGTCAACCCGCTTGATGCGATGGTTTGGCGCTGCCTAACGCGGCGACCGCCGCCCGGACCAGCAGCACGAACGCCATGACCAGAAGGAAGGCGCTCGTGACCACGAGGGTCCAGTTGATCTCCTCCGCCTTGAGGTTCGAGATCACGAGACTCACCAGGGCCCATACACAGACCAGCATCATGAAGAGCATCGGTAGCAGCGAGACCCAGAAATTCGCATGCTGCCGCACCAGCACCAGGGTCACCACCAGCAGCGTCAAGGCCGCCAGAAGCTGGTTGGAGGCCCCGAACACCGGCCAGATCTGCATCGCGTTGCCACTCATGGCCATGTAACCCGCGCAGCCGATGGCCACGCCCGTGGCCACGTATCGGTTGGAACACAGACGTGCCCAGGGCTTCTGATCTGCTTCGCGGCCACCGTGCTTGGCATCCGGCAGAAAGAGCTCCTGCCAGGTGAAGCGGGTCAGGCGCGTAGCGGTGTCGAGGGTGGTCAGCATGAAGGCCGAGATGGCCAGTGCGATAAACGTCTTGCCCACGCTGACCGGCAGACCCACCTGGGCCGCGAACCCGGCCAGGCCGTTGGCAAAGGTGGCCACGGGCCCCTGGGTCTGCAGGGCCGCCACGTAGTCGCCGCGGCTCAGCACCGCCACGGCTGTGAGGGCCATGAGGGCCAACACGCCCTCGACCAGCATTGACCCGTAGCCCACCACGCGGATATGCTTCTCGCGTGAGAGCTGCTTGGAGGTCGTACCCGAGGCAACCAGCGAGTGAAACCCGGATATCGCCCCGCAGGCCACGGTCACGAAGAGCAGCGGAAAGATGCTGCCCATTCCACCCGCCGGCCGTTCGACCACCCACCCTTCAAAGGCCGGCATGCTCAGGACCGGCCGCGCAAAGAGAATACCCACAAACCCGATCAGCATCATGGCATACAGCAGGTAGGAGTTGAGATAGTCGCGTGGCTGGAGCAGCAGCCACACCGGGATCGTGGAGGCCACAAAGACATACGCAAAGAGGATGATCAGCCAGAAGCGGCGTGCCGTTTCGACACTCCACCCCAGATGCGCGGTCAAGTCGAGTGGCATCACGGACCCCAACCAGACAAAGAAAAAGAGAAGCGGCACAAAGATCAGGCTGCCCATCCTGATCGAGAGGCCCTTCTTATAGACCAGCCACCCAAACAGCGGCGCCATGCCGATAAAGAGCAGCGAGGCCGTGGCAACCGAGGGCGTCGCCACGAAGGTCTTGGCCACCAGCAGGGCAAAGATCGCATCCACCAGCACCAGCGCGGCCCATGCGAACAGAAGGAATATCTGGCGACCGGTATAGCCCAGCTCACGCTCTATGACGTGTCCGATGGAGCGGCCCTCATCGCGCACCGAGAGAAAGAGTGCCGCGAAATCGTGCATGGCGCCGAGAAAGATACACCCCACCAGGACCCACAGCGCCACCGCGCCCCATCCGAAATAGGCCGCCAGGATCGGCCCCACGATGGGACCGGCCCCCGCGATGGACGCGAAATGGTGGCCGAACAGGACGGCCGGGGAAGTCGGCACGAAGTCCACGCCATCCTTGCGCGTGTGCGCCGGCGTGAGGCGTGTATCATCCGTGCCGAAGAGCTTCTCGAGGTAATGGCCATACACAAAGTAGGCCACCAGAAAGATCACCGACCCACCCAATACCAATACGGCACCGTTCATAGACACGTCTCCACTTGAGGGCATCTATGATAAGGCGCACGGCACGGCCGTGTCAAAGGGATCAGGGGGTGGAGATTCCCCAGTTTTCTTCGAAAACGTGGGGTCAACGCCCAACAACCAACGCCCAACAGCCAACGTCCAAGGAAAGATGAGACTATTCTCCCTCCCTACTTGGGAGTTGGACGTTGGATGTTGGTTGTTGGGCGTTCAGACCCTTTCTCGTAGACCGTCCCGAGCTGCAATGATTACAAATCCAAAATGGTAGGAAGTGGGGATAGTTCTGGATCAGGGGGTGGATGATGGAGATAGGCCGGCTTTGGCCCTGCTTCACGGCAGGACGCGGTACCATTCATACACCTAAAGAATGGCGGGAGCGACGAGACTCGAACTCGCAACAACCAGATCGACAGTCTGGGACTCTAACCAAATTGAGCTACGCCCCCTCAAAAAGGAGCCCGTATAATAGTCAGGCGTGCGGCAATGGCAACAAAAAAGTTTGGTAACGTTCAAATGTGGCACTGTCAACATCTGTGTGTAAAAGAGTCAAGGAGCGGAGCAGCCTGGGCTCTTCCTGGAATACCGATCCATTTTTTCTGTGATACGATGGCAAAGAAGTAGAGTTCGACGGACTGGGGCGACTCAAAGTGGCCGATCTGCTTGATTCTGGCTCGGATTTGCCTGAAGAGCCCCTCGCAGAGGCCGGATGTATTGGCTCTGGTTCTGGCTGCGAGGGGAAGACATTGGGATTCATATGATCGGTATATGTCCCGCTCGAAGCATTCAATGGCTTTAGGTTCTTTCTCGCGCCATCTCTTG
>JABGQM010000102.1 GCA_018648805.1 Verrucomicrobiota bacterium
AGCTTGAAGCCGAACAGAAGAAGGAGCTGAAGAACAAGCGGTTCCTGCTGCTGCGCAACGAGGAGAGCCTCTCATCCGAGGCGGCCGCGGAACTCAAGATACTGCGCTTGGAGTTCAAGGACCTAGGTACCGCATCGCTCATGAAGGAATACCTGCGAAACATCTACAAGATGGCTGACAGCTGCGCCCTTGCCCGTACGGCATTCCTGCTCTGGTGCGAAAAGGCGGAGGCCTCCGGCATCCACTGCCTGAAGCAGATGGCCAAGACGATCCGAAAGCGACTCAAGGGGCTTCTGGCCTTCTGGAGGCACAATCGAATCACAAGCGCCAGCCAGGAAGGCTTTAACAACAAGATAGGTTGGCTGACACGGCAAGCGTATGGCTATCGAGACGAACGCTACCTGATACTGAAGATCTACGATCTGCCGCATCTGTCCATCAGGAGGACGCTGTGACTACACACTTCCGTGAAGAACCCAAAAAGGGTCTGAACACAGAAAGAAACTGAATATCCAACAGCCAACAAGGAATGTCCAATGTCCAAGGAAGAGAGAGAAGAGATGAGAATGAGATGTCCGCGGTGGCGCCATGCGTTTGCCTGCCTCCTACTGCTGTCCCTTCCGGCCCTGGCGGCCGATGAGGCGCCCGTAAAGGGAATGAACTGTGTCTTTTTTGCCCCGCGTGTTCCCGGGCGCGGTGAGATGACGCTTATTGGAATTCATAAGCGCGTGCCGGCGGTTGCCGAGAAGGCCGGTATTGTGGGTCATTCGCAGGTTGAGTTAACGATCGACGCGAGCCCTGCTAAAATGGCTGCGCAAGTCCAAGCCGCTCTGTCTGGCGAACGTGTCGATCTGCTGGCTCTGACCGTTTCCGGCAAGATCCTGAGGAAAGTGGGACAGTTTGCGGCCATCATGGACGAGGCCGTGAAGATCAATCCGAAGATGAAATTCGTGATACAGACACCCGGCACACTGAATGTCCCTGTGCGGAAGGTGTCGAAGTTTAAAACATCAGTCAACCGGTTTCATGTTAGTTACTATAAAGGGCTTATCGTTAATCTGAGGCAACGCTATCCGAGTAACCTGATACTATGTGCCAATTATGGGCGGGCTGGTGGAGAGCTGAAGGAGCGATTCGAAGACGACGCCTTGCCGGGTATCACTGAGCTGGTCGGGCCGAAAGGCATTTTTCTCAACGAGTCGGGAGCGCCGGGCCCGATACTCGACGATCTGCATGCCATGCTGACCCTGTCGCTTATCTACGGCATCGATCTCAGAGAGAAGGGGGATCTGGGCCTGGGATACAAGGCGGATATGGGTGCGATCCTGAAGCCGGTAGCGAGATTGGAACTCAAGCATGCATCAGGCCCGCTCGAGCCGTTGCCTGCCAACGGTCCAAACATCTACAGCATAGAGACGTGGGAGCGGCCATGGGGCTATACTGTGCCGGTGACCGGCGGGAAAGGGATCAAGGGCCTGCTGTGGGGGCATCTGTTTTCCGTTAAGGTTCACAATGCGGTAGCGCCCTTCGCAAAAATGGGCGGGTTCACCGGTCACAGTGTGACCAATCTCGTGCAGAGCGAATTTCGGGGGGCGCCTTCGGGCGCGGTGGATCACGGCGTCCTGCTGAAATCTGGAAACTACAGGCTTGCCGCCGGCCCCGCAGGGCACTACGGCCCCATCACCGACCACGGAAAGCGCGATATCATCTTTCTGACCTATTGGCAAAAGGCCACGGGGGTATTGAATTACTACCGAATTTGGATGGAGCATGCGCGGATACGAAATCCAAAGGTGCGGATGCTGATTTATGTGCCAAGCACCTATATGCCAGTCACCCGCGACCTTAGGCTTCTCAACGAAGCGAATGATGCCCTGCGGACCCAATTCTACAGCGAGGTCATCCTGCCCATGCGAAAGGAGTTCCCTGATAATGAGATCCTGGTCTGGTTTTCGGGGCGCGTATGCTCCGAGCTGCGGACCCGCTTTGAGCAGGGGAAATTGCCGCATGTTAAACAGCTCGTCGGACCCAGGGGGATCTTTTCCACGAAGAGTGGCATGGCTGGCCCCTTGTTGATGGACCTGGAAGGACTCATCCTCTACTCGCTGATCTACAAGGTCGACCTGCCGAAAACCATGACCGGCCAGGCAGGCAAGATGGACCTAAATGCACTCGCCGCCGAGATGATCGCCATGGAAAAGGCGAAGGGGCTATAAAAAAGTGGTTAATGAGAATATTCAACACAGACCAAAATTACTCTTAATCATACCCTTACTGTGCTGCGCGGTACCACTCTTGCAGCCACTCTCGGCCGCCGACACTGATACTGCTGCCACGAACGCGGCGCCCTGGCATGTGCAGAACGCCGAGCTGCGCGTGCCGGTCAAGGTGAATGTTAAGGCCGCGTGGTTGCGGATGCCGCCGCAGGTGTATGTCGCCGATTTGAAGCCGCTCGAAACCACGGACGGGCTTGCCTTTGATCCGCAGAGCAAGGACGCCATCCAGATCGACATCCGCGATCCGAAAGAGAAGGCGGCGACCATCGCGAAGGAGAAGGAAAAGTACAAAAAGGCGGGCACAAAGTGGGATCCAAAAGCCTACGGTCGACTGCTCGAACATGAGGAAGGCGGCCCGATAATGCGGGTCAAAGGCTCGGTGACCGTTGCCCTGAAGCCAGAGTATAGAGTCTTCACCTGGCGGTCGGGCAACGGCAAGGTCTACATCGACGGTAAACTGGTCAGGCCAGATAGTATCGGCAGTATGCAATGGAAACGCGGAGAGATATTCTGGCAAGAGCATGGAAAGGTGGTAGGCAGGCGAGAGGGATTTGAAACTCGCGGCGGTCGAGGTGGTGTGCAGGGCAGCCTGGTGACCATCCCGACCGGCGCCAAGACCCTCAAGTTGGAACGGGTTCCTGGTCGAGGTCACCATCACCTTCGTCAAGCCGGTTTCATTACCCGATACCCTAAGGTTGCACGCGCGACGCTCTGTCTTCCCGGACGTGACCCCAGTAAGCTGGTCCCCGTCGTGCATCGAGCAAACGGGAAGCGGGTCGGTTGCCGTGTTGTCTGGGCGCAGGCGGACCACGCGGAACCGATGACGATCATGTTCGACTCGTCCAGCGGCGACGAAGCGTATTGGGTCTACCTGGTCGACCAGGCAACGGCACCGGCAGCACTCGAGTGGACGCCGCAGGTGGAACTTATTCAGGAGATCCGCCAGCTCGATCGCTACAATCCTGAGACTGAAACGCTCGCTGGTTTTGAAAAGCTGTGGGACTCCGCTGCAATCGTAGGAAGAGGCATTCCGCGGAGGCGTGTCGGCGAGAGCGGGCGGCTCAAGCCGACACGGGTTATCTATACCGGCAATCCTCCGTTTCGGCAGAAAGGCTCGAAACCGTTCTCTCTGCACGAGTTGGCGGGCTCGCAGCCGGCAACGCTTTGCCGAATGAGCGGCAGCTTCCATATTGCGGAAACCGGTTTGTACCGGCTCTTCTGCCTATCTGGACCCGGCGGCTATGTGCTGCTGGACGGGCAATTGATCGCGTCGTTTTGGGGCGGCAAGTCGGGGCGACTTTTCGAGATGGAAATCGAAAAAGGACAACATCGTATCGAGGTCTTGCGATATGCCCCGTCCGGGCAGGTCGGCTGGGCCGGGATGTGGTGGAAGGATCAGGTGAAGGACCTTAACGGAGATTACAGCATACACTGGCCGCTATTTGGCGAAACAGGCGGCAACATGAGCACGCCAAGCCACCTGCTCTGGGAGCCGTTGGCGGATACGATGACCGCGCCATTGGAAAATCGTACGAAAGAGTCGTGGGCAACATTCAGTTGGTACCAGCTCGCCCATCAGGGCGGGGTCTATCCCGCCATTGGCTATCCCCGGTATGCGCTGAACTGGTATCGCTTCAGCGCCCATGCCCCGGGTGCTTCCGCCGATGCCGTCTATCGCTGGCGATTCGACGGAGACCGCACGGCCGAAGGCAAACAGATCAGCCAGCTCTTCGTGCTGCCCGGCATGAGGAAGGTGCAGCTCGAGGTGCTGGATGCCCCGGGCGGCAAGGTGATCGCCCGCGCCGCCGGCGAGGTCACGGTTCAGACGAGTGTGGCCAATTGGCATGAAGGTGATTTGCTCAATTGGCATAATAGTCGACAGGAAGAAGTATCTCGCGCCCCGTTTAGTCCTCTGGCGGAGCAGATGTGGGCATTTGCAGAGGAAGGCACGCTTGAGCGGGCGCCGCTGGACGAGCTGCTCAACTTCTACGAGTGGATGCATCGCGCCGATGGCAACGTGCGCGTCCTGAACAGTGACACGTGGACACCTCCCCGGGGGAACAACCCGAAGCAAATGGAGATATTTGATGCTGCCGTTGAGAGCCATAGGGTCGCCCGTAAACGGAGCAGCGATGTGCTGGCGCGGCGGGTCGATGAGTTGATCGCCGGTGCGTATCCGTACAGCCAATTGCTGCGGATCGCGCAGAGCGTGACTCGCTCGGAACGCGGCCCGACTGTGGCTCATTACGCTGCCGCGGAAAAGCTTCTGGCCACCGTGCTCGAACGTGCCCCCGCCGGCAGCAGTCACTGGCGAGCCGCCGCGTTGGCGCTCGCGGATATCAAGCTGTCGATCCGCGGTGACGCGAAACTGGCGCTGGCGCTGCTCGAGAAATCCCGGCAGACCGAACCGGCCGTCGACATGCTCGAGTCGTGGCAATTTGCCGAGGCCCGCCAGTACCATCATCTTGCGGACACCGATCCGCTCGCCCCGCTGACAGCCGGGCTGGACTGGTCGCCGATCGAGCGGCCACGCCACGAGGTCGGTTATAACGGCCACAACTACCAGCCTATCCACGGGCGCACAGCACAGCAGGCCATGTCAGGCTACGGCTGGACTATCCCCTTCAAGCAACTCAGGGGGTACTGGTTGGCCCGAGACTTCGATCACCCTGCGGACTGGAAGGCCAGCCAGCTGTCGTTTGAAGCCGGCTTGCCCGCAGGATACGACTGCGCACCGATCGAGCACGTCTGGATCAACGGCCAGCCGCTCGGGCGCATGTGGCAATGGCTGGACGAACAGATCGTCATCCCGGCAAAACTTCTGAAGAAGGGCGGCAAGAACCGCATCACCTGGCTGTTGCAGCCCTATCCCTGGCCGTTGCAGACGCCACAGTCGCCTCCCACCGTATCTGCCGACTTGAGTTGTAACGCCTGTTCTCATGACGACCGTATTCAGCTAGTAAAGGGTCGCCATCTGCGTCGCGACCTTGGACAACAGCTGGTGGTGGGAGTGCTTCACGACACCCCCCGCTCGCTTGCCTTCTCACCTGACGGCCATCAACTTGCTTCGGGGCACCAATACGGAAGCGTCAGGTTGTGGGACGTCGACGCTCTCTTAGAGCAGGTAGATCGCACCTTTAAGGAGGCAACACCCAAGGAAGCGCACACGATCAGCGTCGGTGCGGTCAGCGTCGTTTCGCTCGCCTTTTCGGCTGATGGCAAGCGTCTGGCGGCAGGCGCCGAGGACAATCGCATTACCCTCCTGGATCCTGCCAGCGGGAAGGTGCTCCGCTCCTTCGTCGGCCACCAAGCGTCGGTGGTCGTGCTGGCCTTCTCGCCGGACGGCAAGCGACTGGCATCGGCCAGTCATGACGGGGTGGTCAAGATCTGGGATGCCTCCTCCGGTAAAGAACTGCTCACGCTTGGCGTTCACGCCGGGCCCGTTCACGCCCTTGCCTACTCTCCGGACGGCAAGAGCGTAGCCACCGCAATCGACGATGCTCACATTCGGCTGTGGGACGCGACCACCGGTGCGGCGCTTCGCACGCTCAAGAAGGACAAGGGCGAGGTGTTGTCACTGGCCTTCTCGCCGGACGGCCGGCGGCTTGCTGCGGGGGTCCGCGAAGGCGTCGTCAGCCAATGGGATCTGGAATCGGGAAAGAAAGTGACGACGAGCCAGCAAGGGTCCTCATACGACTACCTGGATTCCACAGTCACGGGAGTTATGTACAGCCTCGACGGCAAAGAGTTGGTTTCTATCGGCGGTGGGAATGCCAAGAAATGGGATAGTGAAACCGGCAGCGGGGGCAAGCCAATTGGCCAGTTCGACGCAACCAAAAAGGCATGGACCACGTGGCGTCCTCCCATGGTAGGCCCGAACCGCCTGGCGGATGGTTTTGAAGACTATCCGGTCGAGCTGTACACCACCGAGGCCTGCAAAGAGCAGGGAATGAATGTGGCCTGTTACGAAGGCAAGTGGGAGACGCTGCCCGACTTCGATTCATTGAAGCCGGTCAAGCAGGGAGTCCTCAGGCACTTTGACTCGAAGCACTTGAATGAGATCGTGCTGCCCTATCACAAGACCGTCAAGAAGGACGGCAAGGATCATCGGACGAAACACCCCTCGGGCTTGAAGGCCACCGGTTATTTGAAGGTCAAAACGGCGGGTGACTACACGTTCTCGTGGCAGTCGGCGGATCGTGGCCAGCTGAAGGTTGGTTCGAAGATCGTCATTGATAGCGAGGGGCAGGAGAACCCAAGAGAAGCCGTGGAAGTGAAACACGGCACGGTGCATCTCGAACCGGGCGTGCATCCGGTCACGCTGAGCTATCTCAATGCTCGAGGCACAAGGCTGAACGTCCTCTTCCCCAGGGAGTTCGTGCGGTCGTTGACCAGGGGGGCGATAGACAGAAGCCGTCTGATGGCAGGTGCCTTGTTGGCACAGGGCAAGCCAGAGGACGCGAAGGCGCTGCTGACCAAGCTGCACCGCGGCGGCTGGCCCTTATCTGAGGAGGAACAATGGCAAGTGGAGCGGGCACGGATACGGATTCGACGACTGGCTACAACCGTGTCCCGCAACGACCACTCATATGCCTTGACGCTGATCGAGTCCTCGCTGGTCGCCCATCCGATGCTGCGCCTGGATCCGGAGTTCATGGTCAGCGCGATTGCCGTCTACGCCAGAATGGGCGATCCAAGAGCAGCCATCCTCGCCGAACAGATGCTCGAGGCAAATATGAACGAGGGACAGCGACGCATCCTCATCCTGGCGCAGGTCAAGATCAAGCTCAACGAAGGCGATTTGCCCGCCGCGGGCAAGGTTTACAAGAAGCTCAAGCAGATCGCCCCGCACAGCGATGAGCTCATCGAGGCCCGCGAGTTGATCAGGGCCGCGGTGATTAAGAAAGGGAAGAAGTAGTAGGAAGGAGTCAGGAGTCAGGAATCAGGGGGCTGTTTCTATGGGCGCTTCCGGGATTAGCGGGGTGTTTTCTGTTGATGCCCGGAGAGATGAGGAGGGGAGACAGCGTGGAGAGACCCCCACCAGCTTGCCCTGTCTTTTATACACAAAAGTCATTGTCCATCTCCCTCTCTAAGGGGTGCCAG
>JABGQM010000103.1 GCA_018648805.1 Verrucomicrobiota bacterium
GTTATAGTTCACGACAAAGTTCACGATCCAGTCCAGCCCCCTCACAGTCCCAAACTCTCTTATCTAAGTGCCATTCGCGGCTAAGGGGCTTTGTTCATCCGCTCTCTCGTGCTACGCTCTCTCCCGATAACCGTCGCAAATCGATACGCCACTGAGTGCCGGTAAGAGAGATGACAGAGGCCCCGACATCCAATCAGACCGCCGCCGTGCCACCAACAGGCAATCCACGCATGAGGTGTACCTTCATCAAGCGGATCGGCCTGGCGGTGTTGACCCTGGTGGTCGGGCTGCTTCTCACCGAAGGCGCTGTGCGACTTCTGAAGCTCGCGCCCGCCCTTCGCATCGTCGATACGTCGGACCCCGACAGCCCCTACAAGCGCTCCGACAACCCCATTCTCGGCTATGAACACAAGGCCAACTACCGCAACCCCAATGCCGATCTCGTTACATCGTTCCCACGCACCAACGCCCACGGCCAGCGCGACGTGGAGCGTTCACTCGAAAAGCCAGACGGTGTGCGCCGCGTCATTCTGCTGGGCGACTCGGTGGTCGAGAGCATGGAAGTGCGGGATATCGAACAAGTGATGCATCGTCAGCTCGAACGGCTTTATCCTGACAGTAGCGTGGAGGTCCTCAACTTCGGCGTGAACGGGTACTGTACGTTGGCGGAGATTGAGCTGCTGCGCACTAAAGGGCTGGCATTCCGGCCGGACGTCGTCATCGTGCTCTTTGTCAGGAACGACTTCTTCAACCTCAATACGGCCATGCATGCCTTTGCCAGCAGGCCCCACAGGTCTGCGGCAGTGAAAGGTCTCTTCAAGCGGTCGCATCTCTTTCGTGCGATCTGCATTCCACTCAATCTGTTCGGGTTCGCCGCAGACGCGAACTCGCACCAGTGGAACACAGACGCCATCGGCACGAACAACGTCGTGGCCGGCCTCACGAAGCTGAAAGCGCTGGCGGCTGAAAACGGTTTCCTGCCTGCCATTGCGATCTGGCCAACACTCGAGGAGAGTCAGATCCTGGATAGTCCGACAGTAGGAGGCAGTGACCAGGCTCTGATCATTGAGAGGCTGGCCACATTCCACGGTATCCCGACGTTTCGCCTGTCCGATCATTTTGCGCAGGATCACGCCGCCCGCGGTGCTTCCGTGGGCCCGCGTGACACGTACACGAACGGTGACGGCATGCACGCCAATGAAGAAGGCTCGCGTGTCGCGGCCTCGGCGTTGAAGGCGGTGCTCGACGTCATGGCTGACCCGTCGCGTGCGGCCCAGCCGCGTCCCTCGGCAGCGGATTATGCCCACGCCCTATCCATAATACGGGACACGGAGGAGGAGTGGGTTCGGACCTCAAAAGTGCACACACTTCGTGTCGATGAGGTGGCGTCATTGGCCGATAACATGGCAGAACGTGGGAGACTCGAGGATGCGATAGAGCTCTGCCGCAAGGCTCTCGCGATAGACGGTGAGAACAGCCCTGCGATCCACGAGAGCCTCGCCGATGCCCTGCAATTCGCGGGGCGTTTCGAGGAGGCAATCTCGCACTACCGGGAAACGCTGCGGTCCGTGCCGAACCGTGCCGAGACGCAGCACAAGTGGGGGCTCGCACTCGACAGGTTGGGTCGGCACCAGTTCGCCGTCGATCACTATCAGCTTGCGCTGCTTCTCGATCCGAGCCTGGCCGATGCACACTACGATCTGGGTAATGCCTTGCTGAAGTTGACCCGCCACGAGGAGGCCGCCACGAACTACCAGCGGGCCACGCAACTCAAGCCGGACTTCGCCGATGCGCACATCAACCGGGGGATCGCCCTGTACAACCTGGGCCGTGTAGACGAGGCCTTTGCCTGCGGCAAGGAGGCCGCTCGGCTCGCGCCCGCCCATGCGAACGTGCGGTTCAACCTCGCAATGATGTATCTCGATAGCGGCCAGGCCGGCGCGGCCGTCGAGCACTTTGAACAGGCGCTCAAGCACAAACCCGATTACACGCAGGCCCGTGAAGGCCTGCAGGCGGCAAGGGCGATGATGAGAGCAGATAGTGAAAGAGGGGAAGATTAGGGCAAAAGATTAGGGCGAAAGATTAAGGTTGGGAGGAATGGCACTCTAGTCTTGCGGGTGTCCAGCATTCCGCTACATCGTGAACTTTGCCGTTAACTACTTCGGATAACTGCTTCGTGAACTTTGCCGTGAACTGAATCGATCACCGGAAACACGGTACTTTCGGGATAGTTGACGACAAAGTTGACGAGGTAGTTATCCGAAGTAGTTAACGACAAAGTTGACGGAATAGTAGGGAAAGAGGAATAGCATGTGCAGAGAGAACCAGAATACCCTAATCTTTCGCCTTAATCTTTCGCCCTAATCTCCACAATACTCACCATGAAAACCAAAACAGCTACCACTGCCCCCCGCCCCACCGGATGGAAGTTGCTTCTCCTCGCAACGCTTCCGGTGGTGCTCGTTGTTCTCCTGGCCGAGCTCGCTCTGCACCTGGTTGGGTTTCCCCACGACCCCGAGACCCTACTGCGCGCGCATTTCGTACCGGCCGGCAAAGGCTGGATGGTCACCCGCCCCCTGTACACCAGGATCGAAACGTCCGGCCATCCCCAGCGGCTCCGCCGGGAAAAGGGGTCCGCTGTGCTGCGTGTTGCGCTGCTGGGCGGTTCCAGCGTGAGGATGATGGGTGACGCGCCGCCTCTCGAAGAGATTCTCGAGCGCGCCCTCGGGAAAGACGTGCAGATACTCAACTTCGGCCTCTGCGGCTGTGGAACGGATCGCGCGCTCGTTTCGGCTCGGCAGGCGCTGAAGCTCGACGTGGATGCCATACTTCTCTATTCGGGCCACAACGAATTTATCAGCGAATCCAACCGGAAGACCTATCAACAACGCGGTTGGCTGCATCGCCACTCCAAGATTCTTCAACTCTGCATCGGCAATGCATGGATACCCGAGCCCGGGAAACTCTACAGTCCGGCCGAGAAGGAAGCGATCTACACGCGGTCCGAGCAGAACCTGCGTGAGTTGAGCCGCTTGTGCCGCGATGCGGACGTGCCGCTTGTCTGGGGCACCGTTCCAGCGAACCTGCGAATACCACCGCTCGTCTACATGAAGGGACAACACGGCAGCGGGGAACTTGCCCCTGAGCCTATGTTCGAGTTCCAGCGCGGTGCCGACCTGTACAACCGGGAACGCTATCCCGAAGCGAAGCAGGTTCTGCAGCAAGCCATCGGCGCGTCGCCACGCCCCTGGCGCGCCACATGGCGAAACAACCTGATCCTGCGCGACCTCGCCCGTGAACTTGGCGTCCCCTTCGCGGACGTCGAACAACATGTCTCGGATGCCTCTCCGCAAGCGATTCCGGGGCCCAGCCTGTTCACCGATCACTGCCATCTCAATGAGGATGGCTACATCATATTGATGAAGACGTTTGCAGAGATGTTGATTCAGGAACTGCAGGGAAAAAGTAGATGATGGAGAAGGGGGAAAAGGGAAGATAAGGGCAAAAGATTAAGGCGAAAGATTAAGGTATCTGTGCTTGGGTTCCCTAATCTTTCGCCCTAATCTTTCGCCTTAATCGTCTGTCATGCAACGCAACACCCACACACCCACACACCCACACACTCACACACTGCTGAGTCGCTTCCTCCCCCCCCTCCTCCTCATCCTGGCGGGTGTGCTGGCGTATTGGAACAGCTTCGATGGTGTATTCGTTTACGATGATATCGAGTCCATCCGCGATAATCCCCATATCCGTGTGCTGTGGCCACTCAGCGAGGCCATGTCGCTGCCACTCTGGAATACGGCCTTTACAGTGGACGGTCGCCCGCTGCTCAGCCTGTCGTTCGCCCTGAACCACGCTCTGTTCGGGCCTGAGCCGTGGGGTTACCACCTAGTCAATTTGGTGATCCATATCGCGGCCGGCCTGCTCCTGTTTGGCATCGTGAGGCGTACGCTCGCGCTGTCTCGTTTCCGTGAGCGGTATGCACGCAGCGGGATCTGGCTCGCCCTGGCCACGGCCCTGATCTGGCTGGTGCATCCCCTGCAGACCGGAAGCGTCACCTACATCGTGCAACGCGCCGAATCGCTGATGGGGATGTTGTTCCTGCTGACGATGTACTGTGCGATTCGGGGGTTCACAGGCGAGAAGAGTGGCCGCTGGTACATCGCCGCCGTCCTCGCCTGCGCCTGCGGCACGGGAGTCAAGGAGATCATCTTCGCCGCGCCACTGCTGGTGCTGCTTTATGACTATATATTCACTGATGGCCTCGCGCTCCCCGCCAAGGCGGGGCAAGCGGCGAGTTTACCCCGCTCTGCGGGGCGCGGGCTACAGAGAGCGGTCCCTGTAGCCCGCGCTCGCCTGCCCTCCGTCTTGTCCTCCAAAGCTCGCAGAGCGACGGAGGAAGCCAGCGAAGCGCGAAGGATGGGCCGAGCGCGAGGCCGTTTCTACGCCGCCCTGTTTGCGACCTGGTCGATAACCTTTGCGATCAAGTACCTGGGCTGGTCGGGAGCAACCAGCTATTTCGCCGGGATCAGTCCTCTGCGCTATGCCCTGACCCAGCCGCTGGTTCTGCTGCACTACCTGCGGCTGGTGGTCTGGCCGGATCCGCTGGTGCTGGCCTATGGGTGGCCGCTCGAGGATCAATGGCCCCGCATCGTGTTTCCGGGCCTCGTCATTGTGGGCATGTTGGCCGTCATGTTGCGGGGCATCTGGAAACGCAGGTGGTACGGGTTCGTCCTGGCGTGGTTCTTTCTGATCCTGGCCCCGACCTCAAGTATTGCGCCCATGCGCCAAGCGATCTTTGAACACCGCATCTACCTGTCGCTGGCCGCCGTCGTCATGCTCGCGGTTGTTGGAGGGGAGCATGCTATTCGAAGACTGTGCGCGGCGCCGAAGCAGCGTGTTGTGTTAGGGGTGGGTCTGGCGCTGGCGTTAGTCATCGTGCTTGGCTGCCGCACGCACGCCCGCAATCGGGATTACCGTGATGACGTCGGATTCTGGCAGGACAACGTTGCCCATCGCCCCCTGCACCCGCTCGCCCACCTCAACCTGGGCTGCGCCGTGGAGGCGTCGGGCCGCCCTCTGGAAGCGATCCCACACTTCCGCGAAGCGTTGCGGCTCAAGCCCGACTACGCCGAGGCCCACTACAACTGGGGCGTCGCACTGGATGCGGCTGGGCGCACGCAGGAAGCGCTGGATCACTATCAACAGGCCTTGCAGCTCAAGCCTGACTATGCCCAAGCCCACAACAACCTGGGCAACGCCCTGCTGGTGGCGGGCCACCCGCGTGAAGCGGCCGGGCATTGTCGGGAAGCGCTGCGGCTCAGGCCGGGCATGCCGAAAGCCTACAACAACCTGGGCAATGCCCTGCTGGCATTAAACCGACCGCAGGAGGCGATTGCACACTACCGCGAAGCGCTGCGGCTCGACCCCGGCAATGCCGAGGCCCACTACAACTGGGGCATCGCACTGGACGCGGTCGGACAGCCACGCGAAGCGATGGAACACTATCAAGAGGCCGTGCAAATGGACCCGAATCTGGCGGACGCCCGCTACAACCTGGGCAATGCACTGCTGGCGTTGGGGCACCATCGGGAGGCGAGCGAGCACTACCGGCAGGTCGTGCAACTCAAACCGGACCACGCCGAAGCCCACAACAACTTGGGCATCACTCTGCATTCACTGGGCCACACCGACGAGGCCATCGCGCACTTTGAGCAGGCCCTGCGACTGAAGCCGGACTACACGGCGGCACGTGATAACCTGCGCAAGGCGAGGGAGCTGCTCTCCCAGTAGCTTCACATCCGCCTGCTGTGGCCGTTGAGCGAAGCCATATCACTGCCGCTTTGGGACTCTGGGGCGACTGTTGATGGCCGGCCGGTGCTCAGCCTCTCCTTTGCCCTGAATCATGCCTTACTCGGCCCGGAACCGTGGGGTTCCCACCTGGTCAATCTTCTGTACCCAAATAGCGCGACTGGGCATCATAATTGGGTGATGCCTCTCGACTGCTTCACCCAAATAGGTGACTGTATCTCTGTAGCTGGGTGCCCCTGTGGTGTTGCAGCCACCACCGATAGAGGTCTCCAAATCGACCTTATGTACAAGCGCGCCGATCGCGTCATCACGCTCTGCGAGATCAGGCACAATACGAATCCCATTTCGATCACGGATGCACGCAAGATTCTGAAATCGTTTCCTGTATTCGCCACCGGCCAGGCACAGCGTTCAAAACGTTCTCATCTGCACCGGTGGGGTGGCTACGCGTGTGAGCGAAGACGTCCTGTTTGACAGGGTCGTTAATCCCCTTTCCTTCCTCTTTTGAGAAGAACGAGACACTCGGGGCGGCAGGGCCAGAGGACCTAGAAACTGGAATCTACAGGCAGAGCCTCTCCGTCAGATGCTTGAGATGCCGGGACAGTGATAGGTCCTTTTCCATCTGAGCGATGAGCTTCTGACGCTGTTTACCGACTGCGCTTTCGCTGCGGTAAGCGAAGTGCCTGGGCGGCTCTTCTTGTACCGACAATACATGCCGCAGGCGGTGGTCAACCGCTGCATGAACCGGGGCAGGTTCGCGCGCGGGGTTTCCAGATGAAGATGGATGTGGAGAGCAAAGCGTAGGAATAGAGCAGGACGCCATCGGCCTCGAGCGCTGCCGCGAGCTGATCGAGGAATCGCAGGTAGTCTGACCGGCACAGAAAGATACGCGCTCGCCCATTGCCTCTGCTGGTCACATGGTACTTCGCCCAGGATATCGTACTCGCCACGGTCTCGGCATGCAGAAAGACTGCCACGCCCGAACGTCACTCTACTTTCCAGTTTCTAGGTCTGGCCCTGCCTCGCTAGTTCTACCTGATCGAACACGTCCCGGCACGGGTATGCAGGGAGACAGGCGAGCAGTATTTCGCCCCGGAAACGGTCGAGCACATCCAGGCGGTAATCAAGAGCAAGAAACGCCCCACGAAAGTTGTCGAGACTCCCGTATTCGAGTACGCTTGAACCCGTCACACCAGGCGGCCGCGGTCACATGCCTACGGGCTCGATATTCGCGTAAGGCAGAGAAGTAGCCTCCCTCAGCCCTGGCCCTGTATGCCCGGCCACAACCCATCCCTAGAGGCTATATGTAGCCACATCTGACATTGACGAAGTGTTTGCGCCCAGACGGAACCTGCATCATCTAGCCCTCAGTGAAGTCCCCCCCGTCCAGCATCACTCTGTGCCATGTAGCCCGCGCTCGCCGAGCGCGAGGCAGGCTGCTCAAGAGCTCTGCTACACCTGCTGAGCGGCCTCGCTCTCGGCGAGAGCGGGCTACAGGGAGGGCCTCGCGCTTGGTCCCGATGCGTTTCGCAATCGGGAC
>JABGQM010000104.1 GCA_018648805.1 Verrucomicrobiota bacterium
CTCATCCCACGTCGGTCCTGTCTCCGCGACGCGGTCGAGGAGTTCGTCGTCGCCGGATGCGCTCATGCGGGCGAATGCGCTTGCCCAGCCTTCACGAGGAAGGGAGGACGATCGAATCACCAATTCATGATGGTGCACTTGCATCTCCACCTCATCCTCAAACCCGCATTGCTCAATCACCGGCTTGGGAAGGCGAATGCCGCGACTGTTTCCTATTCTGACAAGGGCTGCTTTCATGATTACAATGTAATTACTCCCGAGTGCCGCGTCAAGCCCTCTTTCTGTAGCACCCAACACCGGTATTAGACGGCTTGATTTCCGTAATACAGGTTTCCTTGTTTCTGGCCGACATATCGGGTGGTTTTGTGCCATTGGAGTGTCAGCTTTGGTGCGAATGTAGTCCTGTACGGGGATGGGTACAAGGATATTGTGACATTGGGAGAGCGGCGACGATTGTGCGGCCGGATTATGCGGGTCGGGGAGCGAAAATGGACACAGCTTGCCTGTGAGTTATGTAAAGGGCGGTGTTCTAGGGCGGGTCTCTCAGCCGGCACGAATAGTGGAGCGCCGACTGCCAAGAAAGCGTCCGCGTAAAGGGCGTTGCCCCACGCGGCTGAGGCCGAAAATGTGGGTCTTGAGCTGCCTGTAGAACTCACCGGCACGACTTCCTGAAGTCTCGTCGCGTAAAGAGCTTCGCTCCACGCGACTGTTGTCGCGGAATGGAAGTTCGAGCGCGTCAACTGAGAGTGGACGCGTAAAGAGCCGCGCAAAGTGCTTCGCACCACGCGGATGGGGGACCGGGAAGAGCTTCGCACCACGCGGTTGTGGGCCGGGTAGAGTTTCGCACGACGCGGGGTTACAAGGTAGGGGGTCGGGTTCGGCGGTTTGCGTATGGGCTTGCTGCTTGAGGCGGTCAAGCGGGCTAGCGACACAGGGGGGCAGGATGCAGTCTTCGTACACAAGCGTGGTATCGATCGATTTATGCCCGAGGGCTTCCTGTAGCGCGCGAACGGAGTCTCCATTCTCCAGGCAGTGAACGGCGAACGAGTGACGGAGGGTCATGCAAGTGACGGGCTTGATGATATCCGTGGCCTTTACGGCGCTGCGAAGAATGAGCTGGGCCATGCGGGTACTCAGGTGGGTGCCTTGGGTGCGGCCCTGGAAGATGTAGTCGGTAGAGGGACAGCGCTCGTGGCCGGCCTTGAGGACGGGGATCAGGTCGGGCGGGATGGGCAGCGTGCGTTGGCGGGTCCCACGTGCATAGCGTACGCAAAGGGTCTCACGTGCTGTGTCGATATCCGCCCAGCTCAGTCGACATGCTTCGCTGACTTTCAGGCCGCAGCCATACATGAGCCCGAGGAGGAGCTGGTCGCGCGTAGTGGTCGCGGCGGCGAGTATCTGGCCGACTTCGCCGAGACTGAGGATTTCAGGGAGATGTTGCGGGCGTTTCGGGGTGGCGAAACGGTGGGTGAGGGTCTGGCCGCCGAGTTTGTCGAACACGGTACGCAACACGGAGATGTTCATACCAATCCAATTCCATGAGTAGTGCTCGGCCACCAGGCTGTTGAGGTGATCGCGGATCACACCATCTGTAACGGCTGCGGGCGCGCAGCGGGTGCGCTTGTAGAAGCCGCGCAGCACGGAACGATACAGCTCGTGCGATGTCTCGCTATAGGCGTGCTGATTGAGCTGGCCGGATACAATTTCCCAGAAGCGCGCCCAGCCGAGCTCGGACGATGTAAGCGAAATCACCCGATTGTTTGAAGCGTTTCGCCGGCGTGGCTGACCGGCAACGGTGCTGCGCAGCCCGAAGTAGGGTCGTCCGCCGGGGTAGCATAGTGGAGCCGTCATGGCTGTTTGTCTCCCGCAGAAAGGAATGCGAGCGCCCAGAGTGCAGCGTAGCCAAGACGCTTCATCAAGACGACCGGACGCCACAGACCCAGTGCAGCTCGTGTTTGTCGCGCATGTTCCGAGATGGCCGCGCGTCCGTCAGCAGCAACGCGGACAGCATCCGTGGCACAGGGCGTCGTGTTCAGCTCTGTGTTTTCCTGCACCAAGAGTTCTGCTCCGCGCGGGTCTACCTGCGTAGAGCGCTTTGCGTCACCCGGGGAGGCCAAACGTTGCTCTTGAATGAGGCGGACACGAGTCAGAGGGCTCGCAATGCCGCTGACGCCATCCTGCATGACGTGTGTGTAAATCATGGTGGTTCGCACGTCCTTATGGCCAAGGAGTTTTTGCACGGTACGGATGTCGTGGCCGGCCTCAAGCAGGTGCGTGGCAAACGAGTGTCTGAACGTGTGTGCATGGACGGGCTTGACGACATCGGATGCGCGGGTGGCTCTCTTGAGTGCTTTCTGTAGGACGCTCTCATAGACGTGGTGCCTTTGTGTGACGCCACTACGAGGGTCGACAGAGAGCTTGTGGGCAGGGAAGACATACTTCCAGCCCCACTCCTTGTTGGCGTTGGGGTATTTTCGCGCAAGTGCAAAGGGGAGATGCACTGTACCTGTACCGGCGGCGAGATCCTTTTCGTGCAGTAATCGGGCCTTCGCGACATGCTCCTTGAGTTCGGGGACAAGCTCAGATGGCAGAATGGCGATGCGATCCTTCTGCCCCTTTCCATCACGGACAGTGATCATGCGGCGATTGAAGTCGACATCCTTAACCCGCAAGCGGATGAGTTCAACAATGCGCATTCCGGTTCCGTAGAGCATTTCACCCATGAGTCGATGCAGACCGCTGAGCTCTGCGAGCACCGAGGCGGTTTCTTCTGCGCTGAGCACAACGGGGAGGCGTTTGGGCTTCTTGGCGCGGACGATTTCGCCGAATTCGGGTAGATCTTTGTCCAAGACGTGCTTGTAGAGGAAAACCAAGGCGCAGCAGGCCTGGTTCTGGGTACTGGCGGCGACGTTGCGGTCGGTGGCCAGATGGCTGAGAAACGCTGTTATCTCGGGGGCACCCATCTCGGCCGGGTGGCGCTTGTTGTGATAGAGGATGTACCGATAGACCCACTCCACATAGCTGTGCTCTGTGCGGATGGAGTAGTGGCGCAGGCGGATTTGACGGCGGACAGAATCAAGTAATTCACTCATGATGAACGATAGTTTGCCACTGCGGCTGCCGCCGGTCAACAATAAAAGAACGATAGTTCCCCATAAGGCCAGAAGGGCACTTTCTGTGCCTTGCCCGGTGTCATCGGGCGGGACCACTCCCCCGCCGTTGCCGACAGCGTTACCGGCATCGTCACTCGTGTGATCGATGGGGACACGGTCATGCTGACGCACGACCGGGAGGGCCGCGTTGTGCCGGAGGATCGCACCGCAGAACCGTCTCCACCAAATCAGTTCGCTTGTCCGATGGTGGGGATTGTGTGATAGTCGCGTCTAATGTGTAACATGTTTACCGGCAAGCTGGATGCATGGGAGGCGGCAGAGGCATGACAGGGAGCTGTCTATTAATTTACCCCATGGGTAAAACATACATTGACGGTGCGACGAGCATGTCGTACGATTCTTCAAGAATGCGCGCCTTTCTCGGGGTTGTTGGGGTGCGCGTATGAAGGTCGGATTCAAGACAAGGAAACTCCAGAGCGAGTACCAGCACAGTCAGAAAGCGATACAAAGCTATGGAACCCAGGTTGCACGTAAGTACATTCAACGCGTGGATATCCTCAAACAGGCCACAGGCTTGGATGAGGTCAAGCGGCTGCCCGGGCTGAACTGTCATCCGTTGAAGGGAACGCGTAAGGGCCAGTGGGCGGTAAAATTGACTGGTTTCTATCGGTTGATCTTCACTGTATCCGGTGAGCAACTGAATGTGGCCCGCATTGAGGAGGTGAGCAAGCACTATGGAGACTGAAAGTCATTTTGTTTCAGATCTCCCTATTCCCCCAGGGGAATACCTGGAGGAGGTAGTGGAGGAACTGGGGATCAGCAAGGGCGAGCTCGCGACGCGTATGGGGCGTCCGCTACCCAAGCTCAGTGCGATATTCAGCGGAAAGAAGGCGATTACCCCAGATACGGCCCTGCAACTGGAGCGGGTAACGGGTGTCGGCGCACACATCTGGACGGGACTGGAGAATGACTACCGACTTTCCCAAGCTCGTCGGCGAGCCAGGGAGCGCGAGACGCAGTGCAAAGCGGAGACCCCGTTGGTGACAAAGTTCTGTTACCGTCAGCTCGTCGTACTGGGACTTGTTCCGCAATTCACCCGCGGCATCGACAAGGTTAAGGCCATGCAGGAGTTCTTTGGCGTCATGTCCCTGCATAGTGTACTCGATGTCCCTCGCTACCAGGTGGCGCATCGGCATGGGGCGCGTGAGGTCGGAGACCGATCCCCTGAGGCCGTGGCTGCTTGGCTGCGCGTTGGCGAGGTGAAAGCCCGCGCAAAGGACTGCGCGCCTTTTGACGGGCAGGCCCTCAAGAGCGGACTTGCGAAACTGAGGGGGCTGACCAGCCAGGCACCGGAGACGTTCTCATATCAACTAGAGCAGGCGCTTTCGGAATCCGGGGTTGCGTTTGTACCGTGTCCGCATTTCCCCAAAACAAAGGCCCACGGAGCCACCTTCTTTCAAAGCAAGGACAGAGCCGTTGTGATGCTCTCCCTTCGCTACAAGTGGGGGGACATCTTCTGGTTCACGCTGTTTCACGAACTGGGGCATTTACTTCTGCACAGCAAGAAGGATGTGATCCTGGAGGACAAAGAGAAGACGATCAGAGAAGAGGAGGCCGATGTTTTTGCGAGGGACCAGCTGATTCCTGCGGAGGACTGGACAGCCTTTACTTCGCAACCGCGCTACACAAGCAATCGGATCCGGGAATTTGCCTCTCAAACCGGCATCTCTGCGGGTATCGTCGTCGGGCGCTTGCAGCACGAGAAGCGGATATTGCCTTCGGCGCACAACGAACTCCGGCAGCGTTATCAGTTTGCTCAAAAGTGAGCCACGTTGGCCCACATGACATTCAATTGACGGGTCTTGCTGTTGCGGCGGGCGGGGGAGCCTATGATCGAGACCATGAGAATGATGCGGTTTGGTTTGGTGCTGGTGGTGCTGGTGGCGGTGCTGGCCTCTTCTCTGTGCGCAGGGGAGGTGTTTCAGGCGGAGGTGGCGGATATCAGCGGGTCGGCCTACCTGCCGGCGGTGGAGGCGGCGCTGCATGCGGCGACGGGGTCGGTGGTGGTGGCGATGTACCAGGTGCGACTGGCGGAGCGGGCGACGCATAATCAGCCGGTAGCGCGGCTGGTGGGGGCGCTCGTGGCGGCGCAGGAGCGCGGGGTGGCGGTGCGCGTGATTCTCGACCGCAGCTTCCGTTACGCGGCAGACAAGCGGACTCATAAACGCAATGCGGTCAGCGACACGGCGGCGGGGATCTTGCGCGAGGCCGGCGCGGAGGTGAAGTTCGGAACGGCCGGGCGGGCGCTGCACGCCAAGGTGATTGTTATTGATGGTGCGACGGTGATTACCGGGAGCCACAACTGGACCCACTACGCGCTGACCCGCAACACTGAGCATGCGGTCCTGATCCGCTCGGCGGGCCACGCCGGCGCGACGCTACGCGTGATCGATGGCATCAAAACCGAACCACGTACCGAACTACCCCCCGACCTGGCCACGCACATTCGGGTGCCGGTCGCCCTGCTGACCGATCCGGCGCTGGCCCCGCAGATGCTCAGTTCGCGCAATGAGCGGGCGTTCGATCTCTACATGGCCCTGTTGCGATATGCCCACGAAAAGGCCGCGGATGGCGCTTCGGCGGAGGACGGTCTGCTGGAGGTGGATTACGCCCGGCTGGCCGCGGACCTGGGGATGGAGATGGAGCCGCTTGCGTACCGTCGTCAGATCACCAAGACGCTGCGCAAGCTGCAGGATGAGTACGCCCTGCTCAACGCCACGTTTGGCTATGGCCAACCGGCCACAGTCAAGCTGACGGGACCAGCCGCGGATGAGGATACGCTATCCCTGCCCCTCGCCTACTGGACCTACGGTGTGGGTCGACAGCTCCCGCTCACGGCTGATGTGGCCTACCTGATCGTACTCAGTGAGTCTGCCCGCAGCGCCACGGCGCCGCGCTGGAGCGCCAGCCGTGAGGCGCTGTCAGAACGCTACGCGATTCCATCGCGTTCGATCGGGATAGGGCTTGTCGAGCTCGAGCGCCGCAATATCCTCGAGATCACCCGGCACCCCTACCCCACCGGCCAGAGCTACGCCATGCGCCCGCCCAACACCTACTGTCTGCGTCCCTTCCGCTCGGAGGCCGAACAGAAGGCATCGTGGGAGGCCCTGCGCGAGAAGCACGGCGACGCGCCGGTTAGTGAGGCGCGCAAGCTGGCGGCCATGATTGATCGGCCCCACCACCCCACTACGGTCAAGGATCTGCTCTACTGCATCACTACCTACGGCCTACCGGCGACGCAAGCCGCCACTGCGAGAGTTGCGGCCCTGCACCTCTCGAACCCGATGCGACATCCCGGTTATATCATCACGATTCTGAAGGGCACTGTCAAAAGTTCTATGGAGAGTAATGAGAACGGGGAATCGGTCAACGAGAACGGCAACCCTCCGTCGCGCTTCGCGCTATGGAGGGCAGGCTGAGAGCGGATTACGAGGAACTCTTCGTCCCACACTTAAACGTACACTTAACCCCAACCCTTACTCGGATACCCTTAACCGACCCGCTT
>JABGQM010000105.1 GCA_018648805.1 Verrucomicrobiota bacterium
GGCATATTCAAACACGTGGTCGGCAACAGGTATGCGCCTGACGACATGCTGGAAGTCGAGGATCGTCTTCGCGTCCACGACCTCTTTGAGCTCCGGCTCATCATCCGTCGTCACGCTGCGCATAATGTCCAGCTCTTCGCTCTGGGTCGGGTACTTCACCATGATATTGAAGAGGAACCGGTCCAACTGCGCTTCAGGAAGCGGATAGGTCCCCTCCTGTTCGATCGGGTTCTGCGTCGCCAGCACGAAGAACGGCGCGTCGAGTTTGTAGTCCTGGCCGCCGGAGGATACGGTCTTTTCCTGCATCGCTTCGAGCAGAGCCGCCTGAGTTTTCGGCGGCGTACGGTTGATTTCGTCCGCGAGCAGCAGGTTTGTGAAAACCGGGCCCTTCTGGAACATAAACCGGCGTTCGTGCGTCTCAGGATCT
Organism: Verrucomicrobiota bacterium; assembly: GCA_018648805.1. Lineage (GTDB taxonomy): Bacteria > Verrucomicrobiota > Kiritimatiellia > UBA8416 > JABMPJ01 > JABMPJ01. The sequence goes on from JABGQM010000105.1 coordinate 428, forward strand.
TCCTGAAGCAGCTCCGTACCCGTGATATCTGAAGGCATCAGGTCAGGCGTGAACTGGATGCGCTTGAAGCCAAGCGACATCGTCTGAGCTAAAGAACTGACCAGCAACGTCTTAGCCAGACCAGGCACACCGACCAGCAGGCAATGGCCGCGGGAAAAGATGGCGATCATCATCTCATCGATGACATCTTCCATACCCACAATCACCTTGCGGACCTCCTTAACTACCGTATCTCTCGCTTTGCCAAGCTTCTCTACAGCTTGAACGTCGTCGATTCCTTCAGTCATCACTAGCCTTTCGTTGTGATCATCTCGCTGTTTCCAATCTCAGACCTGCTTGCATGCACGCTTCCACTATACCAGCCCGACACGAACACGAGTAGTGGATATCTTCCAAACCTAGTGCAGGATCCTCCAGAACTGGAGAGGAGGGGCACGTCCGAACGGCCATTTGGAGTGAGCGATGCCGCCGTATTCGCATCGCATACGCGGGGCAAATGTAATTGTCGCCGCGCATTGGCACCCCATTCGCTCACCAGTTGGCACCACCTGACCAGGTGGTTACAGGGCATTGAGGCGGTTCAGGATGTGCTTCAGGTGGCGTGACTCGTCCGCGACACGATGCGTGACAACCCCGTATTCCGCCCCACCCCGGGTGTGAAGCGGACGTTCAGAATTCCGGCATTTCGTAGGTCCGTTTTCTGGTGAGGCCATTCGTTACACGAACGGGACGCCCTGTGTGCCCACAAGATGCCTTTGAAACGGGGCTGAAGCGCAGCATCACACCGGCAAAGATCCCGTACCCACGACAGGTACTGCTCCTTGACTTTCGTGGTTTTGGAGAATGACTGGGCAGCTTCTGAAGCTGCCGATGCGTGGACGCGTTCATACTGGAGGGCAAGCAACTGCCTTCACTACCGTACGATCTGCTGCAGCATTGGTGTCCGTCATACCCCGTTGGCCCTGCCACCGCCTGTCACGTCTAACCGCACGGGTTGCAGGCCGGGGACGAAGCGACACATCTCTTCGAGAACGGCGCCGCATTGGGCGTAGGGCATGGCGGTGTGGTGAATCCACGGGCCTTGCATGAGCGTGCGTTCCCAGTGCGGCCAGTTGTCGACTTTCATCCAGACGTAGTTGTTCTGCGTGTAGGGTCCGTCCATCGACTCGCCCTGTCCGATGGCCAACTTGTATTCGCCGCGGTCTCCGTCAAAGCGTGTCACGGTGATCGGTCCACCTTTCAAGGGGAAATGCGTCATGCCCGACACCGGGCTGGGCAGGATCCAGTGGCGGCCGAGCTTGGGCTTCTCGCCCGGCTTGCACATGGAAAGCGGGGCGCCGGCGTGCCAGAGCAATACGCCGTTGTCATCCTCCGGATGACGCGTTGTCACATCGGCCAGGAAGCTTGGGACACCACCTGCCGCGCGCGACATGAGCAGTGTACTGACGGCGCCATGAATATCAGACTCCATGGATAGCGGGAGTGTATCGGAGATCATGCTGTTGGCCAGCAGGCAGTAGGCGCCGAATTCCTCGATTAAGGAATCAAAGTCCTGGATCGCAAGGGCATCCAGTCCCTGGTCAGCGGCAATAGCCAAGGCCTGATCACGCAGTGCCAGGATGTTGATCAACTGCTCGTCTTCCAGCCCTTCTATCTCCATTGTCTCCCGCAGGTCGGCGACCTCATCGGCATAGGCCTTCGCCCCGGCCTTTGCCCGCTGACGCACATCGCGGATGAACAGGACCATATCGATGGGCTGCACCTCGACGCGAAAACGTTCGAGCAATTCGCTCTCATTGACAATGGTGGTCCAGAAGAAGTCGATACGCTGGCCTATATGCCCGATACGCATACCGCGGCGCAGTGCCGCGCTCTGCTGGAGCCGTTCAACCGCCCGCTGGGTCTGTTCCGTTTCAAAGAGCGCCTGATGCTCCTGATCCTGAAAGGGCACGCAACGTGCCCCCCAGGCATGCATATAGTCGCCCAGTTTGTTATCCACGTTCTGCATAGGACTGTGATCCTCCTGTTTCGCTGTTGAGACGCAAGTTAACCGGCTTGGCCAGGCATACGAACGCATCCCGGTGGTAGACCTCGATGCGGGTGAGCGTGAACGGATCAAAGCGCAGCTCGACACGCAGCGCGCGCAGCGATAGGTCCACTTCGTAGAGCTTCTTGTCGATGCGCACTGTCCCGTCCTTGCGCACCGTGCGCTCCTTCCGGGTATAGAACAGGCAGTCCACGCCCGACGCATCGATTTCCAACTTGCGGATATGCGCCAGTTCCCGATGGTAGCGCGCCTCCGGGGTGCACTGCGTTGCGCTGTGCACCCGCTGGTGATAGGTCGCCTGGATCCACTGAGAGAGCTTCTCGTTGAGTGCATCAAGGCTCTTCGCCTGATTTCCCTCGATCCTGAGCGTACTTTCAAAGCCATTCTGGATGGTCTGTATCAGCCGTTCGCATTTACCCTTGCTCCAGGCGTGATACGGCTTGGCGTGCAGCAGGCGTATGCCGAGGGTCGCACACACCACATGTGCATGATGACAGACGAAAGGCTTGCCTTGATCGGTGTATAGCTTCCGCGGCAGCCCCCGACGCAACACGGCCTCCTTCAACGTATTCAGGAACGCCTTCGTGTCGGCTTTGGGGTAGTACCCGGCGAAAGGAATAAGCCGTGAGCAGTCATCGACCAGGATGCATAGCTGTGTGCTTTGTACCGATCCTGCTTCGGTACGGAGCTTCGGTCCCGGCGAAAAGTCCACCATCCACAGCTCGTTGACATGTGGTGTGGCAAAAGCCTTGGTCGGGCCGCTCTCCAGGCGGCCAGCCGCAAGCGTCTTGCGGTCGTAACCATGCCGCTTCAGGTAGCGGTAGAGAGACCGCAGCGGCGGCAGTTCTTTGCCCTCCTGTTTCCAGTGCTCGTAGAGGACTTTGACTGGGATCTTCGGGTACTGGCAGACCTGTTCGATCAGCCAGCGGCCCGTATCGGCGTCGATCACGCGGCAGGTACCGCTGTCTGAGCGCTTCTGAGGCTCCAAAGCGGCAAAACCACCGTTCAGGTAGCCATACCACCAGTCTTCCAGCGTCCTGACCGCATAACAGCGCCCATATTCGTCTGGCCAGGGGCACACCGAGGCCTCGCGCAGGGCTTGAGCCAGGCTCGTGCCGTTGCGAACATGTTCTTCGATCGTGTTCACGGCCTTGAACCGGGTCAAGGCCACCGTCTGTGGGTCATTCAGATGTGTGTTATTCATGGAAAAGGACTCTGCCAGAGCCCCAGATGCCATAACATCGAATGGTTATGTGGGATCGTCCTTTTTACGATCCGCTCTGCCCACCCCCATGAAAGTCCCACAGATCAGCCCGTCGCCGTCCTCGGGCGTAAACACCGATAATCACCCAACAGCGAAGTCTTGAACTTCTCGGCCAGGAAGCGCAGGATATCCCCGAGCTCTCCGAGCTTACGAAGTTGCCCCCATAACTGGGTGGCGGAGGGACTGACGGCGTTAATCATCTGCCCCATGACTTCGGTTAGGGAGGGGATGCGTTGGAGAAAGTGTTCATGCGCTCGCTTCAGGCATCCCCTCTCGTTTTCTGTGACATGGGGCGGATCGCTTCCCATGAGTTCGGCGTCGAGCCAGGCTTGAAGTAGATCGCTCCCTACGGGCCGGTATGGAAGGAATTCGTCCGGCAGCACGCTGATGGTGCCGCAGCCCGCTGTGCAACGCCAGCGCTCCACGGACTCCTCTTCTTCGCCGTCGGCCTTGCTGTGGCGCGAGTAGCTGCCGTGACCATGAACACGGTGACTTGGATCTACCGAACACTCCGGCCGATCCCCTCGGATGTTTGATCTTCTGATTTGCATCCGCGCAGTCAACCACACCCACAGGTCGGCCGCACGCCAGATCCGCCCCCGGACGCTCCGCTCCCGGTGACGCTTAAACTGACTCCTCTAATTGAGGAGAGAGGGAGAGAGAAGATGGCTGGCAGTGGTCCGTGCTCCACGGACTACACCCCGCAATCTACCGTGGCACCACTACACACCCGTTCCCGCACCACGGCGTGGCGCGGAACAGCAATCGTACCTGGAGAACAGGAAACCAGCGGCCGGACGCATCTACTGGGTCTACGGCCCGGGTCGCAAAGAGATCACGATCATCAGCCTTGAGCCACACCCCGAAGACAAGAAGCGCGGTGGTTACGACAAGGTCAGCCTCTCCGATCTTCCCGGTGAGGCGTAGAAACACATGACTGAAATCTCCATATGGCAGGAAAAGGTGCTGGATTGGGTAGACCGTTGCGGCCCGCCCGCCATTCCGTACATCGGCAAGTCCCCCTCTGGCTACAGGAACCCGCCCGCGCCCCACCTGGAGATCGTGTACGTTCTCGACAAGGGACACAGAGACGTGGCGATCGGGGACCGGGTGGTCTCGATCCCGCCCTTTCATGTGGCGCTCCACAACGTCCACCAGGGCAACTTCACGCCGACCAGGCAGCGATGCCCCGCATGGCCCGTGTTCCTCGACGTAAGCGGGGAGGAGGCGTTCGCCGAGCTACCTGCTCGAACACACCGACCTGCTCGTGGAAGAGATCGCTTTCGATGTCGGTTTCTCAGACCCCTTCCACTTCTCCCGCGTCTTCCGCACCATCATCGGCCTGAGCCCCCGCGCCTGGCGCAAGCGGCAGGGATAACCGTCACCGCTTCTCGCGGAACACCAGATCGCTCTGTACGTACGAGCGCGAGCCCCCCCCAGATAAGTAAAGGAGTCCATGTAGTGGCACGGCGCCATCACCAGTGCAGACCAGCACTTTGTTCCTGTTCTACACGCCTTCTGAGCGCGTACCGCACGATCCATTCGTGTAACGAGTGGGGTTACCAGAAAACGAACCTACGAAGTGCCCGGATTTTGAATGGCCCGTTGGGCGAAATGAAGGTTCTGCATACGGGGTGTAGGAAAAGATGCATGCCATTGTGGATGACCCCGATGCCCCGGGACAATCACCTACTCTGCAACAAGATCGTTTAGAAACTCATCCAGCGCTGCGGTGGCGACGCAGACGTACGTGTCTGCCGCGCCGTAGTAGACGTAGAGCGTGCCGTCATGGATCACGTTGCCGGTCGGGAAGACACAGCCCTTGTAGATTCCAGACCTCTCGCACGCTTCCGTGGGCTCCAGAATCGGTTGCTTTGTCCGGGCCAGGATCTTCTCCGGGTTCTCCAGATCCAGCAGCACGGCGCCGGCGCAATACCCGCGGCCCTTATCTTTCGTCGCCACGCCATGGTAGATGTGCAACCAGCCTGCGTCCGTGCGCAGCGGAGGACAGGATCCGCCGATTTTCAGGGACTCCCACTCTTCCCTGCCTTCCATGAGCACGTTCGGGTCTGACCATTCCATCAAATCGTCGGAATAGGCGATCCAGGTTGACGGTCTGGCGCAGGGATGGCCTTCGCCGTAACGCATGGGACGCGAAAGCCGGACATACTTCCCGTTGATCTTCTCGGGGAAGAGAATCACGTCCCGGTCATCGTCGCGTGCATCGGTGATGCGGCCCAGGCGCTTGAAGTTGACGAAATCCTGGGTGATGGCCAAATGGGTCAGCGTTCCATTCTCCTTGAGGTAAACGGGGCCTTCGGGCGGCGGATTGATCCAATAACGGTTTTTCAGCGCCACAGGGTCCCAATACCGTCCGGGCGGATAGGGCCTGGCGGCATAGGTGAGGTAGTACCAGTCCCCCATTTTGATCAGGCGCGGGTCTTCCACACCGCCGGCGTCCGGACCGTTGGGCGACGGCGAAAACACGGGTTGATCCGACTGCCGCTCAAAGTGCACCCCGTCGCTGGACGTCGCCAGGCCGATGTTAATGTGATGCCTTTCGGTGTCTCCTGCGGCCCGGTAGAGCATCACGAACTCGCCTCTGGCGTCGTCAAAGACAACGGCAGGGTTCAGCACACAGAAGTTCTCCCACTCATTGGCGGGGTTTGGACTCAGAATCGGATTTGCGGCTGACTTTTTCAGTTTCACGGTG
>JABGQM010000106.1 GCA_018648805.1 Verrucomicrobiota bacterium
CTGCGTCACTTCGTACTTACCCAGGTAGAAGCCCTTGGTGATGGTGACCTCGTGTTTCGGCACCTCAACGCACCCAAACCTGTTATCCCACGTGTTTTCACCGCCCATCACAAACGTGCCCGGCTTGATGTAGACCATCTCCAGCTTCACGCCATCGCCGAGTTCGAGCGCGAGTTCGGGCGCGACCTGATCGGACTGGGGCGTCATCGCCGCACGGAAACCCCAGTTACCGTAGGAGTACTGGGCGGGGTTCTTGTTGCCGTCTTTCATGCGCCACCCGGACTTGCAGAATTTGGCCTCCTGTCCAAACCCGCCCCCACGCACGATCGTTTTGCCGCCGCCACTTGGTGTGGAAAAACGCCCGAGAAAGATCTGCAGACCACCGGCAAAGCTCTTCATCGGAAGGACGCATGGTGTGGCGTCGCGCGGGGTGCATGCGGCCGCCGGTATGGTTATGGTACCGGCCTCGCCGTAGGTGATTTCCTTGTCCACGGGCGTGATCTCCCTGGCCATGACCTTCTGCGCCAACGTGGGGCCTATGGCTTCGTCAATGTCTGCGAAGCTCTCTTTTTCGGGCTCCGCGGTTTTGGACTCTTCGATGATCGCCCGCTCGCGACGGAGGGCTACGCCATTCCAGCCTCCGGGAGGATCCTTGTGGTAGGTCCGGTAGGTTCGTTTCTCTCCCAGGACGTCGCCCATCCAGTAGGCCCGCTTGACCTGCACGAACGTCCTGCTCTCGCGAGCCTGCGTATAGTCGCGGAACCAGAGATCCTTGCTTCCCCACACATAGCCTGCACCCCAGCCCGGGCCCAGGTTGGGCCACCAGCCGCCCGGCGACCAGCGGACCAGTGCGCCATGCCTGGGGCTGGGACGGTGCGTGGCCGGGATGCCGAAGCAGCGCACGGCGTAACGGCCCATGCCCGCGCGACGGCCGCAGACCCCGCCGTTCATGATGATGTTCTGACCGGCATACTGCTCGCCCCTGTCCAAGCAGACATGCCCCGAACCATACTTGACGCAGGTATTGACAATCACCGAGTAACGCACCCCATCGGGCGCGGCATAAATGTGGTCCGGCCGGAGATTCCGCAGCATTTCGCGACCCCATTCCAGGTGCCCGGGCGGATCGCCATGGCCAAACACGAATGTAAGTTCCCAGGCCGTAAACGTCCCAAACGCCGGATCCAGTTCGCCGCCCAGGTACGCTTTTTCGTATTGCATGTAGTGTTGCACCACATGCTGGTAGTGTTTCTCCACAGCTTCCTTTAACGCTGCTTCGGACTTTCCTTGCTTCTTTGCGTTCGCGATGGCGCCCGCAGCCCCTCCCGCCTGGTTCACGCTGCCAGCCAGCGCCAGCCGCTGCAGTACGCCGTCCTTGGCCTTCTCGCTCGCCTTCTGAATTCTCGTGTAAATAATCATCGCCTCGCCGTACGCTGCCGGGCCGCCTCTTCCATAGCCGGCGGCGCCGCCCGCCATCACCATCTGCATCATCAGCTCGTCGTCAGCCAGCAGCCGTTTGATCAGCGCCGCCTGCTCCTTCCCCTGCGCCTCGAATTCCGCCAAACCTTTCGGCGTAGCCTCGAACAGAACAACGTATTTCACGAGTTTTGCATCCAGCGCGTCGCTCGCCAGAAACGTCTTCAGCTGTTGCTCTTCCGGGCTCCCGGGTGTCTTTGCTTTCTCCAGGTTGATCTTCGGGACCTCGGCGGTCACTTCGGTCCGCAGTTGGTTGAGCATGCCGCTGTATCGCTCGACCAACGCCTCGGACGCCTCCGCGGCAAATGCCGCTGTCGGGTGAACCGCCATACAGAACACGAGCGCGGCCAGGGCCACAGTGAATACGCGCAGGGCCTTGATTCTTCGTTTCCCATTCACCAACTTTCTCCTGCTTTTTGCTTGTTCATTCTCCAGTTCTTCAATCGTTGATGGAACAGCCAATAAATGTTCTCGGAACCCGGCTGCACCGGCTCCTCTGAACGCTTGCGCACGCTGGCGGCATCTTCCTTGCGCCCAAGCTTATCCAGGATAACGGCCTTGGTAGCCCATAGTTCCACAAGAACGTCATCTGGCTTCTCTACGATAACAGTGACCGCGTCCTTCCGCCATTGGTTGGCCCACTTTCTGCGCTTGCCGCGGAAGTGATGGAGTTTCTGTGCATCAATGGCCGTGTCAATAGACTCGAGCGCGGCTTCCCACTCTTTCAGACCCATGAAAGCCAGCGCTCTGCCGTGATAGCGGGGTGGCCGCCAGCCAAAGCGATCTGGGTCCCACGGCAGGTAGGGGCCGGCAAAGACACGCGCGGCCTCTTTGTAGTCGCCGTCTTCGAGAGCCCTGTACGCATGCTCAACTTCGCACACTTCGACTTGGAACTTCATGCCAAGGCAGTTCGCCCAGGGAAACCCATACTCGTTCTTGTACCAGAGCCCGGAGGCCCTCCACGCAATCGACCCGTCGCGTCGCAGCAGAAACACATTCGGCAACCGGTCAGCGGAGTAGACCCCGAGCTGTCGTACCATGGGGTTGGCCAGGCCACCAGGCACAAGAACCGGCTGGCAGGACCATCCGTTGGTCTTCATGAGAAAGCTCACGTGATCTGCATTGTCGGTCAGAAACGCCGTAACGTAGTTGATGTCCTTGTTCACATGCTTGGTGCTCACGCTTTCGGCGTAACCCATCATGTGGCCCCCGCGGGGTTCATAATCGCTGATCCCGTCCGCCGGCGGCTCTACGAAGGTGAGGAGCGTCAGCTTTCCGTTCGTGTCCTTTGGAAGCGTGAGCTCAGAGCCGTCTAGTTTCTTGAGCTCTATCACCGGCAAATAGTTGGTCGGCCACGAATAGTCGTGTCCCATAATGTACCAACGAGCTCCCCTCACACGGTGTGCGTAATTTGCGTTGAGCAGGCGATACTGATGGTGCCTGTCCCGAAGAAATGACGTGAACGAATAGAATCTGGGGTCTTCGGCAACCTGATCAAGGAGCGTTGCGCGATACCCGTCAAGCAGCTCGCGCGATCTGCCCTCGATCGACAGTATCGCTGCGGCGACCATGGCAGCGGCCGGCGCTTCCTTTCCGCCGCATTGCTCAACAAAGGTCCGCACCACCTGCTCTGCCCGGCCACGGTTCTCCCGCAAAGCCGCCTTAGCCAGACAGAACCGCGGGACAACATCAGCTCCGGGCACCAGAGCCTTCGGCATGGTACCCGGCGCGCCCAGCGCCGGCTTCGCTGCTAGTGCCGCCTTTGACTCCTTGACGGCCTCTTCAAGGTACCTCGGCTCGCAAGCCGTGTTCCACATGCCCAGCAGTGCGATGATTCGTCTGTCGCGCAGTGCTGAAATGTCGTCTGCCTTCGGCTTGTCCCTTATCGCCTCAGCGCACAGCCTCGCAGCCTTCGTGTAGTTCGCCAGTGCTTCCTCTCGAGTGAGCCTGTAACGAAACGGGGGCGGAACAAAACAAGCCTGGATGGTCTCCAACTTCGATGTTCGATGTTCAATGTTCGAGGTTCGATGTTCATCCCCATCCCCCTCCCCAACCAAGCACTCCCCTATAAACAGCGACTGCAGGTGAGCCATATATCTACCATCAGATACCCTCGAACCATCCAGCGGCGCGTGCGGTCCATGCGCTACCTCAGGCCGTATCACCGTCACACCGTATTCATTCACAAGGAGTGAGCAAGGATCGACCTGTGCGTAAGTGCGATACGCCTGGCTCCGTCTGCCGCCGGGCAGCGCCATGATGGTCCAGTCCAGCCCGTGCTCCTTGAGGACCGATTCACCGCCGTCAGGCAGTTCGTCAACGTTGAAGCTGAAGACATCAATCAGGCCGGGGTACTTCGCGAGTTCCTCCTTCTGCATCGCCAGGTATGTCTCTATGCCGGGCTCGTTCTTCGACCAGAATACCATGAGTGACATGTGTCCCATCGTATCCGCAGGAAAAACGAGCGTCGTGCCATCGACGCGACTGTGCATGCCGCTGAAGACAAGGTCCAGACGGCTCACCTTCAGGAACCTTCGCCTGAACTCAATGACCTCATGATCGTCGGCGTATTTCTCATTCAGCACATACAGTATCGAATTCTCAAATTCCGGCGCGTCCAGTTTCCGGACGATCAGAGCGCCCATGAGCAGGCTCCTCGCCTCGGCCGGTGTGCCTTTGTAGCGCTCAACAACTTCGGCGAGAGCTTCTGCGCGCTCTGCCAGTGTGGCATCTTTGTCAGAGAGTTCTCTTTCCGAAAGAAGGAGGTCCGCTTCGAGCCGGATTTCTGCGTACTCGTCAGGCGCTTCTGCGAGCGCCTCGCAGGTCAAGAACAGGGCCTCACCATTACGCTCAGTGTTCGCCTGCGCCAGCAGTGTCTTCTGCGCCTGAAACATGATGCCGAGCACGGCAAATCGATTCGGCGCCTCCGGCGCTTCTTGGAGAAGCGCACTAGTCTTCCGCACGATATTCTTCATCGTGCGCCTTGCGGCAACCGCGGAGCCGCCGGGTGAGGCCAACTCCTTCTGCAGCGCCATGATCTCGCTCTCGGGAATGAGCGACGGCTGCTCCGCAGCCTCGCAAATACCCACTTGTCCGCCGTAGCTCGAAGAGCAAAGGAGGAAAGACCCAAGTACCCAAATACCCAAACAAGTAACCAACATGGTGTGTCTCACGCTCGGTTCCCCTTGCTATATGCCTTGGCAACGTCTGCCACGAGCTTGAATTTTTCGACGGTGACCATAGCTGGATTCCTCTGCATTCCTGGTTCTACTATACCGCTTTGATACAGACATGAGTATTGAAGATCTTCCAAAGCTGGTGTAACATCTTCCAAGAGTGAGAGGAGAAACCATTCCAATGAACGCACCAAGAAGCATTCTATTGCTGGGCCTCAGATGGCACGAGGGGCTGATACACGCGATCGTAGACGAGGCCGCCGAACGCCGCTGGCACCTCAACCTCGGGGCCAGTCTCCACGGCACGATTCCACAGGACTGGACGGGCGACGGAATCATCGGCACCTATGATGTGAACCCGACTCGTCTCGAACGCTTGCTTCAGCGAGTAAAATGCCCCGCGGTCGGTCTCGGCATGGACCTTCAGAGCATCGGCGTCCCGTCAATTCTTGTCGACAACCAAATCGTGGGACAGCTTGCCGCCGACCATTTCCTCGAACGCGGATTCCGCAGCTTTGCCCTCTACTCAGCCGCACCGTACGGCATGGCGAATCAGCGCCACTCGGCGTTCAAAGCAAAACTGCGGGAACATGGCTACACGTGTGGGTACCTTCTGAAACGCCTGACGACCGCCCGCCGCGTCTGGGACACCTCCTGGGAGATGCACCTTCGCAATCTGCGCAAGGCATTGCGTGAGCAGCCGAAACCGCTGGCGGTCTACACCGATCTGGACCACGACGCCGTCTGGGTCATCGAAGCGTGCCAGGCGGAAGGATTGAGCGTCCCCGAAGACGTCGCCGTACTGGGCACGCTGGACATGCCGCTGTACAGGCAAAGCACGAGCGTCCCCCTCTCAAGCATCGCCATTGGGTATGTCGACAACGCGCGTCAAGCCTGCGACCTTCTCGAGCGCATGATGGACGGGGAGACCGTAGCGCGCGAGAACATCCTGACCCCGCCCAAGGGAGTTGTCGCTCGCGACAGCACATACACCGTCGCCTGTCGTGACCCGACGGTAAGATCCGCGATCCAGTTCATATCGGCCCACTACCGCGAACCGATCAGCCTGACCGACATCGCCGCCGCAGCGGGCGTATCAAAGAGCGCCCTCTACGTCCTGTTCCGGAAGGATCTTGAAAGAACGCCGATGGATATCCTGACGCACATCCGCCTGGACAAGGTAAAGCAAATGCTTCGCGAGACCAACCACACGGTGGACGCCGTCGCAGCCGACTGCGGATTCGGCTTGGTTGCCAACCTGTACCACCACTTCAAGCAGAAGACAGGTGTGTCCCCAACCGCCTACCGCAAGCAGAGCCGCGTCTAGCCAGGACCCCACTCACTCTTACGGGATCGAACCACCTCGCGCGCTCCCCTCCAGAGAATTCAAGGAGCAGTCTCTCTAGTGGGGAGCGCATTTCCTACGCTTTGGCAGCCGTCTCGAGCCCATTCCACGGGCATTTCCAGAGTGTGTCGCCAAGCCAATCTGTGCAACCGGTAGCGCCACCAGGAATCGGGGCTACGAAACTGGCCATTTTCGTCGCAGCCCGGCGGGGCTTGTTTCTTTGCCACGGAGACGTGTCGTGTGTGTCCGTAGGGCTCTGCCGTCCCTTGTGGCCAAGAGTTGCA
>JABGQM010000107.1 GCA_018648805.1 Verrucomicrobiota bacterium
GTTCTTGGCAACGCATCCGCGACCTTGATCACCCGCACGGCGAAGTCGATCAACCGATCTTCTATCTCATTCGCTTTCTTCGCATCACCCACAGCTATGACTCCACGTTCAATGACAAATAACTAATTCCAAATAACTAATGACACATTCCCCATTCCCCACTCCCCACCCTAAGGCAGATCGTATCTCCTTCTCACAATCCATTCGGTTCCCATCAACGCGACCAGCAGCAGCATGATCCATGCGTTGTCCCACAGCGAAGCCTCAATCGTGTAGGTTTCCTCGTGTCGTTTCAGATCGAGCAGGGACGGGAGATCCTTGACCTCCTGCATCGCGAGGCATTTGCCGCCGGACAGCTCCGCTATCCTGCGCAAGCGATCGATCTGCATATCCGTATTCGCCAACTCCGGCTGGACATCCGCGGCCTGGAACTCGGTCGTGTTGGACAGCGCGCGATCGCCTGCGTTGGCCTCCACTCGGAAGCGCCCGGCACGGGGCGGCGAGAAGAACCCCTCGAAAAGCCCCGGACGCCCGGCGGAGGGGCGCAGCGTAACGCTCTGTGGTCGGGCATCGGGCACGTCCAGCGGCGTCACCGTGATGTCGAACCCGGCCTGCATGACCGGTTCGAACCGGTCGTCGAGCACATGGGCGTAAAGCTGCGCCTGCCCGTCCACGGGGTAGCTCGCACGGTCCGTTTCCAGACGGATGCGCTTGTGTTCGCCCATCAGGCGCGAGAGTGTGAGGAACTGGATAGACTGCGACCAGACTCGCCAGTGATACTTGTCGCCGGTCTTGAACCGCAGGAGCCACAAGCGGTCCGTCCCCATGAGCATGCATTTGCCTGTTCCGTAGCGCTGCCACGTCACCAGCGGGTAGGCGTCAGCACGGGAGCCGGCGTCGGAGAGCGTCATGAGCACGGTGGCTCCGGGACGCGCCTCGCGCAGGGGCGGCACGCGGATCAACGGCGCCACACGACTCCACACATTCTCGTTCTCTTCCCGCTCGTGCTCCAGCGTCATCACCAGGCTGCTTCTTCCCTCGGGAGTCAGCGCCGGATAGACGGCGTCATCCACAACTTCCCATTCGCCTTCAGAATCGAACGTGACGGGAAGCATCTTCTCGACGGGTGTCCCCGCGTAGCCGGACGGCGTGAACTGCATGCCGCACAGCACAAGCAGCGATCCGCCGCGCTCCCTGACCAGCTCCTCGAGCCTGAGATACTCATCCGCGCTGAAGAACGCCGGGTCCACATCGCCGAGAATGACAAGATCGTACTTGAAGGCATCCTCGCGACTCTCGGGAAAACGCGCGATGTACTCGGATGAATTGCGGGCCATCTCAGGGCCGGCGCGCGTGGCGATGAACGTCGCGTTGATCCGGGGATCGCGCTTGAGCATGGCGCGCAGATAGCGGTACTCCCAGCGGGCGCTGCCCTCGATACAGAGGACATTGATCTTCTCGTTCACAACCCGCACGCTGCGCTTAACCACGTTGTTTTCGGCTGTGGCTTCGTCGGAGAACGGTTCGATGGCGATTTCGACCTGCGCGGCGCCTTTCTCGTGAATATCCACGTTAAAGAAGATATCCTCGAACTGCAGGCCGCCGGCAAGCCGGACGCTCTGCCGCGCCACGCTGCGCCCGTTCAGCTTTACTGTGATGGACGCTCTGCGCTTCTCATACCCCTTGGAGCGGATCTGCACGCGTATCGGGACTTTGTCCCCGGAAAACGCGACTTCCTGCATCACAATGTTGCGGATGGACACGTCGTCAGGGTCGGCAAGCCCCATCGGTACCGGGTAAACCGGTACACCCCGGATGCCCAGGTCATGCAGCACGGACCCCGCACGCCGGGAAGACGTGTCCAGCCCGTCAGAGAGGAGCACAATACCCGCCAGCGGCACGCCGCGGCCGGTGCTTGCCGCCGCCTCGAGCGCGTCGGCAATGGACGTCCCGGCTTCCGTGGCCTGCAGGCCGTTAGTGGCCAGGGCTTCGCTGTCGCCAAGCAGGCGGAGCGTTGTGCCGAAGGCGTAGTAGTCGACATCAAGCTCCTGGCCCAGTTTGTCGAATGCCGCCCGCGCCGACTTGAAGACCAGGTTTCCCGCGAGGTCAATCCGGGACGCCGCGGCTATGGCTTCACGCTGCTTGGTGCCGAGCGACCCTGAGGCCCGCTGCACATCGCCGGCTTCAGACGGCGACAGCATGCCGAGGGCCACTGCCGCGTCAACAACGTCGGCAGGCCTCTTGCGCTGGTCCCTGATCGACATGCTCTCGGAGACATCGATCAAGACCGGCAAACGCCGCTTGACCAGCCGCGACTTCGTAAACAGCGCCATGGGTTCAAACAACGTCGCCACAACCAGAAGCAGGACGATGAGTCGCGCGACCGCGAGGCCGGCGCGCACCGGACCCGGAAGCCCCCGCTGGCGCCTGTAGAAAAAGGCGGTCAGCAGCACAACCGCACCAAGTGCAGAGAGCATGAGCACCGGTGCCGCCGGCTTGCCCCACATCAGCTCCTTGATCCCGGTAATATTTGTTAGCCAGTTCATCATCAATTCGCGTTCCCCTTTGCCCTGGCGCCACGTCCTGTCAACCACTCCGCAAAAAGACCTTCCAACACTAGGAAAACCAGTCCTGCCATCATGAAGATGCGCCACAGCGACCGTGATGTCCGTGCCTCTTCAGCCACGGCCAGGAGGCCCTCGCGCGAGCGCACGATGTTCACACCCGCGCCCTTCAGAAGCGCGAGCACCTCATCCGAAGACAGCCTCTTGACCGTTGACTCCCTCGTATCCACATTGACCGCGACCGGCAGGCCCGCGGCCTGCACGCTGACCCGTGCCAGGTAGAAGCCGGCCTCGCACGCGCCGTCGAGCAGCGCGACATACTGGTTCCGATAGTCCCGAACCGGAACGGTGAGCGTCTCTCCCGCGGGCGTGTCAAAGACGGCATCGCTGGCATCGGGTTGCTCAACATACGAGAGCGACAGCGAATCGCCAACCGTGCGCGATGTCTCAAACTCGCGTGCGGTCAGGTACGTCACCATCTGCTGAAGCAACATGGGGAACACGGGGGTGACGGCCATGTTGTTCCATGCCGCCCCCGCGGTCGTCGTGAACATGAAGACGTGCCCCCGTCCGAGCGTCTGCTCAAGCAACACGGGGGAATCGCTGCCTGCCAGCGTCAGCACCGCCATCCCGGTCGTCGAGGGCGTGACCCTCAACAGAAGGCGGAACCGGGTCTCGCTGAGCAGATCCTCGGGGAGTGAAAGCAGCGAACGGCAGACCGGATGGTCCGTCATCGACGGGTCCAGCGGACGTCCGATACCCATCGCGTCGCTGGTCCGCATCTGTTCTTCGATCACGGCGGGAAGCAGCGGCGTGCCGCCCAGCGCAGAACGCTCGTTCCAGACGTCGGCCTTGACGTTGTCTCCACCAAACCAGATCAGCCCATTGCCCTCCCTGACATACTTGTCCAACGCAGCGGCATGCTCGGTGGTGATGTCGGGAACATCGGCCAGAACCACCACGTCAAACTTCGCCAGGTCCTGCCCGGGAAGATCGACCCACGCGACCGAGTGTACCTCGAGATCCTCCTGTCCCTGGCCGTTGCCGCGCGCACGCAGGGCCGCGGCGATCAGCCCGCCCGAGGAGCCCCCGCCCTTTGATGAGCCTTCAACACACAGGACCGACACCTTGTCACGAATGACGGCCACCGCCCGGCGCACGTTGTCCGCCGCAAGCGGGTCCTCACTCAGTTCCGCCACAAGCCGCACGGGGCCCGCATCACGAAACGGCAAAAAGAGGGAGACGGACTCCGAGGCGCCGGGGGCAATCGAGGGAATGACCTTGGTATCCGCAATGATGTTGTTGACGCGCCCGGCCACCCTGACCTGTTGCGCGACCGTCGCGCCGCAATTGCGGACGGTTGCGCGATAGCGCGCGGACGTGCCTTTGCGAAGCACGCCGGACATCAGCTCAAACCCGGTGACGGCCAGGTTCTCGGAGCCGCCCTCAAGCGGAACCACAAAGACCGACGCGTGCTTTGCGAGAGCCTTGAAGGAATCACGCAGCCAGGCGGAGCGCGGCTTCCAGTCCTGCGCCTGCATATCCGTTACGATATAGATCTCCTTTTGCGGTGCCTTCATATCCGCGGCCAGGTCCTTGAGCCGTTGCGGGAGGCTCTCGATATCCAGCGATTCGTCCGTTGGCTCCAGGGCATCCAGCATTTCATCAAATTCATCCGGATCGAACGCCACGTTCCGCGCCACAACCCTGTGCTCAGCGCCAAGGAGCACCAGCGTCACCGGATCGCCCGGCCGTATCCCCTCCTTGATGGCCTGGACCTTCTCAAGCGCATCATCGAACCGCGTGCGCGTTCCGTCGTCGTGCTGCATGCTGAAAGAAGCATCGATGGCAATGACCATCCCCACGTGCTTCTCGCCCAGACCTGCCAGGGGGCCGGCCTTCTTCGTCGTCGCCGGCCGGGTGATCGCAAAGACGATAAGCAGAAGCGCCAGGCACCTGAGAAGCAGCAGGATGACGTCACGCAGCTTGAGCTGGCGCGAACGCACCCGCACACTCCTGTTAAGGAACTGCATCGCCGCCCAGTCCGTATGTCTGACCTCAAAACGGTTCAACATATGCGCCAGAATCGGCAGGCCAATCCCGAAAGCGCCGAGGAGTAGTAAGGGGTTAAGAAAACTCACAGTCTTGCTCCCACGGCGCCGCCGGTCAACGTTGTGGCTCGTTCGGCGAAGAATTCGTTCAGCACACCATCGACCGGGCGTGATACGTCTACCGTCTTGTAGTCGATATTAGCGCCTACACAGCCGGCGCGTAATGCGCTCAGATACTCGGTAAGGTTCGCCACGTAATCGTCGCGGATCCGTTCGGGCTGCGTGGTCAGCGGCTCTTCACGTTCCAGCCCCTCGAAGCGCCAGGTGCCTTTGAACGGAAACTCGAGCTCGTAGGGGTCGAGGGTATGCAGCACGACCACGTTATGGCCGTCGAACCGGAGATGGTCCAGGCCGGCCATGATATCGTCGACATCGGCGAGGAGGTCGGAGATCAGGATCACAAACGAGCGCCGCTTCATCATCAAGGCGATATCGTGCAACTGCTTCGCAACCGTCGTCTTCGGGGTTGGCACGATATCGCGGAGCTGCTTGTCGATTTCGACGATGATGCCCATAGCCGAGCGTGGCGGCATATAGGTGCGTACCTCGGAGTCGAAGATGGAAAGCCCCACTGAATCACGCTGCTTGAGGACCAGGTAGGCCATTGAGGCAGCAAGAAACTTGGCATACTCGAGCTTATTGACCTTGCCGGAGCCGTAACTCATAGAGGCACTGGCATCGATCAGGACGTGGCAGTCGAAGTTCGTTTCCGCCTCATAGAGCTTCGTGTAATAGCGGTCCGTCCGACCGTAAACGCGCCAGTCGATGTCCCGAATCGCGTCGCCGGGCACATACTGCCTGTGATGCGCGAACTCGGTACTGAACCCGCGCAACGGACTGCGATGGCTACCCACGCGCAGCCCTTCCACCACTTCGCGCGCCACCAGTTCCAGGTCGCCCAGCTTCTGGAGCAGCTCCGGGTCCAGGTAGTTAATTTGGGTGATGTGGTCAGGCATAAGCTTGGTTCCTCGAATCAGGTTTCAGAAGCAGTCCCTTGTAGCCCGCTTTCGCCGAAAGCGAGGCTCGTCTCCAGAGCCTCGCGCTCGGCGAGCGCGGGCTACAGGGATCAGCAGCCGGCTCTCTCTTTCCTTGCTACTTCTTATACAGTTTCTCGTCCGACGGAATCTCGGCCAACAGCTTCTCGATCAGCGTATCCGAGGTCATGCCTTCGGAGCGGGCCGCGAAGTTCGGGATGATCCTGTGGCGTAGGATGGGCAGGCTCAGTGCCTGGATATCCTCGATGGCCACATGGCTGCGACCGCGCAGGGCGGCACGGGCCTTGCCCGCTATAATAAGGTTCAGCGATGCGCGCGGGCCGGCACCCCAGGCCA
>JABGQM010000108.1 GCA_018648805.1 Verrucomicrobiota bacterium
GCCTGGGCCGGCAACGCAGCGGCAAAGTCTCAACAGGCCCTGTTTATCAGCATCACACACAATCTGATGCGAATGCTGGAGATGAAACTGCACCACGAGGACGGCATTACTGACCAGAAGAACGCCCACAAACGCCGTGCCCGCATGACCGAGGATCTGAGCAAAGCCGAAGCCGCCGGACGCACGCCCAACCCGCTGGTCACGGCGTGGCACAGATCCACTCAGCGCTGCTGCCAATTCATCCGGTGGCTGAGAGGTTGCCTGACTGATTCAACTCCCTGGAGGGAGGCTCTGGCCCTCCTGAGACCCCTCATGGCGGAGTATCTAGCGTGAATCTTTTACACCGTTCGTCTCTTAGCGTCTCAGAACAATCGCATGGCCGCGGATGGAATCTACTTCGCGGCCGCCTTTATCTGCTCTTCAGTACGGGCGTAGTCGTAGGCTTTTAGCGATGCTACGGCACCGTTGAAGAGGTCTTTCTCGCCATTTCTGTCAACAAAGCTTGCGCCCATATAGGTCTTGAATCCCGGGATGGTTGCGAAGCTGCGTCGGTTGAAGGTGTTCACGAGCTTGCCGTCGACGAAGAGCCTGATCCTGGAGCGTCTGCCGCCGTCATACGCGCAGGCGAGATGCGTCCACTGCGTCTCGGCCCCGTCGACGTTCCACGGGTATTTGTGGCGGCCCTGGCCGGCCATGATGCCGGTTCCGCCCGGTGCGCACAGGTTCAGGTCACGCTGTACCCGGCCGGTGCCTTCGCCAAGCCAGGGCGCCAGCGCCAGAACCGTGCTGTCGCCCTTCTGGTTGGCGTAGACCTTTGCCTCTATCGTGAAGGCGTGGTCGCCGGTGAGTGTATCCGGCGTGTTCTGTGATGACATCAAGAAGTCGGCCTTGCCATCGAAGTTGACGCAGCGTACACCGTCGATCTCTGCGACCTCGGGCGTGTGATCGATGTCCTTCATGGTGTTGAAACTCCCGCCCAGGCTGCCCTTGTTCTGGAGTGTCGTTATGACGCTGCCTTCATCCTGCTCCGGCACTTCAACCGCCACGATACAATCCTTATGCGCCACCTTCTTGCCCGGCTCGAGTGACTTGACTTCCTTGGCCGTCAGCGCTCGAGAGAACAGCTTGACCTCGTTGAGGTGCACGTAGTTCCAGCTGTTCTTCAGATCGCCGATCATAAGCTTGTCCGGCTTGCTGACGTTGAAGTTCATCTCTTTCTCGCGTTCCAGTTCGCCATCCACGTAGTGCTTCATGGTGTTGCCGTCATAGGTCACAACGATCCGACGCCAGAAATAGGCGAGGCCGGTGTCGCCGCCCAGCCCGGAGAACCCGCCGAAATGCGACAGCTTGGCCTTGTCAGACCAGCGCACGAGGGTGGCATTGTTCCGCAGGGCAACGTGCCTGGCAACGTAGGCATAGACGGTGAAAGGCCCCGTCGTGAGGGACTCCGGTGTATCGAAGGAAGCCTCGAGTGCGCCGCTGGCGGTCATCTGGACACCGGTGATTCCCTTGAACTTCGAGATCGGTAAGCCGCCCATGTCGCCGCGGCTGCCGGGAACAAATGAGCCGGCCGCGGAGCCCTTGTTCGGCCATGCGGTGAACGCACCCGTCTTCAACTGCGCGGCATTGAAATCGTATACCGGCGCCTGGTTCAGATTGGGCTTCGGCGTCACGACGCCGCTGTTGCCCGGGCTGTAGAGTTGCGCGGCGGCGTTTGCCTTGACCTGCGCCCCGGTCAGCGCGCCCTTGTGGATACGAAGTGCCGCAATGGTGCCGTTGAAGTAGCGCTTCCAGTTCCAGCGATAGTCGTCGTAATGGCCGCCGAGATGCAGGCGTTGGCCGTCGGCCGGTGCAAGTACACCCACGGTCTTGGCAATCTTCCTGCCGTTGACGTAGACGGTGTTGGCCTCGCCGAAGACGACGGTTACGCACTGTCGTCCTTTGGGCAGGCCGGCCGCTGTGAGCTGGAACTCTCCCCATTCAAGGATCACTTCGTCGTCGCTTTCAGCCTGGTTGTCCAGCCACAGCTCCAGCGTGCGCGGCGGATTCGCCAGCAGCTCGGTATCGGGCTCGAATCCGCTGACCATGCGATCCATGCCGGCGAATGTGGGCATAGGTGTGCCCATGTTTTCACGCAGTTGCGGGCGACTGCCGGAGTAGCCCCACATTTTGCTGTGGATGTCGTTGTGGATGCGGCCGCCCAGGGAACCGTGGTTGGCCCAGCTTCTCAGCCAGGGCTTGTGCAGCTTCGCATGGTATGTCGGCCGGTGATGCATCCGTGGGCTGTCTGCCAAGTAGCGCGCATCCATATCCACGTAGAGCTTGCCGGCGACGGCGAGTGTATCGCGATTGTATGCGGGCGATTCTTCGGCGTAGTGATTATCAATCTGGTACTTGCTCAGGTCGTAGTCATAGATGCGCACATGTGCGAGTGCGCCCTTGAACCCGTTCGATACCTTGCCGTCAGTTACCAGGCCACCGACGTATACCGTGGCGCCGCCGCCGAGGTCGAATTGGTGTTTGTTCTCCTGGGCGAGTTTGCCGTTCACGTAGACCCGGTAAGGCTGAGGCGTGATCTTGACGCCTTCGCTCTCTGATTCAGGCCCGCCCTGGTAGAGCTGAACAATGTGCTGCCACTTGCCAGGCGCCGGCTTGGCGCCCCATTCGCCGGTCAGCGTCTGCGAATGTCTGTAGGCCGCGTTGTCGCTGCCCCACAGGAACCGCGCGCCATCGGTCTCCGTACCCCAGGCGGTCAACACTTGCCCGGGCGCGCCAGCTTCACCTGCCCCGAGCCCTGTCGAGGGGTGCTTCAGTGCCCAGAACTCGACCGCGAAGTCGCGGTTGCCGTCCAGGGCCCACTTGGTCTCCAGGTCCCATTCGAAAGCATCATTGCCGTCGAGGATCACGCAGGTTACGCCGTTGATCGTGCCGAGCTTCGGGTCGCCGTGCGCTACGAACTCGCCGACAGTGCCTTCGGTCTTCTCGAACGCATCAAACGCCCAGCGCTCGAACCCGCCGCTGTTGGCCCAGCTCTTCACGATTCCGGCGTCGTCTGTGGTGACGCCACGCTTCGCATCCAGATCGATGTAGAGTTCGCCGGGCAGGTGTTCTTTGATCGCCATGTAGGTCAGGTAGTTGAGGCGGTGCGAGCGATCCCTGCCGTTTGCATAGATATGGCGATGGCAGTAGACCGCCATGTTCTCGTGCCAGTTCTGGGCATTGTAGCCGCCCAGCCCGACGTTATCGTCAGCATGGCCGAGCCATGCCTTCTCGATCAGCTCCGAGTAGCCGGGCACAGCCTTGCCCAGAATGTTGAACACCTGGTGCCCCATCTCGTGGAATAGCAGGTCGCCGTTGCCGGTTGATGTGGCACCGTAGGAACAGCCCTGGACCATGCCAGCGCCCCTGCCGCGGTTACCGAGCGTCGTGCCGTTGTAGTTGGCCTCGAGGACCTGGGCCATGGCCTCGCTCTTGCCGAGCATCTTTGCTGTGCCATGTATCTTCGCGCTCATATGCGATTCATTTGCGTCCGCTATGGCAATCGCCGGATGGCCGCTGTCCTCTTCCATCATCTTCGAGCCCCATTCCTGGCCGGACTCGTCGGGTAGCGGTTCCTGGCTGACCGTATCGCTCTCTGGGGTGAAGTAGGCATCGACGGTGAAATGCCAGACCGGACCCGGTGTTACGTAGTCGTCGGCCTGGACAATGTCAGCGCGCCAGTAATAGGTTCGGCCCATCACCATCTCAAGATGGGGCAGAGTGTACGAGCGTATCATGCCCTTGAGGAACGTGGTGGGTTCGGTCATGGCTGAGAGTTCTGACTCGGACTCGGCAATGTAGAGGTTAACGCCCTTGACCGTCTTCGGCAGTTGGTCCCAGCCCAATTTCCCCATGGGGCTTATGGACGCGCCCGGCTCGGGGCTGGGTGTGCGGGCTTCGGCGGTTATCACGCGGAACGTCCAGGTCCGACCCTCGGTAATCGCATTGCCCTTCTTGTCGATCTGGGCCACACGCCAGAAATAGCGTTTACCGTCGGCCAATTCCTGTTTCTCGTGCGTCGTGGCCTTCGTCGTGATGGGGGTAACGGTGCCTTGTTCAACGTCCTCCTTCTTCGTGCCCAAGTAGACCTTGTACTCGACAGCGTCGGCATCCGCACGGGTCCAGGCCAGGTCGGTAACCGGTACGTCGAGCGCCGCGTCGTCTTCCGGCAGCGGGCTGCAGGCATCGTTAAGGCCTGCGCTCTTGCGCACCTCAAACTCATTCATGGCGTAATCGGAAAGCTTGATGCTGGCGATGCTGCCCTTGAACCACTTGCTCGGGCCGGGGTTGCCGTAGAACCAGTGGGCGCTCCAGTCGCAGCCGATGAAGAAATGTTTGCGCGTGTCTTCAGGTATGGTGTAGCCCTTCTTGCCGTCCTCGGTCGCGGTAACAAATGAGCCGGGCCCATAGGACCATCGGCGCGACAGGTTCCATGAGTAGCCCCAGCTGCTCTTGCGATTGTCGTCCGAGAGAATACGGTAATAGTAGCGCGTACCGGGCTTGAGGTTCTTCATCTCGAACTTGACCTCGCCCGGCTTCTGCCACTCCGCGCAATTGAACAGCGGCCAGCGCCACCAGCGCAGCTGGTGCCAGTTATGGTGATCAACCGGCCCCATGTAGAGCCCGACCCATGCCTCGCCTGTCTTTGCCAGGAGATCAGCGCGGATCGTGGCATTTGTTGTCCCAATCTCGTCCTCGCGCACTGGACGCCGATGCACGATGTTGTCGTAGCGTGTTTGGCTTACGAGGTCGCCGTCGTTGTAGATGCGCAGTTCCCCGTCCTCGCCGCCGGTATAGACATACGCTACATGTTGCCAGCGCGGCGCGCTGTTCAGGCCGATGGGATGCTTCTCCTCGCCCGAGCTGCCGCGTGATGTTTGGCTCATGCCGCCGATATCGCAATGCCCTAAGGAGAGTCTCGTGCCGTGATCGCCGCCGATGCTGTGCCAGCTCATAATGGTTCGGCCATCCTGGTCCTCCGTGTAGATCCAGGAGCTCATGGTAAAGGGCTGATTTCTGTCTAGCCGCTCGCGCAGCGTGAATGTGCTGGTCAGCATCTCGTAGGCGGGATTCTTGTGGCCTACCCGCTCTTCTTTCTGGAAGGTGATCGCCTTGCGACCGTGCACCATTTCAACCAGCGGCGGGTGGTTCGCGTTGATGATCTCGCCGCCGAGCATGCCCTTGTTCTTCATCGTCTTGAACCGGCCCAGCTTCAGGTCGGCGGCGTCGATGTCGATCAATAGGTTGCGGCTCTTGTCTGTGGGCTCAATGGTCCAGTCCCGCACCGTCTTCGGCATGTTGTTCAGCGTGAGCTGTGTTTCGATGTAGGAGAGGTCGAGTACGCACATATGGAAGAAGGGAATGGCGATCATCTCGCCTGACGGCAGCGTGATATGAGCGCGGTACTTCGTGCAGTGGTCCAGCGTTCCCTTGAACCTGGTTTCATAGAACTGGCCAAGGTTACCGGGGTGGAGTCTGGGCCGGGTCTCTTGCTTGACGTCTATATTCGGCCATTCCCGTTCCTGTGGGGCTGGCATATCCAGTTTAGCCATCTTGTAATCAGCTGCGGATGCCGCGGAGCATACCAGGATCAGTAATAGCGCTGTTGTCGTTATTCTACGGTGTCTCATGGATTATCCTCGTGGCACTGCCGGGTTTACAAAGAAACTATTCGTCTATTTCCAATCTAGAGGCCATCCGAAAAGCCCCAACGGGGCGAGATATACCAGCCCAGGGCAACGCCCTGGGCCTTATACATAACTCCTGCTCCCCTGCCACCTTGTGTGGCAGGAAAGCCAGCTTATCGGCCAACAA
>JABGQM010000109.1 GCA_018648805.1 Verrucomicrobiota bacterium
TCCTCCTCAACAAGCAACACGAAGACACATTCCCCGCCGACCAGCGGACAGTGTTGCACTGACTACTGGCTGCCGGGGATGAAGGGTGAAGGGTGAAGAAATAGCGCTATATATGAATATCACTCGTCAACATGAATGGCTTGCCGTCGCGAATGCGGAGGAGTCGTTTGAGCAGCACCTCCGCGTGTCCGACGCTTTTCCATTAAGAGCTGACGGGATCGAGATCTTACAGCTCAATATCACACGTCAATGCAACCTGAGCTGCAAACACTGCCATGTCGAGGCGGGACCGGGGCAGTCGCTGCACATGGCCGATGACGTGCTGGAACAGTGCATCCAGGCCGCCGCCCACCCTTCAATTAAGACGATCGATATTACCGGTGGTGCGCCCGAGATGCACCCGCGTTTCCGCGACATGATCGAGCGACTGGCCAGGCTGGATAAACGGCTACTGGTGCGATCGAACCTCGTGATTCTGCGCGACCCGCCCTATGACACACTGCCGGCCCTTCACGCCCGCCTCGGGGTTGAGCTGGTCGCCTCGCTGCCGGATGTACGCGGCGCGCGCACCGACCGACAGCGTGGCGACGGGGTATTTTCCGGCGTGATTGAGGTGATGCGGCGACTGAACGCGCTGGGCTACGCACGCGAGGGAAGCGCCCTGGTCCTGGACGTGGTGCACAACCCGGCCGGGGCCTACCTGCCCGGCGACCAGGCCGCGCTTGAGGCCGATTACCGGCGCGTCCTGCAGGAGGAGCACGGCGTGGTGTTCAGCCGCCTCTTCTGCATCACCAACTGCCCCGTCGGACGCTACCTCGATTACCTGCAGCGCTCCGGGAACCTGGCCGACTATATGCAAACCTTGCGCGCAGCCTACAATCCAGCCGCCGCCGGCAGCGTCATGTGCCGCACCACACTCTCGGTGGCCCCGGATGGCCACCTCTATGACTGCGATTTCAACCAGATGCTGGGGCTTGGTGTCAACAGTGGGGCCCCGACCGCGATGGCCGATTTCGACCACGACCAGCTCGCCGCGCGTGAGATTGTGACACACAACCACTGCTTCGCCTGCACGGCCGGCGCCGGCTCATCCTGCCAGGGCGCCACGACGTAGAGCCCGTCCGAAAGGATCTTCCGTCCGGAGAGCTTTGAATATCCAATATCCAACACTCAAATCCAATGTCCAAGGGGGGATCCTTTGCCGGACCTCGCACAACCTTTCGCCATTCCCGTGTGTATCGCTCGATGTCTTTCCTTGGATATTGGAAATTCCGTGTTGGCTATTGGATATTCAGTTTCTTTCTGTGTCCAGGCCCTTGCCTGACAGGCTCTAACTTGCATTGTCGGGTCGGGGGGCCTACACTCCCCCGCTTCCACGTCACGCGTTGAGAGGAGCTGTATCGTGTTCGAATTTGGGATAGATGGGATAGTACTGCGCCTGGTTTCGGGTGCGTTCATCGGGTTCTGTATCGGCCTGACCGGTGTCGGCGGCGGAGTATTGGTGATCCCTACCTTGACGCTGCTTTTTAAGCTGCCGGCCTCCGTGGCCGTCGGCACAGCCAGCCTCTACTCCTTTATCACGAAGGTTTCGGCCACATTCCACCACTACAAGCTCAAGACGGTCGATACGATGACGGCCATCTGGTTCCTGATCGGCGCGGTGCCGACCAACATCGCCGTCGCCACGGCGATCAATATGGCGGTCCGCCGCCTGGGCAGTGAGTCAGAGGCGATCGTCCATTTTCAGGCCGGTCTCAAACTCTTCATCGCCTACGTGATCATCTTCTCCTGTGTCATGCTCGTGATCAACATGATCCGGGGGCTCAAGAGCCAGGGCCATGCCGAGGTCACCAAGCTGGCCACCTATGTTCTCGCCACCAAAACGCGTCACCGCACCACGGCGGCCTTGCTGGGCACGATCGTGGGGGCGCTGATCGGATCGACCTCCGTAGGCGGCGGGGTCATTATCGTGCCGATGTTGATCTTCTTTTTCGGAATGAGCTCCAGCCGCACGGTCGGCACCTCAATCCTGATCGCGGTGGTCCTGACCCTCGTGACCTCAGCGGTCTTTCTGATTGGGGGCGAGATGGACATCGCCACCGCCGTCTGTATGGCGGTCGGCTCCATGGTCGGCGTCCCGCTCGGCAGCAAGCTCTCAGTCAAACTTCCCGAGAAGATCCTCAAGATCGTGGTTGTGGTCGTGATTGTTACGGCCGCCATCCTGATGCTCAGCGGCAACGGTGGACACTAGTGTCGAACGGCGCTTCTGCAGATCGAGTTTGGGTTGATTTCAATGTCCAACAGCCAACAAGGAACTCCCAATATCCAAGTGGGTGCGAGTGTGGAGAATGTGTCGTGTTTCCGCTCGCCATTCGCTTGATTCGCCCACTTGGACATTGGACATTCCTTGTTGGACATTGGGTGTTCAATTGTCAGCAATGAAGACCTTATCTAAGTGCCACTCCGCACTAATGTCCTGTCAAGGCCTTGATGACGAGAACCGTTGAGGTGATGCCGAGGGCCACCTGGATGAAGGCGCGGTAGAAGGTCTGCGGGACGACGCGGACGAGCACGTAGCCCAGCACCACCCCCACGGGGATGACCGGCACCAGCTTGATGCCGAGGGCCAGTCCTTCCGGTGTGAAGCGGCCCAGCATCCAGAAGGGCAGCACCTTGACCAGGTTCAACACAAAGAAAAACGCCGCCATGGAACCGGCAAAACGCAGCTTGGGCAGGTGTTGCGGCAGCAGGTACATCTGCATGATCGGGCTGGCGGCATGCGCGATGGTGGACGCGACGCCGCAGCCAAATCCGTAGATCCACTGCAGGAGCCGTCCGGGATGATGCGCCTCAAGACGAGCCAGGATGCGGCGGCGGCAGAGCTGGTATAGCGTAAAGCTGATACCGATCATCCCGATCAGCAACTTCAATCCACGATCAGAGATCGAGAGCAGCGGGTTGCTGGGCGCCACAAAGAGCACCGAGGCGAGGGCCACACCAATCAGCATGGCGGGAAAGAGGGGCAGGATGCGGCGCCACTCGATCTGGCGGTGATAGAAGGCCACAGCACAGATATCCATGATACAGAGCAGCGGCAGCATGAAAGCCACGGCGCCGTGCGCGGCGGCCGTCTCGTCGGGCCAGACCAGCACAATGACCGGCAGCGCGATCGAGCCCACCGGGAAACCGCCCTTCGACATTCCGAGGAGAAGAATAGAGAGCGTGATCCAGAGCAGTTCAGCAGTTGTGGTGTCCATGGCGCAGTGGTATGTACAGGTCACGTGGGCTCGTGACAAGTCGATTACGCCCTGCTATGTTGCCTGCATAGGAGAAAACGATGAGTAAGTTCAAGCTGAAGTTCAAGCAGGCCGGTGGCCATGACACGCTGAAAATTTTCGTTCCGGCGATCGTGCTGGCCCTTATTGGGCTGGCGATCGCCTACCAATTTGTGGGCCCGCCACCGCCCAAGACAATCACGCTCGCGGCCGGCTCGGACGCGGGGGCCTATACAGCGTATGCCGAGCGCTACCGAGCGCGGTTGGCCGAGAACGGAATCGAGGTGGTGGTGCAAACCAGCGCCGGATCACGGGACAATCTCGATCGACTGCAGAAGGGGATTGTCGAGGCAGCATTCGTACAGACCGGCGTAGCGACGCCGGCGGAGGTCGCGACCGCCCCACTGCTCGCCCTGGGCAGTCTCTACCTTGAACCGCTCTGGGTTGTCTACCGCGGCGAGGCGCTCGATACACTCACCGGCCTGGCCGGCAAACGCATCGCCGTTGGCGCCGCGGGCAGCGGCACGCGTGCCCTGGCGATGCGGCTGCTGGCCGACAACGGGGTCACGGCCGCCAACGCGACGCTGGACTCACTCTCCAGTCAGGACGCCGCCGCGGCACTCAAAGAAGGTACGCTGGATGCGGCCTGTTTCGTCACCTCCCCCACCTCAGACCTCCTGAAGGGATTGCTCGGGGTTGAGGGGCTGCAGCTGATGAGCTTGGCGCGGGCGGAGGCCATCTGCAACCGTCATCGCTACCTTTCATCGCTCCAGCTGCACCGTGGCGTGATCGATCCAGTGCGCGATATCCCGCCGCAGGACCGCACACTGGTCAGCGCCGTGGCCACGCTCGTGGTGCACGCGGATGTGCATCCGGCCCTGCAGGACCTCCTACTCGACGCGGCCGACCGCATCCACGGCGAGGGCAACTGGATCGAAGCGCCGGGCAGCTTCCCCTCCCCCCGCTTTGTGGAGTTCGCACTGGCCGATCAGGCCGGCGACTTTTACCAGAGCGGGCGCTCCTTCCTACAGCGGGTCTTCCCCTTCTGGGCCGCCACGCTGATCAATCGACTCAAGATCATGATGATCCCGCTCCTGACCCTCTTGTTGCCGCTATTCAAGCTGGTGCCGCCGCTCTACCAGTGGCGCATCCGGCGCCGTATCAACTGCTGGTACAAAGCCCTGCAGGAATTGGAGCGTGCCGCCGGTACGGGCACGGCATCGCCCCGCACGGACGAGCTGGTCGAAGAGATTGCACGCATCGAGGCCGAGGTATCCAAGGTGTCGGTACCACCAGCCTACGGCGACAACCTCTACCAGCTCCGCTTCCACACCTCGATCGCTCGCGAGAAGCTCGAGGGGCTGAAGCAAGACGGCGGAGGGAAAGAAGTGTCGCAGGTATAAGCGAGTCTCAGCGTGCGCGGTTTTTCAGTCTATACCGTTGAGCTGTCAATTGTAGGTACTGCTCCCACACCAGACTGACGGACCGGATCGCTTTGGTGACGCACCGGGTACTGGCCGTTCGGTGCTGAATACACCGGTGTGATCTGCGGGGTCTCTGGGCTTTGACGATGGAGTGGCGAGACTGTACAGTACCAGGAGTAGGTAGACAGGAGAGAGCATTGAGAGAAGACCAGAATGTTGAGTGGAAGAAGTCCTGGCAGGACG
The DNA here is from genome assembly GCA_018648805.1 of Verrucomicrobiota bacterium. GTDB lineage: Bacteria > Verrucomicrobiota > Kiritimatiellia > UBA8416 > JABMPJ01 > JABMPJ01. Next base: position 4,943 of record JABGQM010000109.1, read on the forward strand.
ATTACCTGAAATGGATCTGCGGGTTCGCCAATGCGCAGGGCGGTCGCCTTGTTCTCGGGAAGGATGATGCCGGCAAGCTAACCGGTCTAGCGAAGACTGACAAGCTGATGGAGGATCTGCCGAACAAGATTCGGGACCTTCTGGGCATCATGGTGCAGGTGAACAGAAAGACGAGTGGCGGAAAGGACTACCTGGAGATCGAGGTCGACCCATATCCTTCGCCGATCAGTCTCCGCGGGCGTTACTACATAAGGAGCGGTGCCACGAACCAGGAACTCAAGGGTTCCGCGCTTGATCGCTTCATGCTTGGAAAACTGGGCAGACGCTGGGATGACATTCCCGTGCCGCATGTGACCCTCAAGAAACTCGATTCATCTGCCTTCGATTATTTCAGGGAAGCTGCGGCCAAGAGCGGCCGGATGGATGCTGCCATTCTGAACGACACAGACAAGGCCATCGTCGACAATCTGAAGCTACGGGAAGGCCAACACCTCCGGAACGCGGGTGTTCTGCTTTTTCATAAGAACCCGGAACAGTTCATTCCCGGAGCCTATATCAAGATCGGCTTCTTTCGAAGCGAGTCGGATCTCGCGTACCAGGACGAGGTGTACGGCAACCTGTTCGTCCAGGCTCAGAAGACTCTCGACCTTTTGATGACGAAGTACATGAAGGCCTATATCAGCTACGAAGGCGTTCAGCGGATCGATCGGTTTCTGTTCCCGCGAGATGCCATACGCGAAGTGCTCCATAATGCACTGGTACACCGCGACTACAGCAGAATGGCACTTAGATAAGCACATCTTAGGAGGATTCTCCAGGTGCGTTTTGGTGTCGTGGCCAAGTCATGAGGCGGT
>JABGQM010000011.1 GCA_018648805.1 Verrucomicrobiota bacterium
ACTTTTTACACCGTTCTGCACGCCACACCGGGACGGATCAGAAAACGGTTCATGCCGACGATCCGCTGCAGATGCGTGCGTTTCTGTTCCCGGTTCCACCCGATCCAACGCTCTCGGTCGGCCAATTCCAGCGCCGAGGGGCCGTAGCCTATGGCACCAAGTATCCCGTGTTCGGACTGCACCAAGTAGCGGACCCTACGCCCAACCGCCCATCCCAAACCCAGTGGGTGCTCCCGGATCATCAGTTCGTTCCACACTTTTCGATCTTCCTCGGTCTCCACCAGCACCAGATCAAGCTTCGAGATCTGATCCACACGTTTTGGAACCCCTTGCGGCTGGGCAACCTCCTGCCAGAGCCGTTCGTTCTTTGGCGCCAGAAAGATCGACCCTTCGGCCTCCAGCGAGCGCAGAGCCATCAGGCAACTGTTCGTCTGACGGCATCCCAGCTCATCGTAGAAATTGAATCTGTCGCACAAATCCTTGGCCAGTGCTTTGCGCAGAAGCCTGCCGCTACCGCCCAGCAGCTCGCCGATCTGTTCAATAGCGTCTTCTTGACCAAGCCGTTCCTTAATGAGATCTTTTGTATCCATGCCCAAAACATACGCGCCCGGAGACTGAAAGTCCAGCTATCTTTTGTGTATAAAAGACAGAGCTTGCCGGGGTGGAGACCTCTTCTCAGATGAGTGAGTCAGGCTAGTTCCGAATGGAACTTGGATAAGCAATTCGCCTAACCTTGTCGTGAACTTCATCGCGAACTGTTCCGAAACTATCTACTCCGTGAACCTTGTCGTCAACTGCACCGAAAAGGCTCTGACTCACGAACGCAATATCGAGTTCACGACAAAGTTCACGAAGCAGTTTGTCGGTGTAGTTCACGACACAGTTCACGAGCTAGTTTCTTCGTGACCATCCCACACTCTGTTAACCAAGTGCCATTTCAGCCTAGTTCCCTGAGCGGGCCATCACGGTCCAGGGGCTTTTCCAGTCAGCCGGATTCCGGTTGCTGAAACCGCCGCTCTCGACGAAGAGATACGTTTTACCACCGACTGTCCTGACCTGCATCTTGAGGGCCTCGTACTTCTTCAGGTTCATCAGCGTGTCACCGGTCCACCGCATGAGTGCCTCACCTGTCGTGCCATCACGCTTGAGGACAATCTTCGCCAGAGTAGGCTTCCCCGCCTCGCCCCCGGGCGTGAAAGCGTCAATACTCGCCACCTGAGCGACCGCCACCCAGTCACCTACGACGTCCTTGTTGGCGGCAGACTCGCCGTCAAACGTGAACTTGTCCGCATCGTCTCTGCTGGTCTGCCATGCGCTGGATAGCATCGTCTGAAGCAACTTGCCCTTCATAATCATCTCATCGGTGATCGGCGGCGCCTTCATTTCCTGCAGCCAGACCGAGAAGTGCTGCTTCCTGACGCCAGGCGACCGCTTGCCACCCGGAATCGGACAGAAACCTTTGGCGGCAATCGTAACGTCCTTCTCGAAGTCGGGCCACCACGCCTTGGTAATGAAGGACCCGATCGCCTTCCCGCCCGCGCGCTTGCCGACACCGCTCTTGCGCTGCATGATCGGCTTGCCGTTCACGTAGATCTCCAGGCCGTCACCGCCCTGCACGTGCGACATGCCACCCACGACCAGACGGTAGATGTGCCCCTCCTTCAACGGGGGAAACTTTACCTTCGCCTGCATAATCAGGACTTCTTTGTCCCAGAAGGTTTTCATGGGTTCACCGCAGCGGCAGAAGGAAGCGGTGCATGTCCGAGTCAGCTCTGTCGAAAGCTTTCCGCCAAGCTGACCAAACGGTGCGTGGCCGGTCTTCCAACCTGCGCCCTTGGCATCGAACTCCGATTTCATCCACTGCTCCATGCCCTTGGGATCGGTCACCTTGCGATAGCGCCAGCCGGGCTCCCAGATCTTCTCTTCGGGCGGATCGAAGGTGTGGTAGTGCCACGCGATCGCCGACCGCTCAGGACCGAAGTCATGCCAGTTGTAGTCATCAACCCCGATCCGGTTGTAGAGCGCCACCAGCTCGGGCATCTTGGGGCGCGCCGAGAAGGCCGTGCTGGATGCTTCCGCGAGCAGCATGTCGCTGTTATTACCCCTGTAATCCCCGTACCCAACAAACTTCGGGATCAGATGATCGATCAGGATGGGCTTCAACGCCTCTTTCACCTTCGGCCCGAACCTGCTCGCGTCGGCGCCCATATAGAGATCCTTGTGCGGCAAGAGCTGCTCGGGCGAACGCTTGCGGCTCACGTCATACAGCTTGTCAAAGCCGCCGGGCGTGTTCGACAGATTTCGGGCAATGCCCTTGAGCATGTAGTCAACGCAGTTCGACATGTCCTGCCCACCCGGTGCCACAAACACGGAGGGATACTTGCTGTAAGCCTCACCCAGGACTTCGACCGCGTAGGCATAGACCTCAGGGTCAGCCTCTTTCATGGCGGCCACGATGCCGCCCAACGGACTCAAGCCGACCGCCCGTTGATTGCGCGCCACCATCTCGCCAATCACCGGCAGAATCTGCTTGTAGTAATCCTTATGAGTGGCCAACGGGGTGACCGCCTGCAAGGCCGCCTGACGCAACCACCAATCTTCATGCTTGAGCCATTTGTCAAGGGCATCGACATAGGGCGCCACCTTCTCGGCCGGGGCAAGCTTCATGACCTTCATGGCGGCCATGGCCACCCACCACGACTCCTCAGGATCGCTGATCATGTCACCCAGCAACTCAATGATCTCGTCCGTCAGGCGGTCGGCGGTTGCAGGCACGCCCTTGCGCGCACCACTCACGGCGGACACGCCGGCGTGGCGCGCACGGGGATCCTTCGATTTCAGGAGTTCAACGAGCAGGTGGTCGCGTCCGAGGGCACTGATCTTGCCCGACGCCGTGCCGTGACCGATGCTATCCGGGTGATGGGCGAACATGAGGAGATCGTCGTCACTGACCTTTGGGTTACCCAGCCGCCTGAGCAGCGGCCAGGAGGCGTGAGTGGGCAGACGTTCCTCGGACATATCCTGTTTCTTGCCCGGCTTGTATTCGCCCGGCTCGAGAGAATAGAACGCCTCGTCGGCCTGCGTACCCCACGGACGCTCAGGAATCGCATAGGTCTTGCAGTATTTCGTGGGAGGCGCCCCGTAGATACGCAGCTGCTTACGGGGTATCGTATAGATAAGCGGGACGTAATTGCCCCAGGCCCTACCGCCCTTGTGGCCGGTCGTGCCGTAATTGACGTTCATGCCGCTAGCCCAGCCAAAAGCACCGTCGTGACGCCGGGCCAATTCATACATCCACGCACGCTCGTTCATGAACGAGCGGTACATGTCAGGTCGCTTGTCGTACAGCAGGCCCGCCGCAGCACCGCGCCAAATCTCGCCGATCCCGCCGCCCGTGTGACCGTGGAACAACCAGGAGGTGGTGTAGAAGCTCTTATTGGCGCTGATATCCCTCGCCTTGGCATAGACCGACGCCTCGCCCTTCGGCGAAAGCGACGCCGCGGCGGCCATGGCAAAAGCCAGCCCACCGTTCTTCCCATTGTCAACGCCGCCCCCTTCGGGCAGTCCGTCGCCATAGGAGACGTTCCAGTGACCCGCGTAGCGATAGAAATGGTAGAGGCACGATTGCAAGGTATGCTCGTCCACATCGACGCCGCACTCCTTTGCAAGCAGCAGGAGCGTGAGACTGTGGACACCGGCCGCGTTCATGTGACCGCCCGCCATGTAGTTATAGTTACAGCCCCCCCGCCCCATCCAGGACCCGTTATAGATGGTCTTCTTCAGGTACTCCGTCATGCTCTTAATCGCAGGCAGGACGGATTCATCGCCCGTCCGCAGGTAGTACTCGCAGATCGCCGGGCCGGTGTAGCCCACGCCCCAGGGATTCCCCCCGACGTTCCCGGACAGCTTCCCGCTAAACCACTTCCGCACGACCTCCAGATCCTTCTCCTCGCCGGTGGAAAGCAGGAACAGGGCGGATCCCCACCCGCGTGGGCTCCTGGCGAGGAAGTCGGCAAACTCGCGCACGATCTTGTCAGACTTCTCGCAGTCAAGCGGCCAGGTATCGCTATAGCCACCCATAACCGGAATCGTCACGACGACTTCTTCGGCTTGCGCATTGGCGTCGGCCTTGACCATCATCTTGAGGACGCCGTCCTTGGCTTCGGCCTCGGTGATGAGGTTACCCAAAATGACGCGCGGGTCGACCTCCTTGAGCACCTTCCCGTTGATGCTTTCGATGATCTGTCCCGGCTTGAGCTTGCCTGTTGCCGCCGCGGGCGAACCGGGCTCGACGCTGATCAGGTGCATCGTGAATGCCGGCTGACGCAGTTCCAGTCCAATCCCGATCGGACCCATATGATCGATCGTGAACCGAGGAACATCAGCGGCGGGGTAGAAATGAAAGAGGGGCCAATCCTTGTAGTAAGGGTTGTCCAAATCGCCGTCCAGGTTGGCGCGGGCGTCGACACTCCCCAAGAGCATGCCCACCATCACCACACCACACCATATTGCACTAGCTACTCTTCGATGCATCGTCGCTCCTTTGTTGGCCCACAGAAAGTCTGCCTCCAGCCATAAAAAGCAGATCTTAGCGCATTTCACGCGACTTGAGAACCCCAAGCGCATGCTGAGCTGTTCACTCCGAATCAGAGGTCAGCTCAACTCATCCCTGACAACAGCAAACTGCTCGACGGCCTGGTCGAGATCCTCAACGCTGTGCGCGGCGGAGATCTGAACACGGATGCGTGCCATGCCCTTCGGCACCACCGGGAAGGAGAAGCCGACCACATAGATCCCCTTTTGAAGCAGGCGGTCGGCCATCTCCGTAGCCAGTCGCGCGTCACCCAGCATGATCGGCACGATCGGATGATCGCCCATGGGGACATCAAAACCGGCCTCTTTCATTCGCATGCGGAAATAGGTTGTATTCGTCGCCAGTCGACCCACCAGGACGCTATCGGAGGCGATGAGCTCCAGGGCTTTGATCGTTGCGGCGGCGATGGGCGGCGCCACCGTGTTGGAAAAGAGATACGGGCGCGAACGCTGGCGCAACAGGTCGACGACCTCCTGCCGCGCGCTGGTGTAGCCACCGCTGGCACCCCCAAGTGCTTTTCCGAAGGTGCCGCAGATCGATGTTTTGTGGATCTTAATCAGGACATCGTTCATTCCGACCTCCGGAACCGGAACATCCTCAAGCCACAAACCCGCTTTCGCGTGCGCCTTAACCAATGCCTTCATAGTTTACTCCCCCGTTGTCCCTCAAGATCACGTTCTGGAGTCTAGGCCATGGTCTCCAGCATCTCGAGCGTGACTTCATACCTCAATGCCTTGCCGTCACGGTACGCGATCGCTTCCTCGATCACGTAGTCGGCCAGGCGTCGGACCTCCAGTGCCAGCGCTCCGGCACTATGCGGCGTGAGCACCACGTTCTCGAGTTCATACAGCCCCGACCCCTCCTTGGGCGGCTCAGGATCCGTCACATCAAGCACGGCCGTCAGATCCGGACGTCCCCTCAGCACCTCTATCATGGCCGGCTCATCCACCGTCGCGCCGCGGCCGGTATTGATAAAACTGGCATGTGCCCGCATCGACTCGAAAAGGTCGCGGCGCAGCATCTTCTTCGTCGCGGGAAGATTCGCCAGATGATTGCTGACCACGAATCCACGTCTGAAGGCCTCCTCAAGCGTCACTTTTTCCACCCCCAACGCCACCGCATCGTCCTCACAAAGGAACGGATCGAAAACAAGGACATCAAGGGCATACGGTTTCAGAAGTTCGATGACGTTGCGTCCGATCATTCCTGCGCCAAGCAGGGACACAGTATTCTCGTAGTTACCGGGAAATGCCTCCCGGTCATGATCACCTCGGGTCGCCAGCGCTTTCGCAGCGCGCGCGGCAGAAAAGAAGCCCTTATTGCAGAGCAGAATCTGAGCCACCGTATACTCGGCGACGGGGACTGCGTTGGCGGCCCATGCAGAGACCACCTTCACACCGGCCTCCAGAAATGGACGGGCGAAGTTCTGAACGGAGCCGGCACCATAGAAGACCGCTTTCAAAGAAGGGAACAGGGCAATCTGCTCGCGATCGAGGGCCGGCATGCCCCAGGTAGAGAACAGACACTCGATATCCTTCAGCTCCTCCCGTCGGTCCGTAAGCATCTCGACCGTCAACGGATCCGGATAGAGATCAAACTCCTCCGCCAGCCGCTCACAACGTCCGCCCCCATACACCGCTGAAATCCGCCCCTCGTCGCCTATTAGAGCTACCTTGATCATCTTTTCTTCCCCATTTTCAGAACTCGCGTCTAGCGGTCTATCCACTTCCTTGCGGAACCCCACAGACAGATCGGTAACGTTCCAATGTTGACTCCTGGCCCCTGCCAGCTCGCCGGCAGAAACAGGAACCCGAGCTTGGCAGCCAACGGCCACTCGCACACACGCTCCAGAGGCTGCCAAAGCGCGAGCAGTTGCCCCCGTTGGCTGTGTCTGTGTCACTAAGCTTTGCGGCCGGCACCGTAGCCGCCGGTTCCTCGGGCGCGAGCAGGGCTAGGTTCTCCTATTTCTCGCGGATACGGAGATCGGGTAGCGCTTGCTTGAGGGCCTCGACCTGGTCGGCGGGGATGGTCTTTGCGATAGAGAGGCGCCGCAACGCCTTGAACGCGGCCAGAGGGGTGATGTCCGCCACCTGACTGCCGTGGAGCTCCAACGAACTGAGATCGACACTGGATGCGAGCAGGCCCAGATCCGCGAAGGCGGTGCCGGAAAGATTCAGTGATTTCAGGTTCGGTTTCTTCTGGAGCGCAGAGAAATCAGTCACGGCCGAGTCCCTGATGTCGAGCTCCTGAAGTGCTGATTTATCGGCCAGGGCGGAAATGTCAACCAGCTTGCGGCTCCACGCGGCCTTGACACGGGTCAGGCCGCTGGATCCCTGCAGGAAGTGGAGTGTGGTGACCTCTCTGCTATTGGACATACTGATTTCTTCCAGTGTCGCCAGTTGGGCCAGGGGCTTCAGCAGCTCGTCAGTAGCGGTCTTGTTCATATAGATGTTGAGCCGTTTCAGACCGGGAAGGGCCAGCAGTGGTGCATAGTCCTTGAAGGTATGGGCAAAGCCGTAGAGATTGAGATCCTCGACGAGAGGCGTTGTTCTCAAGAATTCCAGTGAGTCCACGGCGCTCATGAAGAGTTTGACCGTCTTGAGGTGTGCCAGGCCACCGAGGGCATCGATGTTGGTTACCTTGGTCGCCATGCAATCAAGCGTCTCCAGATCCTTCAATGCCGCCACAGGGGCAAGGTCAATCAGGGCGTCGAGTCGAGTCAGCTTGACGACGGTGATCCCGTTGAGCGAACGCAGCGGCTGCAGCGACTCGATCTGCTTGTTGTCGTTGATCGTGAGTTCTTTGATCCCTTTGATCTGCACAAGGCGATCGAAATCCTTCTGAGAACATGCCTTCTCAACCGTAACTTTCGACCGTTCGGCGGCGGGCGACGCATTGATCGCACTGACCGCGTCATCCGGCAAGCGGTTGACCCTGAGCTGGCCCCACTTAATCGTGTAGGCGTCGGCAGGAGCTTCCGCGGCGGGTGCGGGCGCCGCAGCGGGCGCACGTCCCTTCTGCAGTCCCTTCTGGAGGCCCTCCTCGATCGCCCCTTTCATCATGCCCGCCACGGCAGCCGCCTCGGCTTGGCCTGCATCCGCGGGCGGTGTGCCCTGCTTCCACATGATGAAGTCCATGTCGTTGCTCTTGTCGGCCCGCAGATTCATGTGTCCCGCCGGGCTGATGGTGGCCGTGAAGGTGATGGTCTTGTCCCGGTGGGTGGCGCTGAAAACGTGACGTCCCTTCTCGCTGGATACGACGGTGGGTGTGAACGCGACCTGCTTACCGCGGACGCTATGGGTCATGGTCTCAGCCGTGAAGCTCATACTCATGCTGGCCATGAACTTCATCATCCGGGGCATCATCTTCTCTGCTTCGGCGTCCCACTTGGGGCTCTGCTTGAGCGCCGCTATGGTGGCGTCCTCATCAAGTATCCAGGAGCCCTGAAGTTCTGTCGGCAGCGTCGCTCGGCAGGAGAGAACCATCGCGGCCACTACCGTGATGCTGGTGAAAATAAGCTTTTGGAATGTCATGTGTTGCCCCAGTTGGCTATGTCTATGTTGCTGATTGCTGCGGCCGTCCACCGTAGCCGGAGGTTGAACTATAGCCTTTGCGCCCCAAGAGTCGCTAGCAGAAATCGATCATTGTTTTGAGGACGCCGTCTTCATACGAGGCAGCGAGGTCGAAGGCAGCCTGCGCCTGTTCGAAGGGGAAGCGGTGGGTGACCATCACATTGACGTCGAAATCACCCCGATCCATCATGTCGAGCGAGGGTTGTACGCAATGATTTTGACGGCGGACGTTCTGGATGCAGAGTTCTTTGCGGCGCAGTTCGTCGATCAGGAAGGTGACACGTTTCGCGGTCGGAGGAATGCCGATCAGCAGCAACTTTCCGCCGGGTTTGAGCATCGTGATCGCCTGGTCCAGGGCCTCCTGCTCGCCACAGCATTCGAAGACCACATCCAGCCCGCCGGGCTCGAGCGCGGCAACCTTTGCAACGACGTCCTCGCGGTCCGGATTGCCGCCCCAGACCGCGCCAGCCTTCCGGGCCAACGCGAGGCGGCTGTCAATTTTGTCGGTGACATAGATACTCTCCGCGCCCTGCGCTTTGGCAGGCAGCAGTACGCTCAGACCGATACAGCCCGCACCCAGAATGCCCACGGCGGCGCCCTGCATCGGGATGGACTGCTTGACCGCGTAGACGCCGATCGCCAGTGGCTCCGAGATGGCGGCTTCGTCGAATGTGGTCTTCTCGGTCACCTTGAAGCAGCTCCCCTCGGGCATCACGACGTATTCGGAAAGGCAGCCTTCGGCCTGCCCGGGGCAGCCGAGAAAACGGAGGTCGCGACAGGTATGCGGGCGCCCGGCCTGGCACTGGTCGCACTCGCCGCATGACATAGCCGGCTCGATGGCGATACGGTCGCCAGGCTTTACACCGCTGACCGTCGCGCCAACGGCTTCGACCACACCGGAGCCCTCATGACCGACCGCATAGGGATACGCTACGACCTGCGAGCCAATTCGTCCCTTTTCGTAGTAGTGTACGTCCGATCCACAGACACCCACCGTTCGCATCTTGATCAGCACATCGTTGTCATTGACGATTTCCGGGGGGGGGACCTCAATCATTTCCATCTGGCGAATACCCGTCAGTTTCATGGCTTTCATGGCTCAACTCCTTAAGTTCGCAGCAGTGACATCCCATAGGGATGCCGGGCACTATTCATTGAGTCGTCAACAATAGCAGAAACGGGATGGATGGCTAGCACGCGGCTACCAAACCGTAGCACATATCCGTCCTCCTCCCCGTTCGCCCGAATCAGGGGTCAGGAGGCAGGGGTCAAAGAGAGCACACTTGCCCCCTATTCGCACTAGGGGATTTCCCGTAGCAAGCTTGAGCCTTATCCCGTATTGACCAAATGCGGCAGATCGATGGACCATAGCGTCGAATCCGGCAGCGGCACAGATGTGCTGTCAGTGAGTTCGGATGTCGAACGAGACCGGTATGGGAAGCATGCTTTGGACAGAGAACCCACATATGCAGCCTGCGAGAGTGGGAATGGACTGCGTGACGCAGCGTCTAAGGCTATCCAGCAACAACACCTCAAGGCCATCGGCAGGTCGCAGCTCTCCGATAACCTGACCGAGCTCTTCAGTGAGCTGACAGGCTGGACATTCAGGGTTCGATGGGCGCCTGCACTGGGCTGGCACTCCACGCTGCCGTTGCGCGGCACAGAATTCTGCGATGCGGTCTGCCAGGAGCCATATGCCGCTACAGTCTGCGCAGAGTTTGAGACCGCATGCGTGACATCCACGCTGGAAGCAGACCAGACGGGGCATGCGTTCTGCTGCCCGTTCGGGATCCACAGCTACTGGCACGCGGTCTCGACCGACAGCATCCCGGTAGCCATCATCGCAGTGCAGTTCCCCAAGTCCGCAAAATCCCGACAGCTCCGTCGCGCGCTTCGTGCCTTGCAAGAGGCACCGGACGATCCGCTTCCGATGCCCCCGTCCGCGCAGCGGCACTTTGAGCACGCCAAGGCGCTCACACAGGTGTTGGCCGATGAGCTCCGGCAGTCCATTCTCGCCGAGAGTAGACAGGCAGACATCCATCGGCTTACGCAGAACGTTACCGCCCACGAACATGTTGAAGCGTCCCTGCGCAAGGACCTCCACTCCATGCTTCCGTTTGTCACCGAGGACGTACCCGCACCCGAGAGCGGCAACCACCACGACCAGATGATCCAAGGCATACTCGAACACATTCATGCCCACTATGACCAACCGCTCAGACTGCAGGAGTTGGCCGACGCAAGAGGTGTGAACATGGCACACCTTTCAACCCTGTTCTCACAAACGGTCGGTATCCCGTTCCGTACCTACGTGAAAGAGCTACGGCTCGAGAAAGCCTTGGCGCCACTACGCGACCCCAACCAGCGCGTGTCGGAGATCGCCTACGCCATCGGGTACTCCGACCCCAACCGCTTCCGGCTCGACTTCAAGGCACGCACCGGTCTCTCGCCCACCGCCTGGCGCGACACGCTGCGGTAGGCCGCACTCCCCAACCGGCCCCACGGTTATTCCAAAGTTCCGACGGTTGCACACTTCTGTCTTTGGGGCCCAAGGTATCCCTAACGCGAAAGCGGACATGAGTATGAGTACATCACAGTGGCGGAAACCTGATCTGAACACGCAGGCCAAAGAGGCCGACGATACGCTGGTCGAGACCGGTGTGTCGGTGCCTGAGAGGCACCCGTTCAGGAAGGACGGAAGATCGATAGCGGTGACAACGGAAAGGGAGACTTCATGAAAGCGCATATAGGCCTGGCACACTCCACTATGCTAGCCGCCATCCTGGGTGTCCTGCTGCCGGGCACGGCGCCGGCGCAGGACTGGTGGCCTCTCGTGGTCCAGGAACACTACCAATGGCGAAATGACGACAACGACGAGATTGATGCCACCTACAAGGCCGCCGAGGACACGGCGTACTTAACCCAGGAACGTAACGAGAACATCCGTCTCCGTTTCGTGCTGCGAAACACGTTGACCGAGGTGCCCTTGACGGCGACAGACGGCCATCTCAGGCTCGAATACTCGGAAAGCCAGTCGTCGGGCTACCAAGCGGTTCCCGTCACGGCGACGACCGAACCGTTTGAAATGACGCTTACAGACAACTACGCGAACTACGACGACACATCACAACAACTGAATACCGATGCCGAGGACTATGTGTCAGGCGAGTGCATTGAGGACAGCACCAATACCACGCAGGACATCGACATTCCCTTCAACACAGCCACGGAGATCGAGTATTGCTTCCAGGCGACATCGAATGCCGAGGGTGGCAAGACCTACTACTTCAGGCTGGGCAACGAGAGCCTTGGCGGGTATTACCAGTATGCTCGACTCAGGGTTCTCTCGCCGCCGACCGTCACCAACGCAGCCGCCGATCCTGTAACGGCCACCTCCGCAACGCTCAGGGGAGGGATTGCCGAGACGGGAGGCGAGGATCCGACCGCCTACATCCACTGGGGTACCCATACAGCCCTGCTGACCAACACCATCAATCTCGGCATACAGAACGGGGAGTTCTCGACCAACCTTGCGGGACTCGTGGCCAATCGAACGTATTACTACAAATGCACAGCCACCAATTCCGCCAACGGCGCGTCGGCAGCGACACACACGAATTTCGTCACAACGGAGCCGGCGGTGCATTTCACCGGGCATCCGTATGAGGTCGACGAAAGTGGCGTATCCTGCGTGGTTACGGTGAGGCTGGATGATGTGTCACATATCGCGGTCGGCGTGAACTTCGCGACCGCCGATGGCACCGCCACGACGGCCGACTCGGACTACGCGAGCACAAACAACACGCTCACGTGGCCGGCTGGCGAGACCGGTGACAAAACCTTCAGCGTGCCGATTACCAGCGATGGCACCGACGAACCCAACCAGACCATCATCCTGAACCTCTCCGGTGAGACGAGTTGTATCATCACGGGAGACTCGTCAAGCCAGATTGTGATCATCGACGATGACGGCGCGCCCTCCGTCGAGTTCGACCTGTCAAGTTCAAGCGGGAGTGAGAGCGTGGCGAGTCCCGGGCTGCAGGTGTTGCTGAGCGCGACCTCCGCCAGCAACGTGACCTGCGATTACTCGGTAGTCAGCGGGTCGGCGGATACGCCGGATGACTACATGCTAGCGGCCGGAAAGGTCGTCATCACGAGCGGCTCTCTCTCGTCCTCGATCATCCTGGCCATCGAAGATGACATCGAGTACGAGACGAATGAGACCATCGTTGTCGCCATATCCGACGCGGTGAACGCCAATCTCGGTCTCGCGACGAATCACACGTATACCATCGAAGACGATGACAAGAAGAAAGCGACGATCAGCAATGGGTTTGGCGCAACGGGCATCTTCACGAACCGGGCTACGCTCCAGGGCAATGTGATGGACACGGGCAGGGACGATCCCAACGTGGTCATTTACTACGGGCCCACCATCGGTGGCACGAACAAGACGGCATGGAGTAACAACGTGCCCATGGGGCCGCTTGGGGAAGGGGCGTTCTCATCGAACATCACGGACCTGACTACGGGAGAGTTCTACTACTACCGATGCTACGCAACAAACGAGGCGGGGGGGGTATGGGCGGCCTCGACGGAGTCCTTTGTTGCCGAAAACCCGCCAATGCAGCAGTTGCTAGCCAATCCGGGGATGGAGATCGCGGGCAGCATCAGGCAGGATGCTGCGCACTGGATGCGGTCGAATTCAGACCTGAGCCGCAGACAGGACGAGTTTCCGCGGACGGGCACGAACTCGTTTCGCTTTTCGGGGGCGGCGCTCATCTACCTGTACGGTGCCGACAGCAATGCCTTCCACATTTCGTGGGACGGCCAGCTCGCCAACGGCACCCCCCACGGAAGCGGGGGGCTGCGTCCGGGGTTTGTCCTTTCGGGGTCAGCGCACAACATCAAGGAGTCAGCAGGGGGCACGTCACGCTTGTTTGAATACCGGCTGTACAATACCACGGACTCGGTGAAATGGATGGATGCCCAGCTGTCGCACAACACTAACGAGTACCGGCAGATCACCATCAGCGAAGCATCGCCGCTCACCCTCGATGAGCTCGGCGACGTATTCCGGCCCGAACTAGAGCGGATCGAAGGGGGCGCGGATCGGTACTATACCGACGACCTCACGCTTGACGCATCTCTGCCAAGGCTCTTGCTGCAGCGGGACCCGACGAATACGGTTATGTTCCCGCAGACGGTACAGGGACAAAGCAGCGATCTGAACTTCGGCATCAAGAACCAAGGCGGTGCAGGTACGGTGCTCTACGGGGCCTACATCACGAACACGGTCGACTACACCAATGCTGCCTGGGGCAAGACGGCCTGGCACGAGCTGGCCGACCCCGACGGTGCCTTCAGTATCGTGTCCGGCGCCAGCCTGATGGCCACCCAAGGAGACGACTGGCAGACGGCGGTGATTCGCTTCGAGCCTCCCGGCAGCGGGTCCTATACGGGCGTGGTGCGCATCGCGACGACCGACCCGAACGATTACTACGAAGGCGGTGGCACGCTTCTCGGGAGCACGATCCTATACGAGGAATATATCATTAGTGGAACCAGCACCGGTCCCGCTCCGTCAGGGGTCAAAATCCTGTTTCGGTGAGGCAACAGCGACCGTGACGAACAGGAACAGGACAGCGGTGATACGGCGTCTACTCACAGAACGGTGTCCTTTCACGTGTTCATAACGCGATGTGTCGGGGCTTCTGGCTGCGAGTGATGCGAAGTGAGCGGGGCGGACGCTCGCGCGGGTCGGTGAAGGACCTGAACACCCACTTGCCCGCCGCATGACGCAGCGGCCCATGTGGCGTTGACCGGTGAGCTCTTGCAGTCGTGTTCGGCTGTTATGGTTTCCGCAGAACCATCACACCATATCGTTCAAGCGTCACGGTTGCGCCCACGGCCTGATCTGTCAGCACGTCCACATAGGGTGAGCCGAGCTCGATGCTCTTCGCTTCCCTGTTGAAGTTCATGACGAAAATGTAGTCCCGGTCGCCATCGCTGCGGGTCTGCACGCTGACGCCCTCTGGAATGTCAGCGGCCAGGCAACACGCCAGCCCTTCGTCGCGTGCCAGTGCCGCGTAGAAGTCATTGAGGAATGCGCCATCCGTGCGCGCGGCGATGTAGTAGGCCTTGCCCTTGCCGTGCGTCTTCACGGTCAGGGCCGGTTGACCCTCGACGTACTCCGAAGCATACGAGGCCAGCACCGTGGAACCCTCGGCATGAATCACCGAGCAGGTGTCGACCGCTGTATACGGCCCACTGATCCCGAGTGCGTTGTCTTTCGCCATGGCAATTCCCACCGATTCGCCAGGGAGATAGCTCTGGCTCTCCTCTTCCCATACGCCAAAGAGTTCGCGCAGGCCATCACCCGGAATTCCGCCAAGATGGCAGAGATCCGACTCGTCGACCACGGCGCTCCAGTAGGTCATGACCGCCGTGCCGCCGTTCTCGACATACGCCTTCAGTCTCGCCGCGAAACCGGGGCGAAGCATGTAGGCCATGGGCACAACAACCAGCTTGTACGCGTCCAACTCAGCCGTCTGGTCTACCACGTCAACGGGCACGCCGGCCTGCCAGAACGGGCGGTAGTGGGCGTTCATTTCCTGACGGTACTTGATGTTTTCACCAAGGTAGACCCTCGCCCCCTCGCGCAGCGCCCATTCGTTCTCCCAATCCTGAATCAGGGCCACCTCCGGCTGCATGGTGGTGCCAACGACATCATCCAGCTTCGCCAGAGCGGCGCCGACATCCGCCACTTCCTTGAACTCACGCGTGTTTTCCGAGCCTTCGTGGTCCACCACCGCGCCGTGGAATTTTTCCATGCATCCCCTGCTCTTGCGCCACTGGAAGTACTGCACGGTATCCGATCCATGCGCAACCGCCTGCAGACTCGACAGCAGGTTCATACCCGGCTCCTTGCGCTTCTTCACGCGGCCGCGCGTCGGGATGCTCGGCACACTCTCCATGAGCATGAACGGCTTGCCGCCCTTCATGGCGCGGCACTGATCATGCATCCGTGCGGTAGTGACGGCCTCACCGATTTCATCACTGTGTTCATGCCAGTTGGGATAGGAATCCCACGAGATGACATCCACGGCCTTCGCAAACGCACCGTAGTCCAACGTATCGGAACCGGGCATAAAATTGGTGGTGACGGGTATGTCGGGTGTGATCGCCCGCAGCGGCGCGGTTTCGGCATTGAAGAAATCGATGGTCTGATGCGTCTTGAACCGCTCCCAGTCAAGCATCAGGGCGTGGATTCCCCGGTCCGTCGGGATGATGTAGTCCCAGTCCGGGAAGCTGTGCGACCAGAACGATGACCAGTAGGCGTGGTTGAGCTTATCCAGATCGTTGTCGTATCGCACCCGCAACCAGTTGTGGAACGCAGCTAGACACAGGTCGCACTGACAGTCGCCTCCATTGTATTCGTTGGATGCATGCCACAGCAGAAGGGCGGGATGCTCCTTGTAGCGTTCAGCCAGTTTCGTGTTGATGATGACGCATTTCTCGCGATAGACCGGTGAGGTGCGGCAGTGGTTGTGCCTCGACCCGTGCGGCTGCCGGACGCCGTCGCCCTTCACTCGGCAAATCTCCGGGTAGGCCCGACTCATCCAGGCGGGTTTAGAGCCACTCGGGGTTGCCATAACGGCATAAGCGTTGTTCGCAGCCAGCTTATCCATGATGGTGTCCAACCAGCCAAATTCGAACGCTCCTTCTGCCGGTTCCAGTGCCGACCAGGAGAAGATGCACACGGACATCGCATTGCAGCCTGAAAGAGTCATCAGGCGCATATCTTCATCCCATATCTCGGGTGTCCTGATCCACTGATCCGGATTGTAATCGCCGCCGTGCAGCATATGCGTGCATTTCGGATTGATGGGCTGATAGCGCTTCGTCATGATGGCTGTTCTCCTTTGGGTGACCAAAATTCAATCCGTCGATGATAGAGCGCCATCGGGAAGAAACAAGCGAGAATCCTCAGGAACAGGATCTCCACAACGGACGCGTCACGACCTCTCCCCCACTCCGAGATTGGGCGGGGGTGGCGGGGTATGGGTCTCGATTTAGTGGTGTACACAACGTGGGGCGGCATCCGATACTCCAGCCGCACGACAGTTAGTACAGCGGCACCCAGCTTATAGGAAGGATGAGAGCGCATGAACATTCTGATTGCGGACAAAGTATCACCCGACATGATTTTCGAGATCGAGTCGCTTGGCGGCGAGGTGACCTACGCCCCCGATCTGACCGCGGAGGCGTTGCCAGCATCGGTTGGCAGTGCCGCGATTCTGATTGTACGCTCCACAAAAGTGACGCGTGACACGATTGAGGCGGGTGCGAATCTGCGCTTGATTGTACGCGCCGGCGCCGGGGTGAACACGATTGCCCTTGATGCGGCTTCGGACCGTAGTATCTATGTGGCCAACTGCCCGGGCATGAACACGGACGCCGTGGCTGAGCTGGCCATCGGCCTACTGATAGCTGCCGACCGGCAGATTGCGGATGCCACCGTTGCACTCCGCGAGGGCAAGTGGCTCAAGGGCGAGTTTGGCAAGGCCCGCGGGCTGCTCGGGCGTACGCTTGGAGTCGTGGGAGTGGGGCAGATTGGGTTGGCGACCGTGAAACGCGCTCAAGCTCTGGGCATGCAGGTGGTGGCATGGTCACGCAGTCTCACCCCTGAACGTGCGGAAGCGCTTGGTGTTGAACACGCCGCCACGCTTGTTGAGCTGGCCGCAAAGGCAGATGCCGTATCGGTGCACCTGGCGGCCACCGCCGAGACGAAGCACCTGCTAGGGGCGAATGGCGCTTAGTTAAGCCACTTCTCCCACTATTTCGTAAACTTTGTCGTGAACTATCTCGATCCCTACTACTCCGTGAACCTTGTCGTAAACTACTCCGGAATAGTTCACGACAAGGTTTGCGAGGTAGTTATTCGGTTATAGTTCACGACAAAGTTCACGATCCAGTCCAGCCCCCTCACAGTCCCAAACTCTCTTATCTAAGTGCCATTCCCTGCTAGGGGCGGCCTTCTTTGAAGCCATGAAGCCGGGCAGCATTCTTGTCAACACCGCACGGGGTGATGTCGTGGATAGCGATGCACTGCTGGCGGCTATTGGCGAAAAGGGGCTGCGGGTTGGGCTCGATGTGTTTGAGAGCGAGCCGGCAGGTGGCAAAGCTGACTTCACGCAGACGGCATTGGCGGACTGCGTTGTCTGCACACCACACATTGGCGCCTCCACCGATCAGGCTTCGCAGGCTATTTCTACCGAGGCCGTGCGTATTGTCAGCACCTTCATGCGCACCGGTCAGGCGCTTAACGTGGTCAACCTACGTCCACCCGTTAGCGACAGCACGCATCTGGTGGTGCGCCACTACAATCGCGTGGGTGTCCTTGCCCGTACGTTGACCGCACTGCGCGATCAGGGCATCAATGTCGAAGAGATGCAGGATTCCGTCTTCCAGACCGGCGGGGCCGCCTGTTGCTGCTTGACCCTCGACTCTATGCCATCCGAAGCCACGTTGGCTCGTATCGACGCCGATGACGATGTGATCGCCGTTGAGCTGTAGAATAGGCCGTAGGGGCCAAGCCCACACGGGCATTCAGTCCTAAAGCTATTTACGGTGCCCTGTTTTGACCAGCCCCGTCTCGGTGGCGATCGGATCGCTGTCCCCGAGCGCCGCAAGCTCTGCGTGCAGCGCCGCCTTCAATGCTTCAGCCATGACCTCGTACTTTGGATTGTCGATCTCGTTCCGGAGCTCGTACGGATCCGTCTCGAGATTGTAGAGCTCATACTCCGGACGGTGGTGAAGCTTGTGCACCAATAATCTTGCGCTCGGATTCTGCCTTGAGAGGGTAACCCACGACGATCCGATATCGCTGCCGGTCTCTGCCGGATCCTGGAGCATCGCCAGCGCGTGATCAATCGACACATTCGAGGTGAGTGATTTGTGGTTCGGGTTGTAGATAAGCGAAAAGGAGCTGTTCCTGATCACCCGAATGGGATAGACCCGGTCGCGATTGCCGATGATGTTGCAGTTGGTGAAAGCCCCAAATACGTATCGGTGCAGCGCCTCCTTCTCACCCCTGAGCGTCCTGAGCAGACTCTTTCCGTCACAGTCACCGGGTTTCAAGCTCCCACCGGCGGCATCGACCAGAGTTGGGGCAATATCCGCCATCGAAACCAGCTCCTCCACGACAGACCCCGGCCGCGTTACACCGGTCCAGTGAGCGACCAGCCCGGTGTGCAGCCCATTGTCGAAGCACGACCACTTGGCAAAAGGAAACGCCGTGCCCTGTTCGCTGCAGACCATGAAGATGGTGTTGTCCCACAAACCGCGTGATTCTAGCGCGCCGCGCACCTGCCCAATCAGACTGTCAAAATTGGTGATCTCGGCATAGTACTTCACCAGCGCCGACCGAAGCTCGGGCGTATCCAGCCAATAGGGCGGAATCGTCAACTTGTCCGCATCGTAAGCAGAACGGTCACCCGTCGTATACGGTCCATGCCCGTCATGGGATGCGATGAAGATGCAGAACGGCTGATCCGCATCGGTGCATTCGTCGATGAGCTCGCAGGTCTTCTGCAGGTAGAACGGGTTCTGATCTTGCTTCTTGCCGCTGTCGTTGAAGTGCTCAAACGGATAGCACGCCCGCGGCCCAACATGGCTCTTCCCCACCAGCGCCACTCGATAGCCCAGCGGTTTGAGGTAGTGAACGATGCTCTGGGTTCCGGGTTTGGATTTGGAGTGATTGGGCAGCGTACCGGTACGCCACGGTGAGCGGCCGCTGTAGAGTTCCTGCCGGAACGGCGCACACATGGCCACGGAGCTGTAGGCCCTATCGAAGCGCATACCGTCCCCGGCGAGGCGATCGATATGGGGTGTTTTGCAGTC
Organism: Verrucomicrobiota bacterium; assembly: GCA_018648805.1. GTDB lineage: Bacteria > Verrucomicrobiota > Kiritimatiellia > UBA8416 > JABMPJ01 > JABMPJ01. The sequence continues at coordinate 19,072 of JABGQM010000011.1, forward strand.
CTTGCTGCCGTAGATCCCCCAGGTATCGCGATTCACGTCATCGGCCAGAATGAACACGATGTTGGGTCGTCTCACCTGGTCGTCATCTGCATTTGTCATATGTACCCCTCCCATGGACGCGCCAAACAGAACCATCAACCCAAGCGCTCTTACGTTCATACGATTACCTCGATGGCCCGGGCGCTGTCGACCGGCAGTCGATGACCGTGTCTTCAGTGGTCTTTCCAATCTCAATGCGGCGCGTGTGACCGTTGACGGTCAGGTCATGCGTCCCCAAAAAGACGCGGACCTTGCAGGTGCCGGCGGCGTCCGCCTTGCCCTCATAGCGGGTCCACCATCGATTGAAGACCAATTCGCGGTAGCACTCTGCGGCAAGTGTCTCACTCCACTCCGCATTCCACAGGGCGGCATCGGGACGCCAGTGGGATTTCTGCCAGAATCCCCACATATAAATCCCCTCAACCGAGGGGTGGGCAAACGCTGTTGCATATAGGGTCGCCAGCGCGCGAGCCTTGGCCTGCTGGTCGTTCGTGTTGGCATCGAACTCGGTGATCTTTATCGGCAGACCGAACTGAGCAAGGCGGTCGAGCTTCTTCTTGACCGCCGGCCCATTGACACGCTCCCCGAAGTGGCCTTGAACGCCAATACCACCGATGGGCATGCCAGCCTTGAGAAACCCTTCTATCTGCGCCACATAGCGTTCGGTGTCGCCACCAGAGAGGATGCTGTAGTCATTGACATAAAGAGTCGCCTCGGGGGCATAGGCATGGCACCACTCAAACATCTCTTCGCGGATCTCGGAACCAAGCCGCTTCTCAAAATAGTTACAATGAAGCATCTCATTGTTGATGTCATACTCCGGCACCCGCCCCTTGAAGCGCTCCATGTAGAGTCTCGCACGCTCCTGCAACTTGCTGCGCAACGCGGCATCGTCGAGATCCTTGATCCATTGCTGTACAAGCTTATCCCGCCCCCAGTACACACAATGCCCACGCGTCCAGAGTCCGTTCTTCTCACACCACGCCAACATGACCTCGGCATCGGCAAAGGTCTGCTGGTCTTGTTGCCTCTCGTTGGAATACCACTTCATCGCGTTTTCATGGACCACGCTGTTGAAGTTCGCGTTGAGGACACGTTTGTACTGCTTCTGGTCAGCTTCACTGATTCGCTCGTTCGGAACAAACCCCCTGCGATTGATGGCCGTTCCGAATTCGAATGCATGCCGGACTTGCTTTACGCCCACATCAGCACCAGGCGCGGACTGCACGGTGATCCATGTGGTTCGGTTCGACTCAATGCCGTCTTGGTTGGCGGCCAGGATTGAGTCCAGCTCAACAGTGAAATCCGTTGCTGCGGCCCACGTGGCATATAGGCATGCCAGCATAGCAACGCGAAATAGAGACATAGCGTTCATGCCAAGAAAACTCCTCATCATCGCCATCATCCGATCAATCAGCCAACGCCAAGCAGATGAACTCTACATGAAGTGACGCTGCCGCCCCACATCCTACAACGGTGGAAAGCTTGTGAGGATACTCTCTCCCCGCATCACCGCCTCGATCTCATCGAGTTCGTACGGGACGTCTTTGGTGAAGACGTCAAAGCCGTCTTCGGTTACGACACCAGTGTCCTCCACACGCAGATAGAGGCGGTCGGCCTCGATCTTCATCTGAGGATCGACGCTGAAGACCGTGCCCGGTTCGAGCGGGCCGGTCTTGTGCGAAAGCCCGTCGTGCACGCTCATGCCGACGCTGTGCGCGAGATGTGCACGGAAGTCAAACATCCACTGTGCCCCTGAGGCATGGCTCTCCGTGGCGAAATCAAACTCGCCCAGCCGGCTTTGCATGATCTCGACCGCTTCATCCTCGATCTCATCACAGGTCCGGCCGGGACGAATCGCAGCAATCAGCGTCTTGCTGTATTCCGTCACAAAGCCGTACAGCGCCCGCTGGGCGGGCGTGTAGGTCCCATTCACCGGCCACATCCGCGTGATGTCGCTGGTGTAGTACCGGTAATCGGGCGCGGCGTCGATCAAGACCAAGTCGCCATCATGCAATGGCGAATGATTGGCATGGTAGTGCCCGTGGTAGGCATTCTTTCCGCCACCGACAATCGGGGCGTAGCCGTTATCCAGAGATCCACCCGCCAAGTAGTGATACTGCAGGACGGCGGCCAGCTCATACTCCATCACGCCGGGTTGCGTCGCCCGCATGGCCTCACAGAGCCCGATCGCTGAGAGCTGGCCGGCACGACGCAGCAGTTCGATCTCACGATCCGACTTGATCATCCGCATCTCATAGATGATCGGCGCCAGGTCCTCGATTTCAAGAGCGGGAAAGCGCCTCTTCAGCTTGTCACAGAGATGGGCGCCGCGGCTGGGCTGACCGTCCCAGGGGTCTGCGTCGATAAGGACGCGGGCATCGCGCAGCGATCGTACGCAGGCCTTGAGGTCTTCACCATTGCGTGTAAAAGTAAAAAGCGTCGACACGCCGCCCAGGCGGCCATCCAGCTGATGCCACCCGCATACCGCATCCACGCCGGTGGCGTCCAGCACGACCTGCGGTGCATCAGTACAGAGAAGCGGGTCATCGCTGTCAACGCCGAGATGTTTCGCCTCCGGGAGAAACAGCGTGGCTGTGCCCGTGGCCCCATCCAACGTCAGATACGCGTGTGGGACCTCCACACCACACAGATAGTAGAAGTCGTTGTATTGACGGAACGGAGCCGTCCCGTTTGCTACCGGCGCACCGGCGATCAGTGCCGTTGCATCACCAATGGCTTCACACACGGCGGCGCGCCGGGATCGCAGTTCGTCTATTGAAAAATCGGTCTGGTACATGATTAACTCCTCTTTCCTTGTCGTGTAGCAATCGGCACATAGCCGATCTCGAATCCTTCCGGGGGTGTAACAATCAGCGCCGGATCAATCTCGGCCAGCTCCCCCACCTTCGGTGGTGCCAGGTAGTCGCGATCCTTGGTCCAGTGGCGATGAATCTTCTCCACCTTGACCTGTAGCGCTTCGCGCTCTTCATCCGTCAAATCGGCATTGAGCAAGGCAGGCTGATCTGCAAAGCGATACCAGTAATAGGTAATCTGACTGCCATCGCCCGGTTCCGCCGTAAACGGACCTGCCACAGGGCCGGGTTGCTTCCAGCAGCTCTCAGGATCGTCCGGCGTCACGTAGGTCTGCGGTGGGGCTTCTTCTGGACGGCCAAAATCGACGCTGTCCAGAGCCAATTCTGATGGCACCTCTTCCGGCGCTACCGCGACCCATTGGCCCTTCTCGTCGGCACCCTCTTGGATCAATTGGTAATATTCCGGCAGCATCATGAGCTGGCCATGGGTGCCTTCGACGGGTTTGACCAAGTCGCTCTGGGCGGCATAAGCCAAACTGTATGGATCGTTCAATGACGGACGTATGAAGTCACTTGCAGCCAGTGGAATGCGATCTTCTCTGGCAAGTCCTGGCCATGCAGTAGCCCACTGAACACCTCCGGATTCGTCAAACTTATGTATATAGGCATGTGCTTGATCAATCACGCTGTCAGCAGGATCGCCACCATCCAACCAGGCCTTGGCACGATCCCACAAGGCGTGTCGGTTATAGGCCGTAACCTGCTGCAACGCGGGTACGGCGCCGTTCTGCCCGGCGGGGAACAGTGTGGGGGCCATGCGTGCGAACGTTCGGCCTTGTTGATCCGTAGCCTGAGCCCAGGGAATGTACTGCGTTTCCATGGCGTGGTGGCGGTTCTGCTTTGCCGGAACGCTGTCGAGGAACAATCCCGCCGTGCGTGGTTGCGCCACGGTGGGTTCGGAATAGAAGTAGGGCAGCACAAAGGTAGCCGGCCCTTTGAAGTTGCCGGCATTGAGGAAGAGCGTCCAGCACTGATCACCGGTGGGCACGTCCGCGCCTGCAGTGGTGGGTTTGGCCTGCGTCAGCGGGAGCGGCTGGTAGCCATACCCAAGCACCTGACCACAGGTGCCCTGCTTCAGGTTCACGCCATCCGGTGGCCACAACAGGTTGGGGCTGAGCTGTGCGATGCCGTAGTGCCCTTTGGGATCGTCCCAGTCACGTCCTTTGCCGGCACCGGGTCCATTGGCCCAGGCACAGAAGCCAAGCGCCACGGCGCCCATGATGAACTTCGGTGTTTCGGTGGGGAACTCGGTATCACGCCACCAGCCGAGCCCCCCCTCAAGGGTCGAGTAGGTCCAGACGCCCTCAATCTTGGGATACGTGCTGTCGGCAAACATCCAGGTGCCAAACAGACCCGACTGAAACTCGTGTCCGGGATACTCCCGCAACAGCGGCCACGCGGCCGTATAGATTGAGTAGCCGGCACTATAGCTCCCCTCCCCTTCCTCCACGCTCACTCGCGTGTAGCCCGTAACAAATTTGTCTCTGTCTATCGTGTCGTTCTTGGCTGTGTCACTCATGTCACTACCTTCTGCTTCGTTCTTTGTTGTAGAAATTCTCTAGCCTGGAATGGCACTAAGCACATCCTCAACGGTATGCAGAGCTTCCCTGCGCGAAGCGCTTTGGAGTGCGCTGGCTTGACAGCGCTTTCAAAAGCGGCGTCAAGCCGCCGCACTCCAAACGGTGCCTTCCGCAGCCCAGACTACGCTTATCAAAGTGCCATTCTGGTCTGGACATCAAGACCGCCATGACTCGTTCACATGAGTTCAATCTCTGACCCTCCACATTTCTGTTCAACCACCAGCTGCCTACCGATACGTCTCCGCCGCGTGGCAGAGCGCCTCGACGTTCTCAAGGGGCACGTCATCGCCCACTTCTATGTTCAGCCAGAATCCACCTCTGGGGTCATGGAACACGTCGACGGCCTGCTTCACATGGGCATCGATCTCGGCCGGCGTCCAGAAAGGAAACATCTGGCGATCGAGGTCCAGATTCAGGCAGACCCTGTCTTTGCAGACCTCGCGTAGGTTCTCCATGCCGTTGGCCCCCACTTGCGCGTTGACGATGTCCACACCACAATCCACCAAGTCCGGAATGATCTCCAGAATGTGGCCGTCCGTGTGCATATGCACGTAGTGCCCGGCGTCTTTGACCGGTTTGTACAAAGCCGCGAAGCAAGGCTTGAGGTACTTGCGCCACTTCTCAGGACTCATTGGCAGCGAATCCTGCATGCCGAGGTCATCGCCAAACCACATGAGCTGGCGTGGCCCGGGAGCACGGTTAATTCTGTTATAAACCTGTCGCAGGTTGTATTCCAAGACCTTGTCGATCAGCATCTGAAGTTCCGGGGGCTCCTCAGCGAAATCGATCATGATCTCTTCGAACCCACGCAGATCGCCCAAACGCAGATACATGAAACCATGCGGGCAGTTGTCGTCCTTCTCCGGGATGGTCACGGCACGAACCGCCTCGCGGGTCGGAATGGGATGCTGGGTGACGATCGCCTCCATGCCCGACTTGACGTTGCTCCAGACACACCCCCACGTATCCACGTGATCGCCCGCCACGTAGGTCGGGCTGCCGATGGCATCGTAATCACGGACCTTTGACGGATCTCCGAAGATGCCAGGATAGCGCTTCACAATAGCATCCAGATTCTCGCGGTGCTTGATCCACGCGGCGGGCAGAATGCCAAAACTCACCGGGATTCGTTCGGGATACTCCATCAACATGGCTTTGTAGCGGTCGTCGCTCATGATTCACTCCTGCCAAATGTGCTCTACGCATTGAAACTATCGGATGTGACGAATCCCGAGCATCCCAGAATTACGCCAGCTTGCCAAACACAACAGACCCACTATGATACGTTCGCATACCAGAGCGGTCGACCAGCGAGACGTTGAGAGACGGCAACCGCCCTGTTGAGACCTGTTGAGGGAACCATTTGTAAACAATGACATGACCACAAACACGAAACGAACAGCCATGACTGACATGACCATTGATGCTGTATTTTTCGCACAGACCCACGTCCTGCAACCCGGGGCGCCCTTCTTCAAGCTCGTCGGCAACAAAGAGACCTTGATCAAAGCACATGTGCTCTCCGCTTCAGGTGCGGAAGCTCTCCCCGTAGAAGCTGAGTTAAGCCTGGATGGCGAGACCTTGCGTCTGCCGCTGAATGGCCCTGCGGTGCTCCCGACAGGAATCTGCCTTGAGCCCGGAAAGGTGGTTCACCGCTATGAAGACAGTTTCACGGCGATGATCCCCGCACATTGGATTAAGCGCGGGCTGTCCGTGACCCTTCATGCTGGGGACAGTGAGCACACTGTTGAGAAACTGGAGATCGGCCCCCCGTTGGTCATGAATATGACTATGTTCGACATCCATTATTTTGATTATGAAGACGTCGACTACCCCGAGGGGTACGAAGAGGAGATCTTTGTGCGGAGGCCGCTTACGGAATTGAACATCCAGCGGCTGAAGAGGATTCTGTTCAAGGAGCTGATCATTCCTCCCCGGGGTCCTAACCCGGCCGTTCGCCTCACCAGCACCGAAGAGCATATGACCAAGACCGGCGAGCCCTTCAATGGCAAACAGCTTGCCGCCCAACAGTGGTACGCCGCTCTTCAGAATGCCGGCGGCCAGAAACAGCTAACGGCCTTCTTCATTAGCATCGCCAATGTCCATTCCGGCGGTTGGGCCTGGGACTACGCCGGTATGGGCAGCCTGCGTCGTTTCCCCGTCCTCAATCATGAGCTGGGCCACGTCCTCGGGGTTGATGATCTTCCCTGCGAGGCAGGCTACCCGTACATAGGAGAAATGTACGGCATCAACAAAGGCAATGGCGGCTACCACGGCGGTCCAACCTGGCGGTTCGACCCCCGTATTGGGTTCGTGCCCCCTACCCTCTCTGATCAGACCGATCACGTCGGGGAGTGGAAGAAGGATCCCATGGGCGGTGGCGGCATTGGAGAAGAGCCGGGTGAAGCCATCGCACAGTTCTCAGACTACTCCGTTCGAAAGATGCAGGACTACATGGAACGGAATGTGGCGCAATGGAATGAAGAGAAGCAGGCCTACGCCATATGGAACCACTGGACCGGCGCATTCTCCGATGTCATCAAGAACAATGGTATCAACCTGCCCATTGAACCGGATGTCGAGGTCTACAGCATCCTGGTCCAAACCAGCGCGGTCACCGAAGAAGGCAACTTCATCTACCCGGTCATCGGACCCTATGCCAGCGGAATCATCGATACCTTCGACCCCGCAGTGAAGGAAGACCGCAAGCGGGCGCGCAGACTGCCTATTGGCAGTTGGGACATTTCGCTGCGAATCGACCAGGGCGGCCAGACCAAGACGTTCATGTTGCCTATAGCATGGAAACCGGATGACGATCCGCTGGACATCGACTCGCTGCAAACCCGTGCGGTCAATGTACCGGTCCGCGACGGTGAGGTCACACGGGCAGAACTTCTGCTCACCCCGGAGGCCAATGTTAGTGGCATGCCGTCTAACCCAAGAGTGCTTTACTCAACCCATGTTGTAGGAATGGAGTAGCGAATGAGAACAACCTTAACCCTAACGGCCTTGGCGATCACCGCCGCACTGACGACCTCCTGCAGCTCGACGCGTCGCATGGAGTCACGGGGCCAGGCCCTGGGCACGGCCATCAACCTGCCATCCGACTTCTCGCCTCGGCAAGAGGATTTCATTGGTAAGGACAAGCGGGGGTTCTTCATGGGCCTTCGCAAATTCAAGGGCAGACCGCTGGCCGAGCGCAATGGCGTGAACGGCCTCTATGTCGTCAGCGCGATCGCGGGGCGCTTTGACCACGACCCCATCGTCATAGGCGACATCATCCTTGCCATCGACGGCCAACCACTGAAAGGGAACCCCGCCTACCATTTCAAGACATCGGTAGGGCGGGCCCTCCAAGGCGATGGAATGCTCACCATCAGTCGCTGGCGCAAGGGGGTAGCCGAGACCTTTACGCTGAACATGAATCTCACACCACCGGACCTGACCAATGGCGGCGTGATCAACGACCTGCACGACTGGCAACTCGGGCCCACAGGCATGAATGGCTGGCTGTTCTCTCAGAAGATGGATAACGGCGCCAGCCGCGATGCCCGGCAGATCAAGGTCACGCTCATTGAAGAGGGGTCACCCGCTGACGGCAACGTCATGCTGGATGACGTGATTGTCGGGGTGGACGGCGAAGCGTTCACGCACGACGCCCGGAGGGCCCTGGCCGCGGCCATCGTTGAAGCCGAGAAGAAGGCAAACGAAGGCAGGCTAGATCTGCTGATTTGGCGCAAAGGTGAGACCAGAACCGTTTCGCTGACCCTACCGATCCTGCCCGATCCAGGGCCAGATGCGCCCTACGACTGCCCCAAGACTGCCGCGCTCATCGATGGCGCCTGCAACTTTCTGAAGGCCAAGCCGCTCAAGCCCAACTGGTTGGGGTACATCAATGCTGTAGGCATGCTCGCAACCGGACATCAAGACCTGATGCCAAAGCTCACGGCTTTCGCTCATGAGATCTGCATTCCCGGTGAAGTGTTGAACGTGGATGTCCATCAGAGCATGCTCTGCTGGACATGGTCCTACAAGTTGATCTTCCTGTGCGAATACTATCTCAGAACCGAAGACAAGCATGTCCTGCCCACCATTACCGAGTACGCCACCAAGTTGGCCATGGGACAGAGCGGGGTCGGAACCTGGGGCCACTCTGTGGCATCACGGGGCTACAACGACGGCAAGCTGCATGGACGACTGGGCGGCTACGGCGCGATCAATCAGATGGGACTTACGGCCATGGTCGGGCTGCCCCTGGCGCTGAAGTGCGGGGTCGACAACAGAGAAATTCGGGATGCTATTGAACGGGGTGAGACATTCTTCTCCTACTATATCGACAAAGGCGCCATCCCCTACGGTGACCATGCCCCCAACACGCGGTGGTTTGATGACAACGGAAAATCGGGGTCAGCGGCCGTCATGTTTGACCTGATCGGCAATCAAAGAGGTGCCGCGTTTTACTCGGGAATGGTCATCGGCTCTGCGCCCTCCGGACGTGAAGCCGGCCACACCGGTCACTTCTGGTCCCATCTCTGGGGCGGCGTAGGCGCCGCACGATCCGGCCGGACCGCCATGCGCTCCTTCATGAACGAGATGGACTACGTGTTCACGCTGGAGCGGGGCACGGCAGGCAATTTCGTGTTTCAGGGCAACGCCGGCGAAGCGGGCAAGCAGGGCGAATCAAAGAACAAGAGCTGGGATTGTACCGGTGCCCGGCTTCTGCAGCTCTGCGCACCTCGCAAAGCAATCTATATCACCGGTCGTGACATGACCGTTGCCGCGCCACTGCAGGCCAATCGTATCAAAGAGCTCTTTGCCGCCGGGGCGCTCTACAGCAACAAGGCCGACCGCAAAGCCCTGCCCAAGGCGGATATACTCCAACTGCTGGGAGACGAGATGCCGGCGGTCAGAATGACCGGCGCCCGGGCCATGCGCGAGCAGAACCTGAACTGCGTACCCGAACTGATCGCGATGCTCAGCAGCGAGAACCGCTACGCCCGGTATGGTGCGTGTTATGCGCTGAAGGAGTCCGGCTACGGTTCGCAAGCCGCGGTAGCGCGGTTGATTGAATTGATGGAATCATCCGACGACCTTGATCTCAGGCTCAATGCGATTGACGCGCTCACAGCCGGAGACCCGAAGCTCAGTCTGGCCGCATCGGCGAAGTCGGCCATTCCCAGTCTCTTGCGCCTCACCGTCAAACGATTCGACCTGGATCCCCGGCGCCTCTTGCAGCGCCGACTCGCCTTCGCCCTCTTTACCAGAAGCGGACTGATCACGCTGCACGGCATAGCAGATGTTGATTCAGAACTCCTGCTGCCCGCCATTCGGGAGCTCCTGACCGCGGATGACGGCCGTGCCCGCGGGCTGGTCAGTTCGATCTATCCCTCGCTCAAGCCGGAAGACCGCGAGGCGCTCTGGCCAGACATCTACACAGCCACACAGGAGATCGCCCCTTCAGGTATCATGTTCGCCGATGGCATTCGCGCCAGCGGACTTAAGCTGATGGAGCAGCATGATGTTGCCGAAGGCATCGACCTTGCCATCGATTTCATGCTCGAGGATCGATGGGGCAAAGGCGGACGACAAGCCGCCGCGCTTGAGGTCCTGACTGCCTACGGGCCTGCAGCCAAGAAGGCCCTGCCTCACCTCGAGAAGCTGAAGAGAGGCAAACTCAAGCCCGAGCAACTCGCCGAGGTCGAGGCGGCCATCGGGGCTATCGAGACCGGCTCGGCAAGAGCGCTGGAGTCTATCCTGTAGCACCTCTAGAGAGAGTAGGTGCCATGTTCAATTTAGAGGCGCTTCAGGGTTTAGCGGGTGTTCTTTCATTGGCCAATATGCACGTGTCCCCGTAACGGCTACACCGACTAAGCGGTTCGACGAAGCGTAACCGACGAAGTGTGGGACAAAGAATGTGACGAAGTGTGTGCTTCGCGCTTTTTCCACACTTCGTCCCACACTTCGTCGCCACGCTTTGTCCTCATACACTTCGTCCAACTGCTTAGTCGGCCGATGCACCTCAAGTGCGCTGTCACTATTGGGTCGGCGAGCCGAGAAAGTCACTCTTCTTCAGGCCTTCGAGATAGACATCTATCTGCCCGACGTGGACGTCCTTCACGTAGTCACTGCCGGCAAACACCGCCAGATGATTGGTCCCTTTCTTGAGATGCTTGACCTCCCCGGGACTCAGCATGAGCTTGCGGTAATGAGGATCGTTCTTCCACCAGACATAGGTTTCGATCTTCTTTCCATTCAGATAGAGATCAAAGCCCTGATTCGCAAGTACACTTATCCTGTAGAAGTCGAAATCAAGTGAGGCGACGTCAAAGGTCGTACGGGCCAGAAGAAACTCATCATCCCCCCAGTCAGACTCGCTCTTGAACGTGACGTTCCTCTTCTGAAAATCACCAACACCGATCGGCGCCTGGCCTTCCTTCCATTTGCTGTCATCAAAGCCCGGCGCGTACCAGCGCTTCATAGCATCGGGTAGTGCGACCGCTCTGAACCGCTTCTTCTCACGATGATGCAGTATGTCATCGCCTTGCGGCTCGACGGTCACAAAGCGCCACACCCGGTCACTGTGCATCCCGCCCAGTGCATGCCACCCCGCCTCGGCATCTCTAAGCGCGGTCAATGCGATGATCGCATCAATCAAGCCCAGGTTGCTGCCTTCATCCTTCATTCGCTCGATCAGTTCCTGCCGGAAGTCGTCATAAAGCAGGGCGTCCAGGTCCTCGCGCTGCTCGGATGGGGCTTTGGCAGACGCTGCAGCAAGTCCATTGGCCAGCGTCACAACCCATTCTGTCGAAAAAACGCCGAACCGCTCCTTCGTGGCCTCCGCTAGTTCAAGTGCGCGTCCTGGTGTCTCCTTCAGAAGCACCTCAACTGACTTCTGGACATCCCACTCGCCCTCGCCGGCACGTGTACCGGGAATAATCTCCCGCATTCTCACGGCTTTCATGTGGGCCGCGAGAATCTGCTGCCCCACAGGACTGGTCGCCTTGTGCTTCTGTAGAATACGGTTCAGCTTGTTGACCATGCCATCGCGCGGCATGGTGTGGTCCTCGACCATCAGCATCTCGAGCATAGTTGGCAACACCTTCTCAACCAATGCTTCGTCTCCAGCCGCACCGGCAAGCGCAACGAAGGCCGACTGACGAAGCCACCACTCTTCATGCTTTGTCCAGGGCATGATCAGGCCAAGATTCTCTCCTATGATCCCCGGGGGCAGGAGACTCATCGCTGATAGCGCCCCATCGATAACATAGAGGGACTCTTTACGGTCTTTCAGCATTTGGGTAACGGACTCTATCATGCCCGGTGTGAACTGCTCAGGCTTCATGGGTTGCTTGCCCAAGTGGAACCAGTACCGATAATCAATCATCCCGTCCAGCGCCGCGCGCCGCATACGCGGGTCTCCGTCGTCCAGCAGCTTTGTCAGCTCATCAAACGCCCCCACCTCACGCAGGGCCTTGGCCGCCTGCGCGCGAATCACGTAGCGCTTGTGACAGACATTCTTGAGCATATCTTCGCGCGGAACTTGAGAGAAAGCTTCGGCCTTGCTGTAAGCGCTCCCGTACCTGAAGAAAGGTATGTGAATGGGGTCTTCTTTGCCCTGCTTACGGAAGCCCTTGCCGTTCTCAATAGAAAGGAATGCCAGATCCGCCTCGTTGCCCCATATGAGAGTAGGCAGGTCAAAATCGACGGCATACCTCGAGCGCGGTGCGCCGGTAATCTGCAGGGCCTTCAGCGGCGCGGTATAAGCCAGAGCGACGCCCGCACCTGACCCCTCGTCATCAAAGCGTGGGTTCGTCGCCATGCCCACCGCGCCGGAGGGACGGCGACTGAGGTCATACCACCATCTGAGATCATTCATGACCGCATGATAAGCTTTCGGTTTGTAGTCGAGCATAATGGCCGAAGCAACGCCGCGCCAAATCCCGTCACCCCTCCCCTCATCCGCGTGTCCACGAACCAGCGAAGGATAGCTCGTCAGGGTGGCCATGCTGAGATGCTTCATGGCCCGCTCATAGTTTGCGGCACCGTGTTTCGCGCGTGCCGCTATCCGCATCGCGGCTGCCGACATGCCGTCTTTACCGTTGGAGCCCAGACCCCCTTCACCGCGGTGGTCGCCATAGGGCACCGTCCCGTGGCCCACAAAGCGGTACCAGAACTTGAGTGCACCGAGCAGCGTGTCGTCGTCAACATTCACCCCGCACACCTTGCCCAGCAGAAGTGTCGTGAGCACCTGCGCTCCGGCCGGATTCATGAGGCCACCCGCTACATAGCGTGGATGAATGCCTCGGCCCCAGTGCTGCCAGCCGCAACCGAAATACTGGCGTTCTTTCGCATTGTCACAGTAGTACTGCAGGATGGGCAGAACAGCCTTATCACCCGTGCGCAGATAGTACTCAGCGCAGGCAATGCCGTTGTACCCATTGTTCCACGTGTGATCGCCTATCTTGCTCAGGTCCTTGGGGAAGTTCGCGAAATACTCCTTAACCACCGGCACATACTGGTCATCGCCTGTGGATAGCAGGAACAGGCAGGCAAGCGCGGACGGCACGCCGCCATTTTCACTCTTGTCATTGAAGTACTTCTTCCTGAACTCAGGATTCTTCGCGTAGTATTCCGCCGCCTGCGCAATGATCGCCTTCGACTTATCGCATTGGATCGGCCAGGTAGTGCTGTACGTCCCCACTACAGGGATGTTGACCGTCACGTGGCGGGCGACAGCCGTCGCGTCATCCTTCACATGAAACACCATCTTGCCGTCAGAGGCCTCTGCCGCGGTCAGAGCTTTGCCAAGCGCAACGATGGGGTTGATGCCCTTGAGTTCAACGCCGTTGACCCCCGTGATGATCTGTCCCGCCTTGAACTTTCCCTCTGCCGGCGCGCCCGGAATGATCCCTTCAACCTTCAGAACAACGCCGGGATAGAAACGCGCCTTGATGCCGGTGGCACCGATGCAATCCAGCGGCATCTCCCTATCCACACGCGGTCTGGATTGATACACCTGCGCCTCGGAGTAGTAACCATCCGCAAACACCAACACCGCCGAAGCCGCAAAAAGAAACACCAACACTAATCTCTTCTTCATAGTCTCTCCACATAGTGGCACTTCTGCCACGAAACCATACTTATACCCACTGGCGGGTAGTATTGCATGAGCCGGGAACAAGCGCAAATGCATGAGCCCCGCGTTCTGTGTATATCGATCGGTCCGAAGAGTGGCGTGGTTGCGGGGTATGATTGACGTGCTAATGGTGTACGCGATACGGTGCTACATGCGCTACTCTAGCAGCACGACAGTCAGTACGCCATGCACACTGCCCCGATGGAGACATTTGTCGTAAAGGACCGCCACATGCCAAGGGGGCAAAACAAGAAAACCATGATCATGATGAACACGTTTCTGAAAGGGACCATATAGCATGAAGGTTGCATCAATCATAGCCACAGCGGCTCTCATCTGCATCACACCGCTACTTCAGGCCGCGCCGGCTGGCCGTCCCGTTATGCACCAGACACCGCCCGATCTCACCCAAGGCGGGACCGTCGACGACAGCCATGACTGGCGGCTGGGCCCCATGGGCGCCAACGGCTGGGGTTTCAGCCGTAGGACCAATCGTGGCGCCAGCAGTCTAGCGCGGCAGATCGTGATTACCCGCGTTGATGAGGACGGTCCGGCGGCAGGCAAGCTACAGCTTGGCGATGTCATCCTCGGCGTGGATGGCAAGATGTTTAGGCGGGATGCGCGTAAAGCGTTGGCCGATGCCATTAATGAGGCGGAAAGAGCGAAGAACCGGGGAGCCCTGAAACTGCGCGTCTGGCGCCCCATCGACGCCGCTCAGGGCAGGCACGGCAAGGAACAGACTATCACGCTGACGCTACCCGTCATGGGTTCCTACAGCAAAACCGCCCCCTTCAACTGCCCCAAGACCGACAAGATCATCGACCAGGCCGTTGCGCATATGCAAGACGTGGAGTTGCAGGATGGCTGGTTGGGGCATATCAACGCCCTTGGTCTACTCGCCACCGGACGCGAAGACGTCATGCCGAAACTAGAGGCATTTGCGCACTCACTGGTGGTGCCGGGCGAAACGCTTAGCATCGAAAAGCATGTGGGTATGAAGTGCTGGCACTGGTCCTATAAGACCCTCTTCCTGTGCGAGTATTACCTGCTGACCAAAGACGAGAAGGTCCTACCCACCATTGAGGAGTATGCCACCAAGATCGCCATGGGGCAGAGCGGGGCGGGCACCTGGGGGCATACCTATGCCGCCATAGAGAACACAGGATATATGCATGGGCACCTGGGCGGCTATGGCGCCATCAACCAGCAGGGATTGACTCTGATGATCGTGCTGCCGCTTGCCGCTAAGTGTGGCATCCGAAACCAGGAGGTGCTGGACGCCATCAAACGCGGCGATGACTTCTTCAGCTTCTTCATCGGAAAAGGCACCATCCCCTATGGCGACCATGGGGCCGCCAACACGTGGTTTGACGACAATGGAAAATCAGGTGCCGCGGCCATCTTCTTTGACCTTATGGACAACCGCGAAGGTGCGCAGTTTTTCTCGGAGATGACCCTGGGTTCTACACCCAGTGGCCGTGAGATGGGACACACGGGTCACTTCTGGTCGCACCTGTGGGGCGGCGTGGGCGCGGCCCGCGGCGGCGAGCTGGGCTTGCAGACTTTTATGCAGGAGATGAACCCACTATTTACGCTGGAGCGCCAGCCTGACGGACGCATGGCCTTCCAGGAGAACGTTGGCGAGGCAAAGAAGAGCGGTGATCTGAAAAAGAAGTGGGATAGCACCGGAGCACGCCTCCTGCAGCTGTGTGTCCCCAGACGGAAGCTCTACATCACGGGGAAGGCGACACCGGCCACATCTCACCTGACACAGAAGAGAATCACTCAGATTCTTCAGGCAGGACGACTTGACGTGGATGAAGCCGCCCGCGCCAAACTGACCGTGCCGGAAATCCTCGAACTATTAAAGGATCCTCTTCCACCCACACGAGCCATCGGTGCGCGCACGCTGGCCGAACGTAACATCAACTGCGTGGACAAACTGATCCCCATGCTCGACAGCGAAAACAAGTACGCACGTTACGGCGCGGCGGAAGCGCTGAGCAAAGCAGGTTTCGGCAGCAAAGCTGCCGCCGACAGACTGATCAGTATGATGGCGGTCGACAAGGATGTCACCTTCCAGACCTATGCGATCGCGGCCCTGATCAACCGCGACAAGGAGCGCGGCTTGCTCGCCGTTGCCAAGCCTGCCATCCCCGTTCTGCTAAAGATGGCGGTGATCCATTCGCCAGACGACCCGCGCAAGGTGCTGCAGCATGACATCGGTCGTGCCCTCTTCTACAATGGCCGCGCTCAGCCTAGGCGAGGTCTGTTGCCTGAGTACGGATTGGATGGCGTGGACCGATCGCTGCTGGTTCCGGCGATCAAAGAGATCCTGACCAATGACAATGGCTGGGCACGCAGTACCATGTCGGGCTGGGTCTACCCCCTCCTTACGGCCGCTGAGCGCGAGCACCTGTGGGGCGACATCTACCACGCGGCCCGCTACATTGCCCCATCCGGCATCATGTTTGCGTCTGGAAACCGCACGCATGGACTCAAACTAATGGCCGAACACCACATCAAGGAGGGGCTGGATCTGGCGGCCTGGTATCTCCGCCATCAGAAGGGACACGGCAACAAGCGACGTGTACCCGATGCTCTGACCTCCCTGCTTATGTACGGCGCACAT
Source organism: Verrucomicrobiota bacterium (assembly GCA_018648805.1). Lineage (GTDB taxonomy): Bacteria > Verrucomicrobiota > Kiritimatiellia > UBA8416 > JABMPJ01 > JABMPJ01. The sequence continues at coordinate 35,335 of JABGQM010000011.1, forward strand.
GCCAAGAAGGTCATCCCTGAGCTTGAGTCACATGCCAAGTGGTATGCGGCCCAACGCAACCCCCGACACGGAGTAGGCGAGGATGATCCGGCGACTCTTATCAGGGCCGCTATCAAAGCAATCGAAGCCATGCCGGAGCCACCAGCGTTTGAGTTGATCAGTATTGCTGAATCATTGAAGAAGGAAGAGCTCTGATATCCAAAAGGTTTGGGACACATGAACATGATGATTGACTATGCGACATCGCCCCTGGCGATTGGATCCCCCACCCCACGCTTCAGTTGGGAGGTGCCGTTGGCAGGCCGCGGCCGCAAACAGAGCGCCTATCAGATTCTGGTGGCGACGACTGAAGAGCTAGTCTCCTCCGGCAGCGCCGACCTCTGGGACAGCGGCAAGGTGGCATCATCACAGTCGGTGAATGTGGAATATGCCGGCGCGGCTCTGCAGAGCAATATGGACTGCTGGTGGGCCGTGCAGCTCTGGGATGAGACGGGCCATTCGACCGGCTTCAGTGCACCCGATCGTTTCGGAACCGCACTCTTCGATCAGGCTGATTGGCAGGCGCAGTGGATCGGCATGGGGGCATCCGATGAACCCTATTCCGATCCCGATGCCTTTCAACTGGAGCGCGTCACCCCGGAAGTCGCCGCGTTTGAGCCCGACTCACGAGCGCCACTGCTGCGCAAGGCGTTTGTTCTCGATCAGCCGGTCAGGCGGGCCCGCGCCTTTGTCTGCGGCCTGGGCCTCTTCGAGCTGCGACTCAATGGCCACAAGGTGGGGAGTGACGTGCTGGCCACGCCACGCACCGCCTTTCGCAAGCGGGCGTTTTACTCTACCTATGACATCACCGCTCAACTACAGCAGGGCGACAACGCCCTTGGCCTGATGCTCGGCAATGGCTGGTTCAACGGCCAGAAAAAGTACTGGGGCTGGCAGATGCAGTGGCACGGTTCGCCCCGTGCCATTGTGCAGCTTGAAGTGGAACTGGCAGACGGCTCCAGACAGCGGGTGGTCAGCGATGACACCTGGCAGGGCTCCTGGTCATCCATTACGTTCAACTGCCTCTTCGACGGAGAACATGTCGACGCCCGCTTGGAGCAGCCGGGGTGGGATAGGCCTGGATTTGATGATTCGGACTGGGGAAAGGCAAATCTACTCCCCTCCCCCGGCGGCCAGCTCAAGCCGGTCTCGCACGAGCAGGAACGGGTCGTGGAGCTCATTCGTCCCGTGTCGGTAGAGGAGCCGGAGCCCGGTGTCTTTGTTTTCGATATGGGGAAGAACATTACCGGCTGGGTGCGCCTGGCTTTCCAGGGCGGCACGGCTGGCGAGACCGTGACATTGCGCTTTGGCGAAGCCCAACATGAAGACGGGGCGCTCAATGCGGCAAGCAACAACGCGGCCTGTCAGGAGGATCGCTATACCCTCAGGGGCGGCAAGGAGTTCTTTGAACCGAGATTCACCTTCCATGGCTTTCAGTTTGTCGAAGTGACCGGCTATCCGGGGCGCCCCGATCTGGAGGCCGTAACCGGTTGCTTCGTACGCACCGCGGTACCCCAAACCGGTGCTTTTGAATGCGGCAATGAGCTGATCAACCGGATCCATCGCTGTACGCTGCAATCGCAGCTCTGCAACGTGCAGATGGGTGTGCCCACGGATGACACCCAGCGCCCGGAACGCCAGGGCTGGGGCGCCGATGCCTGGGGAACAGCGCGCGAGGCGCTCTACAATCTATGGATGCCGCGCGTTTACCAGAAATGGATTGGGGATTTCCGTGATCAGCAGGACGAGACATCCGGTCTGGTAGGCATGATTACGCCCCAGGCCGGCGCCAACGAGGATCTCGTCTGGACGGCCGCCTTTATCCTTATTCCCTGGTGGCAGTATCTCCATTGCGGGGATCGCCGCATTCTGGAGGAGAGCTACCCAGCGCAGCAACGTTATCTGAGTTTTCTGCAACGCGTCGGGGTCAAAGAGATCTCGACCATGACCACAGAAGCGCTGCTCGAACAGCTCCTCTCGATCAATGAAGGAAAGACGCGCGATTCCTCCGAAGCAGAGCGAGGACACCTTCAGATCTCGCAGTGGGGAGATCATCTGGCTACAGCGGATGGATCTGCCAGTCGCTCCAATATGCCTCTCTCCATCGCCACGGCATTCTACTACCAGGATGTTTCGACCATGGCTGACATTGCGACGGTACTGGGACACACCGACGATGCCGAACGCTACGGCGCGCTGGCTACTGAGATCAAAGCCGCCTTCAACGAGCGGTTCTTCGATGCCTCCCTCGGCTACTACGACACGGGCATACAGAGCGCTCAGGCGTGGGCACTGGTCTTTGGGCTTGTACCGGAGGAGCACCAGCAGCAGGTAGAGGGGTACTTCACCCGTAGCGTCGGCCAGACGCAACGACGCCTGACCACCGGCTATATCGGAACCAAGTACGCCATCGAGGCGCTCTCGATGCTCGGCCGTGACGACATGGTTTGGGAACTTGCCACGGCCACGGACTACCCGAGCTGGGGCTACATGCTGCGACTCAACCGGACGACCAGTTGTGAACGGTGGGACGGTGAGGGTGGTTCGCTTAACCATGCCCCTCTGGGCGCGGCTATCGACGAGTGGTTCTACTGGGGGCTAGCTGGGATCCGCCCGGACGAATCGGCACCGGGATTTGAGAAGATCATCTTCAAACCCCATCTGCCTGAAGATCTGCCCTGGGCCAAAGCCACGCTTGAGACGGCACGCGGCACTATTGTCTCCTCGTGGAAGCACGACGGCGCTACGGCTGCCCTGACCATCACCGTCCCGGCGAACTGCAGCGCGACCGTTCATATTCCGACCAATGATCCGACCACGATCACCGAGAACGGTATCCCCGCGACTGAATCTGAAGGCGTCGTACGGCTCTCTGCTACAGAAAATGAAAGCTGCTTTGCGGTCGGTTCGGGAACCTACCACTTCACATTCTCCAAATAGAGGCTCGAATGGGGCAAGACGACTCAACCTGCAAACCAAACATCATCCTCATCAACGCGGATGACTTGGGTTATGGCGATCTGACCATCATCCCTTCACTCCGGCACCACGGTTCAAAGGCACGAGTCAGTGTGGTCTGTACGGCGACTTCATTCATGAACTCGATTGGATGGTAGGTGAGGTCGTCCAGGCCGTAGAAGATCTCGGGCAGACCGAAAACACGTTAATCATTTTTACCAGCGATAATGGAGGAATGTTGAATCAGGACGGACAGGATGCATGGAAAGCAGGGCATCGGCTCAACGGTGACCTCCTTGGATTCAAATTTGGCGCCTGGGAAGGAGGGCATCGCATCCCGATGATTGCTAAATGGCCCGCTAGGATTCCTGCCAATAGCGTGTCGGATCAGCTGATCAGCCAGATCGATCTGATGGCGACCTTTGCTGAGCTGGTTGGCCGTCCATTGCACGAAGGCGAAGGCGAAGATAGCGTTAATCAGCTCGAAGCGCTGACCGGCACTCCTGAACAGCCGATCCGTGACGAGTTGGTCATATCGCCCAACAGCCCCGATCATCTCCTGGTCCGCAAGGGGAAATGGGTCTACATCCCGGCCCAGGATGAAGGTGGATTCCAAGGCAAGGAAGTCGGCGACCATGCTCTCGGCGGTGCCGCGGCATTTCAATTGACGAAACAGACCAACAGCGATTTCACAGCCGATGGTCAACTGAAACATGGTGCTCCCCCAGCCCAGCTATATGACCTGGCGCAAGACCCGCAGCAGGCCGTCAACGTATATGACAATCACCCCGAGGTCGTTCAACAGCTCGCCGCGATCGTGGCTGAATACCGAAACCGCATGGGTCCCTGTGAGCCACTTGGCTGGATCAATCTCAGTAAAGACTGAAGAAGGGAAAGACCACTTATGTCAGAACCTATTCCCTTTGCCGAAGTTGGTCTTCTCAAGCGACACCCTCAGAATCCACTTCTGACGTCGGCGGATGTCGACTACCCCTGCAGTCTGCTTTTCAATGCGGGTATTGCCAAGTACCAGGGCCGATACGTGATGGTGTTTCGCAACGACTTCGGCGCGGCCAACCGCGCAGAGTCCATGCAGAGGAAACGTCAGGGATTGCCTGCGTTTGATGGCACAGATCTGGGATTGGCCTTCAGTGCGGACGGGGTCAAGTGGGAGGTGCAGCCGGAGCCATGCATCGGCCTGGAGACGGCGCGTGAGCTTATTGCACCGCTTATGCCGGGCAAAGATTTCGGTGATGAACTCAAACGCTTTTACGACCCGCGACTGACCGTGATTGAGGGGCGCGTCACCATGTGCTTTGCCGTCGACACCGCACACGGGCTCAGGGGCGGCGTCGCTGTTACCGAGGATTTTGAGCAGTGGGAGATCCTCTCTGTCTCCGTGCCGGACAACCGCAATATGGTCTTGTTTCCCGAGAAGATAGGGGGGCGTTATGTGCGTTTGGAGCGCCCCGTTGACACAGCAGGCGCCAACCGGTTACGCGATGATCAAGCCATGATGTGGATGAGCTATTCGCCAGATCTGCGTCACTGGGGCGACAGTCAGCACGTTCTGGCGACCGAGAGCATTCCCTTTGCCAACAGTAAGATGGGGCCTGGAGCCCCACCGATACGTACGGAGAAAGGGTGGTTGACCACCTTCCATGCCGTATGGCGCGACAACGAGCGTGGCAGGAACGGGTGGGAAAGCCAATGGCCCAAGATCTACATGGCGGGACTCATGCTGCTGGATATCGACAATCCGTGCAAGATCATCGGTTTCTGTGATCAACCCCTGCTCGCCCCTACCGCCTGGTACGAAACGGGCAATGACGTGCCGGACGGCGATCCCTTCGACGGCTTTCGAGAAGATGTCATCTTTCCCGGCGGCATGTTGCTCGAAGATGATGGCGAGGTGAAGATCTACTACGGTGCTGCGGATACGGTCGAATGTCTGGCCACGGCCCATGTCGACGACCTGCTGGCCCTATGCAAACCGCTATGAAGACTAGTTGGGGCTACCCTAAAATGGGGAGGCTTTCCCTGCGGTGTGGTTTCGTCTTCGGCGATCAGCGGGCCTCTGTGGCGGCGCTGATCATCGCGAAGTAGTGCTCATCGGGGATGTATTTGGGGACGCTGTTTCCGGTACCGAGCGCGTAACCGCCGCGACTGGCGGAGCGCTCGAGCATCGCTTTGGCACGACGGTAGACCGCTTCCGGGGTGGAGCGGACCGTTCAGAAAGAACTCGAAAAAGCGTGGGGCGATCAGGCACCTCGCGCCGCAAGACTTTCAACACCTGTTCGAAATCGGGTTCAGACCTGACGGGGCTCTTCCATCATGCGGATATGTTCATCGCAACGCTCCTCGTCATATCACCGGCATCCCGTACAGATGCCAGGCCATTGGCTACCAGGCTGTAGCAAGTCGGCTATTATAGGGCATTGGAGTAAAAGTACATTCAATAAGTGTGACAGGGCAGAGCGCACTCGAATCCGTTTACGGAGCGCCAGCGTAGAAGGGATGGCCCTCGGAGCCCTTGACATAGGCCGGTAGGAGCGTACGATGAACATGTCAAGCGTTTGGTTAGTGCCATGACAGTCGAGTCCTACAGAGAGCAGTTCCGTGACGCGCTTCTGAAGATGAATCAGGAAGCCGCTCGCGAACTATTGATGCAGACCGCCGAGGTCCTGACGCCGGTTCAGCGGCTGGAAAGCCTGATCATCCCTGCACTGATCGACATCGGGGACCAGTGGGGCTGCGGGAACGCGGCCCTCTCGCAACTCTACATGAGCGGGCGTATCTGCGAGACCCTCATTGACGAGCTTATCCCCATCCTCGAAGTCAGGCGCCGTGATCTGCCGCGCACGGCCGTTGTGGTCCTGGGCGACTTCCATGTGCTGGGCAAACGCATCGTCTGTTCGCTGCTACGGTCCAGTGGGGTCGATATTCTCGACTACGGAACAGCTGAGGTCGACGAAACGTTGACCCGTATTCAGGAAGATGGCGTCAAGATCCTGCTGGTTTCCACGCTCATGCTTCACTCCGCTTTGAAGGTCATAGAGTTGCGCACCAAGCGCGATGCAGCCGGACTCGATTTCAAGATAGTGGTCGGCGGTGCCCCGTTCCGAATGGACGAAATGCTCTGGCACGAGATCGGGGCCGATGCCATGGGGCAAAGTGCGTCGGATGCACTCGGCATTATTGAGAACCTGGCGAAGGAGATGGAATGAAAGGCGACACCCTAACGCCACTGGAGCGGTTTCTGGCGGTCGTGTCACACAAGGAGCCGGATCGGGTACCCCTGTTTCTCTTCCCCACGCTGCATGGCGCACGCGAACTGGACATGACCCTGACCGACTATTTCACGCGGGGCGAGAATATTGTCGAGGGCCAGCTCAAGCTGAGAGAGAAGTATCAACACGACTGCTTGACCGGTTTCTTCTATGCCGCGGCTGAGGTCGAAGCGTGGGGCGGCGAGGTCTTGCGCCGGGATGACGGTCCGTTCAACTCCGGCCGCCCTATCATTCGTGACCCCGAACAGATCCTCGACCTCTCCCCCCCCATCGTAGACAACGCGCGCTGCCTGCAGGAAAGCATCAAGGCCACCGCGGGGCTGGCGGCCGAATGCGGGAAAGACGTCCCCATCCTGGGTGTGGCCATCTCGCCCTTCTCACTCCCGGTAATGCAGATGGGCTTCGGCTCCTATCTTGAACTCATGCACGACCGGCCAGCTCTTTTCGAGGCGCTCATGGCCATCAACGAGGAGTTCTGCGTCGACTGGGCGAACGCCCAGCTCGAAGCAGGCGCCACCGCGATTGTATATTTTGACCCCGTCTCCTCCACCACCATCATCCCACGCGACCTCTACCTGACCACCGGGCTTGAAGTTGCCCGGCGCACGATTCCCCGTATCCAGGGCCCGACCGGAACACACTTCGCCTCTGGGCACTGCCTCTCCATCATTCCCGACATCATCAGCACCGGCACCGGTGTCATTGGTGTTAGCGCCGAAGAGGACCTGTCCGACATCAAGACCGCCTGCGACGGCAAACTGACCATTGTCGGCAACCTGAATGGCGTCGAGATGCGACGATGGACCGAGCAAGATGCCGAGCATGCTGTGAAAACCGCCATCGCCAAAGCCGGCCGTGGCGGCGGATTCATCCTGGCAGACAACCACGGCGAGATTCCATGGCATGTCTCAGAGGAAACACTTCTGGCCATATCAAGCGCTGTCGACCAATGGGGACGCTATCCCCTCGACTGGATCGACGCCGATGCCTGATAAGCTCTGCCTCCTCGTCTGTACGATTATTCGGCCCGAAGTAGATGCCGTGCTGGCACACGAAGCATGGGAAAACGTGATCGTACGCTCCTTTCCCGCTCGTTGTGGGCGCACACCCCTGAGCTCCGCTAAGCTTGAAGCCCTCACCACCGATGTCAGCCATGCAGACAAGATTGAGGTCTTGGGCAGTAGCTGCCTGTGTGGACTCAACCCACACGCAGATGACGCCACGCATATCCACCGTCTGTCGCAATGCTTAGAGCTGTTGGCTCCGGCAGAGTGCGTGGCATCGCATCTTGAAACCGATGCCTACCTGCTTAGCCCCGGCTGGCTACGCGACTGGCGAAAGCATGTCTCTGAGTGGGGATTTGTCCGCTCGCAGGCGCGTTCGTTCTTCAAGGAGTTCGCCAAGCACCTCGTCCTGCTCGACACCGGCATCGATCCTGAATCACAAGCCCGCCTGCAGGCTTTCGCCACATTCGTCAATCTACCACACTCCGTTGATGCGGTCGGCCTGGACACGCTCCGCTCCGCCCTGCATGACCTTGTAGAGGAATAGCGCAGTGGAAGTCGAAGCATTCAATAGATTCAGGAAGAGTATGAAACCGGAGATCGCCGCCCGTATTCACTCAAGCCCGCTGTTGTCAGAGTCGCTACCGAGCTTTGCGCCGAGAATATCAACATAGTGCTTGGGCGAGTCACCCTCACCAGAGGCGGCACGGGGTCCGTGAGGATAAGCCAGCGCCGTGGCACGCTTCAGGTCCACGGCAGCTTGGGTCCCCTCGCCCAACTGTTCCAGTGCCTCTGCACGCAGTGCCAGATCACTGGCGAGTTCCATGCGGTACTCACGGTACGTCCGGTTGGCATACCCTTCGCCGCGCATGATCCCTTCAATGAAGTTGAGGCGGTTGATCCCGGAACCACCACCATACATTCGGTTTACCGGGAAAGACTTGAATGACTCAAGGTCCTTGCCCGGGGGGCATTTCGCCTCTTCGGCCATGTGCCGACTCGCGTCGGCCGTCCCTTGCTGGCCAAGCCCTTCGAGCGTCCGCGCGTAGAAGCCAAAGCTCTGGACTTGCGCGCTGCAGATCTTGCACATGCTGTTGCAGCGCCGTGCCTCCGCCTCATGAATCTCTATGTTTCGGTTGAGCAGCGTCAGTGCCTCTTTCCATTCCTCTAGCGCCAGATGTTCCCGTGCCAGCTTGCGCCTTGCCACACTCGCCTCATGCAGCAACTCAGGGTCGAACGCCCGCACCGCGAACGGCCAGGCACGCACATTCGCGTTCAGCCTGTCAGATGTCGCCGCATCCCGGTTGCCCAGTTTCTCATGAATTTGCGAGCGCATCATCAGATCGCTCTCCATCCCGAAGCCGTAAAGATTCTGACGCTTCGCGCGAATGCCCGCTTCATAGGCCGCCAGGTACACTTTCGGGTCGCTGTAACGCCGGAACCGTGGATGCTCTATTCGCCCCTTCATGTCGGCCGCCACGCCTTCCCATAGCGCGGCCTCGGTCTTGCCATGCGGGCATTTTGGAACATCAACGAGGGCCAGCGCCGCATCTGCTTCTTTCGTGGAGCCCATCTTCCGAAGTAGCGCCATGCGAAGAAACGCGTCATACAGATGTCCATGACAGACCCGGCACCACTTCACGGTGTCTCTCGGATTGGGAGTGCCCTGCTGCGCTGCGATGTTGGCGTTCGCAGCCGCCAATGCGCGCGTCCACTCCTTGGCCTGCATGTAGGCCCAGATGAGCTTCCGTCCATGCGCGCTAGTGGCCCTGTTAGCCGGTTCATGTCGGGCCAGCCGTCGGTTCTTCAAGGGAAACGATGTCGCGAGGCGGGCCGCGTATTCCGCGTAGTCCTGTCTCGCAAGCGCCTTGTCAGCCAGCCCTAGCGCATGATCCCTCAGGGCCACATCGATCCGCATGTTGAGTGTGTCGGGGTTCTCGGTGTCGGCACTGACACCGGACAGCGCCAGCATCATGGTTCCATCGGGGCGGATCAGAAAGACATTCGGCCGGAGATCCGCAGAACACACGCCCACCTCCCGTGCCGACCGCTCCCAGTCGCTCTTGGTCAGACACAAAGACGGAAAGTCCCACCGGTTCTGCTTCATCAACGCAGACACACGGTTCGTATCACTATTCCCGAACACACCCACGACGTTGAGATCCTTGAGAGGCCGACCGCCTGCGGTTCGTACCAGATGATCCACCACACGCTTCCGTAAAGCCGCCGCATTGCGATCGTCGGTAGGCTCCATAAAGACCGCCGCGCTGAGCGCCCCATTGGTGGCCCCGGGAAGATTGATTGTGTCGCCTTCGGAGGATTCCCACCCCGACGGGAAACGTCTGGCCGCAGCGGGACCACGGCTGATGGTTCCCCCCGGCAACGCCCGCTCAAACAGGCGCGATGCAACCGATGAGTCGAGAAGGAACGCCGCCACCCGCCACGTCGAGGGTTCCTCGACATAGTCGCTGATCAGAACAGCCCGGTACGTGAGGTACGCGTCGCGTGAATGGGCATCCAGGGCAAGCATGAGCGCCGCCGCATAGGCTGCGCCGGGGGCTTGCGTCCCGCCCGCGTCATCGGTGAAGGCGGCCAGCACCTCTCCGGCGTCGGCGCCGTCCCTCATGAGCGCCTTTGTGGCCATACAGAACTGCGGCACCGTTTCCGCGCCGGGTGGCAGCTCCAGCGCCATGGCTGCCGTCGCTGAAGCAACGGCACGGTCCAGATAAGCCACTTCACCAGAGAGTCGCCACATGCCCAGCAGCGCAATCGTCCTGCGGTTGTGGACCCACCATAAATCCGGCACACCGGCATGCGCGGCGAGCACGGTGCCACAGAGCTGTTCCGCTATCTGGTAGTTCGTCAACGCCTGTTCCTGCGTCAGTCGCCAACGCGTCGGCGGCAACACAAAGCAGCCCTCGATCTCGCGGAGCGTAGCCTGCGGCAACGTGGTGTCGGCAGGAACGGAGCGATCATCCACCAGGAATTCACCACTGCTCAACGAACGTAGCAGCGCCAGCCGGCGCGGCGATTCGACAGAGGCCTCATAGGTCTTGTGCAAGGCGGCGACATTCCGCCCGGTCGCCGCTTTGCTGGCCAGACCACGCGGACCGATCACCAGCGCGGCGAACAGGTTCGCGCCGCCGACCGACTGATAGATCGGGTTCTCACTCCCCCCAGGCAGCATCATCGGGACCCAGTCCAGCCCCATACGCTTCAAGGTTCTTGACCCGCCGTCTGGCAATTCATCGAGGTTGAAGCTGAACACCTTGAACTGCCCCTTGTACCGCACCTGCAGGGCTATGATCTCGGCCACCTTCTCTTTCAGCAGCGGTGCGTCCAGCGACCAGAAGCAAACCACGTAGGTCTGGCCAATGGGGAAAGAGAGCCGCGTGCCGTCAGCGCGCTTAAACGCTCCACCGAGGTGAATCGTACTGCCCGTGCCATACCGCTCACGCATGAAGGCCACCACGAGCGGATCGTCGCCAAAGTGTTTCGACAACGTCTCGCGGAATGCATTGAGCAGTTCGCGATTCCCAAGGTCGAACGCATGTGTCGCTGCCATCATCAGGCTCATGGCCTCTGCAGACGTGCCGCGGTAGCGATCGGCAAACTGCGCCAAGGCCAGCGCACGCTCCTCCGGGGTGTGCTTCTTGCCTGCCAGTTCGATCTGCAACATCATCATGTCGGGCTCCACCCGCAGCGCCGCATGCTCATCCGGTGCATCACCCAGCTGGCGCGCCGTCAACAGCAGCGCATCACGGATCTCCTCCGTTTGACGCATGGCGAACATCTGTTTCTGCATGTCGAAGACGATGCCCAGCACGCGAAACCGATCGGGGGACGCCGGGTACCTATCGATCAGCGCCTCCGCGCCACGAAAGAGCTTCTTGGACGCCCGGCGGGACGCCGTCGTCGACTCGCTCTCTTCAAACACGACAAGGTCATCCTGCAGACGCGCAATGGCGGCTTCGGGAATGCCGGCCGGGCGGGCGCCCCCTTCCTGGGCACGACTCGGTACCGATGCCCAACCCAGAAATAGTATGGCTATAAAGTGAAGCAGTACCTTCACAGTGAACGCGCGTGATACGGTCACGGGGCATCCTCCAGCCATGTCGCACACAGCACGACAGCACCACCCCCATTCACTCGTTTACTCACTACGCTCATTTAGTCATACCCCCGTCAGGGCCCAGTTCACGGTCGTCATGGTGATAAGCTGGACGCGGCCTTGGTCGTCGACGAGGTAGTGCGTCGGCACGATGCCCTTCCCGGTCTGGGCGTAGCTGTCCAGTTTGACTGTGCCACCTTTGACGGGCACCTCGATCTCGCCTTCGTAGCTCAGAGTCTGGTTCGCCCGCAGCGTGGAGTCGTCGAGCATGTCGAAGGTCAGCGGCTTTTTCTTGAGACGTCCCGAGGCAAGAAGCGGCAGAAGGGCCCAGCGTGCGATCAGCGGATGCGTTGTGAGGTGCTGCTGTTTCCACGCGCTTGACTGGACCGTCATGGTCTTGCCATCCCACTCACCTTTCTCCACGAACCCGAGATCCTTCCGCTCCCCCACAGAGGACTCAAGTGTCCATTTTGATGCAGTGCTGAGTTCACCCGCAACCTGCACAGTGGTCTTCACGGTGTTGCCGGGCGTTCTGGCTTGGCCCTCCCGCGTTTCGAGCGTCCGGCACTGCCCCTTGGCGAACGATACATCAAGCGATCCGCTGGTGCCGTTCCTGGACTTCTGCGCAGAGCCCCCGCAGATAACCAACGCGTAACGCGCTGTGAAGGCCCCCCTCATACGGCCTGCAGCTGCAGGCGAGAACGTGGGAAGGTGCCCTGTGATCGGTTCAATCGCACAGGGCTCGGTAAAACAGTTCTGCGGACCGCTATAGCCCTTCTTTCGTTTCCGTGCGGCGAGAAGAGGAAGATTCCCTTGCGCAGCAAGTGCGGCGGCCATGGCGGTCGTGGTTTTGAGAAACTTTCTGCGTTGCATGGCTAGGCCTCCTTCCTGACGGCTCGGTAGAAGTTCAGATAGGTGTCGTGCACCGCCTCTCTCTTTGTGGGCTTGTACAACTCAATCGTGTCCAGGTACTCACGCAGGTGATCCTTATGTTTGGCCATCACGTGCTTCCCTCCGGCCGTAGCAGCAAGATCGTTCATCTCAAGCGGATCCGCCTTCAGATCAAAGACCTTGGCCGGTTTCGCACCATAGAAGATCGTCTTGTGCTGTTGATCGCGCACCCCCACCTGCCCCTCGCCAAGGAAAGATTCACCTACAATATAGTCACGCCATGGGTCGACCTTCTCTCCTTCAGCAAGCGGACGCAGACTTTTGCCGACCGTCATCTTCGGCAACGCGGGAACCTGGGCGTAGTCGCATATGGTTGCCGGAATATCGACCCCGATAGATAGATGCTCAGCATCGCGCTTGCCTTGCGCGACCTTACCCGGATAGACGATGATCGTCGGCACACGCCAGGACTCCTCCTCCATGTAGCCCTTGGTAATGTTGCCGTGGAAGCCCAAACCGTCGCCATGATCGGCGGCAAAGATGACGACCGTATTGTCGGCAAACCGCGAGCTCATCAAAGCGCTGTAAAGACGCCCAATCTCCGCATCGACCATCTCAACCCAGCGGTAATAGATGTAGATGTAGTAGCGCCAATCAAGTTCCGTCCAGTGCCCGACACGGGTCTGCCGTGGCTTACCCCAATTCGCCGGCAGCGGCGGCAACTGCGCTTCAATTTCTTTCGCAAAGCGGAACTTGCCCTGTCCACCGGCCGCACCGGCGGTGTAGCAACAGTCGTGCGGGTTCATGAATCCAGCGTTCAGAAAGAAGGGCTCGTCAGCTTCGTAGTTCGCAAGGAACCCCATGCAGGCACGCGCGATACCGGCGTCGGCGTACTCCCCCTTGCCTGAGCCAAACATCATATCGAAGCTCTTGCCGACATCCCGGCCGGGAATATGCCACTTGCCGGCGTAGGCCGCTTTGTACCCACCGTGCTTCGTCAGCCATTGGCCTAGATCCGGAAGGTCGGAAAGAAGCGAGCACCCGTTGGCTGCTACGCCATGCTCACTCGACATGCGACCGGTATACCAGCTCGCGCGTGCCGGACAGCACTGCGGCATGGCGGTGTAGGAGGACCGAAAGGAGCAGCCGTCGGCCGCGATCCGATCCATGGACGGGGTCTTGACATGCGGATTCCCATACGCCGACATCGCCTGCCAGTGCATCTGGTCAACATGAATGAAGAGTATATTGGGTCGTTTCTTTGACATACATCACACCTTCTCATTAGCAGGACGGATACAAACTAACACGATACTCGGATGGACCCAAACGCCATTCATCAGGTGCCATTGGGCATCGCCTGCATGGAGTTGCTCTCTTTTCCTGTTCTATGGTTTAGTGCATAGCTAAATCTGTTCCCAGTCAATCGTGTCATGGTTTCCTCTCTCCTAGACCGCCTGAAGGCGGGACAACATACAGCCCATCTCTCAAGGTATGTTGTACCGCCTTTAGGCGGCGGTCTCCATTCGGAATCCGTAGTCGGCGACGTTCTGTTCCTCATCTTCTCCTTATCTTCCCGATTGCGATGAGATCGGCGGCAATTTCGCTGGTATTGTTCAGCGTGGTTACATAACCTCACTCCGATTTGTTACCTCATAGGCGTCGTGCATCCGGACGGTGATCCGCATCACGCGGCACCAGGTGCAACACGATCGCGATCAACAATGCAGAGGAATTCAACCCATGATTACATGCAAGCCTTTCGGCACACTCCCCACCGGTGAGGCCGTCGAAGCCTTTACCCTCTCCAACTCCACGGACGTCTCGGTCGAGATCATCACCTACGGCGGCATCATCACGCGTCTCCTCGTGCCTGACGCCGACGGCAAGAAGGCGGACATCGTCCTTGGCTTGAACGGGCTCGACGCTTATCTCGCCGGACACCCCTACTTCGGAGCGATCACCGGGCGTGTGGCGGGCAGAATCACGGCCGGTCGTTTTGAGCTGGATGGCGAAGCCTACGCTCTCGCACTAACGAACGCTCCCAACCACCTGCACGGTGGCGACGTCGGGTTCGACAAGAAGCTCTGGACCGCAACCCCGAACGATGATGCGGACGCCCCCTCTCTGATGCTAACTTACTCCAGCCCGGATGGCGAAGAAGGCTACCCAGGAACGCTCGACACCACCGTATGCTACAGGCTCAACGGGGCGGCGCTCGAAATCTCCTACGAAGCCACCACCGACCGCGCGACCCCTGTCTGCCTGACCAACCACTCCTACTTCAACCTGGCGGGCGAAGGCAGCGGATCCGTGCTCGATCATATCGTACAGATCAAGGCCGACACCATCGTGCCGACCGACGAAGACCTGACGCTCCAGGGCCGCCGTGTCCCCGTCGTCGCTCCCGGCACCGATTTCCGCACGCCCTGCCGCCTCGGCGATGCCGTCCCCCACCTTCTGAAGCATCACGGCGACAACTACTGCTTCCGCGAGACGCCGATCGATGCACCCGAGTGGGTCGCACAGCTTAGCGACCCCGCCAGTGGCCGCGTGATGGATGTCTTCACCAACGACACCTGCATGCAGTTCTACACCGGCAAGTTCCTGGATGGCACGCTGACCGGCAAGAGCGGCAAGGCCTACGATACCCATGCGGGGCTCTGCATGGAGTGCCAGGGCTACCCCGACGGCGTCAACACCCCCGAGATCGACGACATCATTCTGCGCCCCGGTCAGACCTACAAGCGCCAGACCGAATACAGGTTCTGTCAAAAACGTTTGTGAGAAATGCAAACGGGGAATCGATTGACGGTAACGGGCGACGATAACGGATGACGAGGAGAGCCGTTGGAGACCTTGAGGTCCAGCGAGTGCAGCCTTGCGTTCCGTCGGTCTGCGAGGCAGACTCCCCGGCCTATGCAGAACTACGTCGGAGAGATTGCCGCGCTACTGGCGGCGCTGGGCTGGACCATCAGTGCCCTCTGCTGGACGACGGCAGGCAAGCAAGTGGGCTCACTGGTCGTCAACACGGTCCGCCTCGCCATCGCCCTTCCGCTGTTTCTGCTTTACGGAGCGATCGTGCTGGGAGAAGCGGTGCCGCTCTCGGCCTCACCGCGGGAGTGGCTCATTCTGGGAAGCTCCGGCGTAGTGGGATTCTTCTTCTGCGACCTGTTCCTTTTTCGGTCATTGCTATTGATCGGCCCGCGATTGGCGATGCTGATCTTCTCGCTATCCCCGATCGTGGCGTCACTTTGTGGCTGGTGGTGGTTGGAAGAGCATCTATCACGCACAGACATGGCCGGCATGGCCATCGCCCTCGCCGGGGTGAGCTGGGTGGTGCTTGAGTCGCCACGCCGCCGCCACCCGGCCATCGTGGGTCAGCACCCGCCGGCACGTGGCCTGCTGTTCGCCTTTCTGGCCATGCTGGCGCAAGCGGTATCCAGCGTGATCGCCAAGACCGGCATGCAGGAGATGGCCTCACCGGTGGCCGCCACTGAGATTCGACTCATCGCCGGATTGATCTGCTTTGTGCTCCTCATGCCTATCGTGGGCAAGTCCAGGGCGTGTCTGCAGGTCTTCAAGAAGCCTCAGGTACTCAAGGTCATGATCGTGGGCTCTATTGCAGGCCCGTCCGTGGGCGTGGCGCTACTGATGTTCTCGTTCAAGCATATCTCGACGGGCCTGGCCATGACGTTCATCTCACTCACCCCCGTGATGATCATCCCCTTCTCTGTCCTCATCTACAAGGAACACGTCAGCCTGCGCGCCATACTCGGCGCCATCATTGCCTGTTCCGGCGCCGCGATACTGCTGCTGTTGTAGAGGGCGGCCCGCCGCACTGGGGCGGGCAGGCAGGGCAGCTCACGGGCGCCAGTAGGCGTCGACGGCTTCCCTGGCCAGGCGCACATAGTGGCGGCCACGCTCGAAGTCACCAAAGATCGTACCCACCTCACGTTGCGCAATCTCGAACAGGCAGCCGCTGGCCGCCTCGCAGACGCCCTTGAAGTACGTGTTGATGGCGTCGTCGTTCATCGGACCGTCGCAGGTAACGAACTCGGCCCGCGGTTTAGAGTAATAGACCACCCGCGTGCCGCGCAGGTACTCGCCGATGAGAGGCTCATCGTTAAAAGGCGAGACGGATAGCTTGCGAAGGTTGGACCACGTGGACAGGTAGTCCGGCCAGATCGCATCAACCCGTTCACAGCACCCGTATGAGAGCAAACCGAAGCGATCGACCAGGCGCTGCTGGTACGGGAAGACAAACTCGCCAAACGTGTCCGCCGAGACCGCCGTGGACTCCTGCGATTCGAGAAACCCCCAGCACTCCGTCGTGCGCGTCACCGCATCCCCCGGCAGCTCATCGGTGAAGGCAAACGACTCCTGGTGCAAGGGCGTCAGGTCATTCGTCGGCAACAGGAGCTTCTCTTCCTCGAGGAAGTCATAGTACTGCTCATAGAGCCTGGTTTCCATCTCCATGGCTTCATGCACGGCCTCCGGGCAGTCGTACATCGCGATATAATAGGCTTCCATACCCATCAGATACACCAGCGGACCGGTAATCGATCCCCACAAGCTGTTCATGACCATGCGCACGGGGAGGATATCCCCAAAGATATCCTCGATGAACGCGCGGCGGCTCTCTGTGGCCGCGCGGTCAACCCCGAACGATCCGCCACGCAGCTTGTCAATCTCACCCGCCAGGTCTGTGATAACCGGGTCAATATGGATCCCCTGCGCGTTAGGCCCGGAAGCGCGCGTTATCGCGCCGGTGATGCCGAACGGTTGCACATGCGTATGCCACTCCATATCGAACGTGGGTGCTATGGGCGTGTCGTCATCAAACAGCTCGCGGCCGACCAAGGTAGCCAGCAGGCTGCTCTCAATCTGTCGCGCCTGATCGCCCTCGCATTGCAGGCGCGGCGTGATGACCTCATGGCAAAAGTTGGAGTACAGCAGGCGAATCGGCGGACAGGCGCGGCGCCCCTCAGCCTGCGCCCGCCATTTCTTCAGGATAACGTCGTTCTGCGGCGCATTCGCATAGTCGAGCTGAAGCTGCGCCCGCCCCCTCACAATCTCGCGATCTCGTGCTGAAATAGGTTCCATTCTATGTTCCTTCATAAGGTGTCGGCGGCGGCTGCACGGGTAATGTTCGTCATCACCTATCCTCTATTCCCGCCACACAGAATTAGGGTATCACAGTAACCGTTCAGTACAACCCAGTTGTCAAAGGACATTCCACGGGACAGACCCCGCCGGGCGCTATTCGCTTGTTCGCTCAAATCGGAACAGACGTCCGGATGCCGGACCAGGAACGGGATAATTGCGCCAAAAGACGCGATCCATTGCGACAGACGCGGTGCCACGATGATTGAGCTGCTTGAAGCGCAGAAGGATCTATTGCCGGCTGCCATTAGGCGAATCACTCTACCGGGGGAAGGGATCGCAGATAGGCCAGTGCGTGCGGAACGAAACCCCACCCTCCATCCGGCAGCATGATCTCATTGATCTCGAGAAGCACGAGCTCGCGATTCATGAGATAGCGTTCCCAGTCGAATTCATTGGGGTGGAGCACGGGCCCGGCGTAGCTGACATGGTTCAGAAGGTAGCGCTCCACATCCTCGGTAGGATAGTTGTAGATACGCCGGAAGTAGTAGAGTAGATCGGTTTGCCTCGCCACGCGCGCCCGATTCAATGCGTCGCACAGGGTGAAAACGAAGCTATCCCCCACGAGCAGGATGTCGGGGCGCTGCGCCATGGGTAGCGGCTCCCCCACCATGTCGGGGTAGGGCAGAAGATCGTCGCGCGCATCACAGACAAAGAGGTTCAAGATCGAAGCCAGATCCCGGTCAGTGCCCTGTGCCGGCAGCCGCGGCCCCTCACTCAACTCGGGCAGACGAAGGGCATCTGGCAGGGCGGGCTGTAGCTGTTCGATGAGGTGCCTGGCGAAGCGGAAGCAGCCGGCGTACGACCAGTGTGTGCCGCCGCGCGGGAAGAGATCCGGCACGCCCTGTTCATGCAGCTCCTTGAAGTAGGCGTGTCCATCGATCACGCGTATGCCAGACTTCTGTAGCGGCTTGATCAGCAGCTCATACGCATTGGGGGCCTGCCGGGCTTCTCGTTCTGCAATAATGGCGGCCGGGAGATAGTCGGGGATGATCTCGGCTTTACTCGGCGCTATGACGAGGGCAAACAGGATCCCTCGCTTCTGAAGCGCCTGCTGAAGCGCCTTAACGTCGGCGACAAATCGGGCTCGATCAGCGGCGTGCATTCCGGCGCGGCTGACATAACGCTTCACATACTCCGTTTCATAGATCCAGCCTTCCCTCCCCAGCGTGATCGGTGTCCCCTTCGTGCCGGTGGCTCGCCGGAAGAGGGAGTAGTTGATCTGGTTCTGTAGCTTGACGCCATGACCGCGGAACCCGATCTTGTAGGCCATGTACCGTTCACTGGCCGGGCTGAAGGAGCCGTTGAACCAGTTTGTCACCGAGAGGACAGGACGTGGCGGCGGGGGTTCCGAACCCCACAGCGGCGACTCCGGGAAGAGGCGGTTGACGCGCTGTATATAAGGCATGGCCATGAGCAGCACGAGGAGTATCGCCTGAAGTCGCGCGGCCCATGGATGTGAGGTCTGCGTTGTCATAGCACTAAAACCGGAAATAGATAAAGGGATTGAAGCCGCCGTTGACCAGTGTCATGAAGCTTGTGGCCAACAGCAATGCGGTGGTCAACGTCCGCGGGAGGGACGCCATGGGGCCGCTACGACGGGTCGTCCAGTCGCACGTCTCAAGTGTGGGGAGCCATAGCGGCAAGAAACTGAAGACAGCGGCGATAGCGAAGGCCAGCCACACCTGCGGCGTCATGATCTCAAGAGGAAGTCCGGTGCCGCCGCCGCTGCCCATCCCAACCATACGGCCGAGGTACGCGCCAGCGTCGCCCAGCGATTCTGCGCGGAAGAAGATCCATCCCACCACCACCAGGACAAACGTGGTAATCACGGCGACCGGCCGGGCAATGCGCTCACGCCAGCGTGTGGTTACTTTGTCGAGCGAGAGGAATAGGCCGTGGTAGAGCCCCCACACGATGAAATTCCAAGCGGCTCCGTGCCAGAAGCCTGACAACAGAAACACCACCCAGAGATTCAGGTCGCGGCGCAGGCGTCCCCCGCGATTTCCACCCAGCGGTATATAGAGGTACTCGCGCATCCAGTTGGAGAGTGAGATATGCCAGCGTCGCCAAAACTCAGTGAAGTTGGCCGCAATATAGGGCGCACGGAAGTTCTCCAGAAAGTCAAACCCGAGCATCCTGCCCAGCCCAATAGCCATATCTGAGTATCCTGAGAAATCAAAATAGATCTGCCACGCGTAACAGGTCGCGCCCAGCCATGCACCGCCTATGGAGAGTCCGGACCCGGTGCCAAAGGCGTGGTCCGCCACGGATCCCACCACATTGGCAATGAGAACCTTCTTGGCCAGCCCCAGCGCGAAGCGCCAGAGCCCCTCCAGCGTCTTCTCGCTGCTACAGGTTCGCTCAATCAGCTGGGCGGCCACATCGTGGTAGCGCACGATCGGCCCCGCAATCAGTTGCGGGAAGAGGACCACATAGAGCAGGTGCTGGGCGAAAGAGGGCGCGGGCGGTCCGGCACCGCGGTAGACATCCACCAGGTAGCTTAGCTTCTGGAACGTAAAGAATGAGATGCCGATCGGGAGGGCGATGCGTGTCCATGCAGCCGGCGAGCCACCGAAACAGGCGAGCATGACATTGAACTGATCGACAAAGAAGTTCATGTACTTGAAGTAGAGGAAGAGCCCCACGTTGAGGGCAATGGCCACCGTCAGCAGCAGACGCCTCGATACGAGACGATGCGGGTGGCCTTTCTCAGGGTGCAGGTGTCGACTGATGGCGTAGTCGATCGCACTGGTGCCGATGAGGACAAAAACGAAGCGGGGGGCGCCCCAGCTATAGAAGAAGAGGCTGGCCACTAGGGCCACGTAGTTGCGGAAGCGCGCGGGGGTCAGGTGGTAGATCAGCAGTGTGATCGGCAGAAAGACAGAGAGAAACATGATGGAACTAAAGACCATAATGACATCCCTCAATGTGCATCTGGGGAAAATGCCAGAATTACGGTCCCGAAACCAGCTCTGCTTTTACGCTCAGGGCATGCAGAGGGCCGACCATCATGTCGCCACGACCAGAATCTGTTCTTGCTGACCGCGTACAAACCGGACCTCCAAGGACGGTTCCCACAGCTTTTCCATTCGCTTCTGCAGATCGGCAAGCGTCTTGACCTGCTTTCCGCCGACATGCTGCACGAGGTCGTCCGGTCTGAATCCGGCACGGGCAGCCGGGGATGCTTCGGGGACAGCCACCAGATGAATGCCGCCGTCCTCTTTGCTCACGCCGAATGCGGAGAACTCTTCGCCGCCAATAGCCCTCACGGTAGCCCCGAACCATGTGCCCTTCCGTGCCGGCGAGGGGGACGTGTCACGTTCTAGCTCAGGCGTTGGAAACACCGGAACGCGGGCCATCTTCTTGAGCGTTGCTTTCTGTACACCGAATCTGTCCATGCGAAAGTTCTTGAACCCCAGCTTGAGCGCGGATGACTCTGCATGGACGCGGTAATCGCCTTGCGATGGATCAACAAACATGGGATCGCCGACGATGGAATGGTCGTCACAGCCCTGCTCCGCAAAAGCCTGCCGATCCCCCTCAAGGGAGAACATGTTTCGGTCGATTCCGTTGCCCCACGTTTTCATGCCTGCGGGGCGGTATCGCCTCATCCAGATGTTGCGGGTCACCACATCCATGCTGTTCGCGTACCAGGCATGGGGATGGAGGGTGCCGTTCACGGCGATATTGTTGTAGACCTCGCGGTGAAACCCTTCACGCAATTTGAGGCCCCGGCCCAAGAAAAGGTTGTTGTATATTTCGTAGTTGGAGGACCCATCATCCAGATCAACGTCCCAGCCACGATCACAGCGCCAGCGACTGTTGCGGATGATGCTCTTCTCCGCGTCCAGCAGAGACAACTCCGCAAGCGTTTCGGACGGCGCATCCGCCAGCTCCCAGAATCGGTCGCGCCCCCAGGAGTTGAAGCTACCGTGATCACCGGTTTCCTGGACCGTGTCAAAGACATCGCAGAACTCGATGAGATGCCCGCCAAACGTGCCTTCGCTGATGTTGATGCCGGCCCGGCCCACATCGTAGATCGAGCAGTGGCGGATGGTGATGCCCCGCGACATGGAGATCTGCACCCCGGTAGCCTGTTTCTCAACAACCCCGATCCCGTGGATCAGGCAGTCATCAACCACGCAGTCGGCCGGAAAGTTGTCGCTCTTCGGGCCGGGGGTCTTATCGATATCGGCGTAGCTCTGCCGCTCGTTGTATTCGAACAACGGATTGCGCACCGCATCGGGGTCCCCGACGAAACAGATGCCACTGGCACCCGCCTCGTGGATGTGCGTGCCGCTGATGGTCAGTCGCCGGTTGTACCTGTTTACGAAGATCGCATTGCCACCCACCTGGTCGAACGCGCAGTTGGTGACCGCGCAATCCTGCGTGCCAGTGAGCAGGAGTGCCCCACCCCGATAAATCGTCCAGTCGCTGCGCAGCAGCGGTTCCTTGGTTTCCATGAAGGTGCGCGCGGCATGCCGGAAGGTCAGTCCCTCCAGGGCGAGATGCCGGACCGGATGCGCCTGATCTCCTCGGAACTCCACCAGATGGCGCAGGCGGGTTACCTCGACAAGCGCCGTCGCCGGATCGACGTCCGCAGGCGGATAGTAGTAAAGCGTCTGTGTTCTGGCATCATGGAACCACTCGCCGGGGGTATCCAGCTCTTCGAAGATGTTTTCGACAAAGCGGAATTCCTCGTGCATCCCCATCTGACGGTTGTTCTGCCACCCACCTTCGTAGGCGACAGTGCCGTCAGGATTCTTGCCGGTGATGCGGTAGTGGTAGCCACCCCAATGATGGGCATGCATGGCATGTATATAGCCGCCGGCGGGATCCGCCCAGCCGGCCGCGCGGTCAGGACTGAAGGCATCCGCCGCATAGCCATCATAGGGCTTGATCGCCGGATCGTAGTTGGGGTAGCGGGCCATGTGCTGCCGTTTGCCGTCAACAAAGAGCTGATCGATCTCAAGTCCAGCCGGCGTCTGCGCCTGCAGGATCCCGCCACGGTAGGGCTGCCACTCCAGCGACAGTTTGATGCCCCCACTGATGGCCACCGTTTCGTCAGCGTATGCCGCGTAGGTGACCGGAGCGTTCCCAGAGCCAGAATCCTCGGCAGAGAAAACGATCGGTTCGTCCAGGTAATAGGCCCCCCCCCGCAGGTAGACCGTCACCGGTTGCTCCCTGAGATGGGTGCTGCTTCGAACCTGAGCTTGCGCCCGCGCCAGAGTCGCAAAGGGCTGTTCAAGGGAACCTGGACCACTATCTGATCCGTCCGGGGAAACGTAGTATTCTGTCGTCATATTGTTGGGACCTTAGCTTCTTTCGCCACTGACATTGTTGCGGATTCCCTGTTGGGCTTCACCACACACGTCGGTAGTTGACGTGATAGTAGATTAGCGTTCCTGTTCCTTCGTCAAAGGTGCCATCCCAGGTCACTCTGCAGCTCTTGGCATACGGAATCGGCAGATACATGTTGCGACCGCGCCAGCCGGGGTTGGTCTTCGCATCTGAGGCAAGATAGGAGAAGGGCGAGCGTACCAAGCCTTCCCCCAGTCACGCCCCTCTTCCGGCCGGTACTTACCGTCCTCCGGATTGGGTACTTTGGACTCGCGGTCGTAACTGGATGCCTGATGGCAGGTGTATTCGGGTGACGGCCATCTGGCGAGCCGTAGTTTGTCGGCCATTTCCAGCAGTAGGGATTCAAACGTGATCATAATGATTCCTCTGCTATAGCCCGCTTTCAAGATCCTTACCAGAGCGAGGTCCATGCTCATAGTACGCTGGCATGGGTTCAGCTAGCTGACTGCGATATTTGCTCAGAAGGCCTTGGGCAATTTCAATTGTATCTCCTTGTGGCACGTGCGGGATATCATGGTCGGAATGACTCCAACCCAACTCCCAGTCGGCTAATTTGTCGTAAAAGAGAGTCGCCCGTAAACGAGGAATCCCAAAGGCCAGTTGTTCCTCGTCGACAGGATCGGCATAGCTTTCACCGGTGGCGAGTTTGCCACGCAGGTGATCGAAGAAGAAGACCCAGCGCGGGCGATAGTAGTGCTTAATCAAGCCACCCCAATCACGCCATGCGTAGTCGAAGAAGGTCGGTTTCTCGCCCCCCCATAGGGTGAGAAGGCTAAGGGCATTATGTCGGTAGAAACTACGCTCTTCATCAGTGGTGGCTTTAGACTCGGCATCATGCATCCATTTGCCCAGATTGTACTCTTCCCGGCTCATCAGGAGAGCATCCACATCATCAAGCACGCCCAGAAATGCCGCGACAGTCGTTTCAAATGCATCGGCATCACCTCGCTTGAAATGCGCTGACCATTGCCGCGCCAGCTTGAACGCGTAGTTGGCGAGAACTTGCCGCCCCACGTCCATCACATCAAAACGGTAGCCATCCGAACCCGACAGCAACGATGCGTCCTGCAACAACAGCTCCCAGGCCTCCGCCAGACGTTCGTTGGCATAGGGAATGTGGAAGCCGCGATTCGGACCTGACTTGGTGAGATCCAGCGCCGGTCGCGCCGCCAGTGCGGAGCTGGGTTCAATCCCGTCAAAGCCCGGTTGATAAACTGTCTCATGGAGGATCTGCCACGCCTGTTGCGCGGCATCCGACTGAGCGCCGTAGCGGCGATGGGCGTAGCCCGACAGATAGCTGGCCACGTCGACGGAGTCCTGTTGCCAGATCATCTTGAGGAAGAGGTCCACATAGACCGGGTTGTTGCGCATCCCCTCCATAAAGAGCCCAAGCCCCGCGAGATTCCCGCACTCTTTTCGCGTCGTCTCAAACTCATTGATCGCCAGCTTATCCAGATCTCCGTGCAATACGGTACGATCACCGAAATTGTTGAGGCGCCCCTCGGTAAAGGGGTAGCCCCAGAAGTCGTCTAGCTTCTTATGGCGGCCACCTGCCAGATCCAGAATGAGCAACCGATCCTTCGGCGCGGCACAGGCAATCGGCTTGCGAATACTCCACGCCTGCATCACCCATACCGCCTGTGGGTCGACATCCAGCAGAAGGTCCATGATCGCCCTACCGACATTCTGCAGATACGCATCGCCCTCTACAGGAGGTGTGCCTTCATGGAAGGGATCCGTTGCGTAGACGTGATTGGTTCCATAGAGCTTGGTCTGCTCTTCGAGGAACCGCGCCCCAAACTTTTTGAACAGAGGATCCAGAGGATCCAACTGGGCTGTGCCAGGCAGCCCGAACCAATCATTCCCGATGACAATCCGAGCGTTGGGTCGCTTCTCCGCCAGTTGCCGGGGAACATACCCGCTGAATCCCTGCTGGATGGGGTTCATACCAAAGGATCGCTCTCGTTCGATAATGCGGCGACCCAGCAGCTGTTGCTGCTCAATCCAACGCTTCGGCAATGGCCCGCAGACGCCTTCCATATTGGTCATCCATTGCCAAGCCAGATAGGCCGGCCCGCACAGAAACTCACGCGCCTCCTCATCATCGAACCCGAACGTGAGAAGGGTGTGGTACCACACCGCTTCGAGGCCTGTGATCGCCAGGGGCATATTGATGCCCTTAAGCGCCATGAAATCAATCATCCGTTCCCACTCATCCCAACCCCACCAGGACATGGTGTAGTTGAAGGTGCAGTAATTGAAGAACGTCCGACAGGTCAAGCGGCTCTCATGGCGAACGCACTCGGCGGGAGCCGGTGGCAAAGTCTCGGGGATGTCCAACTGATTACCGCACAGCGAAACGTGACAATGGCAGCAGGTCTCCAGATACCACCCCACCCCGGAGCTGAGGCTGACACCGCTGTTGCCGCGAATCACCACCTTGCCCTCAACACCCTGCACGTCAAAGACATCATACCCATCATCGGAGGGAGCGATCCATTCCAGCACAAATGCGTCCCGATGGCGCGGAAACACGCGAGCAATCAGGCCCGCCACTGCGACGAGCATCTCATCATGGTTCGCGCTCCAGTCCATGGCTAGTTGATTTCTATCTCTGTCGCTGTTCACGTCAGGCTCCGTGCTGTATGTTGTACCACCTTTAGGCGGCAGAGACAGCATGAGATTCCGCCTGAAGGCGGAATCCCCCCAACTCGGGAGCAAGACAATCTCCGCGTGCATATCTGCTTCTTGTCGGGCACAATGCCGCGATTGAGAAATATCACATGGAAAGAGAGAGTGTTTTGCCATGACCCGCCAGATCACCCGACTGCGAGACGGATGGAAGTTTACCAGAACTCCAGATGCGGTCCCGCTCGGACTCGAGTGTGACGACAGCGGATGGGAGACGGTGGAGGTACCCCACGACTGGGCGATTGCGGGTCCCTTCGACCGCGAGCATGACATCGTGCGGAAGGTGGCCAAGGGTCAGGCAGATATCGAGGAGAACGTCCGCTACATCACGGGACGCTCAGGCGGGCTGCCACATATCGGCGAGGGGTGGTACCGCAAGGAGCTCGACATCCCGGCATCGGGCGCGGGTCGCGTGTTCAGGCTCGAGTGCGATGGGATCATGAGCCACAGCACGGTCTACTGCAATGGCGCGCCTGTCGGCTCCTGGCCTTACGGCTACACCTCCTTTGCCTTTGACCTCTCCCCCTTCATCCAGCCGGGCGAGCGCAATCTGATTGCCGTCCACGTGAACAACCTCGGCAACTCCTCCCGCTGGTATCCCGGCGCGGGAATCTACCGCAATGTGCGACTGGTGGAGCTGGATCCGGTTCACATCGACCTCTGGGGCGTGGAGATCACCACGCCAGAGATTACGAACACCCACGGAACCGTGAACATCGTCACCCGCCTTGCTGGGATCGTAGAAACCAACGGCGTCAGCGTGCGCACCACAATCCTGACGCCGCAGGGCGAACCGGTAGCGACAGACGAGTGCGCCGCCTCCGGCACTGCGGAGCAGACACTGGTGGTCGACGCTCCGGAGTTGTGGTCGCTGGAAAGCCCAACGCAGTACACCGTGCGCTCCGAGGTGTTGCTCAACGGTGCCCTTACCGACGTCTTGGACACTCGCTTCGGCTTCCGCACACTTCGCTTTGACGTGGCCAGCGGCTTCTACCTGAACGGGATATCGGTCAAGATGAAGGGCGTCTGCCAGCACCATGACCTCGGGCCCCTGGGGGCCGCGGTCAATAGCGCCGCACTGCGCCGCCAGCTTGAAATGCTCCAGGAGATGGGATGCAACGCCATCCGCACCAGCCACAATCCCCCCACCCCCGAACTGCCCGCCATGGCCAGCGAAATGGGCATCCTGATCATCGATGAGATGTTCGACGAGTGGAAGCACCTCAAGATGGACAATGGGTACAATATCCTCTGGGACGAGTGGGCCGAGAAGGACGTA
Source organism: Verrucomicrobiota bacterium (assembly GCA_018648805.1). Lineage (GTDB taxonomy): Bacteria > Verrucomicrobiota > Kiritimatiellia > UBA8416 > JABMPJ01 > JABMPJ01. The sequence goes on from JABGQM010000011.1 coordinate 62,128, forward strand.
CGCGCCCTGATCAGGCGGGACAGGAACCACCCCGCCGTCATCATGTGGTCCATCGGGAATGAGATTCATGAGCAGAGCAAGGAAGACGGCCCGGCGATCTCCCAGTTCCTGGTGGATATCTGTCATGACGAGGATCCGACGCGCCCCGTCACCGCCGGCCTCAACCACTTCGGCACCCCCATCAGCCACGCCCTTGCCGCCACCCTCGACATCCCGGGGTGGAACTACAAGCCGCACAAGTACGGCCATGCCCGGCTGGCGCTGCCCGACAAGCCGATCTACGGGAGTGAGACCGCCTCAACCGTCAGCAGCCGAGGCGAGTACTACTTCCCGGCCCGTGACGAGATCCACGAGCGGCGCGACACGCTCCAGGTCAACAGCTTTGACATGTCCTGCCCCGGCTGGGCGACATCTCCGGACACCGAGTTCCAGGCACAGGAGGCACACCCCTTCGTGATGGGTGAGTTTGTCTGGACCGGTTTCGACTATCTCGGCGAGCCGACCCCCTACAGCGAAGAGTGGCCCAGTCGCAGCTCCTATTTCGGCATCATCGACCTGGCTGGCCTGCCCAAAGACCGCTACTACCTCTACCAGTCCCACTGGACGGACAAGGAGGTACTGCATCTCCTGCCGCACTGGACCTGGCCCGGCCTCGAAGGCCAACCCGTCTCCGTGCAGTGCTACGCCTCGTACGACAAGGTGGAGCTCTTTGTCAACGGCGTCTCGCAAGGCATGCGCGACCGCTACGAGAAGGGCCGCGTCTTGCAGAGCAACTACCGCTTCCTCTGGCAGGACGTCACCTACGAGCCCGGCGAAATCAAGGTGGTCGCCTACGCCGGCGACGGCAGCATCCTCAACGAGACCCGCCGCACCACCGCCGGTGAACCCGCCGCTATCGAACTGATCAGCGACCGCGAGTCGCTGCAGGCCGACGGCGACGACATGGCGTTCATCACCGCCCGCATCGTCGATGCCGACGGCAACCTCTGCCCCCGCGCCGCTCACCCGCTCACCTTCGCAATTGATGGCCCAGCCCGGATCGTGGGCCTCTGCAATGGCGACGCCACCTCACTGGAGTCTTTCAAGGGCAACAGCATGCAGGCCTTCAACGGCCTCTGCGTCCTCTACCTACGCACCCTCGACGGATCGGCCGGCCACATTACCGTCACCGCGAAGGCCGACGAGTTGATGCATGGAACGGTCGCGCTGCAGGGCGGGCGTGGAGAGTGAGTCTACCCGTACTTCCTGAACGCGAGCGGCGACGTCCCGTTGTATTTCTTGAACTGGGCGGAAAACTCATAGGCGTTGGCGTATCCCAGCTCTGCGGCGATCGCCCCGACAGACAGGTCCGGACGCCCTTTGAGCAAGCGTGCCCCCTCAGCCAGTCGGCAGCGGATTCGGTAGCGCCCAGGCGATACGCCTAGCTCGGCCTGAAAGCGTTTGCGAAAGCGCTCATACCCCCAGCCCCGAGCCACACAGATCGACCGCATATCAATTCGCTCGGGAAAATTCCGGTCCAGCAATCTGGCCGCCTCATCCACCATCACCCGATCCGGCGATTCGGGCGCCGGACCGGATGCGGCGACAATCCGCTGATGTAGATCCAGCAATTCCACCAGCATGGCCCCGTTCTCTGAAGGCGAGGCGGCCACGAGTCGTTTGTGAATCCGATTGAACTGCTCGACCCAGAGTTGATCGGCACCGACAAAACCGACGGGTGAGTCAGGATCGATCATCCGCATCGCAATCAGGCTCTCGACCAGCTTGGCCCCGAAGTCGAGGTAGCACTCCCAGAATGGTGCCGTGGTGATCCGAGTGGTATGGGGGTAGCCGGGAATCCGGCTGAAGATGGAGCCTGGCTTCAGCGCGTGGCAGTTCCCACGGTAATCGATGTACTCCCCTCGCCCCTCAATGACAAAAGAGAGCGCGTAGGAGGGGGGATCATAGTCCCGATGATCGATACCCGTCCGGTGCTTCTGCATGAATCCCCCGCCGATAAGCTCACCGTGAGCACCCCCCTCCAGGTGACGGCGATAGCAGCCAAGTATAATATCTTCCGGAATAGTAAGCACAGCATTCCCAGTAAACGAAAGGCTACATCGCGAAACCAACATACCAAATCACATAAGAACAATACCACCGCGCGCATGGAACCGCAAGCGATGGCATGCCATGCTTCCCCTTTCAGCACTCGCCATCCGCTCAACTCAATGAGGTTTATCATGACAATCAAGACAGAGAACTTTGGTCGCCCCTGGGAACAACCCGAACTGACGGCCATGGGCCGACTGCCCATGCGCGCCACCCTCACCCCCTTCCGCGACGAGAAGAGCGCCCTCAGTCTGGACCCGAAGAAATCCCCTTGGGTCAAGAGCCTCAACGGCAACTGGAAGTTCAAACTCTACGGCAGCCCCGAAGCCGTACCCGCCGCATCCCTCTCGCCCGCCTGCAAGGACGCCAAGTGGGATCAGATCCGCGTCCCGGCCAACTGGACCATGGAGGGCTATGACAACCCCCACTACACCAATGTCCAGATGCCCTTCACCAACAACCCTCCCCTTGTCCCGGACGAGAACCCAACCGGCGTCTACCGCACGACCTTCACCATTCCGGCCGGCTGGCGGAAGCGGCGCACCGTCATCCACATCGGTGGTGGTGAGTCCTGCTACTACATCCACCTTAATGGCGTTCAGATCGGGATGGCCAAGGATTGCCGTCTCCCGTCGGAGTTTGACCTGACCCCCCACCTCACAGAGGGCGAGAACAGCTTGGCCATCATGTGCATCCGCTGGTCCGACGGCTCCTACGTCGAGGACCAGGACCACTGGTGGATGGCTGGGATCTACCGCGATGTCTTCCTCTATAGCCAGGACAGCGCCTACATCGAGGACGTCCATACCGAAGCCCTGCTCGACAGTGGCTACAAGAACGGTACTCTCAAGATCACCACTGCCATCAACTTCACCGCAGACCCCCTCAAGGGCGAGGACTACCAGATCGTCTCGCAGCTCTACGATCACAAGGGCAAGAAGGTCTTCTCCAAGCCCCTCAGCGAGGTGGCGAGCAAGTCCTACCGCAAGCAGACCTATCGGATCGAACAGAACGCCACCATCAAGCAGGTGGCGGCCTGGAGCCCGGAGACACCCACCCTCTATACCCTCACCGTGCAGCTGGTCAACAGCAAGGGCAAGACGATTGAGACCACCTCCACTCGCATCGGTTTCCGCACGGTGGAAATCAGCGGGCGCGAGCTGCTCATCAACGGCCAGCCGGTTCTGATCAAGGGGGTCAACCGTCACGACCACCACCCCGAAACCGGCAAGACCATCGACCGCGCGACCATGCTCAAGGACATCTACCTGCTCAAGCAGTTCAACTTCAATGCCGTTCGTACCAGTCACTACCCCAACGATGCCATGTGGTATGACCTCTGCGACGAGTATGGCATTCTTGTGGTCGACGAAGCCAATGTGGAGAACCACGACAACTACAAAACCCTCTGCCGTGATCCCCGCTGGCAGAGAAGCTACTTCGACCGCATTACCCGCATGGTCGAGCGTGACAAGAATCACCCCTGCATCTTCGCCTGGAGTCTCGGCAACGAATCGGGCTACGGCATCAATCACGACCTCGCCGCCGACTGGATCCGCGCCTACGACCCCACCCGGCTGGTGCACAACGAAGGCGCCCTCAAGCACGCGTGGCATCAGGGCGGCAACCACTACGACGCCGGCGGAGAGCGTTCCAACGACTTCCACAACCCCATGTACCCCCAGATCGCCAAGCTCATCGAGCATGCCCGGACCACCAAGGACCCGCGCCCGCTCATCATGTGCGAATACTCCCATGCCATGGGCAACTCCAACGGTTGCCTCAAGGAGTATTGGGATGCGATCTACAAATACCGCGGCCTTCAGGGCGGTTTCATCTGGGACTGGGTCGACCAAGGCATCACCAAGATTGACGATCAGGGTCGCAAATACTGGGCCTACGGCGGAGATTTCGGCGACACCCCCAACGATGTGGACTTCTGCTGCAACGGAATGATCGACCCCGACCGCAACCCCCACCCGGCCATGTACGAGTTCAAGTATCTGGTCCAGCCCATCAAGGTCAAGGCGGTCGGTCTGAAGAACGGCCAGTTCGAGATTCACAACACCGACTTCTTTACCTCCAGTGACTGGCTGGAAGGTGATTGGGTCATGGAAGTCGCGGGACGCACCGTGCAGCAGGGCAAACTGCCCGCCCTCAACATCAAACCACAGGGCAAGAAGACCGTCCGGATCAACCTCCGCGATCCTGAACCGCAAGCAGGCGAAGAGGTCTTCATCACCCTCACCTTCAAGACCAACCAGAAAATGCCTTGGTGCAGCAAGGGGCACGTGGTCGCTCACGAACAGTTCAAGCTGCCATTCAAGGCCGCGGCCCGCAAGCCGCGCGCTGCCAAGCCTGCCCCCGCCACGCTCAAGGAGAGCAAGACCACGGCAACCGTCACAGGGGCCAATGGATTCTCCCTCACCATTGACAAGCGCAAGGGCTCTATCGCAGCCATCTCGACCGGTGGTAAGGTCGTGATCACGGAAGGGCCGCGCTTCAACCTCTGGCGCGGTCCCTTGGACAACGACGGCATTAAGGGCTGGACCAATGCCTGGGATAGGCCCGGGCGGGCCTTGGGTCGATGGGGCATGGCCGGTCTCAACAACCTGACGCACAAGCTCCTCGCCTGTGACGTCGGCGAGCGACGTGGCGTGATAACCGTCACCTCGGAGCACCGCTACACCGGCAAAGACAACAAGCTCGGCGTCACGCATCTGGAAAACTATAAGATCTACGGGAATGGCGAGATCAAGGCTGACAACACCTTCGAGGTGGATGCAGGCCTTGAAGATATCCCTCGCCTTGGCGTGCGGATGACCGCAACCACGACGATGGAAGCGCTCAGCTGGTACGGTCTGGGACCAAACGAGACCTACTCCGACCGCAAGGCCGGCGCTGTAGTCGGCACGTTCTCAGGCACGGTCCGCGAGCAGTACTATCCCTACATCCTTCCCCAGGAGAATGGCAACAAGGAAGAGGTGCGTTGGTTCAGCCTGGGCGACAAGAAAGGCGCCGGGCTCAAGGTGACCGCCGGTGGCGCGATGAATTTCTCGGCCCACCACTTCACCCCCGAGGATCTGACCAAGGCCTATCACACCAATGAGGTTGCAGAGCGGGAGGAAGTCACCATCCTCATGGACTGCATCCAGCGCGGCCTGGGCACCGGAAGCTGCGGCCCCGACACACTGGACAAGTACAAACTCAAGTCCGGCACCCACCGCTTCCGCTACACCTTTGCAGTCACCGGGTAGGCTGCCTAGGGCGCATCCAGGTTGTGTTGCCTTGCGGCGGAGCAACTGAGGCCTCGTCCCGACATACGTCGGGACGGGCCACGCTTGGATTCCGCCTGAAGGCGGGACAACATACTCAACATCCCCCGTATGTAGTACCGCCTTCAGGCGGAATCTCGAGGCATTCTAGTTGCGAGGTGCTCCGCAGACCGGGGCCTCTAGACTCTCAACGGCGTTGCACACTATACCCACCTGCATCAGAAGCTGTGCTCGCACTCTCTGTCTCACAGATCCTGCCGGAGGCGGCTCCGCGGGGATTAGCGACAGAGAGAGTGCGATTATGATTGGCCACGTCACACGCTTCCGAGATTACCCCGAGAGCACACAGCCTTGGCTCAGTGCAGCGTGACGGGATGCAGCTCGACCGCCTGGAGGCGTGAGCTGGTCGCATCACCCTCGACCAGTGCCGCGGTGATGGTGTGAGGGCCCGCGGACCTGAACTCAAGCACCCCCATGGGATAGGCCACATACTTCTCGGTGGCCGCCTGCTGGTTCTGAAGGCAAGCCTCCTCGTCGGTCTCGACACGCCACACAAGACGCCCCGTCCCCGCGTAGACCAGTGACAGCTTATAGAAACCGGGCTGGCGCACATTGACTTGCCACATTGTCTTGCCCCCCTCTTTCCACTCGCTGGCCTGAGTGACATGCTTCCACTCGCCAAACTTCTCCATCCACGTGTCGCCCGTTCTTGTGGCCCCGGCAACTGTGGCGAAGTCAACGGGCAATGTAGCATCTGCATTTGGGCAGATTCCCAGCTCGGGTGACACCGAAGCCATCCCCGCATCGCCTTCAAGCTTCAGCTCGATCACCGAAATCAGCGAGTCGGCGGGTTGGTACGGCACCGTAAAGGTAGTCCATCCCTCCGCCGTGCGATGCGGGATGGGCTCCTTATCGCAACCATGCAGCAGCTGAGCCGAGACAATCGTGTCGTCCAACCCGAACAGGTGCAGGTTGCCGTCACGTGGCCAATCATAGACGCAGAGAAAGAGGGAGTGGCCTTGCGTCGTGCAATCCCCCCAGGGGAGCGCACGTCCCCAGGGCGATGTCCCCGCCTTGTAGATCACCTGCGGATAGGTTCTGATCCACGCTCCTGCTCGTTCCAAGAATCCCGCCCCCATTTCAGGCAGCATGCCTCTGCCGTCTGGCCCCACATTGAGCAGGTAGGTGCCGCCTCGACCGATAGTCGCAATAAGACGTTGGAGTATCTCTGTGGGGCTTTTGAAGTTGCGGTCGTACCACGCATAGGACCAGGAGTCATTATTGGTGTCGCAGGTCTCCCACAGCCCTTCGATATTCTCCAGGGGCACTTCCATATCCCCCTTGCTCGCATAGTCTCCCATACCGTGACCAATACGGCTGCAGAGCATCGCGTTGGGCTGAAGACGGCGCACGGTCTGTGCCAGCTCAACCACCAGCTCCCTCTGCATGCGTCCCGGTGTATCAAACCAGACAAAGTCTATCTCCCCATAGTTCGTGCAGATCTCCTCAACCTGGGGTTTGCACTTGGAGTAGAAGTAATCCTCAAAGGGCGCCTCGTCCCGATCCGCATCACCGATGCTGGGCGCCCGCGTCCCCGCGCCCCCGGGCGTCTCCCAGTCCTGATAGTGCGAATAATAGAAACCAAACCCCAGTCCCCGTTCACGACACGCCCGGGACAGCTCGAGCATGGGATCCCGCCCGAACGGTGTCGCATCCACAATATTGAATGGCGATGCCTCAGACTTAAACATGGCAAAGCCTTCATGATGCTTGCTGGTAATGATGATGTATTTCATCCCTGCATCAAGGGCCAACTGAGCAATCGCATTGGCATCAAAGCGGTCAGGGCAGAACTCCTTTGCGACCGCCCGATACTCCTCAATGGGAATATTGGCCATCTGGGGGTGCATCAACCATTCACCGATCCCGTAATAGGTGCGCCCCTGCCACACCCCGCCCAGATGGGAGTAGAGCCCCCAGTGCACGAACATGCCGTAGTTGCCTTCGGCAAAGAGCTTCCCACGCCCCTCCTTGAGTGCGTCCACCGACACATCGGGATCCCCCCACATCGCATCCATGCTCTCTGCATCATCGCGCTTTGCATCACTGCTGTTCATGACCGTGTCCTCTTCTATAGCTCGCGAATGTCCTTCAACGCAGTCACCTGCATCCGAAGCTGTGCTTGCATCTCTTCCTTGATCGCGGATGCGCCTGCATCGGCTGCAATATTGCGCCATTCATACCGATCATCACGATGGTCATAGAGCTCCTCTTCACCATTCGCGTAGCGCAGATAGCGATGCGTCCGTGAGCGCACGCTAAAGTGTTGCTCCTCGGCTGGCGCCGGTTCACCTGCATCTACTGGGGTACTGCAGCCAATGGCGGTCACGGCCATTGGAGGGCCGTCCCAGTTCCCGGACACGGGGTTTCTGGCCAGATCGGCAAGACTGTGGCCTTCGAGCTCGTGTGCCCCCACATCATCGGGCAAGCCCAGCCATTCATTGATAGAGGGATAGAGGTCGAGCAGGCTGACGGGTTGATCACACTCTGCGCCTTGAGCGCACCCCGGCCCCGCAACCAAGAGTGGCACGCGGGCCGAACGTTCCCACAGGCTGTTCTTGAAGAGAAAATCCTTCTCCCCCATGTGATAGCCATTGTCCGAGGTAAAGACCACATAGGTATTGTCGGCATGAGGGCCACTCCACAGGGCGTCCAAGGCCTTGCCGATGCAGGCATCAGCAAAAGCGATGCATGCCAGATAGGCTTGCGTCCATTTGCGCAGACTCTCTTCGCCGCCGTTGTCGTAGAATAGTTTGAACTTCTTGAATCCCCAACTGGTGGTCGTGGTATCACCGTCTCGCATAATCTGGGCGCAGTCATCCACATCACCCGCAAGGATCTGGGGGGAGAGTTCAATCTCATCGAGGGGGAACATGTCGAAGTATTCCTGGGGGGCAATCAGGGGCGAATGGGGACGGCCGATCCCGAGGCAAAGCATGAAGGGCTCATCCTCATGGGGGCGGGAAAGCACCTCAGCGGCCCACTCACCATTGAGTTCATCGTTCATAGGATCACGGTCGTCGCGGCTCGCATAGCGAAAAGGTGACCCATCCCAGTTCCGCCACCCTCTGTGCCCATGTGCTCCGGTTTTGGGGTCCGCTGGAAATTCCGGAACCCGGTCGAGGCTGGCAATCATGGTATCCGGATTGTTGCTATGAAACGGCATATCCTGATGCCCCGCACTTCCGGCCCAGGCATTCTTCCCGGTCTTGCCATCCCAGGTCCAGGGCCCCCAGTCCACCATATGACCGTGCTCCCGGTTCCAGACCGACTGCTTCTCCTGGCCGTTATGGAAGATCTTCCCCGTGCCGTAGACTCCGTAGCCATTGGCACCCGCGTGCTCCATAAAGGTGGGTTGCGCCCCGAGAAGTGCATTATTCCACCAAGGGTCGTGCCCAAAGTTATAGCCATAATACCCCGTGGTCCACGGTGCTAAGCCCGAAAGAAAGCTGGCTCGGGACGGGCCGCAGATGGGTACGTTCACCTGCCCATTTGTGAAGCGAACACCGCGTTGACACAGCCGGTCCAAATTGGGTGTATGCGCCTGAGGATGCCCGCCAAGTCCGGCAATGGCATCATTCAGATCATCACAACAGATGAACAACAGATTGGGCTTTGTCATATCCAATGGCATAGATCACTACCTTCGCTCGGGGTCATCGTATTCCTCTTTGGTCATCGGCTTGTAGGTGACCGGCACTGGCTGCACTTCTGGAAATGCTACATCCTCACCGGCGATGGCTTTGCCGGCAAGGCCGGTCAGGCGCAGGTAATGGTCGCTGGGATAGCCTTCGTAGGTGGCGAAGCGACCCATCGGCGGATTGTTCAGGCATTTGAACATGGCCGTACCTTCGTCCACCTCATCGAACATCGCGACGTAGAGCATGTTTACCTTATGCTTGCGTACCGCCTCCACCTGGGACCAGAACAGTTTCCCACCCAGACGGGGGATCACGTTGAGCTTTGCATTCTGCTTGTACTTCAGATTTGCCCAACTGAAACCCGGAAACGCCACCGGATAATAGTCGAGCTTATACTTCTCGCAGATCGGCAGGTCGTGGAGCATCCACCGGTCAAAGAACGTCGTCGCCTCGTCCGGTGTACGATAACGGCCCGGGGTCCAGGGGCTGACGATGGTGGCATACTTTTTGAGGAGCTCCAACTTAGCTCCTTTCATCTTACCCCAGTCATTATTAACCCCCAGCATGATGGTACAGCCGCCATTCTTTGGATCCTTAAGGAATTTGAACAGTCGCTCAGCGGCGGCCGGATCGACCTTCCGGTGCCCGAAGCCATACCCCCAGAGAGAGACCACGGGGCCACCACGATGCCGGGCATAGGCCGGCGTCTTTGTAATGCCCATTTCATTGTAGAGCACGGTCCAGTCTTTGATGATGGCGTCCACCATTTTTTTGTGGAACGAGACGTCATACATGACCGCATAGACCCGGCCGTAGCGATTCGCACCTTCACGGCAGTGAGACAGCGCAGCAAGCCCACTGGCGTACTTCACCGCATCACGACTGAAGACGCCGTCTGTTGTGAACGTGCTGCCGAAGCGCTGCTTGAAAACACCGTGAATGCCGTGCTCCTGCATCCATTTGAAATGACGGACCACAGTCTTCTTCTGGGTGGAGCTGAAAACATACGCAGGGGAGCCGTCAGCGTATTTATAGTTTGTGGGGAACAACTCATCTGGATCGCATTCGCTCAGATCCGGCCAGAGGTCAACGGAACAGCGCGGCGGATTCTGATCAATATCGCCCCCGCCTCCGGCCCAGTGCATATTCTCCCCGGTGTACCCGTCGAGCTTGTGGGCAAACCATCCCTGGTAGCCACACATAACCTTATTGTAGAGGGTCGTGTTATCGACGCCCTTTTCGACAGGGCCGGCGTAGGGCCGGATGATCTCCTTCAGCGTCATGGGTTGCCGGGGTTTGCCAGAGGCCTCTTCGCCATCCGCGGCGAGCAGTATAGGAGCACTGCAAAGGAAAGATAGAAACAGAGACAGAATGAGTTGATTCACTATGTTCGGTTTGGCCTCAGTCCAGGCGTCAGCGACAACAGACCCGCTCATCACAGGACGTATCAATAGCAGAAGCAAAGTTCTACGTGTCATCATGGTCATAATCATTCCTCTATTTCGGGGTGGCCTGCCAGTCGAATGGCGTCCTCGCCGCTGGCCAGCTTGGTCTGCATAATGAATCTAGTCCGGCCAGGGAATGATATCTGAGCGGCGCTTCTCGCGCCACCAGCTGTCGTCTATCTCACGAAGGCGCGCAGCAAGGCGGGCCAGCAGCACGTTTGCGACTTTCGGCCTCTCAGCGAGTGGAATCTTGCGCGTCTGGTAGACATCGTTCCTGTTATCAAAGAGGAAGTCCCCGACCTTCTTCGCGTCCTGTACTTCCTCAACGTCGCCATTAACAACAAGTACATACTCATCAGTGATGATTCCGCGCTTGTTCCCGGCATTAAGAGAAAGAAGCGCATCCGTCGCGGGTTTAACTTTGGCCGTCTTGGGGGCAGTGATCAGCGGGGCATAGTTAACGCCCTGCACGGCCGATGGCGTGTCGGCCGCCATGCCTGTCAACCCCAGGATTGTTGGAAAGAGGTCTGGCACACTGACCATATTGTGATCCACCCCGGGCTTGATCTTGCCGGGCCATGAAGCGATCAAGGGAACCCCATATGCTTCGAGATACGGGCCGTTCTTGCCATGGTGATGATGGCTTCCCAGATACTCACCATGGTCAGCGGTGAATAGCACGAGGGTATTATCAAGCATTCTCTGGTCGCGGAGCTGCTTTAGGACCTTGCCAACGTAGTGATCCACAGATGAGACGGCGCTGAAATAGTTGCGTGCGTGCTTCACTTCAGCGGCCGCATTCTTGATAAGGTTCTTTCGGACCAACAGGTCGCCCGTTTCAGGAAACTTCTCCGTGTTATAGTACAAGTCACGATATTTCGTCTCTACATGCTTGTCGCTCCAGGAGCCATGCGGTGGGTTGATTGACCAGATGGCAAAGAACGGCTTATCCGGATCGCGTTGGCCATGACTGTTCTTCAGGTATTCCAGGATGGTATTACACTCAAGCTTTGTTGACAGCTGCTTCGGCTCGCCAGGCGTTCCGTCCGGCTTGCCCTCGTTGGCTTGTGGATCGCTGGAATAGACCAGAGGGTCGCAGTGGCTGTCACGAATTGTCTGGTAGAAGTACTCGATGCCATGTCGGTGAGGTCCCGGCGGCACATATGTATCAAAGGAATTGATATAGCGCCCGCCCGGCTTAACGTTGCTGCCTACATAGCTGTCTTTCTGGTCGAACACGGGATCTGTCCGAACCCAGTGACACTTACCAAAATAGGCGGTGTTGTAACCGGCACCGTGAAAGACATCTGTAATCGCAACGACATCCTGCTTGAGTCCAACTGCCTTGCTCTTATGGCAATTGGTTGTCAGGCCGTTCTTCTCCGGATACATGCCGCTCAAGAGCATGCCGCGATGAGGACTGCAGACAGGCGAGTTACTGATTGCGTTTGTGAATACAAGGCCCCCTGAAGCGAGTTCATCTATATTGGGTGTCACTACCGGATCCGGTTCACCTATCACGTGCTCACGATAGGGCGAGTTTGACCAGTAACCCGCCGCATAGCGTCTCAGCTGGTCAGGAAAGATAATCAGTACATTCGGTGCTCTCTTCATCGACTTGTTCTCCATCGAAAAGCCCGTCATTGCTGCAGCCGAGATCAGGGCCGAGCTTTTCAAGAATTCTCTCCGATCTAGCCTAGACATTTATCCTTCCTCCTCTGCGATATCGCTCTAACCCGCTTTCCGCTCAACATCCTTCTCCCCATACGGTAGACCTTTCCCGGAATGGCGACCGTTTCGCTGCCAGCATCCTTTGTCATGTCGTCGAAATCAGCAGCAATGCCCGGGTGGCCTGTATGGGCAGCTTCGCTGGTAGGCCGACCTTACTGATCTTGCCGGTGGATGGATCCAGAACGACCACACGCCCTGCGCCACCCTTCCGCGTAACCGTTGCCGTTATGGCCTTCTGCAGCCGGTTCACCAGCAGGTAGACCTGCTTGCCTCCCTGGTGGAACCGGCCGATCACCAACTGATCCGTACCGGGGGTGAAGGATAGGTCGAACTGGCTGGAGAATGAAGCCGGGATGGCTTGCGCAAGCGTGGCTATCCGGGTGGGCTTTGCGTCTTTCAGCCACGCCTTGACCGGGGCGTCATGCTTCGCGTGTTCCGCACCACGCGGCACCACGTCCACCCACAGGATCTTGCCGCCCGTCTTTTGGAATCGCGCCAACTGTTTGGCCACCGCCAGCGGGATGAAGTCGAGCTGCGGGACTACCAGCGTGTGATACACCCCGAAACCAATCTGCATACGCCCCTGTGCGATACGTGCCTGCGCCACCCCGTCCGGGTGCACAATCATGTATTCGATGTCGCCATTGAGCAGTGCCTTCTCTGTATGGTCCCACGCCTGCTGGCGCTTCTTGTGCTTAGCGTTGATCGTGGTCCAGCGCTCACTGGATGCCAGCAGATCGCCCTGAAACATCGCGATCGGATAGTAGAGCCCCACCCCGGCTTCGCGCCGCGCACCGCGCAGTACCTGCGTGATGCGTCCGATGTATTCGTTAAGGAAGCGGTAGTCCTCCCTGGTGTATCCCTTGGCGCCCTTAGCGGGTGTGCGAGGCAGATATGACGTAAAGATGTTCACCCCGTGGAAGCTGGCCATATTCACTGAGTTCAACAGGAGCGGAAGCTCAGGGGAGAGCCTTCCCATACCGTAACCCCCGATAATGGGATCGAGCAGCATCAACGTCGTGTCCCGCTGCTTCCACGCGGTAACGGAACTGAAGAAGCGGCTTTGCTGGTAACGGAAGTTCATGAACTGGTTGGGATTGGGAATCGGGATGTCCAGCGCCGGCACATCAAACTCGGAGACGAACTTCATCATGTCCCCGTAGCCCTGGACGTGCTGGGCGAGGTAGTCGTTGAGCAGGTAGTGTCCGCTCGACTTAACACCGCGCTTGTTGCACCACTGCTTGATCTGACGGGCAAAGCTGTCGGTAAACAGTTCCGCTACCGTCTGACGGTAGTGAATCCGCGCCCGGCGCGCCGTGTCATCCCTGCCCTCAAAGATATAGGGCAGAATAGTGGCCAGATCATAGCCGTGCATCCTCGAAAAGAGCGCCGGCAGATCCGCATTCCATGGCGCGCATGCATATGGAGATTTACCGGTCCAGGCGGTCTGCATGAGATTCGGCTCGTTGCAGTAGAAGCCCTGCACCTTCTTCGCCGGACTACTGATCTGCTTGAGGATCGGCTCATGCATATTGGCGATGAAGCGCGCCATGGCCTTACGATTCATCAGGTCGGGATAGCGGCCGGTATGACCGAACTGCTTCATGGTCGACTGGCCCTGCGTGTTTTTGCTGCGGGTATAGCGTGCAAAGACCCGCAATTCCCAGCCACCGCTTATCCCCTTGGCAGAAATGTTTCGCTTCTGAGCAGCAACACGTTTCCCGGCCCTCACGTCAATGCCGCTCCCGGTCACGGGATAGAGTGCCGCATAGATGATGTCATGCAAATCCTTGGGCAACACCCAGTCGACAGGCTCTGCGCCCGTTCCCTTGTGGCTGAGCATCACCAGTGAGCGCACCTCAAAGTCCGGGTTCTCGGCGACAACACGACCACCGGCCATGCCGCTGGGATAGCCCCAGTCATCCGCCAGCCAGACAGGACGTCCACTCTTTTTGGCAGCATCCACCAGCGGCCCGATACTCGATACACCCTTCGGGCCCTGCTTATAGAGATTCTTGTAGAAAAATCCCATATAGCCGCCAATACCCCATTGAGGATAGTCGCTGAGCGTGCCGCGGGTTAGCTGATACTGCACGATCCGGTATTCGTTGGGCGGCGTCTGGAACGATGCCGCGGTAACGCCGGCGGGAAGATCATTCCCGGCCATAGACGTATGAGTGATCCCAGCCATGCCAAGGAGGAGAGCAGGAAGCAACATCCGCGCCCGAGAAGAGTGTTCCACATTAGCCATAGCGTCATCCCCACTACAGACGGGATCATGCCCTCACGCAGTCATCCCATCAAGGGCCTTTCCCTACTGCTCTCCCCACAGCGGCGTGGTCGCGAATGGGGATGCGGGTAGGCCGGCGGCGTTGTAGAGGTAGACGCCGAGCGGGCGGTTGGTGGTGGCGTAGCGCACGGCCTTCGGCTTGCTGACCTTTGCACTTGAGACGAGCAGATCATTGCCGTCGATGGTGGCCGTTGCCCAGTGCCAGGTTCCGTCCTGGCCCTGGATGGAGAGCCAGGGCAGATCGGCGTCCGGGGTGGGTTCAGGCTTGTGGTAGGGCGTGCGGGTTGCCTTCATCAGACCCTCCGCGTAGTCGAACTGAATACGAATCTGTCGGCCTTCAATCTTGCAGCCCTTGTAGAGCGGACCACTAGGGACCACGTCGGCGCGCTTGTAGTCGCGCTGCAGCGCCCACTGCGCCAGTCGGACACCCATCTCCTTACGGTTGGGCGGATGCTCCTTGAGCGCCCCGTTGTCGATCGCCGTCGCCATGCCGGTGTTGACAGTGGACATCACGCGACGCTGGGCATCGCGAATACGCGCGCGTCCATCGCCCATAACCGGCGAGTTTGTCGGCGAGCTACCGATGGCAGCAATCTGGACGTAGTAGAAGGGAAAATCGCCGAGCTCCCAGGAGCGACGCCAGTCCTTGATCATCCATGACAGCTTTTGCTGATACTCCACACCTTCGCTGGCGTTCGCCTCACCTTGATACCAGAGCGTCCCGCGAATGCCGTAGCCCACCATGGGCGCAACGAGTCTGGCGTAGTTACCACCGTAGCTGCGTGGCCGACTGTTGGCCGGCAGCTGCAGCTCCACATCGGGTGCCGCGCGCATCCACGCTTCAATGGGCGATCCGCCCGTGCTGGCATTGAGCAGGCCGATGGGAACCTGAAGCTCGCGATGAATCTCGCGGGCAAAGCAGAACCCGAGGCGGGTGAAGTGATTGACGCTGCCCTTTGTTGCGGTCGCCCATGAACCGTCGCCAACGGTGTGGCGGATGGCTGGCAGATGGCTGCGCAGCAGGTTATCGCTACGATCCTCGACTGGATGGTGGCGCACCTTCCCCGCCATATTCGACTGCCCCGAGCAGAACCAGACCTCCCCCACTAGAATGCCCGAGAAGGTGACGGTGCTAGAACCCTTCGCATGCGTAGCCGACACCGTCAGCGTGCTGCCAACAGGCGCCTCTGCCAACGAAGCAAGCTCATCAGCCACCAAAGGAGCAAGCAGGACCTTCCAGTGCCCTTCGTCATCAGCCACACCGGTAACGCTCTGCTCCCCAATTCTGACCGTAACCACTGCACCCGGCTCCGCAGTCCCCCAGACAGGAAGTTCAATGCCCTGCTGAAGAACAGCGCCATCACCAAAGACCGGTGCGCATGTCAGCGGCAGTGACTCTGCGTGCGCCGCAGCGCAGAGCAGACCTGCCAGCAGAAGCGCGATCCCAACCTGTGAAAACCGATGTCTATTGTATGCGCGCATAGCGTGACTCTCCATCCATACCCCCCTTACCCATTGCGATAGGTATCCACCAGGCTGTTGACCTTGAGGCGATGGCGGAACGCTTTGACGGTCAGTGCCTCGGCGGGCTTGACGTTGATCGTCAGTGGCGCGCCGGGACGCAGATGGAAGAAGTTGTCGGAACAGGAGGCATCGACCTCATCCAACTCGAACCAAGTCCACAGTGCCGGATGCTTCGCACAGACCTTGACATCGAAGGTGCCGTCTTTCTGCTTGGCCACCGTCGTCTTGATGCCCGGCTCATGACTGAGATCCAGGTGCTTGGGGCGCGGCGAGTGGATACGGGGGCGCTTGATCGGGCATGCAAAGAAAGCCAGGTTTCGGGATACCGTCTCGCCCTCCGATACCAGTTCCAGCCACACCATCAAACCGCGCTTCTCATGCTGATCGGCCAGACGCTTCAGGCGCAGCGTCGCCACCTTGCGGGAGGTGTGTGCCGCCGCACGAACCCGCTTGCCGCCCTCCAGCAGCTCCTTGCCATCTATATCCGTTACGGTCCATTTGACATCGACCGACGCCTGCTTCATCAGGTCGCTGGTGACATGCACCTCGACTGTGCCCGCGCCTGGCTCCTCCACCCCACTGACCATCAGCGGCGCAAAGAAGTTCTTGGCCATATAGTGCAGCGCCTTCCAGCGACCGTGGTAGTCGATGGAACTCCAGCTCGCCACCGGCCAGCAGTCGTTGAGCTGCCAGTAGAGCGTCCCCATCCCGCGCGGCATCATGCGACGCCAGTGCTCACAGGCATACTTGATGGACATGCCCTGCAGAATCTGGGTCAGCCAGAGGGTGTTCTCGAAGCTGTTGGGCGCCTGGAACCACCCCAATAGGTAATCCATGATGCGACCGTTACCGTGCGAGCGCTGATGCTGCTCCATCACGTAGGAGGTGATATTACGGTCCTTCTCGTCCGTGTAGCCATAGACCGTCTTCGGCTCGGGCAGCGACTGGAAGCCAAACTCGCTGTTGAAGCGGTGCTCGCAGGTGCGGTACCACTCGAACGGCTTGCCGCCATGCCACACCTCCCACAGATGGGCATCGCCACAGGTGGGATCGTTCCAGTTCTGCCGGTCGCCGTGCGGCGTGTGCGGGCTGCTGGGCCAATAGTCGATCTCGGGATGAAGGTCGGCCACGATGTCATTCAGCATCACGTCAAATACTTTGGAGTAGTCCTTCCATGCCATCTGTGACGGGTTCTTAACCTTGGGTTGCACCGCCCCCTGCTCCTGCTCGTTGTTGCCGCACCAAAGCGCGATACAGGCGTGGTGCCGCAGGCGCTTCACCTGGTCAATGGCCTCGGCCTTGATGTTCTTTCTGAATTCAGCGTTCTCCACGGGATAGTGGCTGCCATGACCAAACATGAAGTCATGCCATATGCAGATGCCCAGCTCATCGCAGGCTTCGTAGAATGAGTCATCCTCATAGATGCCGCCGCCCCAGATGCGCAGCATGTTCATGTTGGCCGCAGCCGTGTCCTCAATCAGCGTGCGATAGCGCTCCGGCGTCATCCGTGCCTGGATGGCATCAGCCGGAATCCAGTTGGCGCCCTTGGCAAAGAACGGCGTACCGTTGACCACGAACTGAAAAGACTCACCCCACTGGTCAGCGTGTCGATCCAGACGCATCGTGCGCAGGCCGATGCGCCTCGTTGACGCGTCAAGGATCACGCCCTCCTGGTCCAGAATCTCAACGGTAACCTCGTAGAGCGGCTGCTCACCCAGGTTGTTGGGCCACCAGAGTTGCGGCTTCGAGATGGTCAGGTCCAGGGACGCCCCCTTGCCTTTGAAGGTCTGCTCCGCCTGCGCCACCGTGTTTCCGTCCAGCTGAGCGGATACGCGTGTCGTCAGGGGGGCGCGTCCGGTTTTCTCTGCCTCCGTGGAAACCGTCAGCGTGACCTGCCCGTTGCGCTGGTGCTCTTGAGCAATGTGGAAGTCGCTGATTCTGGCCGTATCGAAAGCAACAATATCGATATCGCGCCAGATACCGCAGGTGGCGGCCTTGATTCCCCAGTCCCAGCCAAAGTTACACTGCTCCTTGCGGATCCAGCTGGCCATGGTCTGATAGATCTTGTCGCACTTGTAGGGCTCACCCCTGTGTGCCTTCTGCTTCCTGTTGCAGTACTTCACCGGGGAGGCAAAGGTCACCTCCATGGTGTTCCGGCCAACCTTGAGCTGCTCCTTCACATCACATTCGTAGAGCCGGAACATGTTGTCGGTCTGTGCCACAACGGACCCGTTGACCATCACCGTCGCTACCGTATCGAGCCCACCGCAGCGCAGCATCACCCGCTCGTGCTGCAACAACTCCGCCGGCACCTCGAAGCTACGCTGAAACGCCCAGTCGCTGTCACCAATCCAGAGCAGGTGTTCTTCGTTGTCGCGGTAGAAGGGATCGGGAATCGTACCGTCACTGAGCAGATCCTGATAGATGTCCCCCGGGACAGTCGCCGCCCCCTGCTCGTCTCCCTTGATTCGCCGATACTCCCACGCCCCGTTCAAACTCATAGTCTGCATAGCACTCACTCCATTGCGATTAGATGTGAGTGACATGATGCAGACCATTGCCTCGTGGTCACGCCAATTCTGCGCCCAGACCGCCTGTATTTGTGCCATGGGGGATCTCTGAACAGACAAGGACTGCACGATCTGTCATTGGGAGCGACTCGATATACCTCCTGCAACTCAGAGGCTCGCGCGCATCTTCTCACAGTAGTACTTGACGTTGTCCCACTCGGCTCCCGGGGGAATTCGGTGATCGGGACAGGGAATATAGCCGCCGAGGGCAACCAGCTCGGCCAGTCGTTCGACCTCAGCATCCACCGCAGCCCGGTCCAGGGCGAAGACATTCTTGTTCATGCCACCCACACCGCGCAGCTCCTTGCCATACTGCTCGCGCCAAGGCGCGATGCTGGCGTTCCAGGTGCCGACCTCGATCGGGAACATGGTATTGACCCCGTTGTTGAGCCAGGTGGGGATCAGCGCATCGATCAACCCATCGCAGTCCAGTGAGATGATATCGATACCGTGCTGCTTGACCAGGTCCGTGATCCGCTTGTAGTGGGGACCCACCAGCTCGTCGAAGACACTCGGGATCACCAGCGGCCCGTTCTTGAAACAGATGTCCTCCCAGAAGTGGGCAAAGTCGAAGGTGGCACCGGTCTCGAGCGCGAACTTGACGTTCTGGTAGCAGACGTCGGCATTGGTATTGATGATCTCCTCGTAAAGCTCCATATCGTCGCAGTAGATGTAGCTGCTGCCTTCCACGCCGACGATGTTGCGGATATTGCCGAAGAGGCTACCGCAGTGAAGTCCGTACATGTAGTCGCGCTCGTCCTTCTGCAGGAACTCGAGTCCCCCTTCGGTGAATGGCACCACCTTGTCATTCACCAGCACGCGTCCACCGGTGACGCGTTCCTCACACCACTCGTAGCGGAACTTGTACTGTTCGTCCCAGCTCTTCCGGTCGGTCAGCGTGTGGCTGATCTCGGCGGGAATGCTACCCGCGCCAGGCTTCTGGCAGAGCACCACCCCGTCACCATTCATGATGTGCTGCGTGCCGTCATCCAGGGTGCGAATCACCTTACGCTCGAATCCCGGCTTCAGGCCTGCATGGGTACCGAACATGCACTGCCAGTTGAAATCCCAGCCCAGCATCTCATTGAGCTCGTAGTCGGCAGGATTACCGTCGCCATGCGCCTTGACCATCGCCTCGCTGATGTGACCCTCGGCCGCCCACTTCTGCAGCGTCTCACGCCAGTATCCGAAATGAACCAGCGGCAGCCGGTCATATTCCTCGTACCTCAATACAGCCTTGGCTCGTTCCCTGTTTGTCATTGCAGTCACATCACTCATACCGCGCTCCTTAGATTTACCGGATCAGACATAGTAATAGATTCTGTTGAAAGACCCCTGGGAGCACGCTGAAGCGTGGACTACCTACGGCCAGCTCCCCGGGATTCCGCCGTATGTAGTGCAGGCTTTAGCCCGGCTTCCTCGCGCGCAAGGGGTCTTTCATGAGGAATCAATAATAATGATCTGACCACCCGATGAAAGGCTTTGTTTAGCCTACATTGCGCACTATAGTAGCACCATATGCACAATAATAAGATATTGCCGGTTGACCAGTGGGCGCCCCGGGTCCGTATTGCCAACCATCATCGCTATACGCGCGCGGGTCGCTGGGAGCGCGTAAACCCCGATCCGCAGCTTATCCTCTGTATCAACGGAGCCGTTGAGTTTGGCTACCTCGACCAGCCAGCCCCCGCCCTGCTGACTGTCGAAGCCGGCGAGGTCCTCTTCATCGCGCCGGAACGCAAGCACACGATCCAGGCCTTGCGGGATGACACCGTCATCAGCGGCATTCATTTTGAGCCACTGGCCGACCGGCTGTTTCGGGATGTTCAGGTGCAGCTGGACCCGACTCCCAGCACGTGCACACGGCCCGGACCCGAGTTGCCGTTCATCCAGGCCTGTTTCATCGAGCTCGCCGCGCTCTACGAGGGCCACCGGACCTACCGGGATGCAGCGATGCGCAGTCTCTGCCACCATATCCTGCTGCGCCTGGCGTCGCTCTGGCGTTCGGGCGAGGGAGATGCCGCGGCCGGTCCGCGCGTGGAGCAGATGCTGAGCTATATTCGTGAGCACTACCGCGCGCCCATCAATCGTCAGACGCTAGGTAAGCACTTTGGAATGACGCCCGAGCACGTCAACTATCTCTTCAAGAAGGAGCTCGGAACAACGCCCACGACAGTGATCAATCGTGAACGCTGCATCCGAGCCTATGCACTCTTGAGCCGCCATGGCCGGAGCGTAAAGGAGACAGCCTACGAAGTCGGCTTCAATGATCCCGCCT
Source organism: Verrucomicrobiota bacterium (assembly GCA_018648805.1). Classification (GTDB taxonomy): domain Bacteria; phylum Verrucomicrobiota; class Kiritimatiellia; order UBA8416; family JABMPJ01; genus JABMPJ01. The sequence goes on from JABGQM010000011.1 coordinate 83,033, forward strand.
ACTTCAGCCGCGTCTTCCGGCGACTGATGCATCAGCCCCCGCATGACGTCAAACCGTCGTAGGCTCAGGGAAAGACCAGCGGGAAGTGCTTGCCGACCAGCTTCTCTCCGTCTCCAACTTCCGACAGTGAGCTGCAGATGTGCTGCGCACCCGCCACGAAGCGCGTCTTCTCGTTCATGTAGTGGAAGGCAATCGCCCTGCGCGACCGGCCACTCGTGTTGGCATGCGAGCCGTGCCAGGTCAAGGCATGATGGAAATGCACCTCGCCCTTCTTGACCGGACAGGGGACGACCTCAAGCCGCTTGCCATCAAGTGTCTCGGGCATCGACTCGAAATCGTTCAGCGCGTGGAGAAAATCGATCTGTTTGCCCCACTTGTGCGATCCCGGCACCATGCTCATGCACCCGTTGTCCATGTCGACTTCGTCCAGCGCCACCCAGGCCGTGACCTGTTCAGGTGCCGACAGTGACGGCCAATAGGGCCAGTCCTGGTGCCACATGTTCACGCCTCCGTTTCCGGATGGCTTATACTGAATCTGATCGTGCCAGATCCGGACCTCCTGCGAGCCCATCAGCTCCCGCGCCACCTTGCCCAGATCCTGGCGCATCATAACGTCGCGAAACGGATCGCTGCCCATCCAGATGTTCACGATCTGGATGATCGGCGTTTCACTACTCTTAAGGTTGGCAACATTCAAGGCGCCACTCTTACCGCTTCTTCTGTCCTCCTCGATCACCCGTTCCAGCTCACCGCGCAGCGACTCGACTTCCGCGTCGGTGAGAAGTTGCCCCCCATTGACGAAACCATCGCGCTCGAAGCGATCAACCTGATCAGTCGTTAGTTCAAACATCATGCATCTCCTTTATTCGGGTTTATATGCATAATAATAAGGCTTCACTAACCCAACACGAAAGCCTATTCAAACCGAATATAGCGACTTAAGCAGCATTACATGGATTACAATAAGATCCCGAGAGGTGAACACCCCACCTGCCGGGGTGGAGATTTATCACCGGTCGAGGGGGCCTCGGTTTGTGGGTTTCAGGCGCCGGATGTCGATACGCTGACCGTCTTACCGTCAACGTCGTCTCGTTTATCATTCATTCCCTCGATCACTTCCGCTTCATCACCGACCATGGGGATTGCCAGCCCACCGGGAGACCGGTCGGGCCCTGGAAGTTACCCGCCTCGATGAAGAGATAGTCCGTGCCATCGATCTGCTTGAACACCATGCGCAGGGCCTCGAAACGGCTCAGGTTCATCATGCGGTCGCCGCTCCAGAGGATCGAATCCTCGCTGGTGCGCCCCCCTTCTTTGATGATGATCTCCTTGAACGGCGGTCGGCCGCGCGGAAGTTCCTTGGCAAGCTCCTGGCCGGGCACGAACTCATTCACCTCAGCCACCTGCCCCAGCATGACCCACGTGCCATGCACGGCCGGATTCGGCCTGAACGTGCCATCGAAGCTGAATTTGCCATCCGTCATCGATCCCTGCCGGGCATCGGCTTCACTATCCCCGCCCTTCTCAAGGCCAGCAAACTGATTGGCCTGCCATTCGGCAGACTCCATGGGAACAAGAGATGCTGACTGAATGACTTGATCGTACGAGAAGGGCGGCATCTTCATCTCTTCGAAATGGACGCTGATGCGGCCCTGGGCGAGCTTCGAGGTCGGCTTGTGCTGATAGCTGCGGTTGTAGCGGATGAACGACTTGATCGCGATCGTGAATGGCTTGCCGGAGAGTTTCTCAATCCACTCCTCGGTGATGAAGGCGCCCTTGGGCAGCCCGCCCTGTCCGCGCTTGGGCGGCCGACCAGCGTTGGCGATACGCGTGCCATTGATATAGACTTCGTAGCCACCACCGCAGCCGACATGATCCCCCTCGTTGACACGCAGGCGGTACCTGTACCCCGGTTTCAGCTCGGGCATGGTGAAGGTGCCACTGAAGAGCAGTACCTCCTTGTCCCACAACGTGTGGACCGTGGCGCCGCACTTGCAGCCCGCCCCTTCGCCTACGCAACCACTGTCGGAGTGATCCGGAATCTCGCCATCATAATTGCCAAAGGCCGCCCGTCCCCGCTTCCAGCCGGCCGCCGCCGGGTCAAAGTCCTGCGTATACCACTTCTCCATCCCCTCCGGCATGGTCACGCGCCTGAAGCGGCTGACCAACTGATCCCAGGGCACCTGCTCCTCGGCGATGGGGTCAAAGGTGTGATACCAGAACTCGGCCTGCCGCAGATCTGGGCCGACGTTGTGCCAGTCGTAGCCCTGCATGCCGGCGCTGCGGTAGAGATTCACCAACTCGTCCATAGCATCACCACGCCCACCCGCAAAGCCACCACGGTGCTGAAGGTCGCGCATCCGCACCAGTGTCGTGTAGTTGCGTCCCACATGCTCCGGCACCAACTCATCCAGGATGATGGGCTGCAACGCCTTCTGGACGGCCGGACTGGCGCTCTCCTGACGTCTCAGGAACTCGCTGCGGTGACGCAAGGGCGCATCGGGGAAACGTGACTGCACGGCCTTGAACAGTTCATCGAGCCCACCGGGGCTTGGTGCCAGGTAGCCTGCGATCAGATCGAGGTGGCGTGTCTCGCCATCCAGATTGGGGACCTCGCGTGTCTGCATCTCCTGTGAGAAGCTAACGTAGGCGGCACCCAGCATCTCGACCGCCGCCTGCTGGACCTTCGGGTCGGCAGCTTCGAGCTTCTCACCCAACGCCCGCAACGGATGAAGGGTGCTGTAGCGCTGGTTTGAGGCGATCACGCGCGAGACCACTGGCAGGATCTTCGCGTAGTAACGGGTGTCGGTCATGATCGGCATGAGCGCGGCGAGAGAAGCCTGACGCAGCCACCACTCATCGTGCTCTGCCAGCTCCAGTAACCTGTCCAGATGCGCGGCAATCACAGCAGGATCGGCGTGCTGCAAAACCGTGAGGGCCCGCGCTGTCACGAACCAGGACTCGTCCGGATCGGTGATCATGCCAGCAATCAGGGCGGCATTCTCCCCGATCAGCAGCTCGGACGGGAGTTGGCTGACCGCCATAATGCCGGCGTGACGCACGCGCGGATCGGCCGACTGCAGCAACTCGGTTACCAGTCCCGGGAAGCGTGCCTGCTCCGGTTTTTGCTGACGCATGTACTGCGGCTTCATGCCCGCGGCGCAGTAGGCAGCCAGCCGGCGAATGGCGATCTCCTGGTGATGCGCGAAGTAGCGCACCTCATCTTCCGTGATGCTGTCCTCGTTCAGCTTCATGAGGATGAACTGCGAGCAGCTGGTATCGAGGGTCTCCTCCTCGACAGCCGGGATGCGGCCATTCTTGTCCATGCAGGCGCTGAGCGAGAGAAATGCGTCATCGGCTGCGGTACCCCATGGCCGCGCCGGCAGCTCGTAAGCGGTGCCGTATCGCGTGCGGGGCGCACCGGTGATGCGCAGCGTCTTGCGGGGCGCCGTATAGGTGAGACCCATCGCGTGCCCCCATTCAGGAGTGGAGCCGGGGCGGCCGTCGTAGCGGCCGCCATTGAGAATACCAAACGAGCCATCATGCCTGCGTGACAGCTCATAGAACCACTGACGCTCCTTCATGAAGCTGCGGTACTGCTTGGGGCGCTTCTCGTAGAGCATTCCCATGACCATGCTGCGCCACACCTCGCCCACACCACCACCGGTGTGACCGTGGTTCATCCAGGGAGTAGTGGTGAAACCCTTGAAGGCGGCCACATCACGGGCACGTGCGTAGAGCGAATCCTCGCCGTCAGGCGTGAGGGCGGTGGCAGCCGCCATCGCCAGAGCCAGCTTGCCGCAACGGCCGTTGTCCACAAACAGGTTCTCGGGCAGACCGTCGCCATACGGGGTCAACCCACGCCCGGCAAAGCGGTAGAACTGGGTCAGGGAGCTCTGCAGTGTCCGCTCGTCCACATCCACGCCACACTCTTTGGCTAATAGCAGGAAGGCGAGCACATGCGTGCCAGCGGCATTCATGTGGCCACCATTCATATACTTGAAGAGCCCCGTGCCACCATGCGCCCAACCACCAAGATAATGGTGGTCTCGCGCCACATCCGCATACTTCTGGATCACAGGCAGAATGGCCTTGTCCCCTGTGCGCAGGTAGTACTCCGCCAGCGAGATGCCACCATAACCAAGACGCCAGTTCTTGAATGGGGCCGGATTGGCCGCGTAGAAGGCTATGGTCGTCTTGATCCACTCCCTGACGACATCCAGATCCTTCTCTTCGCCAGTTGAGAGCAGAAAGAGCATCGCAGGGCCATTGAGTTCACAGCGCCCATCACCCCAGCCGCTTTCGGCAAGGTAATCGGCGAAATCACGCACAATTCGATCCGACTTGGGGCAATCCAGCGGCCAGGTCTCACTGTACGCCCCGAGTACGGGAAGCTGCACATCCACAGCAAACGGTTCGGAGTCGGCCTGCTCCCGGATCATGAACGTGAGGATGCCGTCACTCGCCTCGGCCTCGGTGATGAGGGCCGCCAGTTGGATGCGTGGATCCACATCGGCCAGCTTCTGACCATTGATGGTCTCAATGAACTGGCCCGCCTTCAGTTTGCCGGTCACAGCAGCCGGTGAGCCCTCCTCGATCAACCCAATCTGCATCACAAACGGCGGCAGCAGCAGATCGATCGACATCCCAACAGGACCGAACCGGTCAATCGTCTGCTTCGAGGCGGTCTCGCTAGCCCGCATCGTAAAGATCGAAACGTCCTTGTAGAAGTCGCTCGCCGAGCTCTCGGGCCGCGACATGGGAAGCCGCGTTGGGACACCATCTTGCGGCTGAGCCTGCGCGCAGCAGGCCAGAGTGGTGAGTAGTGCCCATGCTGTCATCAGTTTCATAATCATCGTCCTTTCAACTCCATTCCGCGGGGAGGCCACAGTTGCGGTGCAACGGGGCTACCTGTAGCCCGCTCACGCCGTGAGCGAGGCCGAAACGCAAACCAACGCAACATACCAACAGCTCCCATCTTCGCCCAAGGCCGATCCTCAGACAATCTCCAGCTCGTCCCGCGTCGGCAGCTGCGGGAACGGCGCGGCTGGCAGCGTCTGGTACCAGAAGGCGGTGGAGCAGATGTCGTGCATACCGGGCAGATAGCGATAGTTGTCGCGCCAGCCGAGGGCCTGGATTGTCACCTTGAGATCCTCCTTGAAACGGATCGGATCCATGACATGCCAGCGGTACATGCCATGCCGGTGGTTGGCCTGGTAGGTGCCGTCGGGACGAACCACCTGATGCATGCCGAGATAAGGCGTCGTGTATTCGACATACTGCCCGTCGACATCCCAGTTGTAGGAGCCGCCAAAATAGTCCTCAGTCCCCGTGCCGCAGATCGTGGGGTAGTCACCATCGCCATCGATGAAGAACTTGATCTCGCCTTCGCCCCACCAGCCGTTGTTGTTGATCCCCCATCCCATGCTGGTGCCCACAAAGTGTCCTTTGCCCTTGATGCCATCCACAATGGTGTAGTCCTGTTTGTAGGGCAACGGGTTGGTGCGACGGAACTGCGCGTGGAAATAGGCGCACTCCTCCGGCACCTCGGTCAGCGTGTAGTTGACCTGGTAGTAGACCACCAGCTCCTTCTCGGGATTGATATTCTCCATCGTCATGCGACAGCGCTTGTGAAATGGCATTTCCCAGAAGCAGTTGCAGCCGTTCTTGGGGGCCACCACCACCGGCACGGAGTTGACCTGCACACCGTTGTAGTTCCAGTGCAGCGCAAAGAAGTCGGGCCACGGACACTCCACCGATGGCACCTCCTGGTCATCCCAGTAGATCCGGATAATAAGGTCGCGGCAGATGTTACCCGCCAGCCACATGCTCTGGATCGCGCCCATCCCCTCGATATCGGCCAGCGTAAAGGTCTCGCCAGCGGCGATATTCACCGAAGGCGACACCTTCCAGCCCTGCCCGAGGTCGCGGGCACACTTTGCCCCGGTCCCCTCGGTGGCCATGCCACCCTTGCCCTTCTCGCCCGTAAAATTCTCAGCCGATATCGAACGCGTCTCCGCGTTCGACAGCCGTGAGAGATTCCCAAGATTCATCCCAAGTCCGTTGAACATATCGCCACCTTTGCTCTTCCTGTCATTGAAACCACTGGATCATCAGATACCCGCTGTAGAAATACAATGCACATCCACGACATTACAGGGAACATGCGCCAGAGAAAAGACGTCGGTTTCGTACGCTTGAATCTTGGTCGGGCTCCCCGCCACTCAGATCACGGGGACGCCCCACCCCCGAACAGCCCCGTCCAATGGACACAAGGCCGCTATGGGGACTGCCACGGCCGACTCCCGGATGAGGGATCTCCGTTTGGGTAACACGCCGTTAATGGATGCCCCCGCCAGCCACACCGCCATGCGCGCGACCGCCTGCGGTTCACTCCCAAGGGTTCAGGACTGGCACACTGCTCGGAGCGACGTCTGATGTGTTGCGAGTAACGAAGGTCAACCCGTGGGTCAATGCCGTGGCGGCGAGCTGACCATCGAGCACAGGAATCGGTGATCCTTCCTTCTCCGCCTCACCTGTGATCGCACCCCATCGACAGGCGGCCTCATAATCAAAAGGCAGGATGCGGCCAGTGAACCGTCGCTTGAGATCGTGATCGACCCACTCTCTCAGGGTCTGTCGACGCTTATCATTGTCCACCTTAGCGATGCCCTTTTCCAGCTCACCGAATGTCAGCACGCTGATGAACAGAGACATCTCGTCCTGCCCGCGTACCCAGGCGACGACGGCTTTGGCGGGGCGCTTCTTGATCAGCTCCGATATCACGCAGGTATCGACGAGGTATTTCACAGCTCGACGCCCCTTCCATAAT
>JABGQM010000110.1 GCA_018648805.1 Verrucomicrobiota bacterium
AGCCGCTATCCCTCTCGCACAGATGACCGCCGAGCGGGTTACCAGCCTTTACGACCTCGCCGACTCAGCTTACGACGCCAAGGAAATCCGCGAGATGTGCGAACGCCTCGGCCATGTCGCGATCATCGACCACAACCAGCGCCGTGGAGAAAAGCGCCACTTTTCTCCCGCCGAGAAGGTCAGATACGCAGAGAGAAGCGCGGCCGAGCGGGTCAACTCGCACCTGAAAGACGCCCACGGCGGGCGACATGTTCGCGTGCGTGGAGACGTCAAGGTGGCCTGCCACCTGGCTTTCGGCATCGTTGTGATTGCCGCCGAGCAACTGCTCAACATGCTCACATAGGGCTGTTGCGTCGTAGTCTTTGCGGACGGAATGAACCTGAATGATCGATCAAATCAGGGCTGAACGAGTGTGCCCAAAAACGACGGTTCTTGCCATCCCAAGCGCCGCCCCGGGGCAGAAACCGTCCGAAGGCCCAGAAATTAGCTGCAAAGCCCCTCGGGGCGGCCGCTGGAAGCGGGCGGTCCGAGGGGTTTTGCAAGAGCCTCAGGAGAGAACGAAAATGACGAAGCAACGCATGTTCGCGCCGGCAGTGAGATTGCTGGTGACCTTACTGATGGGAGGCACGATGACCATGGCTGAAGAAGGCACGAAACTTGAGAACTTGAGGCAACCCCCGTTGAATACAACGATGATGGGAGTGCTCAAGGGAGTCGCTGACTACCACGGTTTGAGCCTTAACGAGCCGACGATCTATGGGCTCTCGGGTCACGCATTTCTGATCAATATCCATACCCAGCTCTGCCCCAGTGGGCCATACTGCTGGAAGCGAGAGAACGCAAAGCCGTTGATCCAGAACATGGGCATCCGGATGACCGATCTCGGTTTCTTCGGGACAGGGGCGAGAGCCGAGGACCGCGTGGATGTCGAGCGTAAATTGCGGAAGGCGCTCGAGGAAGGTATCCCTTGTTCCTTGATCAATCTGGAGAACCAACTCATCGACGGCTATGACGAGACGGGGTTCTTCTCTGCCCAGCCATGGGCGCCCAAGCATAGTTTCCCACCGGCCAGACTGTCCTTCGGCTCTTGGCAGGAGTTTGGAGAGCAGTTCCACGTCAATTTCTACACGCTTGAGAAGGTCGAGCCAGTTGACCGTCACAAGGCGATTCTTGCGAGCCTGGACTACGCCGTGGACATGTGGCAGAACCCCGAGAAGCACAGTTCAGAGGCGTACGGTGTTGGACCGAAAGCCTACGAGAACTGGATCGGGGCCGTTCCGGAATCGGGCTCCAGTCACGGCAACTGGTGGAACGCAACGGTATGGAGTGAGTGCCGCCGCATGGCTGCGGACTACTTCTCTGGCATCGCAGAAGAGAATGGACGCGTCGCCGATCTCTGCGCGCAGCTCAGAAGCGAGTATCTCAAGATCGCCGAGAATCTCGGGAAGGCGGGCAACAAGAAGATGGATTCGGAAGAGAAGATTGGGTTGCTGAAGGAGACGAAACGACTCGAAGTAAAGGCGATCGGCAAGGTGGAGAAACTGGCCGAAGCACTCCGCGCACGAAAGGAGCAGTGACGGATGGCAGAACGACTTGAGATAGATCACGCGGAGCCGTGATCCCTCGTGTAGCTGAACAACCCGGGCTCACTCCCCGGGCGAGGCAGGCTTCCCACTCAGTCGTATCTTAGTTGCACCCCCGCAGCCCTTCCTGTATCATTCATCATCATCCCGAGGGAGCCCCTGAGTGATTTGAGGAAGAGCTGCTGATGCTGGTGGGGGGATGAATGCCGCTCAGGAGCATCTTCTGACACGTGAGTGTTCTTCAGTTTGGGGGCCGCCGTGATACGGATCCGTATTTCCGGTGGTGTGAGATTCGGCAACACCAGAGAGGAGACGGCATGAGAAAAGCGATTGTATGGATTGCGGTTGGGTGGGTGCTAAGCGTGAGGGTTGCCGATGCGCAAGGGACGTCGCGACGCGCTATGGCAGAGGAACTCCTCGACCTGATGAACATCCAGGAGAGCATCGAGAAGTCCTTCGCCATGGTCAAGCAGATGATCCCGGCGCAAATGGAGCAGATGAAGCAGGCAACGGGGCAGACCAACGCGCCAGCGGACGCATCGACCCGGACGGGGAAAATGATGGACATGATGGCGCAGGAATTCAGTTGGGACAAACTGAAGGACGACTACATCACCTTGTATGCTGAGACGTTTACCGAAGAGGAGATGAAGGGCATCATTGCTTTCTACAAATCCCCTGTCGGTCAGGCGTTCGTGAAAAAGCAACCTGAACTAGTGAAGCGGTCCATGGAACTGAGTCAGAAGATGATGATGCGGGTTATGCCGAAGATCCAGGCCATGATGAAGGAGCTGAAAGGGACTGCTGCCCCTACGGCCGGCGCCCGACACAAGGCGTATCGCATCAATGACGCCGGGAATCTCAAGCAGATCGGCCTCGCGCTGCTCATGTACAGCCGCGATCACGGCAAACGCTTCCCCGGCGATCTTGGAGTCCTCTATGACGAGGGGTACTTGACTGCGGGCAAGGTCTACACCTGCCCCAACTTCGACACGAAGCCGCCGAAATCGGGTGATGACATTCGCGCGGGCCGGTGCGACTACGTGTATTTCGGCCAAGGTGGAGACGGGCCCGCCCTCGGCACGACGGATCCCATCGCGGTCACCAGGCCCGGCCGGTTGGCGGACGGGTACATCAACGTCTGCTACGGTGACGGCCATGTAAAGGGATTCGAGACCATCCCGGCAGATGTGAAGGAGCTGTTGCGCGAGTTCGGTGAGTAGCGCTGCGGGGGGAACGTCCCCGAGAACTGTCTCAATATGTAGCTGTCAAGGCATACGGGACAGTGGGCCTGGGCGCGGGGGTGCTGGTATCGTGATGAACAGCGAGGGAAGCCCGATGAACGACCCTCACTTGGCTGTCTACCTGTGACGGCTGGATTCAAGATGGATTGTCAGGCGGCATGGGGGTGGGTGATCGTGAGGACGTGCGCGAGGAGCGATGTACTTGATTCTGTCAGATAACGAGGTCGTCGACTTTGACCTGGATCTCTTGTCGGGCCTGCTTGAGACGCTGGACGTTGAACCCAGCGCTTCGCGCACCTTACGGGTTGCATAGCCTTGTCAGCTCCTGCCTGAACCGCCTTGCTCATCTGTCCCGTCGACGCTTCTGGGTACACCGTACAGACACCAGCACCGGAGATGGTCTTCGGTGTCTGTACGGAGGTTTGTCTCATGGACACACTTCGAGAACGGATGCGTCGCGAAATGCGGGTTCGGGGCCTGAGCGAGTCCACGATCAAGTCTTATGTCGGGGCCATGCGTTTGATGGTCAAGCGCACCGGCATTCACCCCGCCCAACTGACCGAGCAACTACTCACCGAGTACCTCAACGGGTTGCTTGAGCAACGCAAGGTCGCTCCTTCGACCTACATGCAACACGTCAGCGCGATGCGGTTCTTCTTCAAGCACGTGGTGGCGCGTGAGTTCCCGATCCTCTACCAGGCCCGTCCACGTCAGCGCCGGGTGCTGCCCACGGTGATCAGCGTCGAGCAGGTCGCGGCGATTCTCCGTTGCATCCGCAAGCCGCGGATGTTCACCTTCGCCTCGGTGATCTACGGCTGCGGCCTGCGTCGAGCCGAGGCCCTGGCGCTCAGTGTGGAGCACGTTGACGTGCAGCGGGGCATGCTGCATGTGATCAGCGGCAAGGGGGGGAAGGACCGGATGGTGCCCATTCCCGCACGGGTCGTCGAGATCCTCGCCGAGCATATGCGGCGGGATGGTATCGTCTGGGGCTCGCTGTTCCCTTCGCCCTGGATTCCGGGACGGACGATGTGTCCCACCAGTGGCGGCAGGGCTTTGGCCTTGGCTGCTGTTGAGGCGGGCGTGAAACCGAAGATCACTCCTCATTGCCTAAGGCACTGCTACGCCACCCATCTTTTGGAGCGGGGCGTGAGCGTGAGGCTGATCCAAGACTTCCTGGGGCACCGCAGCATTCAGACCACCGCGCTTTACACCCATCTGACCGATCACTCCATGAACCGGGTGCACGAAGCCCTCGACCTAATGACCTCACAGCTCTGAGCCGGATGGCCGAGCTGTGGGGATCATCGCCGACATTTTGCGGAGGCATGCACCCGCTGCGCTGAGTGCCTGCACGCATCCCGTTCCGTTGCGTTGGTATCGGGCCTTGCGGCGTATCACCAGCTGCCGCACGGTGCGCCTAGGCGGGTGCGTGGACACCTGTCCGGACTGTGGCCATGGTGAGTTCGCTCCATACAGCTGCCGAGACCGCCTGTGTCCGGTGTGCAGGGGATCGGAGGCCGCCTCCTGGCTGGAGGCGCGTCGCGGCGAGTTGCTGCCCGTGCCGTATTTCCACTTTGTGGTCACCGTGCCCACGGCCTACAGCCGGGCGGTGCGCGATTGCCCCCACGCTGCGGGCAAGGAGTTGATGCAGGCCGTTGCCGAGGCCTCCCAAGCCGTGGCGTGTGAGTTCCATGGTGGTGAGTTGGGCATCCTCGCGGTACTGCACACCTGGGGCCGCAACCTGTCATGGCACGCTCACATGCACTGCCTCATCCCCGGCGTGGTGCTGCGCCCCGACGGCTCCTACAAAGTCCTGCACGGCAAGTTCCTGCTGCCGCTACCGGCGTTCAAGAAGATCTTCCCTGCCATCCTTACGCGTCGATTTCGCAAGGCAATCCCCGGGTTCGATCCCCCGGGGCAGGTGTGGCGTCAGAGGTGGAACGCGAAGGTGCGTGCCTGCGTCGAGGGCCCGGGCATCGTGTTGAAGTACCTGGCCCGGTATGTCCGCACCGGGCCGCTGCACGAAGCGCAAATCGTGCATGTCGACGATCAGCAGGTCGCCTTCCGCTACCTGAACCACCGCACCAGCAAGGTCGAGGTGTGGTGCGGTGCGCCTGAAGTGTTCGTCCGGCGCTATCTGCAACACGCCCTGCCTCGCGGTCTGCATCGCATCCGCTACTACGGCTTCCTGGGACCCTCCCGACGGCGAACCCTGCGCGCTCTCCAAGTCGGCATGATTGCCAGGTTCGGCCCGTCGGCGCTGGCGCCAACTCCCCAGGACGATGGCAGTTCTGCGTCGCTACCGTGCCCACAGTGCGGATCGACGCGACCACGTGTCCGTCAGTATCTTGGGTTCGCGCTGGCCGCCCTTCGCTTTGGCCACCTCAGTCGAGCTCCTCCATGTATGGCGTCATGACCACATCGCTCATCTCAAACCAACCGATCTCGCCGCGGTCTGTATCGGCCTCCACAGAGCCGCAATGCTACCTTGCGCCCTCGATAGCCGCAATGCCGTCCTCTCACCCGACCAACCACAGCGCGAGCATACCCTCGGCACGAGTGCTGAGCTCCGGTCCGCCAGTTGGTCGCTTGCTTCCCCTCAGGACACCCCCTATCTTCCTAGTGTCTGACAGGGGAAAGCGGCGATAAACGACCCTTACGCATCCTCTGTCCACGAAGGCCGGATTCAACACGGGTTATACGGCGGCAAAGCGCCGCATAACCCTCAGTACGTTCAGTGGCAATC
>JABGQM010000111.1 GCA_018648805.1 Verrucomicrobiota bacterium
CCTGATACTGAAGATCTACGATCTGCCGCATCTGTCCATCAGGAGGACGCTGTGACTACACACTTCCGTGAAGAACCAGAAGAGTGAACAATTCCAACAAGCCGTAGGCATCGCTAAACTGGGCGACATCTGTCACGTGGCTCCAGGAGCCTACTATGAAACCGTTATTCCGAAGCCATCCGGCACAAAAACATGGCGTTTCATACGTTTGAGATTCCAGACAGGGCCGAAGGTTACCTCGGCAACAGTCAGGATTACGAAAAGAGGGTCTGGTTTATCCTATGTGGATGACACAGGTGTTGTGCCAGCCAGCTATAGTTCTGAAGAGAAATGAAGACTGCCACTTGCTTCCGTTCTGCGTCGGAAAGAGCGGGCTTGTAGAGAAGCACATCGCCGATGCTTCCATTGTATGTGGACCATCGGTCGGGAGGATTTCGGCCTATCGTAATCGAGCTCCCGAACGCCCCGTGTCCTCCCGCGAAGCGGGTGGCTGACCCCGGGACCCCCGGGACCCCCCACCGGGCGACCTCAACAAGTCGAGCTATGGCGCACTTCGCACGAGGCGGAAGCCCACGCTGCCGTTCGCAAAGGTCGGCAACTCTTGAAAGCGACACGCCACGCGGCAGCCTTTGGCCGTTTCGCTCCAGCTGCAACCCCGGGCCACACGGTTCGGGCCCGACGCAGGACCGCGTGGGTTCGTTTGGGGCGAGCTCGCATAGTAATCAACGTCGTACCAATCCCAACACCATTCCTCCACGTTCCCGGCCATATCGCACAGCCCGTACCCGTTCGGTGCAAATGCCCCTACGGGACTGGTAAAGGGCTCTGGCTGATCATCGTAGTCGGGGTGGTGGGAGCTCGTCGGGCTTGTGTCGTAGCTGTACGTGGCGGAAGAAGCATAGTAGTTCGCCAGAGCATGACGGATCGTGTCGTCCGCCCACGGAAAGCGGCGTCCGCTCACCCCCCCGCGTGCCGCTTTCTCCCACTCCGCCTCCGTCGGCAAGCGATACCCGTTCGCCGACCAGTCGCAGCCGCCTGCGAACGTGCCGGTTACGTGAATACTTCCATCCGCATTGGTGTAGCACGGCTCCCACCCCTCCTTCTGGCTGCGCGCGTTGGCCCACTTAACGCAGTCGTACCAGTTCACCGTACGCACCGGGTGCTCCGGCCCTTTTGCTTGGCCGGTGTTGTCAAACCCATACCCTCTCGCCAATGCATAGGTACGCACTTCGCCCCATAGGTTGCTGCTGACCTCATACTTGTCCATGTAGAACCCGCCAGCATACACGCTGTGCACAGGCAGCTCGCCGACGAACCCCTCTCCCGGATCCATGCCGTTACCCATGTCAGACCAGCCTGCCGGAATGTGGACCATGTTCGTCGGTTCCGGACCGTACGCCTTGATCCGATAGAACATCGGTACCGAGGCCCTCATCGTCATGCCGGTCGGCATGATACCGTGCAGGCCCCCCGCGAGATCGCACCACAACCCCTCCGTCAGGTCCGAGCACCATTCCACCCGGTACTCCCGCACCCCGTTCGTCGGGTACGTCCACGTCACCTCTCCGTTCCCGGAAAACGACGTGATCACCAGGTCATCGGCACCCGCCGATTCTACGGCTAGCATCAGCCCCACCACCCAAACGACGACTCCCATCATCCAGCTTCGTCCGCTCATGGTCCTGCCTCCTTCCAGATTCCTCCGAACATGCACGTATCTCTACGTGAGGCTAGCACTTGGCAAGCCACAGACCAAGGAAAACTACGATGCAGGAACCTGCGTGACACTCCCATGGCGCCATGCCACTCGATCTGTCGGCCAGAAAGAAGGAAAACCTGTCTAAGGGAGCTCAAACCGTCTACTATCGCTCTTCCATAAACGACTCGCAGAACTCGGAGAATAAACGAATCATCGGACCCGCCCATCCACGGCGCGGCGTACCGCCGCGCATGATGGCAGCGTTGGATGTGAGGAGATATGCCATGCGATTTAGACGTCTACTTGTCATCACGTGTGCGGCAGTTGCAGGAGGCTGCTTCACGGCCAGACGGGCCCCGCTTCTGATTGTTGCCAACGCCAGCGGACACGTCGTGTCGCATGTCAGCGTGGAAACTGATGGGGCCACACTCTACACCGCGCCCTCGATTGATTCACATTCCGCAGCGCACAAACAACGTTTCAGACCGAGTGCGGCTCGAACATCCAGCATTCGATGGACGCGCCAAGGCGGGGAAACCGTTGAACGCACCGTGCAGCTGGAGCCACCCTCTCCCAAAACCTTTCGGGGCAAGATCTACATCCAAATCGAGACCAACGCCACGGCCAAGGTATTCTTCCTTGAGGATACCAACATAGATAAGGGCGTGCTTCCTTGGACCGCACGCGAGTCATGGGAAGGATCACCGTCCATTCCGGGTCTCAACCAGGAATAGAACCGCTCATCGGGAAGGGCATCGAGCATGTGAGTGCACTCGACTCCTGGCCGCTCACTCTGGCGCCGCAGCCGTACCTGTTCACGAAGAAACCGGAGATCTAACCACCGGTTGACCGTAGCCTACGCGGCTTCGGAGGCCTTGGTGATGTGTTCGAGTTCAGCTTGGCAGCGCTTGAAGGCTTCGACCACGTCCGGGTCGAACTGCGTGCCTGCATGGGCCATGATCTCTTCGACAGCCGCGGCATGCGGAATGGCATCGCGGTAGACGCGCTCGCTGCGCATGGCATCGTAGGCGTCAATGACCGCAAAGATCCGCGCCCCTTCACTGATGTCTTTTCCGCTCAAGCCCTGCGGGTAGCCGCTCCCGTCGAAGTGCTCATGGTGCTGGTAGACCACCTGTGCCGTATGCTGCAGGAACTGGCTTGAGCGCAGGATGTCATAACCTGTCTGTGAATGGGTCTTCATGATGGCCCACTCTTCATCGGTCAGGGGCCCGGGCTTCAAGAGGATATTATCCGGTATGGCAATTTTACCGATGTCATGCAGGAAGGCCCCGCTGGCCACCGTTTCCTGTTGCTCGGCGTTGACCCCCATTTCCTGCGCCAGGGCCACGGCCAGTTCGCGTACGTGCTTGCTGTGCCGGCCGGTGTGCTCTTCGCGTGCATCCAACATGCGTACGAGGGCTTCGAGCGTGAACTCATACGAGGCCTGTATATCCTGCAGTGAGGCGGCCAGTTTGGCGCTGCGCTCACGCACCATGGCCTCAAGGTGGGCCTGGTAACGGTCGTTCTCAATCTTCAGGTCACGGTATTCCATGGCGCGTCTGAGCAGGGCCAGAAGCTGGCTGCGCTCAATCGGTTTCTGGATGAAGTCGTAGGCGCCCTCGCGCAGGCACTGGATGGCATTGTCGACGGTGGCATGTCCGGTCATGACGATTTTGATGATGGAGTCATCCAAGGCCGCGACTTCGTGCAAAAGTTCAATGCCGCTCTTGTCGGGGAGGCCGATGTCGGTCAGTAGGATATCGCGTGAGCCGGGATTGGCCGTCAGTTCATCGAGGGCCAGCGTGGCATTGGGGAAGGCGATGACATCGTGCTTATCGCGTTCGAGCATGAGCGTAACGAGACGGCGTATACCGTCCTCATCTTCAACCACGATGATACGGGCCCCGCTGGCGCGGGCCGGGCTAGGATCGGCCGTCACCGACGTCTTGCCCGGAGCGGCGACGGGCGAGTCATCCGGTGCGTAGGCTTTCTCGGGCCACACACAGATGCGGTTGCGGCCGGCGCGCTTGGCGCTGTAAAGGGCACGGTCGGCTTGGCCGACGAGCACGGAGGACGTGGCCGGTGAGGTGGGGTTATCGGTGGTCGAGACGCCGATCGAGATCGTGATGTTGAGTCGATGTGAACTGTGGCAGAACGTGTGGCGGCGCGTGTTGTAAAGGAGGCGCTCGGCAAAGGTGCGCGCATTCGTTTCGCCCGCGCGCGGCAGGATCGCGACAAACTCATCGCCGCCGTAACGCGCGATGATATCGGTGTTGCGCGCGGCGCCCGTCATCACCTGTGCGAAGTCACGTAAGATCTCATCACCGATCGAGTGCCCATAGGCGTCGTTGATGGTCTTGAAGTTGTCGACATCGACGACGACCACCCCCATGGATGAGTCATAGCGCCGACTGGTCAACCAGGCGCGGTCCAGCTCCTCTTCGAGGCGGGTCCGGTTGAAGATCCCGGTCAGGGGATCGCGCGTGGCCAGGCCGTGCATCTTGCGCAGGGCGGTGAAGACGGCCGAGATGTGATTGGCCGTGTGGTAGAGGAGCGAGGTCTGGCTGGGGGTATACGGCGCGTCGCTGGCCGTGGCCAAGGTCAGGAGCCCGCGCACTTCGCGTTCGATCAGGATGGGCACTGAGAGTGAATTGCCGACCGCATGGCGCGTGCCGTCCTGCACGCTGGCGCCGCCGAGGTGTACCTGGAGGTTGGCTCTGTCGAGCGCATTACCGCTGAGGACCTGGAAGCGCGCGGTCATCTCCCCCTTGACGCCCTCGATGAAGGTGGGTGCCACGGCGCGTTGCGGGGTCAGAATCATGGTGGGGTCCTGGTCATGCTCTTTGACCAGGATGCCGACCAGGTCGGCGGCGACCATGTTGCCCAGTGAGTTCCCAAACTCGCGCAGGGCCCCCGCCAGCGTTTCACTGCTCAGGGAGCGGTGGCTGATCCCGGCCAGCAGCTTGTGATGTTCGCGCATCAGTTCAATCGCACCGCTCTCCGGGATCGTCGTGTCGGCGGCTTGGCGGGCATCGCCTTCGGCATCGATGGTCTCGGTGAATGTGACGATGTCGACGGGCTTCTCGAGGATGTGCGTCACGCCCAGGGCGGCTGCCTGCACGGGTACATCGCGCGAGATGTAGGCCGAGATGATGATGCCCAGTCCGGGCCAGATTTTGAGGGCTTCCTGGATGAAGACGATGCCGTCCATCTCCTCCATCTTGAGATCTACGATCACGACGTCAAAGGTCTGCTGCATCAGGATCTGCAGGGCGGAATGACCCCCATCGGCGACGGCGACAGGGTAGCTCTGGTCTTCGAGCACATCGCGATACGTCTGGCGGATCGCCGGATCGTCATCGACCACCAGCACTCTGTATTTACTGCTCTCTGTAGCCGTAGACCTACCGTCCATAAGAACGCTCCAGTAAGACCCCATAAGACACAGGGATTGAGTATAGGACGTAGGGTCTACGTTTCGCAATCCCATAATATCACCAGGACTTACCCCCGTTTTCCGAAGTGGCTTCAATTCAACACCCAATGTCCAACAAGGAATGTCCAATTTCCAAGGGAATGTGCCGCCGAAGGCGGCACATACTTGTTCGGCTGGATCTGAGTGTTGGATATTGGATATTCAGATGCCCTGCGGCTCAGACTGTTCATTTGTAATGACTTGATAACGTTCAAAGGTTGACGCCTGACAGGCGACCTACCTACTTCCATCCGAGTATGACGAAGGATCAAGCACACTTACTCGATTTCTTAACCGCCACACTTAATCGGATACACTGGTATGTTCCTCTCTGAGAGTTATTCATAGCCCCCGTCTCCGAGAGAATGGGCCTTGCTCAGCTCGT
>JABGQM010000112.1 GCA_018648805.1 Verrucomicrobiota bacterium
TCCGACCTGAAAGAGCAATTCCGGAATTCCTTGTAGCGCAGGCATCCCGCCTGCATCTTGGGTTCCCGACTGAAGGAGCAGGCGAGACCCCTGCACTACAGGGAGAGTCCCGCGTGAAGCGAATCATCCCCTTAGTCCTTCTCCTTCTTGGAGCCCTCGCCATGTCTGCCGCCGAGCACCTGCCGGACATGGCGCGCTACCGGAGACCACTGACTGCTGAGATCCAGATCCCGGCACTTGGCGAGACTGTCCCGACCAACCTCTACGGCAATGCCGTGCAGCTGGCCTATCCCGAGCTCGGGGTCGCCCGCATCGGCGACGACCCGGCGCTGTTCGCCGAACTGGTCGCCATGCTCCGTTCCATGAACGTGCGGTTGCTGCGCTTCCCCGGCGGAACCTGGTGCCACGCCTACAGCATCCATGGCCCCAAGACCATGGACGCGCTGCGCACCGTGCGGAAGGACTACATCCTCGACCGCAGCAAGTACCAGTGGACCGATACACGCGTCTACCTCAAGCTCTGCAAAGCGGTCGGGGCGGACGCGCTCTTCCAGCTGAACATGGCGCATTGGGTCGATCCCACGACGATGGCCGCCTACCGCATCGCCAAGCAGGACTCCTCCTACGGTACGGCAGAGGCAAAGACTGCCCTGAGAGTGGCCGCGCGCGAACTTGAGTACGCCCCGGAGAAGACAGTGCTGGCCGTCGCCGACGCCCAACAGGTGGCGGAGTGGGCCAAGGAGCTGGGCGTCCGCGTCCTCTGGGAGTTCGGCAACGAGGACTACACGCTCCTCTCGCCCGAGACCTATCTGGGGCAGTGCCAGGCGTTCTACCAGGCAATCAAGGCGGTCGATGCCAAGGCTGCGTTCGTGATCACGGCCGACGGCTACAGCTGGTCGGACTGGCGGTGGGGCAAGGCGGTGATCGACGGCATGGCCGACGCTGGACTCAAGGACATTGCTCATCTGTCCTGCCATGTCTACATGACCGGCGGTTGCCGGCTCAAGCCCACGACAGGGGAGAGCGCGTTCCGAGGATTCATCGGCAGCTGGTACGAGCTGCGCTTCCTGCATCACGGCCTGCGCAAGCAGCTCAAGGAGCTTGGCCGCAACGACATCAAGATCGCCATCACCGAAGGCAACATGGTCGGCCCCGGCACACCCATCATCGGCAAGCCACACGAGCACGGCATGGGGCGGGCGCTGGCAGAAGCTGCCATCTTCCCGAAACGCATCCGGTCCTACAGCATGCTGGTCCATCACGATCTTGTGCGCAGCGACCACGCCACGTGGTTCTGCCGGATCTTCTACTCTCCTGATCAGAAACCGGGCAGGCGCTACTCTCTGCCGACCGACGGCGCCGTCATGCAGATTGCCGGTGAGCACGCCATGAACCAGGCGGTGTATGCCGATGTGTACGAGATCCTGGCCCTGTCCATGGGCAAGGACCAGCTGCTGCTCACCATCGGCAACCCGGTGTCGACGCCAAGATCGGCGGAGATCGCTCTGCGCGGGTTGAGGGAGCCGCTTCGTATCCTGGAGAGCCAAGGCATTGTTGCCGCTGATCTGGATTCACCGAACTACACGACCCAGCCCGTGCCATGCAAAATCGATGGGCAGGTGCTTCGCCTGCTGTTGCCGCCGTTCTCCTATGTGTCAATCCGCCTTGCGGCTACCCACGCTGCGAATGAGTAGATCAGGCCGGGGCATCGCGAGGGCCTGGGCGGGTGAGCATCGTTGATTGGGGCGGCGAATCCGCCATGTGCGTTGGCCACTTGGCGAGCATGGAGGCAGAATATCCAGGGCGCCGCAACTACAGCAGGAGCACAGATGCCGATGGGCCAAGTATGCGAATCCGGTGGTGAGCGTTCGGTCTCTGCCGAGGCAGATGCGTTGGTGGTCGGGAGCGGCCCGGCCGGTTGCGCGGCGGGCCTGTGTGCCGGACGAGTGGGGGCCAGCGTGCTCTTGGCGGAGAGCTGCCGCATTCCGGCTCCCATACTGCCCCATACGAGCGCGATTGCGACTGTACTGCCCAACGTAACGCTTACGATAGATGAGGCCGAAGATGACTGTTGAGTACTCGGTTACAGCCCTACGCGTTTGGCGTAATGACCACGAGAGAAGTTCACGAACCTCGTTTGCGGTTCTAGCGATGCTGGCTCGCCTTGCGGTGCAGGGGTCAGAGCTGGACTTTGCGGACGGTACGTTGGGCAAGTGGCAGACGGATAATCCGCGCGTGTGGCGCGTTGGTGCCGTGAAGGGAGTGGACAAGCCTGCCGTCTCTTCGCTCGGACAGGGAGAGCGGGGGACCGGTACGCTCCGTTCGCCGGTGTTCACGATCACCGGCACGAGGCAGGTGTTTTGCATTGCCGGAGCCGACGGCACGAAACAGGGCACCAACAACGGCACCAGCAACTTCCTCTACCTGAAGTCGGCGGACGACGGGGCGATTCTGCGCACCATGCGACCCACGGGCACGCACCTCTATTCCGAGGCGAGTTGGGACACCGCCGATCTGCTCGGTCGCGAGGTCCGTCTGGAACTGGTGGACGGCAACCCCATGCTGAACCGGAGAGGCTTTGCGTGGATTGGCCTGGCGGCTTACCACCAGGATCAGGGCCCCATCCTCTCCGACCCGGTAACCCACGACGACCTTTACGGCCTCGCCATCGATGGCGGTGCAGAGGTGGAGCTCTGTCGAAGTGTACCGTTCAACGTGGCTCCGTTGCGCTCGCCAGGTGCGCATATCCAGAGAATGGCAGGAGGAAAGAGCACCACCCGCCGCTTTGAAGGTAACGCAGAGATCATCCCTGTCGGCAGCGCCGCCGAGGCCATCTACCTGCTGGGTATGATCAACACCTGGGACTATGGCCTCGCTCATTGGGGGGAGCATCCCGAATTCTGGGACAAGCGGCCGGACCAGATTTTCGTTGGCTCGAAGCTCGGGGAATTGGAGATCCGATACGCTGATGGCGAAAGTGACCGCGTTCCACTCACGATCGGCGCCACCTCCTGGTTTGTGCAGGCCTGGGACCATGCCTCGCTCCATGGCTACACGAAGGAGGTGCAGGAACCATTCTCCTCGCGCCCCGAATACCGCGGGGTTCTTGATGCCGCCCTCAGGCTCAAGGAGACTGATATGGCGGCAACCAGCATGACTACCCACCGTCATTTCTACCTCGCGCTGAAACCGCGCGGCAAGAAGATCGCGTCGATCATTATCCACAACAACACCGCGCTGCGCGGCCGGCCTCTGGTGTCCGCCATCACCTTGGCCGCCCCCTCCGACACTGAGAGCCTGGTCTCCTTTGGCAGACGTGTCGTCAGCAAGGCCGACCTTGAGCCGCGGGTTGAGTCTGCTGCGAAGCACAGTTTTGATCCGCAACTCAAGAAACTCGCACGAGTGCTTTACACCTACGAATCCGACCTGCCCAAGAAGGTGGAACTGATTGGCTTTCCTGTCGAAATCAAGGGGGCGACGATTCGCTTTAGGGGCGATCGTTTTGCCGACATGCTCAGCAATATCTGGGTGGCCAATCTCACCACCATGGCGCAGAAGTTCAAGCCGGAGACCGGCGTCTTCTGGGAATCCACTCCGAAGTACCCCTGGTATGGCGGCTACAACGGAATCGGTACCTGGGCACCGGCGGGCATCTACTACCCGGGTGTTTTCCCACGCTGTTCGGATCACTATGCGTCGCTGCCGCTACGGCTGGTCGATAACCTGGCGCGCAATCGAAGCTACTTCGATTTTGTGGATGGCGGCCTGTACTTCTACCGTGACAATCACGACCCCAAAAAGGGGCCGCCCAACGCGCATATGGATGTGAGCAAGTACCCGCCCGGCGAATTGGGCCACTGGGCCTTTACCATCCCCCCATCTGGTGGGCCGCACCAGATCAACGAGATCTGGGGTGACGAAGAGATGGATGGCCACGGTGCCACCGCCGTTGTCCGCTGGCAGGTCTGGCGCACGCTCGGCATGCCGACCGGCAACTGGCTCACCGCGCCGCGCGAAGCCGTCTACGGAAACAGCCGCTGGGACACGACGCGCCATGCCGCCGAGTTTATCTGCTGGCTGATGGACTACACCGGCATGGACGTCATCTACTCCGAAGGCGAATCGACGGGGTGGGGTGGCAAGATGGGGGAGAAGAAGTTCCGCTTAGTTCCCGATGGAATGATGGATGAAACCGATCCGGTCAAGATCCGCTCGAACTATGCAAATTCCGACATGTACCATCCTTACCCGACCTACACCTGCATGCAGGCGCTCGAGTGCTGCGCCGATATTGCCGATGCGGTCGGCGATTCGGAACTGGCCGCCAAGTGGCGCGCCTACGCCGGACGCATTCAGGTGGCGATGATTCGCCTGATGGCGCGCGGCGAACAGAGCCGGCGCACGTGGTTGCGAAGCCGCCTTTCGGTGCTGCCAAGCATGCAGGATTCGCTCGTCGCCGCCTGGTTCTCTATCTATCGCGAAGGGCTCGATCCCAAGACGTTTGATCCCGAGATCCTGCGCATCACGCAGAACACGCTCGATGAGCAGCTCAATCAGAACTTCGGCCACAAGCCGGTTCTCGGCATGGGCTATGGCATCGGCTGGCTCACCCACGCCGCCCTCGTACTCGATGCCATGGACGACGCCGACAAGCTACTGGTCAACATGGCAAAATACGCCTACGACAAGAACATGAACTATGTGGACGAATCGCGTGGCATCGACTGGCGCAACTATCAGTGGATCATCCCTGAAGGCAGCAATATCCTGCCCGACGGCAGTTGGTATCGCATCGGCGACCTCGGCAATGGCGCCAATCAAGGCCCGTGCCTCCATGCCTTGGAGGTCTGTGCCGGGGTCGACGACACCAAGCCGAAGAACGTCAAGATTATGCCGCGCATCGGCGCCTCCATGGCGGGGATTGAGGTGGCCGACTTTCCTGTGCTGATTCCTGCCACCGTCGGCCTCTCCCGCACCAAGATCGATTTCAGCTTCACTCGCGACCCCCCCCGCTTCTCGCTCAGAGCCAAGCGGCCGATTCCGTCGCTGTCCGTCCGTCTCGGGCCCTACAGCCATGCCCGCGCCGCCGAACTCTCTCAAGCCCTGGAAGTGTCAAGCACTGGACCGATCCGCATTGAGAGATCGGGGACCTACAACAGCGAAGGAGCCTGGTGGGTCTGGGTGGAAGAGTTGGGAGATGTCCGCGCCCTCACGATCAAATAGCTCGACAAAGGAAGGTATGGGTAGGGACCAACTGCTACTCACCATCGGCAACCCCGTGGCGACGCCAAGATCGGTGGCGATTGCCCGCGTGGGTTGAGGGAGCCGCTTCGTATCCTGGCGAGCCAAGGCGTTGTTGCCGCTGATCTGAATTCGCCGAACTACACG
>JABGQM010000113.1 GCA_018648805.1 Verrucomicrobiota bacterium
AAGCTGGCCCGGTTCCTACTCCGCCGGGGTCAGCGCCAGCGTCAGGCCGTGGACGAGGTTGGTCGCCTCATCAGAAACAACCACCACCGGGTCGCGCAGCAGCACGCGCACGAAGCACTCGGTGATGGTCTTGCCCTCCTCGGGGGCAAGCACGGCGATCAGCCGCTCATCGGGTGCGCCACCGTTCCAGTCCATCTTGAAGCTGCAGTCTTCCACATACCTGACCCCGTCAAGCGACAGGCCGATAGTATTGTTAGCGCATGCGGCAAAATTGGGTGTCCGGCTTGTCAGCGATGCGCTGATCTCCTTGAGCGGAACGTCGCTGTGGATCCGATAGACGATCTCTGAGCGGCCCTCCAGCTGTGGATCCGGGTACAACCCAAGCCATTGGCCTGGCTCCAGTTTGAGCTCGCCAGTGGTGGCAATTCGGTGCGCCATGTCAAGCGCGGCCTGCTCGGTCAGGTCGAGAGCGATTTCCGTGGTCCCGGCGGGCGCATGAATCACCGCGTCGGGACGCATCACATCCGCAATCGCCGGACGGGCAGTGACATAGGTGAGCTCTTCGGAGGCAATTAGCGCAGCCAGCCGGTTGGGATCCAATGCAAGCTTGTCGGCAATATCCGGATCGCGCGAAACGACAATCACCTTCGACGTCAGAAGATTCTCCACGGTCAGTATTCGCCTGCTGCCGCTACCAGCCAGCTGCACGGGGGTGACCGCATCCCAACGCACCTCTACCGCGATCCTGGCGCTAAACCACGCGGGAAGATCGACAGTGACGGTGGCCTTATCCACCGGGAAGACATGCTGGAAGCGCGTGTAGGTGTCGTTGTTGTGCAGGGTGTGCTGCCGATTGACCAGCACGATCACGAATGTGTTCTGGCCACAGAGCAGCGATCGCGTCCAGAGCTGCGGGTGATCGCTGGCGGCGATATTGTACGGGTGCCCGATGGCCAGAAGCGATCCCAGACGCATCAGCTCTGCGTTCAAGCGCCCCATTCTCTTCCACAGCATATTCGTCCGGGGCGCGCCGATGAAGTATCCCCCCTCGAAGACGGTCGGGTACGAGTTCCAGTCGAGGAAGTAGTGCAAACCCTTGGCTCCGCCGCCCACGACGAAGTGCACCGACATGTCGTTCTCTTCGGGTGTAGCCGACCGGCGAGTGGGGAACCCGGTGTTCATCCCGCCCCAGAGCATCATCTCCACCGGGCGCGGCCCAACAGCCGGCACCAGGGTCTCTATGGTGTGGGCGCTGACCATCAGATCGAATCCCATGAAGCGCGTAGGCGTGTAGCAGTCGTTGATCAACACGTCCGGCACCTCGCCGTAGATGAACCAGTTCATCGGCGTGTATGTGCGGTCGACGATTACCGTGGTTTCGTGGCTGGGATCCAGTCGCCGCTGCATGCTCATGACCGGTTCAACTCTGGCCATGATGTTCACGCCACAGCGCTGCATGTAGGGGAGAGTGGAACTCTCGTGAGCGTCCGGCTCGTCGATATTCGTATAGCGAATCCTCCCGGGAGGCACGGTAGCACCCGCCTTAACAGGCGGCTCCGTGTAGGCAGGTCGGGTCACCCTGAACCCGAGTCGTTCATACTCGCTGTCCGGACTCCACCAGCCCGGCTCGTCGGGATGTGAGCCACCCATGCTGTAGAGCGTGTTGAAGCACTTGGCGTGGTACTCGCTCAACGGCGTGGTGCCCGGGATGATCGCCAACGGATAGAAGTCATCGCGGGCACGAACCTGGTGCATGGCGAACGAGCCCTGGCGCGTTGTGACCTTCACACAGTGGTAGCTGCCGTAGGCGAACGGCTGGTTCAGCGACACTTCGAGCAGGGCCGGCCCGCCCGCAAACGCCGGGTTGATGATCGTCGCAGCAGAGGTCGCGTCCCGTCCATCGATCTCGATACCCTTCACCTCAAGCGACCGACCGGAGTAGTTCTCCACATAGACATAGGCCTTGTCGATCTCACGGCTGAATCCAACGTAGGCCAATCGGAGCTGCTCGAAGTTGTCCTCTGTCAACTCCGCATTGAGATGGCCGCCGCTGGCGGCAGCGATGCCCACACTGATCGGCCCGGTTGGCTTCTCACGCAGCCGCATGTAGACCATGGCCATCCCGCCCGGCGCAATCACTTCGGGGTTGGTTCGATACCAGATCACCGGCCCGGCGAAGTCCGGCCTGGTGCAGGCCTCGGCCATGGCCTCACCCTGGAACAGCAGTTCGGAAATCCGATCGGGACTTTCGCCGGTGTTGTGGACAAATAGATGGATGGTAGCAGACGGTTTGAAGTAGCGCGGAAAGAACTGACGTTGCTCGGCCCAACCCTCGGCCCATTGCCATTCCTCAGCCGGAAGATCGTAGCGATCCAGGCGGATGATCGCGTCCGCAATGGTCAGCTCCGCCAGAGCCGCCCCACTGCCGGTCAGCAGGACAACAGCTGTAAACACTGACACCAAACCAGCCGCAGCGTTGTACCGTTTCATCGGGAATCCTCTCAGATGGGATGGGCTGTCTCCGCATTGTCGCGCGGCGATAGAGGTTGCCGTGGCGTTGCCCGTCGTCCGGCGCGGCCGCAAACATTCACTGAACGCTCGAGGCCTCAACGAACTGAAACGCATAGAGCGCGGCACCGCTGAGGGCAAATTCTAGCCAAACCGGACTCCCAGCCCAATCGGCTAGGTTGACATCGCCCAACCAGGGCACATCCTGGCAGATGGAGTCGCCGCTCAGCGGATGACTTGAGGCAACGGGGCGTGCTGTGTCGGCCTTTAGCAACCGCACGACTACAGAACCAGAGGGTTCGGTCTCCAGATTCAGGCAGAGCCGTCCCCCGGAGAAGATCAGCGGGTTGGTGCGCAGCGTGCCGGCCTCCTCGCTCCCCACCATGGCCGCGAATCCATCCCGTCTCAGGCTGGCCATGCCGATGTCGATCTGCATGTCGACCTTCGTATGCGGTTGTTCGGTCTGACCGTAGAAGAACAGGATCTGGTCGTCCAACACGACCAACGAACTGGCCATACGGATCTGTAACTCGTCGGCGCTGCCGGCTGCTCCGGTAGGGATGAACTCCACGCCCGGGTTGGGCCTTTGCCAGTATATGCCATCGCGGCTGAAGGCGATTTCCGGCGATAGCACCGGCCCTGTGTCTCCCTCCAGATTCCAACAGATCCAGGGAGTGCCCAGATAGATGCCTTCGTACGGCGTCACTCCCATGCTGTACAGCTGGTAATCCGGGGCTGTCATCACAACCTGCGGCGCGGACCAGTTCTCAAAATCATCGCTCTCCATTCTGGCCACCGAGCGTCCCGTGGCCGTTCTGGCGCGGACATAGGCGACGTATTTGCTAACTCTCTCGTCCCACATCACCGACTGTCCGGTATCGCTTATCATGTTGGAAAAGGGTGCATCGCCGCCAGTCCAATGGATGCCATCGGGGGAATACGCCACATACATGCCCGGCCTGCCCAGGCCCGGCAGATCTACAGAATAATCGGCATAGAGATTCGAGCCTTGTTCGTGAATGAAGGTCGGCAGACCGAGATAGGCGCGATCCGGATAGCTGGATGTGAACATCTTATACCTTTTCGACGGATCAGCTTCGCGTTCGTCGCGGAACACCGCAGGACCCGCAAAGCTGCCGGACGGGGCATCCATGACGATGTTCGTGGGCAGTTGCCCCTCGACGGGGATCAGGGAAAAGTCGGGCTTGGTCCACGTCAGCCCGCCGTCGCATGATTCGGCATATCCCAGCCGGTCGTCGTGCCCGTCCCCGGAACTGACTGCAGAGTAGAATACCTGCAGACGCTGGCCAACGGGGTCATAGGTCGCGCTTCCGTACAGATCACAACGTCCGGCATCCCAGGGCCTGTCCCGGCTGATGATGGGATTGGCGGGATGCTTTGTCGGCTGCGGGAATACCCGCTGGATGTTGTCCATGCGATCTATCAGCAGATCGTCCAGGAAGAGCTGTTTTTGGGTGCCAATCGACACCGGCGACGAAAGAGGCATTGAATATGGAGCTCAGATGTCGTCGTGCAGCGGAGTCCGCCGGTTTTTGCCCAAGCTCCGCAAGGGTTTTTTCCAGTCCTCCAAATCCGGCCCGGCCATCCTGGCCGCGCGGACGCGCAATTCATCCATCTTCTCGACCGCTAGCGACTCAAACTGCTGCGCAAAGCGGACGTCATCCTCCACCTGGCCGATATTGGTGAAACCCAGAGTGATGCAATGCGTGGGCAGACTCAGGGCGTAGTTGATGCAATCCCGGGCCGTCAGCGACGTCAGCAGCTTCCCGTTGCCCAGGCTTTTCATGACCTGGATCCCTATACCGCGCTCGACAGCGGCGGGAAGGGCGATCTTTTCGAAACTCATATACTCCGGATCGGCCGGGTTCAGCGGGATCAGCGTGGCGTCCCAGTCGTTGGAGCGCTGGAGCATTTCGACCACCGTGTTGGGATCGCCGTGGACTGAAAAACCGATAAAACGACACTTCCCCGCCTTCTTCGCCGCCACCAGCGCCTCCATGGCGCCGTCCGGAGCGAAGATGGTCTCCAGGTCGTCCTCGAAAAGCCCGACCTTGTGGAGCTGCCAGAGATCGACGTAGTCGGTCCTCATGCTCTTGAGCCCGGCTTCCAGCTCCCGCTCGGCCCCTTCCCGGGTGCGCCCGTCGCACTTCGTCGTGATAAAGACCTCTTTCCGGAACGGGGGCAGGACGGCGCCGTAGACCTCTTCCGAACGCCCTCCCCAGTAGTTGTGCGAGTTGTCGTAGTAGTTGATTCCGAGGTCGTAGCAGCGGCGCACGACCGCCGTTGCCTCCTCCCAGGAGATCATCCGGAAACGCGCCCCGCCGGGTCCAACCACGGTGAGCATCTCCCCAGTCTTCCCGAATTCCCGTTTGGGGATGTCGCCGGCTTTTACATCTGATGTTTTGCGTCCCATAATAGGTCCTCCTCGATCTTTGATCTTCACTTTCAGCCAGTGCTGTACCGTATCAAATCACCGAATCCCGCTTCTTCCAGCCCTTATCCGTATAGCGCAAAATCTCGGCTGCGTTGCAGAAATCGTCTCCGGTCCACGCGGCCAGGAGCTTGGAATCGTTGTCCTGGAACGTCCACAGAACTTCGGACCACGCGTTGAGGATCTCGATGGCTTTGTCGGCGTGGGCCTTGTCATATTAGATTGTCAAAGAACAGAACTCAGGGGGCTACAAAAACCACCGCGAAGATACAAGCGGTTTAGTCCAACGATACGCATCACCTGCGCCATCGCAGGAGCACAGCGAC
>JABGQM010000114.1 GCA_018648805.1 Verrucomicrobiota bacterium
AAGCTGGGGCTGGTAGCGGTTAAGTGTGTCGGTTAAGTGTATCCGAGTAAGAGTGTCGGTTAAGTGTGTCGGTTAAGTGTGTCGGGTAAGTGTATCCGAGTAAGAGTGTCGAGTAAGAGTGTCGGTTAAGAGTGTACGCAAGTGTGGAAGCAGGGAGTCATTTCCATGACACAGCCTTTTGGGCATGAGAAGTTGACCGTCTACCAGAAGGGCATGCGCTTTGTGGTGGTAGGCAGCGCTTTGCTCGATCGGCTGCCTCGGCGAGTTGCTGCATGCGATCATCTGAATCGCGGAGCGGAGAGCATTCTGCTCAACATCGCCCACGCCAGCAGCACATGGTCTCCTGGAGAGCGCATCGTCTATCTCGGCCATGCTAACGGTTCTGCACTTGAGTGCGCGGCCTGCTTGGATGTGCTTGTTGCCAAGAACCTGTTTGCCACGGAAGATGTCTATTCTGGAAAAAGCCTGTTGGTGGAGGTCGTCAGCATGCTCATCAGTATGCAGAAAACTGCAACCAACAGAGTCCGTGAAGGCCGCGCCCTGTATCGCACCAAGAAGGGCCGGCTTTTTGACCACGAAGACTTGGATGTGTACCAAGTCGCGCTCGAGCTTGTTGCCTGGCTTGAATCTATGGTGGGCCATTTCTCCTGCAGTGCGGACCTCAGAACGAAAATTGACAAGTCGACCACGTCCATAGTCCTGAATATCGCCGAGGGCAACGGGCGTTTTACCGGTACAGATCAGGCAAAGTTCTACGAAACAGCATACAAGTCTACTATTCAGTCGGCCTCACTTATTGATATTGCCACCGCAAACGGTGTGGCTGATGCTTCCCGCGTTGAGCAGGGGCGCGAATTCCTCCGACGTATTGCAGCCATGCTCACGGCACTCTCTAAGGTTGTAGGCAATGACTGACACACTTACCCGGACACTTACCCGGACACTTAACCGCCACCCTTACTCGGATACCCTTAACCGATTCGCTTTCAACGATGGGCATCGGCGCTGCCGATACGACGACACCAGGGAGCAATAGTCCACCCGAAAAACCCGGAACTCCCCAGAAAGTAGAACCTTATGCAAGAAGAGTCTGACGTCATGACAGAAGAGCAGGTCTCACTGCTCGACTACCTTCTCCCTTTGCTCCGCTGGCGCTGGCTCATCTTCGGATGCTGCGCGTTGTGTGGAATGCTGGGTATCCTCTCGGCGCTCTCGAAGACGCCTTACTATACCGCCACGGCCTACTTCATGCCCAGTGGCGCGATGGGCGAGAAGAGCGGCTTGGAGTCGATCGTGGGCGACAGCGGTAAGGACTGGGCCCGCGTTCGCAGCGCCAGTGATATGGTCAAGTACTACGCTATCGCGATGAAGTCGCGTCCGCTCATGCAGACCATGCTCGATCGTCCGTTCAGCGAAGCCGGGAATGGCACCGCGCCGCTGCAAAGCGTCCTGTTTGTGGATGCCGATGATGTCACCACGGCCAAAGCCATGAAGGCGCTGCGCGAGAAGCTCAAAATAGCATCCGGCGGCGGCAAGATGCTCAAGCTGGAGTTCAGTGCCGCCGAGGCCACTCTGGCGGCGGCGGTGGTTAATGCGCTGCTGGAGGAGTTTGGACGGCAGCCCCGTGATAGCGAACGGGCCTCCGACGATGTAGCCTTCATCCAGGACCGCATCGCGGACGTACAGCTTAAGTTGGAGACGAAAGAGAGGGAACTCGCCGAGCGCCAGTCCCGGTCACTCGACCTCGGTCAACCCGACACCATTCGCCAGCTTGCCGCCCTCGAGCGTGAAGCCCGTCTACTCGAGAAGATGTACGAGACTCTGAATGCCGAACTCGCCCGCTCCGAGATTCGCATGATTCAGAGTCAGGGAGAGAGTGGACGTGAGATCGAGATCCTCGAGCCGGCTGAGGTGCCAATGCAGGCTGTGAAACCGGATAGACAGCAGACCATAGCGGTCTTCGCCGTCATCGGCTTCGTATTGAGTGCCGCCGCCGCCTTCGCGATCGAGTATGTCAGCGGCATGCGACGCGTCTTCAGCGATCATCCTTTCTGGACCCTGATCCGCAAGGCCCGCCGCGATCTGATCGTCATGGCCATTGT
This sequence comes from Verrucomicrobiota bacterium, assembly GCA_018648805.1. Taxonomy (GTDB): domain Bacteria; phylum Verrucomicrobiota; class Kiritimatiellia; order UBA8416; family JABMPJ01; genus JABMPJ01. Next base: position 2,103 of record JABGQM010000114.1, read on the forward strand.
GGTTGGCCTGCTACTCATTGCTGCCGTCCTGTATCGTTCCCTGGGGTGATGGGGATGGGGATCGATTAGGGAGAAAGATTATGGTGAAAGATTAGGGTGCTTCTGCTTGGTGCCTTAATCTTTCTCCCTAATCTTTCACCTTAATCTCTTCCAGCGTGCGCGGGCGATTAGGGCGAAGGATGGTGGCGAAAGATTAGGGTAATCCTTTCATTCCTTAATCTTTCACCCTAATCTTTTACCCTAATCTAATCCCCTTAAACGTTCCCGTGCAAGAGCAGCGAAAGGCAGAGCAAAACATGAAACGACCGATCCATTGGCGATGGATATTCACTTTCCTTCCGCTGCTCTGCTGTCTCGTCTTTGATCCCCGCCTGATGTCCGGGCACTTTGTACCCAAGAGTTTCTGGGCGGCAGCCACCCTCTCCATTGGCTTTCTGGTGGTCTGGCCACGTCGCGGCGAGTCGTTGCGCCCCAGCCTCATTGGAGGCCTCTGGCTGGCGTGGCTGGCATGGAGCCTGTTTTCTATGCTTTGGGCCCCCCAGAAGATGGTGGTGATCGACCGTTGTGCGTCGCTCTTTGTGCTGCCTGCCCTCGCCTGCATTCTCGCACGACGCACCCGCTTCTGGGAGTCCGACACCTTCTGGCTGGCCCTCTCCCTACTCGTCATTTTGATTGGCGCCGCCGGCGCCCTGCTCTATGCCCAGGATTACGTGATACGCTTTTTGGATGCCTTCTTCCCCTCGTGCACGATTGGATTCATGGATTTCACGGCGGTCTTCCCCGGTACCGCGCAGCCGCGCGTCACCTTCGGGCAGCGCAATGTCGGCAGCATGTTCATGCTCACTGTCGTCCCCTTCCTCGCTTGGCGCTACTTCAGGGCCAAAGGCCCGGGCGCGATCATCTCCGGCCTCGCCCTTGGCGCCGGCCTCTTCTTTATCCTGATTGCCCGCACACGCGGCGCCTGGGTGGGGGCTGCGGTTGCCGCCGCATGCGCCGCCCTCGCTGGCGCGCATCGCCCCCTCCTGGCCCGCAAACCCAAGCTGATCATCCTCGCCACCTGCGCTCTCCTTGTCCTTGCCGCTGCCGTGGTGAGCAGACCTGCCGCGTCACTTAGGCTTACGGGTGAAAAGGCAAGCGTTGAAGATACGCTCAAGCATGTGGCTGACGATGCCAGTCGTCTTGAACTGTTCCGGGATGCGATCCGCCGCACGCCACCGCTGCTGGGTGCCGGCTGCGGCAACTACCCGATTCTCTCGACACCCTACACGCGTAGTGGCAATCCGCGTACGCTGAACTGGGAAATCCACAACGACTTCATACAAGCCTATGCCGACACTGGGATCCTGGGCCTGCTCCTCATGCTAGCCTTCGTCGCCGCCCTGCTCACCACCGCCTGGCGTCGCCGCACCGATGGCATCGTCCTCGCCGCCGGCCTTTCCGTCGCCGGCCTGATCATCATGCTCAACACCACCTACATCATGGAAAAGGTATCCACCCAGCTATGGATGGCCCACGTCATCGCCATCCTAATTAGTACGTGCGCATCTCCGAGGCGCACACAGGGGGAGGGGAGAGGTCACCACGAAGAGCACGAAGAGCACGAAGGGGGAGGGGACGTCTCCGTCTTCGTGGAGCTAGGCCGTGACAAGTCGGAGATACGTCCCTACTATCCCCGCGTCCTAACCAACACCCTCATCATCCTCTACCTCCTCCTCTTCACCGCCATCATCGGCATCACCTACTACGCCGATTGGCGCCTGCGCAGCGCCGAGACACTGATCGTGAACATGCGGATCATGCCTCCCATGCGCCGGGCGCACACCTCCGCCGGCCTGGCCAAGGAGGTCCCCTATCTAGCCAACAAGCTGCATCCCATGATCCAGTTCAACCTCAAGAACAAGCATGTGTACGGTCATCTGTTCGCCAGTTACACCTTGTCCGGTGGTCACCGCGCGGCTGCCTGCGCTTTCGCCCGCACGGCCCTGGCCACTCAGCCGGCCGATGGATTCATGATGCGGTTTCTGGCCGAACGCGCGCTGGAGGAGGGCCGCCGCGAGGAGGGGGTAGCCTACCTGGAGCAGTATGTGAGTACCTTCGGCCCCGAGCCCGATTCCGATATCGTGCAGGGCCTGGCCATGATCTACCGGGTGATGGGTAGGAATGAAGAGGCCGCCGAATTGGAGCAGGGGATGAAAGCGCGCATCACCGGCGTTCCCGCGCAGCCCACCCCGGCCAATCGCGCCACCGCGGTTCCGGTGGATATCACCTTCGATTGGTCCGATTGCGGTGCCGCCGAGGAGTATGAGTTTCACCTATGGAAGACCGGCGAGAAGGCGCCCGAATGGCCGGTCGCACATCTGAAAACCAGTCAATTCCAGCCCAAAAAACCACTGCTGCCCAACACCGTCTACTTCTGGCGTGTCATCGCCTCGGGGAGAGATGGTGAGGAGCGCAGTGAGTTGTGGTTTTTCCGCACGCAGAAGCGAGAGTAGTGGGGAAGGGGAGGGGAAGAGGGATGAAGGATGAAGGATGAAGGATGAAGGGGGAGGGATGAGGGATGAGGGATGAGGGTGCCGATTGTCACACACGTACTGAGCGTCTGGGAGAGATTAGGGCGAAAGATTAGGGCGAAAGATTATGGGGACGCTGCTCCACCCCTAATCTTTCCCCTTAATCTTTCACCCTAATCGGCACCTGCTGCTCGTGTGTCCCAGTACGCACGTATCTCCGAGACGTGCCCTGTGTGCGCCTCCGTCTTCGCGGAGCTACGACGTGACAAGTCGGAGATGCGCACGTACTGAGCGACACCTCACTGTCAAGAGGCCCCGACTGCCGCCTTATCAGAATGAATCCCACTTGACGAGTGTACCGTTTATGGTACAGTATCAGGAGGCTGAATCATGAAGAACAAACATATTGGCACCAGTTTCGATGAGTTTCTCCAAGAGGAAGGTCTCCTCGCTGCAACCGAGGCAACGGCCGTGAAGCGCGTCATTGCCTACCAGATCGAGAGGGAGATGGCAGAACGCCAATTATCCAAAAGCGCGCTGGCACGCATGATGCAAACTAGCCGCTCCGCTCTCGATCGGCTGCTCGATCCAGAGAATGCATCTGTCACTCTTCTCACCTTGGAATCTGTGGCGCACG
>JABGQM010000115.1 GCA_018648805.1 Verrucomicrobiota bacterium
GGCAGGCGGCGCGGATCATCTCTTCGGCGGCTGTTTGGTCTGCAGCATCGGGGGCTATTCCGGTTCCCATCGTCGATCTGGTGGCGCTTGGCGGCGTGCAGGCGAAGATGATCATCGACCTGAGCCAGCTGTATGGGCATCGGGCGAGCGGCGAGGTCACCCGTGGCCTGGTTTCGGTGTTGCTGGGCACGCTGCTGCCGGCTGGAGCGACGGGAGCGCTGCTGGGCTCAGGCTCGAAGCTGGTTCCGGGCTGGGGCTGGGTCGTTGGCATGGCCTCTCTGGCCACGCTCGGAGCGGCGGCGACCTATGCGATTGGCAAGATATTCGTGCGGCATTTTGAATCCGGTGGCACGCTCGCGAACTTCAGCGCCGAGGCGGTCCAGGAAGACCTGAAGGCCGAGTTTTCCAAGGCCAAGGGCAGGCAGGCAGCCGGAGCCACGGCCTGATGCCACTAGGGCTGATTGCGCTGTACTTCGTGTTAAGCCTGCTGGTCGGCTACCTCGGCCGCGGGCGGTCCATTGGGTTTGCCGGGTATTTCGTGCTGTCGTTGCTGCTCAGCCCTCTCGTGATGGCGCTCGCGCTGCTGGTGAACTTGCCAAGGCACCCTGCCTGACGGCGACCGTATAAGTAACCGGAAGATCCAGCGCACCGGGGGCGCGTATATCCATGACGGACCAGGCGAAGGAAGAGGGTGTGGGGGACGCGAATGGCACGGGGGACCGAAGCCTGGGCGACGACTTGCTGGGACTTCTGGAACGCCTGCGTGTCGATCCAGTAACGTGGCGCGAACGGTTTCGCTGGCGACTGCCGGCTGCCTCCTCGATGGGCCGCCTTCTGGCCGTGGCGGTTCTGGCCGCGGCTTGCGGCACGTCGATCCTGCTGATCCTGAACGCCGAGGCGAAGCTCACCGAATCCCGCAACTATTCGGTCATGATGGCGCTCCTATTCGTCATCGTCCTTGTAATCTACCGCTTGAGCCAGCGCCTGGTGATGCGCCGGGCCTGCCTGTCGATTGAAGGGGCGCTTGATCGATCGCGCACGCGCATCGCCGGCAAACTGATGGGCCTTTCGTTGCGCGAGGTCGAGGCGATGACCCGGGGCCGTCTGGTCGATGGCCTGGCGCGGCACTATGAGGTCCTCTCGCAGACCGTGATGCCATTGGTCTGGGGCGTCGAATCTCTGATTCTCGCGGTCTTCATGCTGGTCTATCTATTTTACCTGTCGGTGGTCGCTGGAATATTGACCATTGTCGTTGTCGGCCTTCTGGTAGTCAGCTACCTCGCCACCGCAGCCCGTCTGCAGGCGACGATGGACGCCGCCGGCAAGGCGGATGCCGAGCTGGCCCGGTTGTCGGAGGACATCGTCGACGGCTTCAAGGAGTTACGGCTCAACGCGGAGAAGAACGAGGCGGTGCGGGCCGAATTCGTGGGCCGCTCGCGCGAGGCTCGCGATCATCGCATCGAGGCCGGCTCGATCGTGGGTGAACTGTTCGTCTCCGGCAACTCCGCCTCCTACTTGCTGGCCGCTGGTGTGGTCTTCATATTGCCAATCCTCGCCGGTGGCGAAGAGACTGGGATCTCGCGCATCGTCACCGCGGTGATCTTCCTACTCGGCCCGATCGGCGGCATCATCAGCGCCGCCCAGCAACTGGCCACCGCGCGATTTGTGCTCGGCGGCATCCGGGAATTCGAACAGGAGATCGAGGCGCGCGGCGAGCAGGGGTCCGCCTCGCCGGGCAGGATTAACGGGTTTACCAGTATCGAGGCGACAGGCCTGCATTATACCCACCAGTCTTCATCCCATGACGACACTGGCTTTGTCGTCTCCAGACTTGATCTGAGCCTGGCGCCCGGCCAGGCGGTGTTCGTCACTGGCGCCAACGGCTCGGGCAAGACCACCGCGCTGCGTTTGCTCAGCGGTCTCTATCCCCCCGACGGCGGCCGACTCGCCCTCGACGGCCAGACCCTGCCGGCACAAGCGCCACAGGCCTATCGCGAGCTGTTTGCCACCGTATTTGCCGATTTTCATCTTTTCGCTAGTCCCTATGGTTTGGACACGGACGGGTTTGCCCGCCTCGAGGCGGCGCTGGAGGGCCTCGGCATTCGTAACAAGCTCCCTGACGATCTCGCCCAAGGCTATAATCCCAACACCCTGTCGACCGGCCAGCGCAAGCGCCTGGCCCTGGCCCTGGCCCTGGCCGAGAACCGGCCGATCCTGCTGCTTGACGAATGGGCCGCCGATCAGGACCCGGCCACCCGGGAAGAGTTCTACCGGACCATGCTGCCAAGGATAAAAAAGGAGGGCAAGTCGGTGATCTTGGTTAGCCATGACGAGCGCTACTTCGACTGCGCCGATGCCCGCTACCATATGGAAGACGGGCTCATGAGACGAGTGGCCTGAGGATGAAATGGTTGTGGGTATTGTTGCGCCGCTTGACCGGGGGCTTGTTGTTTGCCCTGCTGGTGGTGCTGTTCGTGTTCGTGGTGCTTTGGGACAGCGTGGTGATCACCATCCCTGCGGGCCATGGCGGGGTGATGTGGTACCGCTTCTTCGGTGGCACCGTCGCTACCCCCGGCCCGCCTCTGCGCGAGGGCATCAACCTGATTTACCCCTGGGACCGGATCTTCGTCTACAATTTGCGTCTGCAGGCCCGCGGCAAGGACTACCAGGTGGTCTCGAAGGACGGTTTGCACTACACGATCACCATGAACTATCGCTGGGAGCCATTCCCGCGTAATCTCGGCATCCTACATCGTCATATCGGCCCTGATTACGAGAAGAACCTGCTGATCCCGGAGATCGGCTCGGTCGCCCGCCACGTGGTCTCGCGATATACTGCAGTCTCGCTATTCTCTGATCGTCGGGCCGACGTCCAGAAGCTGATCTATGAGGAGATCGTCGCCACATCTCTGCGCAACGGCATCGGCAAGCCCGGTGAAGGGCCCAAGACCACCAACGTCATCAAGCTCGAAAATATCCTGATTACGGAGGTTTTCCTGCCCGATCAGATCCGGGGCGCCATCGAGAACAAACTGGAGCAGGCTCAGATAGTGGATGAGTACAAATTCCGCGTCGCCCGCGAGCGGCTGGAGAGTGAGCGCAAGGCGGTCGAAGCGGAGGGAATACGCCGCTTCCAGGAGACGGTCGCTCCGGCGATCACGCCCAGCTATTTGCGCTGGCGCGGCATCGAGGCAACGCTGAAGCTGTCGCAGTCGAATAACAGCAAGGTAGTGATCATCGGCAGCGGACCCGGCGGCCTGCCGATCATTCTCGACGGCGTCGACCGCAAGAGCGAGCCCGCGCCATCGTTGTCGCAAGCCTTGGCGCCAGCGCGCGTACCGTCGCCGCAGCCGCCAGCGCCTCCTACAGCCGAAGGGACGGAGGCAAGGCCCGCACCGGTGCCGGAGAGATCTACCAACCAGAGCCCGCGCTAGGCAGGCCGAGATGAATGAAGGCTTTCCACACGGTATAGCGGCCACCGCCTGAACGTTCCGCGCCCGGGCACTCGCGCGCTGCCTCTGTCGTGGGCCCAGCAGGGGATGCTGTTCAGCCACCTACTCGATGCTCGCCGCCGCGCATCACTTCGCGCCTGCCAACCGCCGCAGTATGGTGCCAGCCCATGAAACTCGCTCCCATCAAATCAACGGCTTAGGGCTGGGGCGGCAATGTGAGTGTCAGCTGTTGCAACAGGAGCTATTGATCCTGGTCGGGTTGAACCGGCACCCACCACCGAGTCAGCGCCAAACATCTGCCGCGCTATGAAGAGGAATGGAACTATCGCTTCAACCGTCGCAAACGAATTTTCGAGCTGGCCGATTTCGTACTCGACCGCGCCGTCACACAAATGCCACAACCCCACAAGGATCTCGTGAAAGGCATTCAACCTGATGCAGAGACACCTGCTTTAACCGGATAGTGACGTTGAAGAATTACAGCGCATTCCGACGCAAAGTGGTCAGTTCGAATAGCTATGTGACCGACCTTGTTGGGGGAGAAAATTTCTTGGTACACCAAATTGTTGTCGGTTGTTGTTGAAGGCCCATTGATGCTGGCACTGTTCTAAGGCCGCGTTGAAATGGTATATCTACTTCACGAGGCTCCGCGTCCCGCCAGTTTCATCATTGTACGACGATGGCACTGGTTGCAGGGATGGCGTTGACCGACTTGTTGAGGTTGAGTACCTGCGAGACGATGGCCATGAGGAGGGCGGAATGGCCCTGATTTTCCGCCGGAATGCTGTAGGTGGCGCCATCGAACTCGATCTGTACCAAGTCATCCGCGCGTGCCTGATCCTTGAGCACATAGATGAGATTGTCGCCGCGCCTAAGGTAGTTGTTTTTCCTTGTTTCCTGGCTTGTGAGCGCCAGACGATATGGGGTGGGACTCTCAACCTGCTGGTAGATCAGGTTGCCGAGATAGTTGAATACGCCGCTAGTCGAGCGGGTCACCACCTTGAGTGAAGTGGCCCGCATCCCCTCTGGGCGGGCGTCGGCCTTTATCTTTTGGCCCGCTTGCGCGGCCTGACGGCTGGCGGCGTCACAAAGTAATGACTTCGGCAGTTTTTCCTGGGCCTCTCCGTCAGCCTTAAAACAAAACCGGGCAATGACCCCCGGTTTGACAATCCGGTAGCCGGTACCGTCTGGCGAAGACACTTCCATCATCGCCAGTCCGTCCTTCGTCACCACTTGCAGGCGCAAGGGATCCTTCGCCTCCGCTGCCGTCAGCAGGGGCCCCACCGGAGTACTCACGCTGATGCTCTCGGTGGTAAAACCATCTTTCGGCAATCGGTGCTGGAGTTCCGTGAACTTCTCGTGGTCCGGACGGAGATCGTCGAGGCTTCCGATTAGCTCAACTAAGGCCTGGAATAATCATATCCCCTGTCAGGAAAAAGCACATCGAGGGGCACGACCTCGATGTCGTGAGCTTCCGGATCCGCCGCCGGTTGTTGCCCCGCATCCGCCAAGATGGCAATGGCAATAAGCGATCCGGCGGCGTGTTCGAAGCTCTCCAGGCGCACGGCATCCAGATCTGCGGTAACGTCTCGCGGACAAGCAACCAGGCTCGGCCGGGGCTCGAGTGCCACACCGATCAGCCGGGGGTCGAT
>JABGQM010000116.1 GCA_018648805.1 Verrucomicrobiota bacterium
ATCTGGTTCGCAGATCTGATTCCCGCAGCACTCTCCACAATCAACAGCGCAGGAGTTACAATCCTCCTGGTCGTCACACGCTCCGTTACCGCACTGGCTGAGGCAAACTCCGGCCAGACACGCATCTTCGTCGTCGCACTGTCCGCATTCTCCACCGCACCCGTCCGAACCACATTGATTCGCTAGGTGTCATTGTCTACCATCTCTCACCAAGTTCTAGGGCGATTATACAGGACAAGGGAGTCCTGATGCAAGCCCGGGAAATTGGAGAAGAATCATGGCACAAGAACGGACTGGCAATGGCGGCAAGAAGCGGTATGACCCGGAGGTGAAGAAGGCCGTGGTGGAGGACGCTTTGCGGACGACCATCAAGGCAGCATCGGAGAGTTGGGGCATACCTCATGGGACTGTGGCGTACTGGTATGTTCGGCGCGGCCGGAAGGGTGAGGAGGAGCCCCGAGTGAAACGAGGTGCGACGACTGAGGCCTCCGGCCGCGCGGCGATTCAGGTGCCCCAAAATGGCCATTTGCGGCCTCACCTTCCGGGTCATGCCCGACGCTATTCACCGGCAGAGGTGACGAAGGTGTTGGACTATGCGGCCCAGCATGGCTATGCAGCTACGACCCGGGAGCTGGGTCCGTGCAAGGCAACGATTGTTCGCTGGGAAAGGCGAGTACGGCTTGCGGCTGAGGGGCGTGGCGACGACCCGACCTGTGGCCCGGATCCGGCTGATATCGAGACGCAACGGGACCAGGAGATTCTGGAGGTGTGGAAGCACCACCCCGGCCTGGGCCCGAGCCAGATCAAGAACCAGCTTCGCCGCAAAGGCATCAAGACGTCGGTGAACACCGTCCGCAGGGTGATGGAGGAGGCCGGTTACCGCCCGCCAAAGGTCGAGAGCCGGAACCACGACCGACGCTACGAGGCGGTGCGGCCCAACCAGCTCTGGCACTTCGACTTCGTGCAGCGCTTCATCAACCGGGCCACGACGTTTACGCTCATCATCCTGGACGACTACAGCCGTTTCGTCGTGGGCCACGGGGTGAGCGATGCCGAGCGAGGCGACGTGGTCATCGCCGCGTTTGAAGAAGCCGTACAACGTCACGGCAAGCCGGAGACGGTGATGACCGACCGGGGCTCGGCCTTCTGGTCGTGGCGCGGCATCGGGCGCTTTACAACCCTGCTGACGGAGCTGGGCATCGACCAGGTGGCGGTTGAGGACAAGGAGGTCAACGGCAAGGTGGAGCGATTCAACGCCAACATCGCCAAAGAGCTGTTTGACCAGCACCGTTTCAGCAGCCTGTCGGAGATGCGCCGTCACCTGAAATCGCACCTGCACTTTTACAACCACAGCCGTACGCACCACTCGCTTGGCGGCGTGCTGGTGCCTGCCGACCGGTACTACGGCCGCGCCGACGAAGTGATGGCGCTGGTGGAAGCCGGTGCGGGCCGGGAGCAGGGCCTGGATACCCTCGACTTGCGCCATCGGTGCCTCGAGCTTTTCAAAGTTACATCTACTGATGGCCGCCCAGCGGTCTTCCTGATGGGCCAGCAGATTCTCTGATTCTCATCACGCCCGGCCAATGGTATCCTCGTCGCCGGAGGCGGTGTTTTGAGCGACGAGCACGACAAGACGGACCCCGACGAAGTGATTCCGTGGGTCACAAAGTTCAAACTGGATGACCTTCCACTTATGACCGTGGATGACCCGGAAACCGGAAAATGTTTCACCATTACCCGGGAGACCATGGGTGGTGCGCTGGTCGCGTACGCCATGGAGTTGCAGGAGGCTTTGGGTATGCCGTTTAAGCCCCCGCAAGAGGCGGTGGAGGAGATGGGGCTGTCGTGGGACAAGGTCCAACTCGCCCTGCCGGTCTTCAAGAAACTTGCCGGCGAATTGGACAAAGGCCCCGGTCGTCCGAAGAAGACAACAGACGACCGCTGGGATCATCCAGGAACCCGGCGAGTGATGGATGCAGTGAGAGACTACCTCTACGACAACCCCGGTGCCGTACGCCGCAACAGCGCCACGAAGAGGACGGTGTACTCCGACGGATTTCGGGAATTCGTCCTCGAATTGGTGGGGCCGGAGGGTGCGGGTGCGGGCATGACCGGTGCCCAGGCTGAGGCCGTCATCGGCGTTTCCGCCAGTACCATATCTGCCTGGCGCAGCCAAAAGAAGGGCAAGCGCCGACGACGGCGCAAGAAGTAGTCGTTGATTCCCAAATCCAGGAGCAGCCATGAGCAAAGTCGAGTTGGGCAATGTCGATTCCCTGACGACGGTGGCGGGCATTCTGCTGACCGCCCGTCAATTGCGCCAGGAATTGGAACTGGGAGACTGCAGTCCCTCCGAGATTGCTTCACAACTGTGCGTTTCCCGAAGCCAGATGTACGCCATAGCGAGCCGCGTGCGGGCGCTGATTGACGAGGCCCGTTCTGCCGGTCGGCCACGGTCTGTGCCCACACAGCCGTCGGTGGATGGCCTGCTGGAGCGGGGGCTCTTCGATGCCGTCCGGAACTGGCTGTACGACCATCCCGGTGCTGCCTATCGAGTCGATGAGCGGATGCACTACTCCGACACATTTCGTGCGTTTGTCGTCGGCCTCGTGGCCCCCGACGGTGCGGGGCAAGGTGTGACCCGGCAGACCGTTGCTGATATCATCGGTATCTCGAAGCACACGCTGGACCACTGGCTTTGCGCGCGGTTGCCTGCTCGCAAGCCCGCAGAGTCCGAGCCAACGGCAGACGAGCGTGACGAGCCGGTCGTTTCGGCCCCGTCAGCCGAGGTCGACGAAGCGAACGACGAGGTGGTCGAGGCGCCTGAAGGAGAGAATGACGACACGAAGATCCCCGTGTCGCAATGGGCTGCCCGGGCCGCACAGGTCATTGGCTTGTGGCAGAAATGGGAGGGTGGCTTCACTGCGTTTTGCGATTCGCTGCCTGACCACGGCATCAACTACTCGTATAGTCTGGTGCGCACTATCCTCTCCTTGAGCAATGAACGTCCGCAGAAGAAGCGGCGGCCTGCTCACCCTGACCCGGAGGCGATTCGCGGTGAACTGATACGGATGTTTGCCAACGCGCAGTGGCACGCCGACGGAAAGAACGTGTTGGTGCAGGTCGGCGATACCGTCTACCGCTTCGCGTGGGAACTGGTGGTGGACAATGCAACCACGGGACACCTCGGCTTCTCCATCCAGGACCACGAAAACGCCGCCGGCGTGCTTGAGGCCCTCCAGCACGCCGAGCTTACCACCGGCGAACCACCCGTGGGCTTCTTGCGGGACCCCCGCAAGTGCAACACCGCGGAAGAAATCGAGCAGGAACTCGACAAGAAGAAGATCGTCAGCATGTTTCCGACTGTCCGCCGGCCCCAGAGCAACTCACCGGCGGAAACAGAAGTGGGGCTCTTTGAGCAGAAGATGCCGCCTATCTACATCCCCGAAGGGCTGGAGGAAAAAGACCTGGCGCAGCTCGTTCTCTGGTACGTCCTCTTCGCCTACAGCGCCGGCCGGAACCAGACGCCACGGCGGAGGCTCAAGCGCAAAACCCCAGCGGAGGCTTTTGCCGAATCAGCCGTGACCGAGGAGGAGAAGGCGCAGGCTCGGGAGGAACTGCGCAGGCTGCGGCGACAGGTCCAGGAAAACGATGCTGCCAATCGGCGGCGGTGTGCACCCGCTCTCGCAAAACTGCTTTCCGATTTCTTTTGCGAACACGGCCTCGACGACCCCAGAGACACCTACATCCCACAGATCGGCAGCTACGGCCCCGAGGCCGTCCTGGAAGCAATGGCCCTTTTCAAGGCCAAGCAGGATGCCGGCACGCTCCCCAGCCGACACCACGAGCGCTATCTGCTGGGTATCGCCAGAAACGTTGCCTATCGACGCGAGGATGAGCGCACCTATGAGCAACTCACCAGACTGAGGGCGAAGGCCGGGGACCTAATCCTTGAGCCTCTCCTCGAGCACGACCTCGAACTCTCCGGGACGCTGAGTCCGAACGCGCACCGGAAGGCTGTCCTAAACCTGGCACTCGACTCGACAACCAAAATCGACCGCGTCTTCTGGCGGAGACGCTTTCTGGAGCTCTTCCAGGCTCTGCCCCAGACCGAACGGCACGAGGAGGGGCGATGGTGCGCCAGGCTGACCGCCTGCCGCACGAAGCTGCACCACAAGGAGCGCGACCACTTCATCGCCCTCCTGGCCGACGCAGCAGCGCCTTTGGCAGCATAGTCGCTCCCTGCGCGCTGCTTCCTGCCAGGGATAAGGCAACCTTGATAATCGACCCCGGAAACGCCCCTCGAATGTCGACTCGCAGAAGGCACAAGTCGACAACCATACGGGGCAACTCATCGGCCAAGTGAAATCCACTCAACCGACTCACCATCACCCACCAGATGGAGACCGGTCCGCCTTTCTTTCACGCTAACTTGATGTCCGGGATTGATTTTGCGTTACAGGGTTGACATCCACATCAAGATTGGCATCCACGGAAGAGGTCCACTCCCTCACGTTTCCAGTAAGGTCGCAAAGCCCGCTGATGCTGTAGCCGCCTCTCTTCGAGCAGACTGGCCACGTGCGGTCCGCGCCGCAGCCATCCATCTTCTTTCCACCACCCCAGATCGCCAGGTCACAGGTGACCTCGACATCGCCCCAGGCATACTTGCGGCGACCGCCGTTGGACGCCTCGGCAAACCACTCATCTTCAGTGGGGAGCCGGCCCCCAGCCCACT
>JABGQM010000117.1 GCA_018648805.1 Verrucomicrobiota bacterium
CACAGAAGTTCTCCCACTCATTGGCGGGGTTTGGACTCAGAATCGGATTTGCGGCTGACTTTTTCAGTTTCACGGTGCGACTATCCCTCTTCGCCGGGATCAATATGGATTTCGGCGTCTTTCGTGCGTTCGGTATACATGACTTTCTGGTCGGCGGGCAGACCGCCGTCGAGGATGGGGATGTACTCGCGGTGCGCCGCCATCAGTTCGCGCGTCATGGCGCGAATCTGGTCCAGGGTACAGGACATCGCACACAGCGGGTCCATGGCCATCGCCTGAAACACACGTTCGGGGTCCTTCTCCTGAACGGCCCGAACCGCCAGCTCCTGGACCAGCAGCTGCGCGCGGTTGATGGCTGCCAATTGTGTGGGCAGGGCCCCGACGTGCATCGGCTGCAACCCGTTCTTATCCACATGCACGGGCACTTCCACGGCCACGTCCGGCGGCAGGTTGTCGATCAAACCATGATTCTTGACCGTTCCGTGGATGACTTCCACCTGGCCGGTCTCCATGGCATGAATGATCTGGGACCCGTATTCACGGCCGCGCTCAAGGTTAAGCGGCTTCTCGTCGCTCACCCGCTTCTGCATTTTCTCCAGCCAGTCCGGGTTATCGTAGAGCCTCTTGATATAGCCGCTCAGCCCGTTCCATCGCGTGACGGAGGAGTCGCAATAGCGTTCAATCGTCTCGTCATCTTTCCGGAACCACCAGTTATATTCGGAACCGTGCCCACTGGATTCGGTCACGGGATACCCGAAATGCTTGAGGTACTCCATGCGTGTACTGTCGCCGGACCAGATGGCCGGATCGAAGGCCAGTTCACGGATGGCGGGCAACTGGTCCTCGCCATTGACCTCGTAGCGCGTGAGCCAGGCCTGGTGATTGATCCCGGCACACTCGTAGTTCACGTCGCTGATATCGACATTAAGTCGTTTAGCCCATTCTCCGGCGGTGCCCTGAACGGAATGACAGAGGCCCACGTATGAGAGTTCGGGATGCGCATCCATGAACCCCCATGACAACATCGACATCGGATTCGTGTAATTCATGACCGTGGCGTTGGGACACAGTTCAGCGATATCATCGCCGATCGCCACCAGCTCGGGCAGGGTCCGCAGGCAGCGCATAATCCCGCCAGGCGTCAGTGTATCGCCGATACACTGGTTGATCCCGTATTTCATCGGGATATCGATCTCCGTTTCGATCGGCGCATAACCGCCCACGAGGATGCTGATGATCACGTAGTCGGCGCCCTTGAGCGCCTCGCGTCGATCCGTCGTGGAGGTCACCGAGGCGTTGGCATAGTTCCCTTCGCGAATAATGCGCTGCGCATATTGCTCCGCCAGCTCCAGCTTTGTGGCATTGATATCCACATATCCAAACTCCGTATCGGAGGTGGCTTCATACGCGAGAATATCGCGCGTTAAGGTTCCAGCAAACACCTGACTTCCTGCACCGATTATGACGACTTTGGCCATGTTTTCTTCCTCTCTATTCCTCGACGATTTCGATGATCTTCTCGTAATTCTTCATGGTCAGTGATGCGAGCTCGCGGCCGTAGGGGAAGGCGGATGGCATGAGGACAAACCCGCAGCCGCTTATCCTCTCTGCATGTCCGCCGTGCTACCTGGTTGATGCGTCCGCCGCATCCGATAATTCCAATGCCAATCGTTCCATCTCCTTTAGAACACCTGAGCATCCAATTCCTGCCGGAGCGCGGCCTTCACATCCGCCGCGGCGGGGTCGTCCTTGAGATTGTGCCATTCATAGGGGTCGTTGATATGATCGTAGAGCTCCTCTTCACCGCTTGCGTAACGCAGGTAGCGGTGGGTGCGCGACCGGATGCTGAAGTGCTGATCCTCCACCTTGCCCGGGTCAGCGGCGCTGCAGGGACCTTTGCAACCGATGGCGGTCACCGCCATGGGCGGGCCGCCCCAGTCCGATTCAGGATCGCGGGCCAGGGCGGCAAAGCTGTAACCGTCGAGGGGTAACGGGCCGCTGTCCTGCGGCAACCCGAGGAACTCGTTGATGGTGGGATAGAGGTCGAGCAGGCTGACCGGCTGGTCACATTCCTCGCCGCGGGCCAGTCCGGGCCCGGCCACCAACAGCGGTACCCGCGCCGAGCGTTCCCACAGGCTGTTCTTGAACAGGAACTCCTTCTCCCCCATGTGATAGCCGTTGTCGGAGACAAAGATGACGTAGGTATTGTCCGCGTGGGGTCCGCTCCAGAGCGCATCCAGCGCTTTGCCGAGGCAGGCGTCGGCGAAGGCAATGCAGGCGAGATAGGCCTGGGTCCAGCGACGCAGCGTCTCCTCGCCGCCGTTCTCGTACAATAGCTTGTACTTTCGGAATCCCCAGTCGGTGGTGGAGGTGTTGCC
This sequence comes from Verrucomicrobiota bacterium, assembly GCA_018648805.1. GTDB lineage: Bacteria > Verrucomicrobiota > Kiritimatiellia > UBA8416 > JABMPJ01 > JABMPJ01. The sequence continues at coordinate 2,379 of JABGQM010000117.1, forward strand.
CTCGCGCATGGCCTGCGCACAGTCCTCCACATGTCCTTCGAGGATTTGCGGGGAGAGCTGGACTTTATCCAGCGGGAACATGTCGAAGTACTCCTGCGGGGCAACCAGCGGCGCGTGGGGGCGCCCGATTCCCAGGCATAGCATGAACGGTTCGTCCGCATGCGGGCGCGACAGGACCTCCGCCGCCCACTGCCCGTTGAGCTCGTCGTTCATCATGTCGCGATCATCGCGGCTCTCGTAGCGGAAGGGCGAGTTGTCATCGTTGCGCCAGCCACGGTAGCCGGGCGCGCCGGTTTCCGGGTCGGCCGGAATATCCGGCACCTGGTCCAAACTGGCAAAGAGGGTGTCGGGGGTGGGTTCGAATGGCATGTCCTGATGCCCCGCGAAGGATCCCCAGCCGTCGCCGGGCTTCTGTCCGTCCCAGCTCCAGGGACCCCAGTCGACAGAGTGGCCGTGACCACGGTTCCAGACCGACATCTTGTCCTGTCCGTTGTGAAAAATCTTGCCGGTGCCATAGACACCATAGCCATGGTTCCCGGCATGCTCCATGAAGCTGGGCTGCACGGCGAGCAGGGCGTTCCCCTTCCAGTGGTCGTTGTGACCGTAGTAGCCGGTGGTCCAGGGCGCCAGTCCCGATAGACAACTGGCGCGGGACGGACCACAGATCGGAACGCTGGACTGGCAGTTGAGAAACCGGACGCCCCGTTCGCAGAGCTTATCCAGGTTGGGCGTCTGTGCCTGGGGATGCCCGCCGAGTCCGCCGATGGCATCATTCAGGTCGTCACAACAGATGAAGAGTAGATTGGGGCCTTCTGACATGGTTAGCCCCTATCCAAGATGGTGTGTCTAATAGTCATGCTGGAAATATAGCGCACTAACGGAAGCACAGATACCGAACATCTTCCAAAACTAGTACAGTATCTTCCAGATTTGATAACAAGAGCCATGGTAGAGGAGGTTAAACGCCGTGGAACACGGGTTAGCGGCGGGTCACACCCGATATAGTATCCCGGAGGGATCTCAGCTATTAGCCGGTGGTTGAGCGTAGCGACACCACCGGTTACATCCCAGACCACGAACCGCATCCCGGAGGGATGCCAGCGATGTGGCGTGGCTGCCATCCCTACGGGATGATAATTCTACGATTTCGGTCCGGTCCTTGATACCCCACTTGTTCGAAGGTGCGACTATACCGCTTTGAGACGAACATGGGCATTGAAGATCTTCCAAAGCTGGTGTAGGATCTTCCCGAAGTTACAGGAGCACCCCTTTCGATGAACGCACCGAAAAGCATTCTACTGCTCGGCCTCAGATGGCACGAGAGGCTGATACACGCGATCGTAGACGAGGCCGCCGAACGCCGCTGGCACCTCAACCTTGGGGCCACTCTCCACGGCACGATTCCACGGGGCTGGGCGGGCGACGGCATCATCGGCACCTATGATGTGAACCCTACTCGTCTCAGACGCTTGCTTGATCGAGCAGGATGCCCCGCTGTCGGTGTCGGCATGGACCTTCAGAGCATCGGCGTCCCCTCAGTCCTTGTCGACAACCAAGTGGTGGGACAGCTTGCCGCCGAGCATTTCCTCGAACGCGGATTCCGCAACTTTGCCCTCTACTCAGCCGCACCGTACGGCATGGCGAATCAACGCCACTCGGCATTCAAAGCAAAGCTGCAGGAACATGGCTACACGTGTGGATACCTGCTGAAACGCAAGACGACCGACCGCCGCGTCTGGGACACCTCCTGGGAGGTCCACCTTCGCAATTTGCGCACGGCATTGCGTAAACAGCCGAAACCGCTGGCGGTCTACACCGACCTGGACCACGACGCCGTCTGGGTCATCGAAGCGTGCCAGGCTGAAGGATTGAGCGTCCCTGAAGACGTCGCCGTACTGGGCACGCTTGACATGCCGCTGTACAGGCAAAGCACGAGTGTCCCCCTCTCAAGCATCGCCATTGGGTATGTCGACAACGCGCGTCAAGCCTGCGACCTTCTCGAGCGCATGATGGA
>JABGQM010000118.1 GCA_018648805.1 Verrucomicrobiota bacterium
CGGAGGTGCAATGTTTCGATGTGAGGCAAGAATGATGAAGAACGGAGACGAGAAGATGAAGAAATCAGTAATCATGTTGAGTGCAGCAGCGTTGGGGCTGGGGCTTCTGGCGGGATCGGTCGAGGGCCAAACCCTGGTCGGTCACTGGGAGTTCGATAACTCCGGAGACGTCGGTGAAGCCACGGTGAGCAGCGACCTGGTCGTTGTCGGCAATGCCGCCTATTCGGCCTCCGGCAAGTTCGGTGGCGCGTTAACCCTGGATGGCTCGGGGGATTACCTGCGGGTAGATGCATCTCACACGCTGCCCGCCGGCCTGCCCACGGGTGACGCCAGTTACACGGTCGCTGCGTTTATCAAGACAACTGCAAATGCCCGGGACCACATTACCTTTTGGGGCAACATCGCGTCGGCCCAAGCCAACGGCTTTCGCACCACAACGGTAGGTGAAGGAGCGATAGCCAACAATAGCACGGGCGGCATCCTGAATTGGGGCTATGCACAAGATTTCGGGAGTGGCGCCGGCGGCACGCCCCCCGGCACGATCTATGACGGCCAGTGGCATCACGTCGCCTGTTCCTACGATTCGGCCACCTCCACCAAGCGGCTCTACTTCGATGGAGTGGAACTTGGCACAGGAAAAGTGATCGGCGATCTGAATGTTGCCGCGACGGGCTTCGCCATCGGATCCAACAGCGCGGGCGGTGATCAGTTAAACGGCCTGCTCGACGATGTGCGTGTCTATGACGGTGCCTTGAGCCAACCCGCGATTGCGGCCCTGGCCGCGGGTACTCCCCCCGCCACCCCCGGGACGCTGATCTACGGGAAGTAGTCCGAATGCGGAACGGGGAATGCGGATTGCGGAATGCCTGACTCCGTCTGCCCGCTCGCCAGGTTGCGAGCGCTGGCGGGCGGGTTTCCGCACTCGCTTTGGGACGGGTTACATGTAGTCCGTCCCGGACCTGACGATTCTCACGGGACTATCATCATGAAACTGTGCCGTCATTCCCTGATACCTCTTCTGCTTGCATTGCTTTTGCAGGAGAGCGTTGCGCAGACATCCGTCACGCAGACGGTGATGGAGGGTGTCTACGAAACGGTCAGGACGCCGTACAAGTATGGGGTCGTCCTCTCGGGGCAAGCCGGCCAGATGGTCGATTCCCCCAGTGTCTACTTCCATGGTGATCGGTGGTACATGGTCTACATCGTTTTTGACGGGAATGGCTATGAAACCGAAATCGCCGAGAGCACCAACCTGCTCCATTGGACGAAAACCGGCAAGATTCTTGATTATGGCCCGCCCGACTCGTGGGACCGCAACCAGGCGGCCGGGTACATCGCCCTGCAGGATCATCAATGGGCAGGCACGTACGGGCTGCATACGCACGACAGCAAGTACTGGCTCTCGTACCTGGGGGGCAGCACAAGCGGGTACGAAGCGGGTGAGCTCGGAATCGGTATCGCCTCCGTCACCAATCCCACGCAGACCACGCCTTGGACACGGATGAGCACTAATGCGGTGCTTTCGCCGAGTGATGCGGATGCCCGGGCGTTTGAGGACGACAAGCTCTACAAGAGCCATATCATTCGGGATCAATCCGAATCCCTGGGTTTCCCCTATGTCATGTATTACAACGCCAAGGGCGGGCATGAATCCATCGGTATGGCGGTCTCAGATGACATGGTCAACTGGCAACGCTACGGAGACGGTCCGGTGGTCGACCACGGCAGCGGCATCACGGGCGACCCGCAAATCTCCAGGATCGGTGATGTCTGGGTGATGTTCTACTTCGGTGCGTTCTGGGCGCCCGGTGCTTTTGACACCTTTGCGGCTTCCTACGACCTGGTCAACTGGACCAAATGGGACGGGGCCAAGCTGATTGAATCATCGGAACCCTATGATTCCACTTATGCACACAAGCCATGGGTCGTTGTCCACGAAGGCGTTGTGTACCACTTCTACAACGCCGTGGGGAGTGAGGGCCGGGTCATCGCGCTGGCCACATCGGAGGACCTGAGCCAGCCCCCGGAGCCAGGCATCGGCCTGGTAGCCCACTGGGAGTTCGATAACGCCGGGGATGTCGGCGAGGCCACGGTAGGCAGCAACCTGGTCGTTGTTGGCGACGCCACCTATTCGGCCTCCGGCAAGATTGGTGGTGCGTTGAGCTTGGATGGCACGGGGGATTACCTGCGGGTCGACGGGTCGCACACGCTTTCCGCCGACCTGCCCACCGGAGACGCCAGCTTCACCATTGCCGCGTTCATTCAAACAACCGCCAATACCCGAAATACGATTGCTTTCTGGGGAAATTCTTCCACAGCCCAGGCTAACGGCTTTCGCACGACAGCGGTCGGTGAGGCAGGAATTGCGGACAACGGCACCGGAGGTCTCCTGGATTTCGGTTGGGGAGGCTCATACGATTACGGGGTCGGGGCCGGAGGCACCCCCCCGGGAACGATCTATGACGGTCAGTGGCATCACGTTGCAGTGACCTATGACTCGACCGCCTCCATCAAACGGCTGTATTTCGACGGCGTGGAGCTCGGTACGGGAAAAGTGATCTCCGATCTGAATGTCGCCGCAGCCAACTTTGGCATCGGCTCCAGAACCGGCAATGACGATTTCACGGGACTCATGGACGACGTGCGCGTCTATGACACGGCGTTGAGCGGATTGGAAATTGCCGCTCTGGCCGCCGGCCCAGTCGTCACGCAGGGGACGCTCATCTATGGTAGGTGAGTCGAATGAAGAATTTCGTATGCTAGCAGAAAGCGAACAAGTTGACATGGGAGCCCAATGACTATTGATGAAAAGACTCTTAAGACATGGTCCGCCCCCTACCGGGGCTGGCATTACCATCCTACCCCCATCATTGAGCAGTCACCGGTGATCGAAGGCGAGGGGGACCTCAAGGGAACCGATGTCCCCACCGTCTTTCAGCTGCCGGGTGATGAGACCTGGTATATGTCATTTATCGCCAGCACTGCCGATCCTCAGGGCTACAAGTCATTTGTCGCCGAGAGCGATGATCTCATAAATTGGTCCAAGATGCGTCTGGCCATGGGGTTTGGCAAGGCGGGTGAGTTCGACTTCGGGGGGTGCGTGATCGGGGCCTACCTCTACGAGGACTACGACATCAAGGCGCGGCGCACGCTCAAGAAACGGGATGACAAGTTCTGGACCCTCTACGGCTGTTACGCCCAGCAGGGCGGGTACGAGGTCGACCCCGGTTACGAAGGTGTGGCGAGTTCCGCTGATGGCCTCAGTTGGCAGCGGGCCCAGGACAACTACATCCTGTCGGTCCACGAACCCGAGGTGGGGGAGTGGGAGAAGGACTGCATCTACCAGCCCTGGCTGGTTGAGCACGAAGGCACGTTTTACAATTTCTACAACGCTAAGAAAATGCCGGAGTGGATCGAGCAGATGGGCCTCGCCACTTCAGAGAACCTGATGGACTGGACCCGCCACACCCACAACCCGGTGATTCCCGTGAGCCCGGGCGGTTATGACGAGAAGTTCGTCTCCGACGGCAAGGTCTTCTGGGACACCGACCACTGGGTCATGTTCTACTTTGGTGTCGGCCAGGGGGGCGCCCACATCATGGCGGCCTACTCGCGGGACCTCACCAACTGGACCACCGACCCCGATCCCCTCTACAAGGCTGGCGGGCATCCTGAGGGGCTCGACAAACAGTTCGCCCACAAGATATCCCTGGTCTGGAATCCGGCCAACGAAACCTTCTATCTCCACTACTGCGCCGTCGGCAACCAGGGCCGCGGCATCGGCCTGATTACAAGCAGACCGCTGTAGCCCAGGGCGAGAGAAGTCACGGAGCAGTCTATATCGTGGTGTAGCCCCTCGCTCTGCTTAAGCAAGGCTTTCGAGCCAATTTCATCGGTCTTTTCGCATCGGATCAGCCCCGCAATGTGAGTAGCAGGTGGCGCGACCAAAATCCGTGCAAAGCAAACAGCCGGATTTTGCAGGGTTGCTTTTGTGTCGCGTGTGGACCGCCGAAGGCGGTCTTGAGGGTGGCTATTGACCCGCCTCGGCGGGTGTACGGCCCAAAGGGCCGTGATTGGCTGCTGGAAAGAGGCTGTGGGGAGCCTGTCAAAGACTCGAAGAAGTCGAGCTGTGCTCGACACCGTGGAGTCCCGAGCACGCCGCCTACGGCGGGTCTTGGGATGACCCGGCACCCAGCCTGCGCCAACGCTTGGCGCGGTGCAGGTGCCGCATGGAAGGCGCGAGAGCGCCGGGGTATTGAGCACAGGACATGACAGCTCTGCTGGCGTGGCCTGTGTCGGGGCCGCCGGGGACGG
>JABGQM010000119.1 GCA_018648805.1 Verrucomicrobiota bacterium
AAAGAGTCCGCGCCCGCCTTTTCGGCCGAGAAAGAACAGAAGATGCGCCGCCGCTACGACCTTCTCCAGAAAGATCTGATCGGCTTGCCCTGGCTCTTGCAGGGCACCGTTGTGGAAACCCAGCCCAAGTCGGCCACTGCCAGAGCCACCTATACGTGGACTCGCAAGGTGAGAGCCAAGACCGTTACCGTCTCACTCTCACCCGAGCAGGCCGTTGCGTTCCGTACTGCCATCGCGGCAAATCGTAAGGTCGATAAGGCGCTCAAAGAGATGCGCGTGTTGAGCCAGAATGTCTTGATGGAGTCTCTGCCCCGAGCTAGAAAACGATCGCAATCTCGAGCAAATAAACAAGGTGAGAAATCATCCTAAACAATGCTTATCTAAGTGCCATTCCACGCTAAGGCCCTTTTCTGTCGAGCGCGCTCGTGCGAAAGAGGTAGGCCTTCTCCATCTTGACGGGCGCCAGCCCGAGCTGATCAATGAATCCGCCGAACACCTCCCGCTCTTTGTCGCCCGGCTCCGGCGACAGCAACGCCCACTCAAGTTCGTAGGCGTCCACATCTTCCCGCAATGCCTCAAATCCGCGCTCATGTGAACGCAACAGCACGGCCGCGTCGCGGGTAAAGTAGTAGGCGAAGACAGCACAGGCGTGCCCCGGCATCAGCTGGGTCCAGTAGTGAAACGAGGTCATCAACACCCGCTCATCATCCTTCACGAGCCGGTTCATGGTCTCGGCAATCTCGCGCGAGTAACCAGCCCCGCGCCACTGCCCCTCCGCCGCCCGCTTGAGCGTGACCTCATAGTCACGCCCCGCCACCTGCCACACGAGCCCTCCCGCCAACAGCAGCGCGGCCGCCCCCATCACGCGCCGCTGCCCCGCCCCGCCGCGCGTTGGGTTGAGCAGACGCGCGACCCCCACGCTTTGCAGCGTGGCCCAGGCAGGAAACAGCACCACCACCACCCAGGGGACCTTGCTGGGCAGCAGCGAGAGCAGCACCAGCGACGGTGCCAGCAGCCATACGGGCCAGGCGTACGCCCCTCGCGACAGCGCGGCATCCTCCCCGCTGCGGCTATGCCGCAGGAGCCCCACCCCCAAGACGGCTGCCCCGGCGACAGCCAGGATCACCCCGGGCCAGCCAAGATCATGCAGCGCGCGCGCCCCATAGAACGTCCAGGAACTGTTGAACCCGGTCTGCCGGCTGAGCGCAAACTCAACATGTTGCGCCCTTGACAGCCAGCCATACCACCATCCGCAGGTCAGCAGCGGCACAACCACCAACACGGCCGCCCCCTTCCAGGTGGGACGTCCACCCGCCCCCCATAGCCAGAGCAGTCCGCACGCCATCACGTAGAAAACGGCCGTCTCTTTCGTGAGCAGGGCCAATCCCAAGCAGAAAGCCGCATAGGGTAGATGTTTGTGCAGCATCAGAAGCATGGCCAACAGCCCAAACGTGACCACCAGAATGTCGCGCTTGATCCACACATCAAAAAAGATGCTCCCGGGCATCACACCCAGGAAGAAGACCGACCAGAGGGCCACACGCACACCGAACACCTTACGATTGATCGCAAACAGCAGACCGGCATTCAGGAGCGCCAGGCCAATCGTGATCAACTCGACCCTCTCGGCAAAGCCGCCCTGCATCGGTTTCACCAGCAGCATCAACACGCAGAAGAGGGGCGGATGCCGCCAGACCCAGTTGGAGAAATCATCCTGCCCGCCCGCCAGCAATGCGCGGACCGAGCAGAGATTCATCGCCTCGTCCCACACCAGCAGGTGGCCGACCCAGGGCAACCTGAGCGCCAACACCACCAGCAGACCCAGCACGAGCATCAGCCCGTGAACCCGACACCATGGTGTGTTGTTGACCTCTCGCATCTCTCTGTGCGGTATATCACCGTTGCCCCGCCAGAGGCAAGGACCCGCTCCACAATTCAGACTTGCGGGAGCGCGAGCAGAAAGCCACAATGCGTCATGAAGACGAAACATGTTCACAGCCTGAACGGCATGCTCCCACTGCTTCTCATGGCGCTGATCGCCACAGCCCTGCCCCTTCGCGGCGAGGGCTTCAAGGACTGGTTGAAAAAGGATACCAGCGAGGCCGACCGGTTCGACAGGAAACCAGCCGTGCCGGCCGACCCCGACCCCGCCATCGCGCCGGAGGCGGTCACACCACCCGCCACACCGGCCGCCCCCACCACACCACCCCAGCCGACACCTGCGGCGCCGACCAACACCCCCGCGCAGCGCCGGCCGACACCTGCTGCCCCAGCCGAGCCCCCTGCGCCACGTCAGCCGAGACCCGCCCGCGCGACGACACCCGCCCCCGCGACGGCGGTCACGCCGCAGCGAAGTTCACCGCTCTATCCCTTCGTAAAGCGGGCCGTACTCGGGCTCCACGAAGGCAAGGATGCTTCCGAGTGCAACTACGTCTGTGTCCTCAATAGCGGCATCAACGCCCTGATTCTCCGCCTGCACCTCATCCGCAACGCCAAGACCAGCATTGACGTCCAGACCTTCATCTACGATGACGACGACGTCGGCCGCCTGCTGACCTACGAATTTCTCCAGGCAGCCAAGCGGGGCGTGAAAGTGCGCATCATTGCCGACCACCTCTCATCGTCGCGTAATCTCAAAGCGGCCGCCTTTCTGGCCACAGCCCATCCCAACCTGCAGATCAAACACTACCGGCCCGTGGCCGGGCGGATGGACCCCTCACAGCTCCAGGAGTCCGTCGACAGCCTCATCCCGAACCGCACCAACCAGCGCATGCACAATAAGCTCTTTCTGGTGGATGACTTTATCGGGATTACAGGCGGCCGCAATATCGAGAACTGCTACTACGACTTCAGCACCGACACCAACTTCAAAGACCGCGATGTGCTCCTCCTGGGGCCCGTTGCGATGGACATGAAGGTCTCCTTTAATACCTTCTGGAAGTATCGCCGCTCCGTGAGTAGCAAGTACCTTCCCGACGTCAAGAAGGCCATCCGCAAGGGAGACTACACAGCGCTTGAAACACGCGAAGACTTCAACTTGGATGACCGGTTTGCCACGGTTGAGCGCCTGGCCAGCAACCCCACGTACATTCACGAGGTCTTTGCCAAGCGCCTCGTCAAACCCGCGCGGGTCGTGCTCCTGGCTGACAAGCCGGGGAAGAACCGCCGCTTCTTCTTCTTTTCCGGTGGCGGGCGTATCACCGAACAACTGGCCGAGACCCTTCAACTGGCCACGGACAGCCTGGTCATCCAGTCGCCCTACCTGGTCCTCGACCGCAAGACGCGCCGGCTCCTGAGAGGGCTCAAGAAAGGCCACAAGGATATGCGCATCATTCTCTCGTCCAACAGTTTTGCTGCCACCGACAGCGTGATTGCCTACTCAGCCAACTATCGGCTGCGCTCCTCCTATATTGAGGATGTCGGCGTCGAGATATACGAATACAAACCGCATCCGGCCGACCTGCTCAATGTGCTGCCCTCATTCCCCGACCTGGCGAAGCAGGCCCAGTCGGAAAAGAAAGAGAAGAAGCCGCACCTCTGCATCCATGCCAAATCGCTGGTCATTGATGAACGCCACACCTTTATCGGAAGCTACAATCTCGACCCGCGTTCAGCCAATTTGAATACGGAGATGGGACTCCTGATTGATGACCCCGTGGTCGCCACATGGGTGCGCAACGACATCCTGCGTGACTGCCTGCCACGCAACAGCTGGGTCATTGCCAAGCGACAGATGCCGCTCAATATGGATGATGTCAACCGCCTGGTGGAAGGCACGCTGCGCCATACCCCGCTGGATGTATGGCCCATTCGCAACACCACCAGCTTCGAGCTTAGACCCAACCACCCGGCGGTGCCGCCCTACCATCCGGAGTTCTACAACAGCTACCGTGAAGCCGGCGACTTCCCCGGAGCCCCCAAGGGGCTATCCGGAAAGGTGATCATGACCCGCATTCTCAAGGCTATCACCAGCCCCGCTCAGGCCCTTTTCTAATTCGACGTTGTCCGAAAAGGGTTGATAACGTTCAAATGTTGACGCCTGCGGCTACGGAGACGCTTTGAACCCATATTGTCAGATGCCCCTCAATGCCC
>JABGQM010000012.1 GCA_018648805.1 Verrucomicrobiota bacterium
GATAACGACTTTGTAGTGCCACAGAAAGTCCGGTCGTTGATATGCAACGACTTACGCGTTCGGATGAGAAACTTGGGCTAGTGGGGGGTGCCGTAGCCCTTGACGAGGGGCTCACACCCGGACCGCAGGATAGCGCCATCGCCGAAGCGTTGGCGCGTCAACTCCCGCGCGTGCACCTCACGCAGGCCGCCTTGAATGACGATGTGTCTCGCCAGGCGTGGAAACACTACCTGGTCTCGCTCGACCGCAGGCATATCTTCTTTCTCGAATCGGATATAGCCGCATTCAAGCAGCGTCAACTCACACTTGATGATGCGTTGGCCCGGGGTGATGTCAGCTTTGCGTACGAGGTCTTCAACCTGTTCAGGCAGCGCGTCAATGAAGGCCACGCCTATCTGGGTGCGCTGCTGGAAGGCGATCTTGATCTGGAAGCGGATGAAGCGTACCGATGGAACCGTGAGGACGTGGCCTGGCCGCGTGACCAGAACGCGTGGAACGAGGTGTGGCGCCACACGGTGAAAGATCGTTATCTCCGCTACGCGGTCGGAGCGCCGGGGGGAGCGCCGGGTGACGATGGGCCTGAACCGGGAGCGACCCCTGCGACCGCCGTGGCGCAACGATACGATCGTTTCCGGGAGGTGGTCAATGGCCGCGATGCGGCATCGGTGCTTGAACAATACCTTACGTCTTTCGCCAAGGCCTACGACCCTCACTGTCACTACATGTCCCCCGCTAGCGCGACCCGCTTCGACGCGGAGGATGAGGGCACGGTGCGGCACGAACTCAGACAGATCCGCGATACGGATGGTGAGACCCGCCGCGTGGGACTGATCACGCTCTCGGCTTTCTACGGCCGAACGCCGGCGCAGGTCGACAACGCCGAGGAAGGGCGCAGCTCGGCGGGTGATGTTGAAGCCATTCTGCAGGGGATGGCCACCAACCATGTGCAGGGCGTGCTCCTGGATTTGCGCAACAACGGCGGCGGCTCGCTCCACGAAGCGATCCGCATGACCGGCCTCTTCATTCCATCCGGGCCGGTGGTCCAGGTGAAGTCGCGGGAGGGAATTGTGATCCTGACGGATAATGATGGTGTCAGGGCTTACGCCGGCCCGCTGGTCCTGCTTGTCAATCGACGTACCGCATCCGCTTCCGAACTACTGGCCGGAGCGCTGCAGGATTATGGATGTGCCATCGTCGTGGGCGATACCAAGACGCATGGCAAGGGCAGTGTGCAGGGCGTCCACGATGTCGGTGAGGACGGCCGGTGGGGCGCCATCAAGACGACGGATGCCCTGTACTACCGTGTATCGGGCGGTTCGACCCAGCTCAAAGGGGTCACCCCCGACATCGTGCTGCCGTCCCGAAGCGATAGCATGCCGATCGGCGAGGACTTTCTGGAGAACCCGCTTCCCTGGTCGATGGTACGTCCGGCCCGGTTCAGACCGCTGGGCGACACCTACGAGATGGTGCCGGTTCTGACGGCGCTGTCGCTGCAGCGCAGAAGCGAGGACTCACGCTTCGCGGACTACACCAACTTCCTGGCGCGCGTGGACACACTGGACAAGGCGGAAATGCTTTCGCTCAATATTGAGCAGCGTAAAAAGATGGCAACCGTCAGAAATAAGTTATATGACCTAGGCCGAGAATTCGCTGCAGAAGCCGGCGAAGCAAGCGGGGACATCGTGCTCCAGGAGGCCCTGAACATCGTGGCCGACCTTGTGAGCTTACATCCCGGCAGGTAGACTGCGTAGGACGCAGTGACGGGACGCAGTGACGGGACGCAGTGACGGGACGCGTGAAGGACGGGGGCTGATCGTATGGAAGCGAAGGTGGCAGAGATAACCCTGGCGGCACTGTTGGCGCTGGCAACGAATTTTCAGGACGGGTTGCGGCAGCTCGAAGCGAAGCAATACGCCAAGGCCGCTGCGCAGTTCACCACCGTGGTCGAAGCCAAGCCGGCGGTTGATGAGCTTCGTGAGCTCGCGCGAGTGTATCGTGCCAAGGCCTATCTCGGAGCCGGGCAGAAGGCCAAGGCCCTTGAAGATGCATCCCGGCTGATCCGGACGGCCGCCACGAGCTCGCATCGGGAGGTGGGTGTGGCTCTGTACACGCAGGCCGGAGGCACACTCAAGACGCTGCGGCCGAAGGAGGAACCCAAAGCGGTCATGGACAAGGTCCTGGCCGCCCTCCAGGCCGATGACGCCAAGACCGCGCGGACGCATCTTTCAGGCGGATTGCTGCGGCTGCTCGACACCGTCGACGCGGTGTTCAAACAACAGGCCCGCGGCCGTTCCTTTATCGCGGAGATTGGGCGGGAGTTCCGGAACGTCAACGTCGACAGCCAGACGATGAATGATACCAACCAAACCGCCCGGCTTACGGTCAGCATGCAGGGCGGTAGCTTTACCTTCGCCCTGGAGCAGACCGAGGGCGCCTGGGTGTTTGCTGACCTGCTGACGTATGCGCCACAGCAGCGCCATCGTATGCATCACAATGCGGTAGAACAGCAGGACGTGAACAAGTTGCGCCAGCTCGATGCCGCTATCGAGCAGTACACCATGGCGAATCGCAAGCCCCCTGCTCAGCTTGCGGATGTGGCCGACTACGTGAAAAACTTTGCAGAAGCAAGCATCAGTGCGGAGGATGGCAAGCCGTTCGTTTTTGCTATCCCGAAACAGGGCGGCAAGCCCTGGGTCTTCACGGCCACAGCTGTGGGGGGACAGCGCCGGGGGGTGATCAACGGCTCGGTCAGGACGGTTTCTGAAGCGGAGTTCAAGGCCCTGGCCAAGACGCATGGCATACGGATGCGGAAAGACTGGAAGCAGGTCGAGGTCAGCGACGTCGATGAGACGGCCGTACGCGCCTTGATCAAGCAGTTGGGTGCCGGGACCTCGCGCGAACGCAAGGCGGCCTATGCCGAGCTGAAAGCCATGGGCGAGCAGGCCGGCAAGCTTCTGGACAAAGCCACGCATGACCCGGACCCGGAGATATCCCATCAAGCGCAAAACCTTCTGGATACGCTGTGATGCGGCATCACCTGGTGGGGCGTTGCCGTTCCGCCTGTTTACAAACGTGTTACACACAGGCTGGTGAGTTGGCGCCACAATTGAATCATGTCGAAGAAATCGCTGCTGAGAGTCGTTCCTATTAGCAGAGACCACTGGAAGGAAGTTTGATCATGTCAGAGAATGCACCCGTTGAGAGAGATGTAGACCGTCCGTCCCCGGCCGAGGCCGGGGCCATGCCCCAGGAGGACGATGTGGCCGCGATTGATCGGCTGCGCGGCCTCTGTGACGACATGCGCCAGGAGCTGGCCAAGGTGATCATCGGCCAGGACGAGGTGATCGAGAAGCTCCTGATCTGCATCTTTGCACGCGGGCATGCCCTCTTGATGGGCGTACCGGGTCTGGCCAAGACCCTCCTGATTCACAGCCTGGGCGACTTGATGTCGCTCGACTTCAGTCGCATTCAGTTCACCCCCGACCTGATGCCGTCTGATATCACCGGAACGGATATTCTGCAGGAGACCGATCAGCCGGGGCGCCGCGCCTTCGAGTTCGAGAAGGGGCCCATCTTTGCCAACATCGTACTGGCCGATGAGATCAACCGCACCCCGCCCAAGACCCAGGCCGCCCTCCTGCAGGCGATGCAGGAGAACGAAGTCAGCGCCGGATCGCACAAGTTCGAATTGGATCAGCCGTTCTTCGTTCTGGCCACGCAAAACCCGATCGAGCAGGAGGGCACCTATCCGCTGCCCGAGGCGCAGCTCGATCGCTTCATGTTCCTGATCCATGTGGATTATCCCACGGAGGCGGAGGAGGGACGCATTGCCCGCGAGACCACGGCCGGGGAGCGCCCGGAGCTGGCGAAGATCATTGACGGCCAACAGGTCATTGAGTTTCAGAATGTGGTGCGGCGCGTGCCGGTGCCCGATCATGTCTACGACTACATCGTGGCCCTGGTGCGTACATCGCGGCCCTCGCTGCCGGATGCCCCCGACTGGATCAAGAATTGGGTCATGTGGGGCGCGGGTCCGCGCGCCGTACAGTACCTCGTCCTGGGGGCGCGGGCACGGGCGGTCTTGCGGGGCAACTACCTGGTGCAGGTGGACGATGTGGATGCCGTGGCGGAACCGGTACTGTCGCATCGCATCCTGACGAACTTCCACGCAGAGTCCGAAGGAGTATCCAGCCGGGATATCATTCAGCGGATCATGGCCGAAACCCGGAAGGACTGAGGCCTTGGCTTACGTTGATAGTAGAGCGTTTCTTGACGCGGCCGTGCTGGCCCGCCTTTCGCGGCTTGCGCTTTCAGCGCGCGGGCCCATGAACGGCAGTGTCACGGGTATACACAAGAGCGCGACACGCGGCTCGAGTGTTGAATTTGCGGAGTACCGCAAATATGTTCCGGGCGACGATATCAAGCATGTGGATTGGCAGGTGTACGCCCGCACCGATCGATTCTACATGAAGGAGTTCGAGGCCGACACGAACCTGCGCTGCACGATCGTGTTGGATTGCAGCGCGTCCATGTCGTTTGATGCGGGCCACGGCAGCAAGTTCGATTACGCCCGCCGCCTGGCCGCGACCCTGGCCTACCTGCTCGTCCACCAGGGCGACTCCGTGGGGCTGCTCTGTTTCGGCGACGGCACCCATCACGATATCCCGCCGCGTCACACGCCCTCTCACTTGAAGCATATCTTTGACACGCTCAGTGATGTGACGCCCGGCGGGAAGACCGAAATGGTGCAGACCATACATGACCTGGCCGAGCGCATACAGCAGCGCGCGCTGGTCATTGTTCTGTCCGACTGCTTTACAGAAATTCCCCCGCTGCTGGACTGTTTTCAGCATATGCGTTTCCGTAAACATGACCTCGCGGTTTTTCATCTGCTTGATCGCCAGGAACTGAACTTCGATTTCGACCGGCCGATCCGCTTCGTGGATATCGAAGGGTCGTTCAACATGATTACGGATCCCTCGATCATACAGTCCGGCTACCGCAAGGAGTTGGACCGTTACCTTGAAGGACTCAAGCTCGGTTGTAGGGAATTCGGGGTCGATTACCGGCGCGTCGTGACGGACACGGACTATGAAAAGGTATTGGCGGCCTTCCTGCTCCAAAGGATGGGCGGAGGACTCAGCCGTTAAGCCTGGATTACGATGACATTTCTCAATCCAATTCTGCTGTGGGGGCTACCGGCGGCCCTGCTGCCCGTGGCGATCCACCTGCTCAACCGCTTGCGGTTCCGGTCGGTCAAGTGGGCCGCCATGATGTTTCTGATCTCCGCAACGCGCAGTTCCACCCGGCGCGCCAGGCTGCGCCATTATCTCATTCTGCTCTGTCGCGTACTGGTGATTCTGTTTCTCGTGTTGGCCCTGAGCCGGCCCACGATCGGCGGGTGGCTGGGGGGCACGATGGCGGGGGCACCCGATACGGTGATCATTCTGCTCGACCGCTCGGCCAGCATGGAGGCGACGGATCTGCGGCGCCAGTGCAGTAAGCGCGAACACGCGCTGCGCCTCTTTGCGCAGGCCGCCGCAGAGTCGGCGGCCACCAGTCGGTTCGTGTTGATTGAGAGTGTCCTGCGCACCCCGCATGAAATCGCGACGCCCGCGGTGCTGGCCGGCCTTGCCCTGGCCTCCGCAACCGATACGGCGGCTGACATCCCCGCCATGTTCCAGGCGGCGCTGGACTACCTGATCCGAAACAAGACCGGCCGCACCGAGCTATGGGTGGCCTCGGATCTACAGGCCAGCAACTGGTTGCCGCAGCGACGCGACTGGCTGCAGCTGGGGGCGCAGTTGGCCGCGCTGCCGCAGGATGTACGGGTACGGCTCCTGGCGCTCAGTGACGGCTATCAACATAATGTAGCGGTGGGCCTGCAGCATGCTCAGCGCCGCGTGGGCGCCACGCCGCAGACGCTTGGACTGGCCCTCGACATCAGCAGTGCGGTGCCCCGCCCGGATGTCTTTCCGATGATCATCACCCTGGACGGCACGCGGTCGCAGGTGGACCTCACCCTCAATACGCCGACCCTTCATTACCAACGCAACCTGGAGCTTTTGGCCGGGAAGCCTGCAGGCGGCTGGGGCAAAGTCGAACTTCCGGCCGACGATAACCTGCGTGATAACAGCTGCTACTTTGTCTACGGAGATGACGTTCCCCTCGCGGCCGTTGTGGTGTCGGATACGCCCGCTGTGGCCCGCTACCTGCGTCTGGCCGCCTCGCCCGTCAGCGGGCGTTTTGGCCGCGCCTGTGAGGTGCTCGCCCCGCGTGAGGCCGCCACCATGGCGTGGCAGGAGCTCGCCCTGCTGATCTGGCAGGCCCCACCCCCCTGCCGCCGAGACGGCGCAGGCGATCCAGACGTTCGTCACCGACGGTGGCACGGTCCTCTATCTTCCTCCCGGGAAAAGCGTCCCTGCCGAGGACGCCGCGCGGTCAGAGGCCGGGCCGCTCGCCCCCCAGTGGGGCGCCATCGACACGGCCAGCACCGCCAAGCCGTTTCGCGTACCGGTATGGGAAGCACATGACGGACCGCTGGCCGATACGGCGGGCGGTATGTCCCTGCCGCTGGACCGCCTGGCGTTTCGTCAGCGCCAGGATATGACCCCCGCATCCGATGCCGTCTGGATCGCGCTGGCGAGCTTCGCGGACGGCAAGCCCTTCCTGCTACGCCATACGTCAGGCGCCGGGCGCGCCTTCATCTGCACGGCGCTGCCGGGCAAGGCGTGGTCTGACCTGGGCGAGGGCAGCGTCCTGGTCCCGATGCTGCAACGCATGTTGCGCTCAGGCGGACAGCGCCTGGTCCAGGCCGAGACGGCGCGCTGCGGCGAGTGGCAGCCACGCGATCCGCAAGCCGTGTGGACCGCCGTCGATTCCGATGAACACAAACATGCCGCGTGGCAGGCCGGCGTCTACCAGTGCGGGACACGCCGGATCGCCCTCAACCGGCCCGCCTCTGAGAGCAGGCCCGAGGTGACCGCCAGCGAAGATGTCGCGGCGTTGCTGGGCGACGTGCGTGTGCAAGTCCTGGACGACCTGGCGCATCGCAGCGCCGACAAACTGCAGAGCGAAGTGTGGCCGATCCTGCTCTCGCTCTGCCTGGCATGCCTCCTCGTGGAATCGGGCTTGCTGCTGTCGAATCGACGGCCACGAAGCAAGGAGGCGACCTCATGACCACGTCCTCCTGGAGTTTCGGTGTGTCGTGGCTGACCCTTCTGGCCGGCACTCTCTTTGTAGGCCTCGCCCTCTGGCTGTTTGTCCTCAACGCCCGGCGCAACCGGGGCGCACGCGGCCTGCTGGCCATCGAGGGACTCAAGCTGCTCATCGTCGGCCTGCTCGTCTTCACCCTTTTCCGCCCTGAAGTCGTACGGCGTTCGCACCAGGTACGCAAGCCGCTTGTGGCAGTGCTGTGTGATGCCTCGGGCAGCATGGCCACCCAGGATGTTGTGGCCGATGGCGGCGATGTGCAGAGCCGGGCGGCGTGGCTCAGCAACCGGGTCGAGAGCGTGTTCTGGAAGCCGCTTGAGGCGACGTACAAGGTCGTGGTTAACGAGGTTGCGCTGCCGGGCACGGCTGACGATCCCGGCACCGACCTCAATCTGGCGCTTGAAGGGGTTATCGAGTCGCACAACGATCTAAGGGCCGTGCTCTTGCTTTCAGATGGCGATTGGAACCAGGGCAAGCCGCCGGTGTCTGCCGCCACGACACTTCGTGTGCGTGATATCCCCCTGTTTGCCGTCACGGTGGGCAGTGACCGGTTTCTGCCCGACCTGGAGCTGCAGTCGGTGGCGGCGCCGGCCTACGGCTTGATGGATGAGCACATCTCGCTGCCGTTCACGATTCAGAGTCGGCTGTCGCGTGACGTCAAAACGACCGTGACACTGCGCGGACCGAATGGCATCGAGGCCACGACCTCCGTTCTAGTGCCCGCGATGGCACAGCTGCAGGAGAGCATTCTGTTCACCCCGCGTGTGCCCGGAGATTTCAACTTCACCCTCAGCCTGCCGGTTGAACGAGATGAAGTATTCAAGGACAACAACGCCCGGTCGTTCCGCATGGCGTTGCGACGTGAGGTGCTGAAGGTGCTCGTGGTGGACTCAACGCCGCGCTGGGAATATCGCTTCCTGCACAACGCCCTGGCACGCGATCCCGGAGTCAGCGTGCACTGCCTGTTACTGCACCCCGACATGGCGGCCGGTGAGGGCAAGAACTACCTGCCCGCCTTCCCGGCCAGCCGGGAGGCTCTGTCTGAGTATGATGTCGTATTCCTGGGTGACGTGGGAACCGGGCCGGACGAGCTCTCAGAGCAGCACCTCGAGATGTTAAAGGGGCTGGTTGAACAGCAGGGCAGCGGCTTGGTGTTTCTGCCGGGCATCGCGGGACGGCAGGCCTCCCTGGCCGGGACGCCACTGGATGCGTTGATGCCGGTGGATATGGATGAGCGCACCTCCAGCGGCTTTGGTTTCAACATGGAGTCACGGCTCAACCTCACGGCGCGCGGTCGCGGGCACCTCCTCACGATGCTGGCCCCCGATCCGGTCCGTAATCACGCCGTATGGCGACGCTTGCCGGGATTCTACTGGCATGCGCCGGTGGTCAGGGCGCGGTCCGGCAGCCAGGTGCTGGCCGTGCATGCCACGGCGCGCAACGCGCACGGTCGGCTGCCGCTGCTGGTCACCGCAGACCGTGGCAGCGGCAAGGTACTGTTTATGGGCACCGACAGCGCGTGGCGCTGGCGGCGCGGTGTGGAGGATCTGTATCACTATCGCTTCTGGGGGCAGGTCGTGCGCTGGATGGCGCATCAGCGGCACATGGCGCATGAGGAGGGCATCCGCTTCTTCTTCAGTCCCGAGGCGCCCCGGCGCGGAGACCGCGTGTTCCTGCATACAACGGTTTTTGACCGGTCCGGATTTCCGCTGCAGGAGGGTCGTGTCCAGGCTCTGATCCGCTCGCAAGGCGGCCACAAGGAGACGCTGGAATTGAATCCGGCCGCGGGCGGTTGGGGTGTTTTCACCGGGTCGTTCGTGCCGCGTGAGGGGGGCACCCATGATGTCGCGATCACGTGCGAAGCGGCGGCGCGGCGGGTCACGGCGCAGATTGCGGTGAGCAGCCCGCAGCGCGAGCGGGTGGGTCGCCCGGCCCGCAGCAGTGTGCTGAGCGAGTTGGCGGCGGTCACGCGCGGACGAGCGGGAGGCATCGACGAGCTGGCATCGATCGTCGAGAACCTATCGCTTCTGCCCGAGGCCAAGGAACGCGAGGAACGCCTGCGCCTGTGGTGCCACCCCCTCTGGGCCGGATGCATTGTGGCGTTACTGGCCCTCTACTGGGTCAGCCGTAAGCTGATGGGATTGATATAGACGCACTATGAGCACTGAAGAACATACCCCTGAGATCGCGCTTCCCGAATCACTCCGCGGGCAGCTACAGGCGTTCGAAAAACGCCTCTGCGTCATGGAGACGGTCGTGGGGGTCCTGGGCGGGCTGTGCGGCATTCTACTCACCTATGGGTGCCTGTTTCTTTCCGACCGGCTGTGGGATACGCCGTGGTGGATACGGGGCCCGCTGACCCTTCTGGGCGGCGTCGTGCTGGGCGGATTCGCCTTCCGCTGGATGCGCCACTGGTGGTGGCAGCGCCGAAGTACGCGCGAGTTGGCGCGACTGGTCCAGAGGCAGTACGGCCGTATGGGTGATCGTCTGCTGGGCGCCGTGGAATTGGCCAATGGCGGGACGCTGCCGGATAACATATCGCCGTCGCTCTGCCGCGCCGCGATCCGGCAGGTCAGCCGCGAAGCGGCTGAATATGATTTCAAGGGGGCCGTTCCCACGCGGCGGCCACGCTCGGTGGTGTGGGCCTTTCTCCTGCTACTGGTGGTGATCGTGGTGACGCTGCTGCTGGCCCCCGAAGCGGGGTGCAACGCGATGCTTCGTTGGGCCAAGCCGTTCACCACGGTTGAGCGCTACACGTTTGTCAGCATAGAAAGCATGCCCGCACAACAGGTTGTGCCCCATGGCGAGGCCTTTGAAATAGGGTGCCAACTGGCCGAACGGTCGCGCTGGCGGCCGTTGCATGCGGTGTGCAGCATCGAGAATCAGCCACGCATCGCCGCCCGCGTGGTTGACGGCAAGGCGGTCTTTGCGGTACCGGGTCAAACCGAGCCCGGGGTACTGGCCATGCGTATCGGGGATATCACCAAGCGGATCACGATCCGGCCGGTCTTCCGCTCTGAGCTCGTCCAGCTAGGCGCCACGGTCCGCCTGCCCGATTACCTGCAACGCCCCCCCCAGGAGGTCGATATCCAGAACGGCCGCTTCACGCTTCTGGAAAGCAGCCACGTCGTCTTCAGGGGCCGCATCAGCCGGGATATCGGATCCGCGCGCCTGCTGTCCACCAGCTCTGACCCGAACGACGCCACGGCGCCCCCGCCGCACGAGGCGGAGATACCTTTGGACGTCGTGGCTGAGGGCTTCACAAGTCACGAGATCGCCGCTGACCGGCTGGATCTCCTGCGCGTTGAGTGGACCGACCGTCACGGGCTGGCGCCCATGCAGCCTTATGCGCTCACCATCACCACGCGGGCGGACGAGCCGCCGTTCGTGGAATGCAGTGGCGTGTCACGTGCCGTGGCTATCCTGGAGGACGAAATCGTCAATCTGGAGGTCCGTGGCGAAGATGATTTCGGGATGCGCGACCTGTGGGTCAATTGGAGCAGTGTGGACAGCGCCGCGCGTGGCATCCCCGAGGTGCAGGGCATGCAGACCCTCACAAATGGCGCGCCTGATGCACGCGTCCTGGAGGCTCAGTTCACGTTCTCACCCATCACGGCGCATGTTCCGGAGGAGACCCTGATCACGCTGTGTGCCTATGCCGCGGACTACTTTCCCGGGCGGAAGCCAGCCCTGTCATTGGTCTATCGTATCTACGTGTTGAGCCGGGCCAAGCACGCCAAGCTCATTCAGCAGCAGATGGAGGCCCTGCAGGCCAAGCTGGAAGACCTGAGTCGAGATGAAGAAGCGCTGCTCGATGAGAACAAGGCGATCGGGGAGCAGACGGCTGAGGACCTCGCCTCCGCCAAGACCGCCGATGCGCTGAAAGAGAAGGCCATGGACGAGGCCAGCCAAGCTGAGCAGCTATCACGCCTCTCCAAGGAGACCGAAGCGCTGCTCAAGGAGGCCCTGCGCAACACCGAGATCCCCGAAGAGACCCTGCGGCGCTGGTCGGAGTTGATGGCGTCGATGAAGCAGTTGGCCGGCAGCGAGATGAAGGAATCCGCCAATGCCTTGCAGCAGGCCGGCAGTGGAAACGAGGAGCGCAAGGAGAAGCTCGATGAGGCCATCGCGCTGGAGGAGCGCATCCTGGCCGCGTTGCGGGAAATGGAAGAGGGCATCAACGCGTCACTCAAGGACATGCTCGCCAAGAGCTTTATCAACCGGTTGCGCATGGCCGCCGCCGCGGAACAGGAGATTGCCGCCACGCTGCGCCAGTTGTTGCCACAGACGGTCGGCATGAGCGTGGATGATTTGCCGGCCGACAAACGCAAAACGATCGATCTGCTGACGGCACAACAGGTTCAGACGCAGAAGGATGCCACGACCATCCGGGATGATCTTGCCGGGTTCTATAACCGCACCCGGATCCAGTGTTACGACGATGTGCATCGCGCGATGGTGGAGAAGAAGACGGCCGATGCCTTGACGGAGCTGGCCGCGCTAATCAGTCAGAACGTCGGGGTGCAGGCGATTGACAAATCGGGCGCATGGCAGAAGCAGTTTGTGGCGTGGGCGGAACTGCTGGAAGAGAAGGCGGCGGAGTGTAAGAGCGGTGAATGTAAGGGGGGCGAGCCGGGCGAGCAGGACATCGAGACCCTGATTGCCCTGATGCGTGCCCGACAGCGTGAGGAGAGTCTGCGCGAGCAGACCCGCCTGGTGGATCAAGGACGAGCGAAGAACCAGGCCTACGAGGCCGATGCACGCAAGCTGTCGAAGATGCAATATGACCTGGCCGCGGATATACGGCCGCTTGAGCGCAAGGTGCGCGACCCCAAGCTCCGCCAGCTGGTTGAGAAGGTCGGCGGCGAAATGATGAACGCGGGGATGTTCCTGCGCAAGCCGCAGACAGACGCCACCACGATTGCTATACAGACGGAGATCATTGAGCTGCTCGCAAACTCCATATCGGCCGCGGCCGGCGCGTGTGGCGGCATGGCGCAGGGGGTGATGCAGGCCATGGGCATGCAGCCGGGCATGGGCAG
The DNA here is from genome assembly GCA_018648805.1 of Verrucomicrobiota bacterium. Taxonomy (GTDB): domain Bacteria; phylum Verrucomicrobiota; class Kiritimatiellia; order UBA8416; family JABMPJ01; genus JABMPJ01. The sequence continues at coordinate 12,255 of JABGQM010000012.1, forward strand.
CGGTGCCGGTCCCAAGGGAGGCGGCAGTAGCGCCGGCGGGGCGGCCGATGGCGCCAGCCCGATGGTGGCGGGCGGGGCCGATCACGATGGACTCGGGGAGCGGCACGTTGAGAAAGTTGGCGGCGCTGACCGCGGTGAGCTGCCGGAGGAATTCCGCGAGCTGCTTGAGGCCTATTTCAATGCACTGGAGGAGGAGTGATGAGACACCGTGAATCCCCAGAATGGGTGGGCGGCGCACGGGGCATCCGCTGCGGCCTGAGATATCTGCTGTGCCTCCTCGTCTGCCTGGCCGTGCTTCGGACGGCGGACGGCCAGGATATCTTTTCCTATCACGGCGACCCGATTCCGGCTGACATTGAGCGCATGTATATCAAAGGCCTGAATTACCTGGTCAAGACCCAGGCCGCCAATGGGACCTGGAGCGCCAGCAAAGGGAGTGAACCCGGCGTAGTGGGTGTCGCGGTTCTGGCCATGCTGGCGCATGGCGACGATCCCAATTTCGGCCCCTATAGCCAGGCCATTACCAGGGGGCTGACGCACATCCTGAACTCGGCCGACGGTACGAGTGGCTATATCGGCACGACGATGTACAACCATGGATTCGCCACACTGGCCCTGGCTGAAGCCTACGGCAGCGTGAATGATCCGCGCCTCGGGCCCGCTCTGAAGAAAGCAGTGGCGCTTATCCTGGCGGCACAATCGCGCAACAGCCGTGGGGCGTGGCGTTACTCGCCGACCAGCACGGATGCCGATACCACGGTCAGCGGCGCCCAGATTGTCGCGCTCTTCGCCGCACGCAATGCGGGGCTGGCGGTTCCGGACCGGGCCCTCAAGCGCGGCCTGGATTTCGTACGCTCCTGCCAGGGCGGCGATGGCGGTGTCGGATATACCAGTGCCGGCAACGCCAGTGCCCCGTGTACGGCGATAGGCTCCCTCGTCTTTGCGTTGGCCAAACAGCGTACGGCCACCGAGAGCAAGGCGGCATTCCGGCATCTACAGCAGATTGATCTTCGGCGCGGGAGCCACCTGTACTACTATCTCTACTATGCAGCGCAGGCCTTCTTCCATGTGGACATGGACGCCTGGCAGATATGGAACAAGAAGAATGCGCGTGCGCTTGCGGAGACTCAGCAGGCCGATGGACACTGGGACGGCAGTCAAGGTCCTGTCTTTTCCACTTCAATGGCGCTACTGTCTATGGCGGTCAACTACAGGTTCCTACCGATCTACGAACGCTAACAAAAGAGGAGCATCAATGCACATTTCCCTGAAACGTTTCGCCTCTGTCGCCACCGTTCTGGCCGTCATCCCGGTCAGCATGGCGCTGTCAGAAATTGCCGTTATGGTCGAGGAGGTCGCTGTACGTCCCGCGGCCACGCTGACCGTTGCGCCGCCATCGGATGCGGTGCCTGAGCAAGGCGGAAAGCCCGTCACCACAGAGGGTGTGGACCTGCTGACGCTTGTTAATGGGGACAGCCTGCACGGCGCCCTGGTATCAATCGACCCCGCCGACTACGGGTTGCGCTGGCAGCATGCCAGTGCAACGGCACCGATTGACTTCGGTCTCAAAGCTATTGCGCAGGTCAAGCTTGCCCCGCGCGAGACGCCGCGCCGTCGCCCGAACGACGCGCGCGTACGACTCACCAATGACGACCTGCTCGACGGCCAGGTGGTCCAGTTGAGCGATACCGAGCTGACTCTGGATACCTGGTACTCCGGCCGGGTGGTGGTGCAGCGACCCATGCTGAAATCGCTTGCACCCAACGCGTCTGTCTCGCCCGATATCTACAGGGGGCCTACCGATTTCGATAGCTGGACCAAGCACCGCTCTGCCCGGGGCGCATGGCGGCTCAAGAATGGCGCGCTGTATTCGTCGACCTCCTATGCCATTGGGCGCACGATCGAGAAGATGCCCGACATGGCTAATATCCAGTTCGATGCCGCCTGGGTGCATGGCTATCCTGCCTTCTACTTCGCATTCTTCACTGACAACCTGACCAGTTATTCGGGCAATAGCTATGCCCTGCGCATAAGCAACACGTCGGTCTATTTCTATCGCTACAGCAGCAACCGTGGCTCCCAGAATATGGGCAACGTTGACGTTCAGGAACTCTCGAAGTCCAAACAGGCGACGTTCAATATTCTGGCGGACCGGAAGAACCGGGCATTCACCCTCCTGATCAACGGGCGCATGGTCAAGCAGTGGACCGACTCCGGAGCGTCGCCGGGGCCGGGCAAGGGCATCGTGTTCGATCCCGACAACGAGAATCCCATGAAGTTCCGGAATATCAGCATTACCCAGTGGGACGGCACGGTCCCGAAGCAGGGGGCGGCTCCGCAGGCCGAGTCTGAGGAGGACGTCATCCAGTTTATCAATGACGACAAAGTCTCCGGCCACCTGACGTCGATCGCGAATGGCGCCGCCACTTTCAAAACATCCTATGCCTCGCTGGATGTCCCGCTGGAACGGGCGGTCAGGATCGACATGAGCTCAGAGACGGCCGAACGGGCGCGCCGCAACGGCGGCGACATTCGCGCGCACTTTGCTGGGTCCAACGCCGGACTTGTCACGGTGGGCCTTGAGCGTATCCAGGAGAGCACGGTCAATGGCCAGAGTGAGAACTTCGGTCCCATCCAAATGCCTCTCGCCGCGTTCGCCCTCCTGGAGTTCAATATCTACCGGGACAAGAGTGATGAAGAGAGTGACGACACCCTCTTTTAGTCCCGGCTATTGAATGCCGATCAATTGGAGTTTCACGGCGGTAGGTTCTTGTCGCTGCTGAGGAGCGTTTTCAAGCGCCTCGGGGTCAAGTGTGCGGTGAAATTTCTGGTCCTGACCTGACGGGTCGATGCCCTCAATCTTCAGGTCGAAGGTCTTGGGGAGATAGTCGAACGGGACGCCCTTTTGCAGCGCCTCCCATGTGGTGGCCTTCTCGTTCAGGCTGATAGTCGTTTCACGCCACGCGCGTAGTTCGGGGCTGGGCTCAACAGTGAGCAGGTAGTCTTTTTCAAAGGCGGCCAACTCAGTCGTTCTTCCCGTACCGCGTTCGACCGCGTAGATGTAGCACATGTCCAGTGTGTTAACCGCCACCTTGGTCTTGGCCTGTTCCAGCTTGTAGGGTCTGGCCTTCGAGCAGGCGCTGTTGTTGAGCATGACATTGAATTCCTGCTTCGCGACGTCATAGGTCAGGCGGGCTTTGGCATCCCTGAAAAGCCTGACGCCGCGTGGCTGGACGTTCACCTGCATGGTCATGGCCACGGCGCTCAGCGCCTGCTGCATATCGGCGAGCTTCCCGTCCTTCAGCGAGACGGTGAGGCCGACTTGGATTTTGCCGCCATTGGCGGCAGCATGGTGCTTGGCCGCAGGCTCTTTACATTCGCCGGCCGCGTAGCGACGCTGATCGGCAGCCCTCCTGGCCAGGCCCTTGACGTCGGTCCCGACGATGCCATAGCCACTCCCGTGTTCACGACGGGCTGTTTCATACAGTTTGACCACCGCGTCATAGGCATCCGCCGCTTGGGTATGCTTGTGGTCCGCGGCATATATGGCGGCCAGCCGTAGGTGGGCGTTGATGTCGTAGACATCGCCCGCCGGTGGAATCTCCAGGATCCTCAGCCACTCCTGTTCCGACAGGTGGGGTCGCCCCATCTTGTTGAGCATCTCGCCGGCCGTGTAATGGGGGGATTCAGCATCGGCATTCAGGGCCAAAGCGCTCTTCTCGAGTGTCCGGGCTTTCTGGCTCTGACCGCGCCCCGCCGCCGCAATGGCCTGCAGATAGAGAAAGCGGGCCTCCCCGCTCACGGCCTCGGCCAGTGCGGCCGCGGCCTCTGCCACACGCGCGTATTCACCGCGTGCTACGTTTTCCTGTAGCCGTACGACGCTGATGTTGATCAGCTTGGTCTTCATGTTCGCTTCAAGGTGGGGCGTATCCAACGCCTTGGAGATTTCCGCAAGCGTACCCACGGCCTCGCAGGCGAGGGCCAGTAGGCGCGCTTGGAACGGGTTGACCGGTTGCGGCAGGCGTTGGATGATGTCGCGCCATTGGGCGTCCTGCTGCAGCATGTTCTTGAGCCGGTCAGTGGCTGGCCCGGCGTCCTGTGCTTTGCCGGCTTCAACGCGCATGAGCAGAAAGGGAATGGCGCCCTGGTTGACGGTTTGTATGAGTCGATCCATGAACGCTATCCGCTCTCCTGACGAGAGATGTATGTAGCCGCGTGCCTGCCGGCGCAGTGCTTCGGGCCACGAAGGGCGGACACCATGGGTGATGTCGCGCAGGAGCGTGCGGGCCGTAAGGCCCACTTCGGGGTCATCGCTGTGGGTGGCGCGTTCAAGTGCATCCCGCGCCGGCAGTCCGATCTGCCACAAGGCGTGCATCGCATCGGTTCGCTCCTTGTGACTGTCGGCGCCCAGCTCGCGAATAAGCGTCGCGATGTGGTTGGTCTCCTGCGCCGCTGTAGACCCCGCCATAGAGGTGAGCAGGCAGAGCGCGAGGCACATCGGTAGTAGCGATATCGGTCTATTCATTGTGCCACACAGTGTCACGCGGCCCGTCTTGAATCTCAACCTATTTTTTCCTTTTCGACCTCATGCCCGGCAAGCGCAATAGGCTTTGCGTCATGGTCCCAGTGTGCCACACTGCTGTCTGTAGAAAAGGAGATCCCATGACCACATGTTCCGTGTCCCGTATGATGTGCCTCTTGGTAGCTTTCGCGGTCCTCGTGCCGCCCGCAGGCGTGCGTGCGGATGAGCCCGCCGCGCCGCCAACCAATCACCACTTCGCGGTCGAGTTGACCGATAGTTCGTTGATCGTCTGTACGCCGCAGTTGGATGTGCCGCCTATCAAGACCTCCTTCGCCGACCTTAGAATTCCGCTGAACAGGGTCGACTCCCTGAAGCTCGACCAGGAGGCCAAAACGGTCGCCCTTACGCTTCTGAACGGCGACCGACTGCAGGGCGAATGCCTGCTTGAGGCGATCACCGTCCGCTCGCTCCTGGGTGAGTTGACCATTCCATTGCGCTATGTGACGGTTCTCAGATCGAGCATCAAGAAGGCCCCGGTATTTGAAGATTCGCCCGCAAAGAAAAACGCCTGCATCAACAACCTGCGTCAACTGGATGGCGGCAAAGAACAGTGGGCCATGGCCACACGAAAGAGCCAAGGCGATGCCGTCGATATCCCAGGCGTCAACCAGTATATCAGGGGCAACCGCACCCCCGTATGCCCCGCCGGCGGCAGCTATGACTACACCACCATCGGCGCCAATCCCGTATGTAACGTGCCCGGCCATTCGCTGCGCTGACGGTGGCAAAGTGCGGGGAAAAACCGGGCAGTGTGACCGGTGCTAGTGCCGAATGGCTCTTAGATGAGCCGTTCATGGGTGAAAACTGAACGCCCAATATCCAACAAGGAATATCCAACTCCCAAGTGCGTGCGACCGGCGAATGCCCTGTCCTATGGCACTCCATTCGCAGCCAACGCTCACTTGGACATTGGATATTCCTTGTTGGCTGTTGGATATTGAAATGAGCTAAGCTCTAGTTATCTGAATGCCATTGGGTGCTAGTGCCTGTTCCCACCCGGAACCGAACGAAGCGATTGCAGGGAGGCCTGCTCCTCCTCGGTGGCGGCATGCAGCAGGGGGACGGGCCCGCATGAAGCGATGATGCGGAATTTTGCATCGCGTGCAGACGTGCGGTCTGTTTCGCTGCGCTGGTCCACGTGCATATACCGTCCTTCGGGATAGGCATCCCGCTTGATGGTGAGGCCATGGTTCGTGATTTTCGACAGGTCACGAAACCTGAACCAGTGGGGTTGGCCCGGGGTCACGTCAATATCCGGAACGTCAAAGACAATAAAGACGTGGGGTGAGGCCGGTCCGCGCTTCTGTGTTTTCAGGAAGGCACGTGTCAGAACATAGTCACTTGGCTTTCCGGCCACATCCTCGTAGACGTCAACAGCCAGCCACCCCTCTTTGTCGTAAAATGAATAGACTTGGACCGCAATAGCCGCGATCCGGTTTGTGTGCGGCACAAAGCTCTGGTAAAACGATCCGCCCGTGGCCGATGTCTCAGGATCATCGTTTTTGGTTGTGACCTGCGCATCGGCCTGCCACGCTTTCATCTGCGCATCCCAGTAGACACGCATCTTGGTGAACGATGTAAACTGGGGATCCTTGTCGAACGCAAAGATGGCCTCAGGGACAGTGGCCGGATTCATCTTGATCTGCTGAATGATCCGCCGCACACGTTCTCTGACCTCCGGATCATCCGAATCACGGTGCCGCATCAGGGCCGGCAGAGCCGCGCGTGACTGGGTCAGGAGCTTCGCTTCGGCGGCATGCCGGACGGCAAACTGGTTGGCGCCCAGTTCGCGTACAATCCGATCAACCCGGTTTCCGATGGGCACGGTCCCATCACTGGCGCTATCGGCCCGCGCCGTAGCGGCGGCTCCCAGAAGCCAGAGCACCACCAGCAGAGGTGCACGGCGGAGTAGGATGTCGGCGGTCTTATTCATACTGGATGCCCGTGATGGTCGCATGCCGGAACGCGGCGCGCAAGTGTTGGCGCGCCCATATATCAGGCTTTCTGCCAGACGGCGATCATTGCGCGAAACATACCCATCGAGAGATTCCTGTGGCGAGGCCGACGCTACGGGGTGTCGCTGTCGGGTAAAGGGGGCTTTTCGGAGCCCTCAAGTCCGAAACGATCGCATATCTCTGCATCCAGGATACGTGAACTCTCGCACGTGGGACAGCACACGAAGAGACCAAACTGGCTCGCGTTGCCGCGATATCGGCAGTCCTGGCAAATATATTGTTTATCACTCCGAGCCATATTGATCTGCGTCTTCTCCACCCTCACACTCCGTCCCTGTATCACGCTGCCGATTGCGAATTTAAGGTGCCATGATAGGGTTGAGTCGCTGGCTCGGCTATAGGCAGATGGTCTTACGGGAGATTCCTGATAGTCAGGGGGTCCCAATATACTGGACGGTAGAGAGGTGCCGTACTACGGTGGGTAAATCTGGTTTGTTGTTTTGAGAGGGGGAGGTCTCTTGTGATTCGGTGGGTGGTCTGTTCCGGTTGCAAGACCCGGTTAGAGCTTGAAGGCGGGCTGGCGGCATCCGAGGTGCACTGTCCGACCTGTGATATGACCGTTGAGGTGCCGGCGGTAGACGTGGGACCGGGCATCACGGTCGGCGGGTTTGCTGTCGAAAAGCTCATCAGTGTCGGCGGGATGGGTAAGCTCTTCCTCGCGCGTCAGCTCTCGATGGATCGGCTGGTGGCACTCAAGATCCTGCCGCCGCAGTTCTGTGCCGACCCAGAGAATGTGGAGCGCTTTCTCAACGAGGTCCGCATGGCGGCGCGCCTTCAGCACCCCAACGTGGTATCGGCTTACGAGGCGGGCACCGACGAGGGGGTTCACTACCTGGCGATGCAGTATATCGAGGGGCAGTCGCTGGTTGACCGCATTCAGGCCGAGGGACCCCTTGCGGAGAAAGAGGCCTTGCGTATTGGGCGCAAACTGGCCACCGCACTGGCCTATGGCTGGGAGCAGCACCAGATTATCCACCGGGACGTGAAGCCCGAGAATATTCTACTGGATCAGAGCGGCGAGCCACGCCTGGTGGATATGGGCATTTCCAAGAGTCTGGCCGCCACCGCAGAGGGCACGGCTGCCGGAACGGTCATGGGCACGCTCAACTACATGAGCCCCGAGCAGATGAATGAACTGGCCTCTGCGGATTCGCGTTCGGACATGTTCTCGCTGGGCGCCACGCTCTATCACGCACTGACAGGGACGGTGCCGTTTGAAGGCAAGGCCATCGTGGAAACACTGCAGCACATGGCGGTAGATGCGCTGCCGGATCCTCGCGAGGTGGTCCCGGCGGTGAGCCGCAACTGCGTTGATCTGTTGCACGTCATGCTGGCCCGCAAACCCGAGCACCGGCATCAGACATGGAAGGCCCTGATGGCTGACATGGATCGTGTGGCCCGGAAGTTCCCTATCAAAGCCCCCGTACCCAAGGGGAAAGCCTCCCTGATTCGTGCCTGGAGCCACAGTGCCGCACAGGGGGCGACCAAGAAGCACACGGTCCACATCAAGCATTCCGGTATCGAGAAGCACCGCGTGCATGTGCACGATACACACACAGGACACGCGAGGCACGCTAAGCATGGTCGGACGGCACCGGTTCTTCACCGGCCCAAGAAGACGAGTCCGGCGGTCCCTATCGCCATTGCCGCGACCGTCGTCATCGGCCTGCTGTTTGCCGGGATCGCGGCCAGTCGGCACAAGGAGAAGTTGGCGCAGGCAAACGCCGCAAGGCGCACCCGTGCCCGTGTCGAGGCGCTGGAGCGGCAATTGGAGGCGATCATTGCCCGTGCACAAGCCCATCCGGAGGCATTCGATGCCGCCAAAGCAGCACTCCTGGTCCTCGCGCCGAAACTATCCGGCACCCGAATGGAAGGCGAGGCCGAAGATGCGATCGTGCGCCTGAAGCATGCCAGCGCCCTGGCGCAGGACGCGGCCTGGCAAGCGTTGCGCGGGCGCGTCGATCGGCTGGTCTTAGAAGGCAAGCAGGAGGAAGGCCTGGCCCTGTTGCGCGACTATGATGGCGCCTTTGCCGATGCGCTTCGTTCGTTCCGGTCCACCTACAATCACACGCTTGTCGAGCGTACCCGCACGCAAGAGGCCGCCGCGATACGGCGTAAGTCCGAAGCGCTTCAGGCGGCACGCACGGAGCTGGACCAGCTCATCGAAAGGTCGGCACGGGCGTTGCTTGCCGGTCGCTATGCCGACGTGCGTTCACAGGTTGCCGCCAAAGATGCCGGGGGAAGTCTAGACCTGCTGGCCGATCAGTGGGTGCCGGTGCGGAAGCGCATTGTGGCAGCGGCAAATGTGGAGGGTGCGATTCTGGACTCTTTCAGAAAGGACGCCGGCTTGAGCGTGACCGTGGGACTCAAAGACGGGGATCAGACGCTCCGTATCCGTAGAGCAGAGGGTGAGGAGGTCGTGGCCGATTACAGAGCCAGTGGCGGTGCCACGGTGTTGACGCGCTTCAGGCTGGCTGATCTGACCTCCAAAGAGCGCTTCACACGGGCCGGCATTGACGGGTCGGAGGCCGGCGTCATACGGCAAGGCCTCGTGGCCGCCAGGGTCGGAGCGAATGACTCAGCCGCGAAATGCTTCCAACAGGTGGATGGCCCCCTGGCCAAGGCTCTCTATCGTGCGGTGGATTCCCGGTAGATGCGCATTATCGGTTCTGGGCCGTCCCTAATCGCACTACTCCTCTTTGAAGCCCAGACTGACCGAGTTGATGCAGTAGCGCAAGCCGGTGGGGGCGGGACCGTCGTTGAAGACGTGCCCGAGATGGCCGCCGCAGTTGGAGCAGACGACCTCGGTACGCACACGGCCGAGGCTATCGTCGACGCGCTCTGTGATGTTGCTGCTGTGCGACGTCTGGTAGAAGCTCGGCCAGCCGCAGCCGGACTCGTATTTCTCCCCGGCGGCAAAGAGCGGCTCACCGCAGCCGCCGCAGACATAGGTGCCGTCGGCCTTGTGGTCCAGGTAGGCGCCGCTGCCGGGACGCTCAGTGCCGGCTTCGCGCAGTACGTTGTAGGCTTCGGGGGATAGCTCGGCTTTCCACTCGGCGTCACTCTTCTGGATCTTGGCTGTCATCGTGTTCTCTCCTGCGGGGTTCTCCATAACAGCCCCCTGGCGGCAAGCCGCCAGCAGGACCAGTGAACAGATCAAGGCGCTTGTTTTCATATCTACATCTCCAGACGGCATTGTTTTGAGATGTTCAGTGTACCTCATAAAGCGGGAGCTAACCACACTCCTTCGCCGTGTTCTTGACGTTCCTCGCCTTCCGCTTCGCTCCCCTACCCTCTTGGCGAGAGATCTCATTGGCGAATCTCTTCTTCGTGCGATATACCTCTGAAAGGTACGCTTCCACATCCGACAGACCGACGTTCCGGCCCTTTCTTGTTCCGTAGAGATCCGGCAGGATATCCGGCAATGTGATCACGTCCTCAATCTGAAGTGCCGTGTGTGTGGGGCTTCGAATCACCCCCAGATCATTGAGAACAACCAGCATTTTGCTGCATAGTTGTGTCGTGCAAGTGATGGGGCGGCATTTCTTAAGTCGGCACCCTTGATCGCTCAGTGCCGGACACGGACCGTTCCCGACCGTGCGTACGCCTTTCGGTCGCCGCATGGAATTGTACCACTGACGATCGAACCGCGTTTGGACGGCATTCAGTGACTCCCAGTTGTCGTGCACCTGGTTGTCGATCATGCAACAACACCATGCCTCGCGCCCCGACCGTTCGCCGCTTGCCAAATCCTCCAGCGTTCGCCGTGCGCAGTTACTGCACAGATCCCCGAACAAGGCAAAGAAGGACCATAGAGCCTTCTCGATCTGGTGAAACCATCTCAAATAGTTGCTGTTCACAGACATTCGGGTACCCATCACTGTTCCTGTTCTATCTTTTTCACTGCGTCGTGGTAGTGGACGTAGTTCTCGCGAATTGTGGGGACGTCAGTAGTGACGCGACGCTGCTTAGAAATATGGCGGACGGACATGATAGCACACCTACTCTCTCCAGTGCTGTGGCTCATTCAGGACCTCTGAACACTGAATCTTCCCAGAGTTGTATGCCAGGACATCACCATTCAATTCTTGAATCATCCATGCTCCTGCGTGTTCCTCGGGGATGGGATAGGGCGCTTCAAACCCTTGCTCGCCGGCGGGTATGAAACCGCAACGAGGGTAATAGGTTGGATGCCCAAGAACGAACACCAACTCTGTTCCGGATGCCTTAAGCAGCCTCAACCCTTCGTTAATCAGCTTTACTCCGATGCCCTTCTTCTGTTCCTGCGGAAGTATTGCCAAAGGAGCCAGTATGTGAGCAGAGATTGATCGTGCCGTTTGAGTAACGACAGCTTTTGTGTATAGGATATGGCCAATCAGCTTGTTGTTCTCAACGGCCACTAGAGACAGGAGTGGCATAGCTGTTTCATCACTCAGCAGATCATCGACAAGCTTCGCAATCTCTGGACCTTTGTCTTTGCCAAATGCCTGATTGTGGATATTCAGTATTTCTTTGCGTTCTGATTCTGTTGATTCTCTTATTTTCAATGGTAATCCCTCTTCTTTTGGGGTGCTAACGTTTGCAGATCAGCGGCGCCCGCCAGCGCGTACGCTAGCGGGTGGCGGGACGCCGTACCGTTCAGCGTGATATTCGCCGTCCCGTCCGGTTGACGCTTCTGCTGGACCGAATCTTCTTTGAGTAGAGGGCACAGGGCACTCAACCACCCGTCGGCCATCTTCCAGGCCCCGCCGATAGCGTGCCGTCCTTGGCTAGTCTGGTTTTGGAACCAGGCGATCGATTTCTCCAGAGTGAATCATGGGCTCACATTGCCGCCATCCTTTGATATGTAGGTCGCCGATGAAAATCTGTGGCACGAAATCGACGTCCTCTCCGCAGCGCTTGTACATTTGACGGGTGTTGTCTGAAGCAACAAACGCTTCCTGCTCCCCATCCCATTCAACGGCATATGCCGTGAAGGTGACGCCTCGCTCGCGAAAGAAGTCGAGGGCCTTCGTACACAGGCCGCATACGCTTGCATAGTATATTTCAATCGGCACCATTTCTGACATCCTTTCAGTTCAGCGACCCACACTGAGGTCGTTGATTGGCGAGGACCGCGCAAACTTGGGGTTGTTGCCGGCAATCACAATGCTAACCTCGCCCTTAACCTTGGTATCCCCGAACTGGGCGGCGAGATCGGAGAGATAGCCGCGCGAGACGCGTTCGAACTTCTTGGTCAGTTCGATGCAGACCGCGGCCTGGCGGTCGCCCAGGACCTCGTGCGCAGCGGTAAGACATTTACCGACGCGGTAGGGCGATTCGAAGAGGACAAGGGTATGCGGCATCTCACGTTCGCTCTCGAAGAAACGGCGCAGGGCACCGGCCTTGCGTGGGGGAAACCCTTTGAAGGTGTAGCTCGAGGTGGAGAGGCCGGACACGACGAGCGCGACCGGGACGGCGGAGGCCCCGGGGATGACCTGTAGCTCGAGGTCACGTTCAACCGCCAGGGCGACGAGGCGGTAGCCGGGATCGCTGATGCCGGGCATGCCGCCATCCGAACAGAGGGCGACGGTGCGTCCGGATTCGAGCGCCTGGACGAGGCGCTGGCCGGCCCGCTGCTCATTACCTTCACGGTAGGAGAGTAGCTCAGAAGGACGGGGAATGTTGAAGTGTTGCAGCAGGATGCGGGTGCGGCGCGTGTCTTCGCAGGCGATGACATCCGCGCCCTGGAGCGCCTCGACCCCGCGCCGGCTCATATCATCCAGGTTTCCAATCGGTGTCGCGACTATGTAGAGCATGATGGTCCTTTCAGGCGGGGAAAGGTTGACCACGGATTGCACGGATGTAACGGATAGCGCCTGACGGCGCTTGGGAGGATTCCCGTATCCGTGTCATCCGTGTCATCCGTGGTCATTCTCCCCTGGGAAATGTACATCGTGGGCCAGCAGTTCTTCAACGATACGCGCCTTGAGCTTGTCGAGGCCCTCGCCTTTCCGCGCCGACACCACAACGGCATCATGGTGGATCGCCAGCAGATGGTCCAGCTGATCCTGTGTGGCCGCATCGCTCTTGTTGAGCACAATCATGTAGGGGACCGCCTCGGCCTCGATCTCGGCCAGGGTCTCATGCACGACGTCAATCTGGGTGGCGATGCCGGGATCGGCCGCATCCGCGATGAGCAGGAGCAGATCGGATTCGCGGGCCACATCGAGGGTGGAGCGGAATGAGGCGACGAGTCCGTGCGGCAGGTGGCGGATGAAGCCGACGGTGTCGGTCAGGAGCAGCTTGCGATTCTCGGGCACGTGCACGAGGCGGGTCTTGGTGTCGAGCGTGGCAAAGAGGCGGTCATCGACGTACGCCCCGGCCTGGGTGCAGGCGTTGAGGAGGGTGGATTTTCCGGCATTGGTGTAGCCCACCAGCGAGACGAGCGGCCAGGGACGACGCTTGCGTACACTGGCGTGGCGCTTGCCGATGCGGTCGAGGCGCCGCTTAAGATCGCTGATACGCCGCCGCATGGGCGCGTTGCGGAGCTGGAGCGGACTCTCACCGGGACCACGCATGCCGATACCGCCCTGGAAGCGCTGCTGCTTGCGCGAGACAGGAATGCGCGAGATGAGGTATTGCAGCTGGGCCAGTTCAACCTGCACCTTGGCTTCGGCCGAGCGGGCGCGTCGCGCAAAGATCTGGAGGATCACTTCGGTACGGTCGATCACCTTGATGCCCAGTGCCAGATCGAGGTTGTTGACCTGCACGGCGCTGAGTTCGTTGTCGAATATGACCACATTGGCTTTGCCCTCGCGACAGGCCAACTGAATATCGACCAGCTTGCCTTCTCCGACAAAAAGGCCAGGCGTGGGACGATCGCGGCGCTGGGTGATGCAGCCAATCGTGGCGGCCCCGGCGCTGTCGGCCAGGCGTTCCAGCTCGGCCAGGGAGTCCTCGGCTTCGCGGCGATCGCGGCGGCCGAGCACCACCTGCACAAGCAAGGCGCGCTCTCGGGGTTGGGATGGATCTGTTGCTTTCATATGCGCCTTCAACATCCAACAGCCAACGTCCAATGTCCAACAACCAAGTGGGCGTGCAGCGTGAATGAACTGTCCTTGGACGGAACATTCGACTGTCGCACGCACTTGAGCGTTGGGTGTTGGATGTTGGGTGTTGGGCGTTCAGTTCCCATTTCCTACTTCTCCGCCTGGACACCATCTTTGCGCTTGGTACGGAAGAATTCCTGGCGCAGCTCGCGGCGCGTCTTGACGGTGGGCTGCTTCTGCCAGGTGCGGAAACGCGCATGCAGATCGGTGTCGTCGATGGCCAGACAGTGCCGGTGGTGGCGCCACTGGCCACGCGGATAGCGGTAGATCCAGCAGCGGTCGCCCAGGTTGAGCAGGCAGGCGTGACAGTGGCGTACGGGTTTGGCGCTCTGCTTCATGTCGCCCCCGCGATCATGATGCGGTGCGGTCGACGGAATCGCGCAGGGCATCCACCGTGTCACCGAAGCGCTCGACATTCCGCGCGTCGAGATCCATCAGGAGGCTGTGCGCCTCAAGTAGGGTTTCGGGCATGGGGACCGATTTTTCGAGCAGGGGGATATCTTCCAGGAAGAAGGGCTCACTGTCTGCGTGAGTTCGCAGTTTGAAGGCGGCCTCGAAGCCCATGCTGTCGAGCAGGATATTGATGTCGTCGCGGGTGGAGATCAGGGCCGGTTTGTGGTGATAGCGCTCGATGAAGATGCGTGCGATCTTGGCCAGCAGGCCGAGCATGGTGCTGTCGATATGGTCGGTCTTGCGCAAGTCCAGGATGATATCGGAGAGCGGCTCCTGAAAGAGCTCATCGATAAAGGCGTCAAAGCGGCGACACATCGTAAAGGTCACGCGCCCGGCCAGCCGGATGTGGCAGACCCCTTCTTCGGTGGTCGTCTGGATATTAAACTCACTCATACCGCAGAGGACCATACTCGCATCACGGGCGGGGGTTCAAGGTTCAAGGTGACTTGGACATTCCCTCATTTTCTTGGAAAACGTGGGGTCAACGCCCAACATCCAATGCCCAACATCCAACATCCAAGGAGATATGAGCCTATTCTCCCTCCTCACTTGGGCGTTGGACGTTGGATGTTGGTTGTTGGGCGTTCAATTCTCTTCCTGTCGCTCATCCAGAGGATCAGCACTTCTGCACGGTAAGAATCGAGACGTCATCAGGGGGCATGGTGGTGGTGTCGAGGGCGAGGCGTTTGACGATACGGCCGAGGTCACCATCGCTCCGTTTCACCACAGACGCCAGATGGTGCTGCTTGTCCGTCAGTCCAGGCTGATCGAGCAGCTCGAGGATGCCATCTGAAAAGACGGTCAAGACGAAGGCGGGCGGCAGCTCGCGTTCCACGTTTGCGTAGGTCGAGAAGGGGAACATCCCCAAGGGTGTGCCCTTGATCTTAATCGGCTCAATAGTTGCATCGGCCAGCATAACCGGGTAAGGGAACTGGCCGCCATTGGCGAAGATGAGATGGTTCTGCGCGGTATCGATCACACCGTAGAAGAGCGTCATGTGTTTGCCCAGCTCCTGTGCCAGCAACTCGCCGTTGAGGCGGGTCAGGAGCAGGCCGGGGTCAAGGATGGCCTGGTCCTCATGCGCCATGAAGCGTTCACGCGCATAGGAGATGAAACTCTTGAGCAGGACGGTCACAAAGGCCGATGAGACGCCGTGGCCCGATACATCGGCGATATAGAAACCGACATGATCGTCATCGATGCGGAAGTAATCCACGAAATCGCCGCTCATGTAGAATGAGGGTTCGAGGTGGCGCGCAAAGACGATCGGGCCGATCTGTTCGATAGCAGGCGGTAGCAGGTTGGTCTGGATCAGTTTGCCGGCCTCCTCGTCATCACGCAGCTTCTGAAGCGATTCCTCGAGATGCCGGTTGGTGTTGATCAGCGTACTGGTGCGTTCATGGACCTTGTCCTCGAGCTGTTCGTTGAGGCCACGTAGCGAGTCCACGGCACGACGGCGCTCGGTAATGCCCACCACGATCCAGATCATGCCCTCGACGACCGCATCGTCACCGGGCGCATGCACGGTGGATATAGAGACGTCGCCCCAGTAGATACTCTCATCGGGCCAGATGTAGCGCTTCTCGGCCCGAAACGAGCTGCCTTCGCCGTTGATAATCCGCTCGGCCATGCGTTGCAGGCTGGTGCGGTCGGCGACATGAAACCGTTCGAACATGCTCTGGCCCACGAGGGCCTCGGGCAGGGCGCCGAACATCTGGCAGAGCCCCGGGTTGGCACGTGTGATGATCCCGTCGCGGTCGGTCATGGCCAGGCCAACAGCCGTATTGCGAAAGAGGGCGCGGAAGCGGGCCTCGAGTTCACTGAGGAGGGCGCGCGTTTCGGAGATTTCGGCGACCTCGGTGGAGAGGTGTACGGCCATGAGAATCACCATGCCCATGTAGGCATACTCCAGGATATAAATCGACTGAGAGAAGCCAACCGCCACGGCGGTATCATTGACGGCCCCGATAAAGAAGCAGATC
Source organism: Verrucomicrobiota bacterium (assembly GCA_018648805.1). Lineage (GTDB taxonomy): Bacteria > Verrucomicrobiota > Kiritimatiellia > UBA8416 > JABMPJ01 > JABMPJ01. Next base: position 28,378 of record JABGQM010000012.1, read on the forward strand.
ATGGCCGCCACGAGCGGCAGGGCGCGGCGGCGACTCTCGCGCTGATAGAAGCGCAACCCCACGATCAGCATATAGATAAACGCCAGAATCGTGAGTCCATGCAACAGGGCGGCCAGGGCCGTGAACTCGGCCTCGTGATAGCTCACCGCGGAGCCGAGAAAACGAAAGGCGCGCAGGGCGGGACGGTCGACGTGAAAGATCCAGCTGTCGGGCGCCAGGGCCATGATGGCGGCCATGGTGATGAAATAGATCGTGCTAAGCCGACGGTAGCGCGAGGAGACCGTCGAGGTATAGTCAAAGCAGAACCAGACAAAGGTGATACCCACCAGGGCGAGAGAGACCAGCTGGACGCGCTGCCAGCTCATGCCGGCCGAAAGCGTGGTGGAACTGTAGAGTCCGGCGCAGAAGATATCGTATACGCCCATCGCCAGGCAGGTCATGGCGAAGAGGAGATCCGTGCGCTTACGGCGGCGCCGGTAGGAGAGCAGGAGGTGGTAGATGCCCGTATAGATCGTGATGCTGGCCAGGACAATGGCCGGGATAGACTGGGAACAGATCATAGAGGCCTCACTTCAACCATGCGAGCAATCAACCACGTTTCAGCATGACAAGCAAGTCCCGTTGGGCAATTTCCGCACCGCCTGAATTCAAGTGGGCCGTGGGCAGTGGGCAGTGGGCAGTGAGCAGTAGCACGAAGGTCGGGGATTGATTGCGGCGTGCCGGTGGCGTATAACTTCGATCCATGAAAAACACACTAGTTGTATTAGCGGCGGGAATGGGGAGTCGGTACGGCGGCTTGAAGCAGATGGATCCGGTGGGACCGTCGGGCGAGTTCATTCTCGACTACTCGGTCTACGATGCGATCCAGGCCGGTTTTGAGCGAGTCGTCTTCGTGGTGCGGCGCGACATCGAGGCGACTTTTCGCGAGGTGTTGGGCAACCGCATCGGACGGCACATCGAAACAGAGTACGTCTGCCAGGAGCTGGATGCCTGCCTGGATGGGTTCGTTCGGCCAGACGAACGGAGCAAGCCATGGGGCACAGGCCATGCCACGCTGGTCTGCCGCGATGCCGTGGATACGCCCTTCGCGGTGATCAATGCAGATGATTTCTACGGACGCGACACCTTCACGGTGCTGGGGACATTCCTGCGCGATACGGCAGATGATCCGACGCGCTATGCCATGGCCGGCTTTACGTTGCGCAACACGGTTACCGCGCACGGTTCGGTCGCACGCGGGGTGTGCGAGGTCGCGCATGGCCGCTTGGCCAGCGTGGTCGAACACACGGCAATCAGCGCTGACGGCGATGTGTTCCGCTCGGCCGAACGGGGTGAGGTCTTCGCGGGGGACGCGGTTGTTTCAATGAATACGTGGGCGCTCAAGCCTTCGATCTTTGCCGCACTGGCCTCCCAGTTTGCCGACTTCCTCGGGGCCTCCGGCCAGGCGCCCACCGCGGAGTTCTTTCTACCGACGGTGGTCGACACCATGATCAAGCGTGGCGAGACCAGTGTGGATGTGCTGCCCACGCCGTGCACCTGGTTTGGCACGACCTACGCCGACGACAAGGCGCGCGTGGTGGCTGAAATCGCGCGCCTCGTGGATGCGGGACGCTACCCGGCCGACCTCTGGAAAAGGGCGACCTCATAAAGACGCTTCTATTACAGCATATTCTGGTTGCATTGATCCCATCTGATCGCTTACCTTGCCCAGAGTATCGCTAGTGACTCATTGTTCATAAACCACAAGTACAGAGGATAGACGCTATGGCTAAAGCCCTGACCAAGACCCAGATCATCGCAAAGCTCGCCGACCAGAACGAACTGACCAAGAAGCAGGCCAAGGAGTTCCTGGAAAGCCTCGCCGCCCTGGCCTACAAAGGCGCCAAGGACGGATTCACGATCCCCGGTATCGGCAAGCTCGTGAAGGTTCGCCGCAAGGCCCGCATGGGACGCAACCCGGCTACCGGCGAAAGCATCAAGATTCCGGCGAAGACGGTTCTGAAGTTCCGTATCGCCAAGGCGGCCAAGGATGCCGTGCTGCCCGCCAAGAAGTAACTGGCGCGAAAGCAAAGAGAGCGACCGCAGGATGTAATACGCCTGCGGTCGTTTTTTTTTGTGTCGAACGGTTGCGGACAGGAGCGGACATGCTATGATTGGGGCATGAAAGCAAAAGTAGCACTCCTGCGTACCTCGCCCGCCACCGTGCTTGAAGATACACACCGCCTGATGAATCTGGCCGACTATCAGGAAACACTGCCCAAGGCCAATGATACGGCGCTCAAGATCAACATCAGCTGGCATTTCTTCATGCCGGCCTCCTCGACCACGCCCTGGCAGCTCGAGGGTGTGATTCGCGCCCTGAAGCGTGACGGCTTTGACTCCGACCTGATCCACGGCTGTCACAACCGCACGGTGGTGATCGACTCCCATTTTGGTGAAGAGCAGAATAAACAGATCAACGTGATCCGTAACCATGGCCTGCGCAATGTGCATCTCTACGAAGGCGAGGAGTGGATCAATGTGCGCGACGCCGTGGGGGATCTGGCCGACAAATTTCTCTGCCTGAACGAGGTCTACAAAGACGGCTTCATGATCCCGAAGAAGTTCATCGGGTCAAACATCATCCATCTGCCAACGGTCAAGACGCATGTCTTCACGACCACCACCGGCGCGATGAAGAATGCCTTCGGCGGGCTGCTCAATGAGAAGCGGCACTGGACCCATCCGGTGATTCACGAAACGCTGGTTGACCTGCTCATGATTCAGAAGAAGATTCACAGCGGCGTGTTTGCCATGATGGATGGTACCTTCGCAGGCGACGGCCCCGGGCCGCGCTGCATGGTGCCGCATGTGAAGAACGTTATCTTAGCGTCATCCGACCAGGTCGCGATCGATGCCGTGGCGGCCACGTTGATGGGTTTTGATCCACTCAAGGATATCAAGTTTATCCGCCTGGCCCACGAGCTGGGCCTCGGCTGCGGCGATGTGCGTGATATCGAGATCGTGGGGGATGCGGATGTTCTCAAGGAGGACTGGCAGTTCGTGGGGCCTTTCAAGAAGATGACCTTTGCCAGCCGCATGCAGCACAGCATCTACTGGGGCCCCCTCAAGAAGCCGGTCGAATGGTCGCTCAAGACCGTCCTGGCTCCGTGGGCCTACATGGCCAGTGTGTTGTACCACGACACCTACTGGTATCCGGCCCACCAGAAGGTCGTACAGGAGATTCTGCACAGCGAGTGGGGACGCCTCTTCCACAACTGGGAACAGCTCGAGATTGCACCCGACGACCTGGCACGGACGGGCTGGGCCGACGTGGGGGCCGATCCGATGGAGCTAAAACCCGAGACGCTGAAGTTGATCCGCAAGTCGTTGTCCCTGCTGGGTACCTGTATGCGTGAAGCACCCGAGTTCGCCGCGCGCAAACGCAAGAAAGAGAAACACTGACCACGGATTACACGGATGTCACTGATGGGTGGCTACGCCACCCGACGGTGAAGCCGGCGGCATCCGTGCTATCCGTGTCATCCGTGGTCAGAATCTTTTCAGATCCCTCCCATCGGTCCAAAAGTCAATGAATCGATCAGGCTAAAGTCCGAAGAAGTTCCAGATCTTGCTGAGCAGTGCCTTCTCGGAGGGGACTTCGGACTGGCGCTTGCTGTTGGCCGCCACCGATTCCTGCAGGCTGGCCAGCGCTTCACTGCGCTGCTTAAGCGCCTTGGCGAAGCCTTCGGCCAGGCTCTTCTTCTCCTTGAGCAAATCGGCCAGGGCTGTGTGTGCGAGCTCCACGACGCGACAGTCGTTCACCGCCACCACGGTCGCGTTGCGCTCCTCACCGGTGAGAAGACTCATCTCCCCAAAATAGTCACCACGCTGCAACACGGCCAGCTGAGGCGAACTGGCCTCCGCACCGAGGTGGACTGAGGTGTTGCCTTCCAGAATGATGTAGAACTTGCTGCCTGAAGCCCCCTTGCGGACCAGGACCTCGCCGGCGCCAAAGATCTTCTCCTGCATCCGGGAGGCCACCTGGTCGCGCTCTTCCGGCGCGAGGGCGTCGAAGATACTGATCTCGCCCAGCAACGTCCGACAGTCCACCACGGCAGCTTCGTGCTCAAGGGCCTCCTTGGCAACCACGTCGTTCATGGGCCGCACGTCGCGGATCGGGAACGGGATGACGATGTCTTCACGCTTAAACTCGTACCAGATACGATCCATCATATCACTCTGGATCTGCTCCAGTTTTCCGAAATCGCGAATGAAGAACTTGACGGTGTAATCGATCGAGAAATCACCGTAGTTGTGGAGCCACACCAGCGGGGCCGGATCGTTCAGAATTTGCGGCACCGCGTCACAGGCGTGCAGGATGGAGGCACGCACCTTATTGGGCGGCACGCCGTAGTTCACGCCCACCTGCTGAGTGAATCCGTGGCTGCGGGTCGGACGTGAATAGTTGAGGATATACTCACGCGCGATAGTAGCGTTAGGGATGATGATGTGGTCCAGCGTCTTGGTCTGCAGGCGCGTGGCACGCCAGGTCATGTCGCTGACGCGGCCGACAAAGTCGCCGACGCGGACCCAATCCCCGATCGAGAACGGTCGCTCTCCGGTCAAGGCCAGGCCGGCAATCAGGTTGCCGAGCGTATCCTGGGAAGCATTACCGAGGATGTAACCGACGACGATCGTGGAGAAGGCCAGGAACTTGAGATTGAGGTCGGGGTACATGTGCTTGAGGATCAAGTAGATCGCCAGCGAGAGGAATACCCAGCGACAGGTGGCACGCAACACCACCGGCACCGGCAGGCCGCGGCGGTGGTGCACGACCACCTCAAACATGACAATGTCGAGCAGCCGAATGACGATATAGGCAAACGTGCAGAAGAGCGACGCATAGACGATGCGGGCGTAGCCCTGCTCGATATGTGACCCCATAAAGAACGAGATCGAGGAGACGAGAAAAAGGATATTAAGGGACCCGCGGAAGCGGGCCAATGCCTTGAACCGCTTGAGCAGGTAGAGCGCCCCGCTCAGGGCAGCAAACGCCATCAGCGTTTGAATGGCATCCATGACCAGATCGTTCATGCGGGTCCCTTATTCTGTTCGCTTAGAAACGCAGGCCCGCCGAAGCCGAGAAAGCCGCCACCACGTTTTCAATACCGGCCCCGTCAGGACTCATCGACTCGGCGCCGCCGAGTCCCTCTTTGGAGTAGAGGTCGCCGGTGAACTCGGGGATGACCTGAGCATCAATCGCCCCGGAAATAAAGAAGGTCTCAGTAAGGTCAATACTGACATCACCGCCGAAGGCCAGGAAGTCGCCCCCTTCGAACTCCTCGCGGAAGTAGAGGTTACGGAAGATGTGGTGATCCTTGTCTTCTGCGATCACGAACGGGCTATAGAGCAGGTAGGCCGAGGCCCGCACGCTGGAGCCACTCGTGGCAAGCTGCACGCCAAAATAGGGAATATCGAAGGTCTGCTCATAGTCGATCCCGTTCTCGCCGCCGAACGATCCGCGATCGTCACGGAAACCGGCGCTCGAATAAATGTAGCTGCCGCCGTAATCGCTCCACTCCCAGAAGTCGTGCTTGTAGCCAATGATGCCGCTGCAGGTGAAGATGCCCAGGTCGAAGAGTTCCAGTGACGCATTCACATCGATGCTGTAAGCCGCCTCAATGTCGACATCACTTTCGGAGTAGTGGGTCCAGTCCGAAATCGAGCTATCCAGCCAGTCGTAGTCTTCCATGCCGCCGCTGCCCTCGTTCAGACCAAACCAGGCTCCGGCGTTGATCCGAAAGCGTTCGCCAAACTGGGCGGAGACGGTGCCACCCGCCATGGCCAGCGAGGTAATATCCCATATCAGCTCTGACACCTGGTAGTCGGCCGGAAGATCGCGCGACGCCGACCCGGCATAGACGAGTTCACGCGCTTCACCGCCAACGACAAGCAGAGATGCTTTGACCGAAAGGGAAAAGCCGTTGACATCAGCCAACGGGAGCTCAGCCCCTTCATTGGCATGCAGGGCCAGTACAGTATTTGCAGAGAGCGTCAGCACCAGGGCCAACCCCACGAGAACAGGAATCCGATAACAGTTAGACATACAGCCTCCTTATTTAGGTTTCAATCAATCTGGGCTGAATGAGAGCGTTTTGCAAGTCGATTCCCGGCGTCGTACGGGCAGGCTACTCAACACCCAGTCGATAGAAACGCTGCCCGGCCTGTTCGACGCGATCGGTATGGCTCATGCCACCGTCGACACCGGGCAGGTTGGAGGCGGTCACGAGCGGCAACCAGTTGCCGCTCTGCTCCATCAGCGTGGTGCTGCCATAGAGGTGGTAGGTGCGATTGCTCAGGCCACGCCATTCAAGCACGACGACCGTGCCCGAAGGCGACGCGGCGGTGTGCACGGCATCCAGGCCGAACCGGCTGGCCGGGTCCGACGCGTCATGGCCGGTCAGCAGCTCTTCATCCGTGGTGAACCCGTCGGCATCGAAATCGTTCGTCCCCGCCAGCACGAGCACCGGCTGTGTGGCCGCGGCACCGATCCAGCCGGCGGCATCGCGCGCCCAGACGTGAATGGTGTTGGTGGCGTCGGGCAGGGCGTTGCTGAGCACGCCGTCAGCGCTCACGCTGAAGGTGCCGCCGGTGCTGCCGCCCGCATTGGTCCAGGCGTAGTAGTAGCCGGTGATGCCGGATAGATTATCGCTGAGGCCGCTCCACTGGCTGGTCACGCTATGGCCGACCACATAGTCGCCAAACGGGTTCATGCTCGGTGTGATAACCGCATGGGTCGGACTGGGCGGTTGCGTGTCAACGCGGGCCGGACCAATCGTGATGGGCGGACTGGCGTTTCCAAAGGCATCTACGGCGCGCAGATCAAACCACCAGTTGGTACCGTCCGAGCCGACGGTCTCGATACCGTTGGTCAGCACCGTATCCACGACGCTGTTGGAGTGCGTAGTGGGATGCAGGCCATGACCGAGGGCATAGCCGGCCAGCCCGACCCCGGCCCGGTCGTGTGACCCGCTCCAGTGGAGGGCGAAAGCGCGATTCGTGGCCCAGGTGTCGTTCGTGTAACTGGTGAAGGCCAGGGCCTCTGGGGAGGTGGGGGCCTCGTTGTCGACCATGAAGGGGGTGCTGGTCACGGCGGGACTCCAGGCACGCCCGTCCCAGGCGCGCACGCGCACCACGGCGGTCGTAACGCCGTTGATCGGGGTGGGGCCGTCCAAAGTCAGCCAGCCGGTGGTGACGCGGTTGGTTGCGTTCAGGCCGGCCAAGGCGGTCGCAATGTCACCGACCTGCAGCGGGGCATTGCTGCTGACCGTCACGCCACTCAATTGGCTCGCGCTATCGCCGATCCAGGCGTGCACCCACGCTCCGGTGGCGGTCATCACATCGATTTCCAAGCTACAGCTCTCACCATCGGCATCCCACAGCTCATTCGTGATGGCGACCCGTCCGGAGCCGTCGGTCGAGGTCTGATGCGCCGCAAGCAGGGCCAATTGCGGCGGAGAGCGCACCCACATCTGCACGGGAATATCATTCGTGGGGTGGAGCGGATCCGTAGCCGTCAGGCGCACGACCCCCGGGAAGTCGCCGGTCGGGATCCCGGCGCTGTCGAGACGCGCGGTCACCACGCTACTCTCTCCGGGTGCGAGGGTGCCGGCGGGGGGCAGTACACTCAGCCAGTCGGGGCTGGCCGCGGCCGGGATCACGAGCAGATCATCGATATACCACCCTTCGTCCACGACATACCTATCGCTCCCGAAGCGGAAGCGCACCCTGACGGTCTGGCCGGCATAGGCGGAGAGATCGAAGGCCGCGCGCTGCCATCCGGACCCATCGCCGCCGTAGCAGGGCGTGTGGTCGGCAAAGGGCGAGTCCAGGTTGGGTGTGATGCGGTGCGGGTAACCGCCGATCGGTGTGATCTGCGTGAAGCTGACGCCGTCGTCGGTGGAGAGCTCGACAATGCCGCCATCCCAGTAGTGGTCGTCCTGGCGCTCATCATCATACTCGATCTTGGCCCAATGCTTGAAGGTCAGCTCGGCACCGGCGGCGGGCGTGAAGGGCGGCAGGATCAGCGATGCGTTGACCAGGTTGCCGTACTGGTGCGTCGCCGATTTGCCGCTGTACCAGGCATGCGTGCCGCTGAAGGCACGGCGGGTCGTCCTGTGCCAGGCGTCGTTGACCCCGCTGTGGGTGATGCCGTTGAGGCCCTGCTCCACGGGATCAAACCAGCCGGCCTGGGCGGTCCAGGTCAGGCTGGTATTGCCGCCGTTGGTCAGGCCCACGTCTATGTGGGTGACGCTGTCGGGGGGGAGGACCTCGGCAATAGTGGTGGGGCTGAAGCTGAAGATGGGATAGACCACATCGAAGCGGTAGGTGGGGGTCTGGTCGGAATAGCCGGCCGGATCGATGGCCGTGATGCGGTACTCATAGGTTTGACCAAAGCTGCCGGGGGCCGGAATATCCGCCCGGTACAGATCGTCGCCCTCGGCCGTCATGGGGGTCTGGTTCCATCCGTAGGGTACCTGGCGCCAGTGCAGGGCGACGTCGGCCACGCTGAAGTTGTCGGTGACCACGGCGGAGACGGACCACGGGGCCGGCCGGTCCTGCGGATCGGCCAGGGGCGTGAGTGTGATCAGGGGGGGGGCCGGATAGGATGCGCTATCGCGCGGATCGGTACCATCAGCCAGCTCCTCATCATTGCGGAACCCGTCGCCATCACGGTCATCGGCGATCGTCGGGGTTAGCGATCCAAAGTAGCGACGTTCCCACCAGTCAGGCAGCGTATCGCTATCACTATCCTCGCTGGCCGGAATATAGATTGCGACCGCCTGCCGCGCGGTGGCCATACCGATGTGGGTGGCCGGGTTGAGGGCTGTATTGGTGCCATCCGGCCAGCGCAGGCCATCCATCTGCCATTCGACAAACCGCTGTGCGGTGGTATTGACCATGACTGGATCCATAGCCGTCACGGTCAAGCCGGTCGCTCCCGCCTCCCACCAGGAGACATCCGCCACCAGGCCGGTCGGCGAGGAGGATTGCGCCAGGCTGTATTGCGACTGCCACTGCCACTCCAACGCCGTCATGTCATCCAGGACGAACGTGACCGCATTGGTGTGACCGATCGAGGGCGCGCTGCCGATCGCATGCCACCCGCTGCATTCATAGCGGTGTTGCGGCGTGATGTTGGCCAGGCGATCGGCCGACGCCTGCACGGCGATACCTGACGGGATGTCGTGCATGCCGTACGCCGGGGTGGCCGTGCCGAGATCGGACGGCGCCCCCGAGACCCAGAGCATCTCTGACTGCACGACCTCGAACGCGTGCTGCTCGAGCGGGGCGACGCTTGGGGTGGTCATACTCACCCCGCCGATGGTGGTGGCCTCGATGTAGTAATGGACGCGTGTGCCCAATGGCTGAACCGGCAGTGTGGCCTCATACAGATCATTGGTGAGACGGACCATGACGTTGGTGGTATGGACCGTGGTCGAGCCATTCGTATTCCAGAGCAGGCGCGGGCTATCCGGCGTGAGAAGATTGACCGGTGTGACGGTGGCATCAAAGCGGTGATCGTCCTCGGTATTGGTTGTATTCACGAGCGGGGTGTGCGCGATCGCCGGGGGGATGCTGTGCAGCGCGCCCGCGACATCCAGACGCCCGCCGCTAACGATCTTGCCTGCGAGCACGGCGTTGGTTGCCACGCCAGCCATGATGTAGCTGCGCACCTGCTCCCAGGTCGCCTCCGGATAGGCCTCCCAGAGCAGGGCACAGGCCCCCGCGACATGGGGGCAGGCCATTGAGGTGCCGCTGTCACTGTAGTAGGTGCTGTTGTTGGTGCCCTTATAGGTGCTCAGGATGCTGGTTCCGGGCGCGCCGATGTCGACCGTCCGCACGCCGAAGTGCGAGAAGTAAGCCAGAGCATCCGAACTGACCGTCGCGGCCACGGAGAGGATATTGCTCGAATCGTACGTGGCCGGATAGAAGGGCTGGGTGTCGTTGTTCCAGCCGAAGTTGCCAGCGGCCGCCACGAACAGCATGCCGGCCTCGCCGGTGGCCTCAATCGTCTCCTTGAGCAGCAGGGAGTATCCGCCGCCGCCCCAGCTGTTGCTGGTGAGCCGGACCGGCACCCCGTTGGTACGCATGACGCGCGCATACTCGAGGGCATCGATGGCATCACTTGTCGCGCCACTCCCGCTGTCGCCGAACATCTTGAGCACCATCAGCCTGGAACTCCATGAGACACCGACGACCCCGGTGCTGTTGTTGCCGATCGCGGCTACAGTACCGGCCGTGTGCGTGCCGTGGCCTGAATTGATGTCGATCGGGTTGTTATCGTCATCGCCGAAATCCCATCCATGCACGTCATCGATATAGCCATTGGCATCGTCATCAATCCCGTTGGTCGGCGTTTCATTCGGATTGGTCCATATATTGCCCGCGAGATCCTCGTGGTTATAGTTGACGCCCGAATCGATCATGCCCACCACGATAGCGCCGTTTCCGGTTTCAATGTCCCAGGCGGCAGGACAGTTCACCTTCTTGATGCCCCACAGGTCGTCGTAACGGGGATCGTCCGGCACGGTGTCGGCTGGCGCGACCAGGTAGTCGGGCTCGGCTACATCGGCAATCGCCGGCGCGGCGCGGTAGTCGGCCACGCGGGCAGGCACCGTGTGCAGATCAAAGACGTCAAAGGCCACCAGGTAGTGGCCGGGCCGTTTCAGGCGGCGGCGGATCGTGCCCCCATATCGCGCATTGAGTGTCTCCAGCTCCGCCGACGAGGCATCCGGATGGAGTCGCAGCATGATATGATCGGCCACCATGGCGACGCGCCACACGGTGACGGTCTCTCCGGAAGTTGCATCCGTCCGGCGCGTGGTTTCTTCACGGATGTAGGGATATTTACCCCCGGTCCTGAGCAGGCGCGTACGGTGCGAGATCCCTTCCGCGTCCGGCGGGGTCTCTTCCTGCGCCAGCACATCGGCCCCGGCATAAGTGGGCGGGGACAGCGGCGTGACCGGCATGGCGGGGGCGGCCGGCCGGCGCGGCGTAGCGGGAGCAGACGCGCGGCGCGGCGTGATGAGAGGCGTTGTGGGCGGGCGGGCCGCAGAGCCGGGGCGGGGCACAGGTGGCTGGCGCCGTGCCACCAGAAGGAGAAGCACGGCCAGCGTCAGTCCCAGTCCAAACCAAACTCTGCCCTTTGAAATCACGGCCCTATTGTCTCAAAAACGGTAGCAAAGCGATAGTGTTGATTCGCTCTAGTAGACCACCGGTGCAAAGACCGTGTAGCCGGGCAGCTTGTCGCGGCCGTTGAGAAAAGCCAACTCGACGACAAAGAGCATCGTGGCGACCGAGGCGCCACACTGCTCGATCAGCTGGGCCGTGGCAAGGGCAGTACCGCCCGTGGCGAGAAGATCATCGATAACCGCCACGCGTTCGCCCGCTTCGAAGGCGTCCCGGTGGACGGCCAGCGTGGCGGTGCCATATTCCAGGTCATAGCTCTGCTCATAGGTCTGATAGGGCAGCTTGCCCTGTTTGCGGATCGGGACCATGCCGATATCGAGGCGATCCGCGATGGCCCCGGCAAAGAGGAACCCGCGCGCATCGATCGCCGCCAGCTTCGTAACCGCGGCCGCGCGGACCTGTTCGGTCAGGATATCGATCGTGGCTTTGAAGAGGGTCGGGTCACTCAGGATGGGGGTAATGTCCTTGAAGATGATGCCCGGCTTCGGAAAATCAGGAACGTCGCGAATAGCGGCCCGGATCTGTTCTGCGCTCATAGAGGGTCTCCTTTGAATCGTTTGTGAGAGCCCCTACGGGTCGCCGTGGGAGCCGTTTACACCGTTGAAGGCGGCATGGCATACTGTTTGACAGCCTTGAGGATCGCGTCCAGCTCGAACGGTTTCTGGATCAACGTGGTCACGTTATCGAACTGTTTCATCTCATCTTCTTCATAGTCAGAGAAGCCGGCCATGACGATCGTGGGGATGTGAATATCCTCGGCCTGCATCAGCATCAGCAGTTCCACGCCATTGATGCGTGGCATGTTCATATCGAGCAAAATGCATTTGCAGTCGGAGGATCGCAAATGGGAGTAGGCATCCGCGCCGTCATGGGCGGTTTCGACGCGATAGCCATGCTGGCTCAGCGCACGGGTGAGCAAGTCCACAATCCCCGGATCATCATCAACAACCAGTATCATAACATCCTCCTCCAACGGCCCTAGTCTACGCCTCACGGACACATAGCCACAAGGACGGATTGTCGTATTGACATCCCACGAGCAGATGCTATCTTATGCGCCCATTCGAAGTGTTCCGGCGTAGCTCAATGGTAGAGCGGATGGCTGTTAACCATTAGGTTGTAGGTTCGAGCCCTACCGCCGGAGCCATTTTCCTTATTCCGACCCTCAAGGCCATCTTGTGCCATGCTGTGCACATAGCCTTCCTGGGCAAGGGGTTCCCGATCCGATACACGGCATATCGTCTGTGCCTGTGCATGCCAGCTCCTGCCCCTCTGAACCTACACCTCACTAGCCGTTACATGCTTATATTTATTCTTGACAGGCTGAGGTTTTATGCGATGGTAGTACCACTACACTCAAACATACTTCTGCCGCCGGCAGAAGCATGTTTGAGTGTAGTGGATAAACCACAGAGAAACCCTCGGAATAATACCCATCCATCCATATAACATCTTTGCAACCATCCTTATTTAATGGTATTACGATGGTTATCAACCCTCAGAAGGAGCCTCGAATGGAACCTCAAGAAACAGAAGAATACGCCATTTGGAGGAACATTTCTTCAATGGAACCATTGCTTCCTGATGGCAGTAGAAGGTCTCTTGCTGATCTGACAGAGGGAATTAGGTTCGAAGCGGGCCGTTTATCAGGATCTGGTATGCCTCAGAAGACAAGGGAGGGCATCGAGAAGATTGTTCAACAGATGAACAGCTACTATTCCAATCTCATAGAAGGGCACAAGACAAGTCCGCTTGAGGTCGAGAAAGCACTCAGGAAGGACTTCGATCATGACCCAAAGAAGAGGGCGTTACAGCAACTGGGGGTCGCCCATATTGAGACAGAAGAGCATCTCAAGACCCTTCTAAGAGATGAGCCGGAAACAGACACGTTTTCTTCTGACTTCATAAAGATGGTACATAGGGAATTCTACAATCGCCTTCCTAAGGAGCTAAGGGTCGTTAAGGACAGTAAGGATAGAGAATACCCTCTGATCCCGGGGGAATTCAGAAGCTACAATGTAAATGTGCACTATCACGTACCCCCAGATTACCCCTGCCTTGAGAATTTCATGGGGCGGTTTGAATCCTTTTATGGGAGTGAACGCATCCTTTCAACCCGCAAACTTGTAGCTATAGCGGCCTCTCACCAGCGGTTCCTTTGGATTCATCCGTTCGGAGATGGAAACGGACGAGTAGCCCGACTACTCTCTCATGCGTCCTTGATACAATGTGGTCTTGGTGGGTACGGGCTTTGGACGCTTGCAAGGGGCCTTGCAAGAAGTAGGGATGATTACTACCGGCATCTCAATGTAGCCGACCAAACAAGAAAGAACGACTATGACGGACGAGGAAACCTGTCTTCGGACTATCTTGGCAAGTTCTGTGAGTTCTTCCTGCAGACAATCCTTGACCAGATGTCGTTCATGACATCTGTTCTGGAGTACAGTTCCTTGAAACACCGGATTGAGAACTATGTTTATCGGAATGACGTATTTGGAAAGCATAACGCCCAAGGGGTCTATCTGCTACTTGAAGCCCTGCATGAAGGAGAGTATGCGAGAGGCGAAGCGACTCGGCTCACGGGATATGGAGAAACCATCGCCAGGGAACTGCTCCAGACCGCTTTAGGCCGAGGTCTACTGGCCTCAGACGGCCCACGAAGCCCCGTCTACTTAGGTTTTCCAAGTGATGTATTGGAGGATTACTTCCCTAAACTCTTCATGCCAAGTGTTTGATGATCTTTACCCCAGAGCGGAAGATTCGCGTTCTGCAGTAGAGATTGAACGGTATGTGTATGTCGGGTTATAGTGCTGCAGTTGTGCTGCCCGTCAGGGCATTGGGCACGCTTCAGTGGAATGGGTGATGTGATGAACCAGATTGTGGTCGGCATAGGGGAGTTGCTTTGGGATGTCTTTCCGCAGGGGAAGCGTATGGGGGGCGCCCCGGTTAACTTTGCCTGCCATTGTGGCCAGCTTGGTGCCGAGGCCTATCCGGTAAGCTGCATTGGCCGGGACAACCTTGGCGACGAGCTGCGGGGGCGCTTGACGGACCTCAACGTTGACCAGAGCTACATCGCCGAGGATGCGACGCATCCGACCGGCACGGTGCAGGTGACGCTCGATGCGCATGCGAAACCCTCCTACGAGATCTGCGAGGGAGTCGCCTGGGATATGATCCGCATGACGCCGGCGCTCGACGCGCTGGCGCCGCAAGCGGATGCGGTCTGTTTTGGTTCGCTCTGCCAGCGCCATACCGTGTCGTATGAGACGATTCACGCCTTCCTGAGCGGCATGCGGGCGGAGGCGCTGAAGATCTTTGATGTCAACCTGCGGCAGGCGTTCTATTCCAAGGCGATCATCGAGGCGTCGTTGGGGCACGCGAACGTTCTGAAGCTGAGTGACGAGGAGCTGCCGGTGCTGGCGGAACTGTTTGGTGTGTCCGGTGCGGTGGAGGCGCAGCTGCACGGTCTGCTGGCCCGCTTTGATCTGAACCTGATCGCCTATACGCGCGGCCCTGACGGCAGCCTGCTGGTGGGGCCCGATGAGACGGCTGAGCATCCGGGCTGTCCCGGCAAGGCGATCGACAGCGTGGGCGCCGGGGATTCATTTACGGCGGCACTCTGTGTGGGATTGCTGACCGGCAGACCGCTGGCCGCCATCAACGACCATGCCAATCGCGTGGCGACCTTCGTATGTTCACACGAGGGTGCCGTGCCTGCTTTCCCGCAAGCCCTGAAGGATGCGTAGTTGAATTGCCAACTGAAAGACACTGCTATGAAACATGTCGCTATGGCCGCCGCCACCTTACTCACCCCCCTGCTCCTCGCCGGTTGTCTTGTGACCCCCCACGTCATAACGTTCCCGGATGGCACCAGCTATAAAGGACCGGCCGTCGACGGCGTGCCTGAGGGTCGGGGCGTCATCACGTTTGCCAACCGCGATGTCTACAACGGTCAGGTCCACAACGGCCAGATGCACGGCAAGGGAAGATTGTCATATGCCGACGGCACCTCATGCTACGAGGGCGACTTCAAGGATGGCCAACGGCATGGAGAGGGCGTATTGACCCGGCCGTTCCGCCATATGAACACGGATACAGTCGTCATCTATACCGGCACTTTCGTGAACGACAAGGGCGAGGGCCCCGCGGTCCAGGAGGTCAAAGGCATGTTCACGATCACAGCCAGTTGTCGCGACTGCCTGGCGTTCGGACCGGGCACACGCACCTATGTCAACGGCGATACGTACGTAGGTGAGTTTCGTAATAACCACCACTATAAAGGGACATACACCTGGGCCAATGGCGACACGTATGAAGGCACATTTGACGGCCACAACCCACACGGCAAAAACGGCAAGAAGACCTTTGCCGACGGCTCAGTCTATCGAGGTGATGTATCCCGCAGGTTGATGCACGGCAATGGGGACCTCACGTTCGCCGACGGCACCCGCTACAAGGGCACCTTCGTGAAGGACAAGATGCACGGCACGGGCAGCATCACCTACCCCGACGGCAGTCGCTACGAGGGTGAGTTCAAGGATGACGAGATACGCGGCCAGGGCATCTTCACCGCCACAGACGGGACCCAGACCGCAACGACCCTTTAGGCGCAGACGACCAGCCACATACTCAAGAATTATTTGGTGCGAGGAGCAGTCATATGGCGAAGAAAAAGAAGAAGCCTGTCGAGGCGGACGAGCCATCGATTGATGTCGAGTTGATCCCGGATGTGGAGACGGAGGCGTCCGCTGAGACCGATCTCGTATTGGCGCGCGAGATGCTGCCGGACAAACTGCCGATCATTCCCCTCAATCACCGGCCGCTCTTTCCCAAGATGCAGGTGCCGATGATCGTGGATAACGATCCGCTGCGCGATATGCTGGTCGACGCCGCCAAAGCTGACAGGAAGTTTGTCGGGCTGGTCCTGCGCAAATCCACCAACGGCAGTGGCGAGGAGGCGCCGGCGAAGGGATCCGACCTCTATCGCGTCGGCGTGGTGGCCGAGATCCTGGATCTACAACAACCGATGTCCAAGGGACCGATCCAGTTGCTGCTGGGCGCCCTCGAGCGATTCCGCATCAGCGACATCGTGCAGGAGTCCCCCCATATCATAGCCTCGGTCGACTACGTTTTCGAAACCGAGATGGCGCGTAACGACGAGCTGAAAGCCTATTCGCTGGCGGTCGTCAAGGGCCTCAAAGAACTGATGCAGCTCAACCCGTTGCACCGCGAAGAGATGGCCCTGTTGATGGCGCAGTCGCCCATCAACGAACCGGGCCGCCTGGCCGACTTTGCGGCAGCCATGACCAGCTCGGAGCCGCGTGAGTTGCAGGAGGTACTCGCCGCCACCCGGATCCGCACCCGCCTGGGCAAGGTGCTGATGCTGTTGACCAAGGAGATTGATATCTCCAAGTTGCAGGTCAAGATCAGCAAACAGATCGAAGAGAAGCTGACCACACAGCAGCGCGAGTTCTTCCTGCGTGAGCAGCTCAAGGCGATTAAGAAGGAGCTCGGACTCGAGAAGGAGGGCAAAGAGGCCGAGGCCGAACGCTTCGAGAAGCGCATCAAGAAGTTGACCCTGACCGATGAAGCGCGCGAACGGATCGACGAGGAGCTGAACAAGATCAAGCTGATCGAGCCCACCTCACCCGAATTCAATGTCTCGCGCTCCTACCTCGACTGGCTCACGGTGCTGCCATGGGGCGTCTTCACCCAGGACCGTTACGATGTGACCAAAGCCACACGGATCCTGAACCGGGATCACTACGGACTCGAAGACGTCAAGGATCGCATCCTGGAGTTTCTCTCGGTGGGCATCATGAAAGGCAACGTCGCCGGGTCGATCCTCTGCTTTGTGGGCCCACCCGGGGTAGGCAAGACCTCAATCGGTAAGTCCATCGCGCGCAGTATCGGCCGCAACTTCTACCGCTTCTCCCTGGGCGGCATCCAGGACGAGGCCGAGATCAAGGGGCACCGGCGCACCTATATCGGGGCACTGCCCGGCAAGTTCATCCAGGCTATGAAGACCTGCAAGAGCGCCAACCCGGTGATCATGCTCGACGAGATCGATAAGATCGGGCAGAGCTACCGTGGGGATCCGGCTTCAGCCCTGCTGGAAGTGCTTGATCCCGAACAGAATAGAGAGTTTCTGGATCACTACCTGGATGTGCGGTTTGATCTGTCCAACGTCTTCTTTATCTGCACGGCCAACCAGCTCGACACTATTCCGCGTCCGCTACTCGACCGCGTGGAGATCATCAAGCTGTCAGGGTATATCCTGGAGGAGAAACTCCAAATCGCGCGGCGCTACCTGCTGCCCAAGCAGCTCAAGGCCCACGGCGTGAAACGGACGCAGCTGGGCATCACGATGCGTGGACTGCGGCGCATTATTGATGGCTATGCACGTGAACCGGGCGTGCGCGGCGTCGAAAAACACATCAAGCGCATCGTCCGCAAATCGGTTAAGCGCATCGTCGAGGGGCACGACGAGAAGATCACGATTGATGCCGCGGATGTCGAGCCGCTGCTGGGCAAGCCGCTATTCCGCGACGATGACTTCTTCAAACACCCCAGCGTGGGCGTGGTGATCGGCCTGGCCTGGACCAGTATGGGCGGCGACACGCTTGCCATCGAGGCCACGCGCGTCAACACCGGCAAGCCCGGCTTCAAGCAGACCGGGCAGCTGGGCAACGTCATGGTGGAATCATCCGAGATCGCCTATACCTATATACGCGGCTTCCTGAGCGAGGATGAAAAAGCGATGGCCGTGCTGCACCACCAGTTCATTCACCTGCATGTGCCGGCTGGCGCCACGCCCAAGGATGGTCCCTCGGCCGGAATCACGATGGCCTCGGCGCTCTACTCGCTGGCCACCGGCAAGCGTATCCGCAAGGGGTTTGCCATGACCGGTGAACTCTCCCTGACCGGCCGCGTCATGCCGATCGGCGGCCTGAAGGAGAAGACCATTGCCGCCAAGCGCGCCGGGATCCGTCGGCTCGTCTTCCCCGAAGCCAACCGCCCGGACTTCGAGGAGCTGCCCGCCCATATCCGCAAAGGCATCACGCCACATTATGTATCCACCTTTGGCGAGGTGGTGGAGATCTGTTTCTGAGCTAGAAGAATGGGAGCGTGACCACGGATTGCACGGATGCACACGGATGGTCCCGACTGCGTCGGGCCCGGGGAGTGGATCGATCCTCCCGGCGCCGACAGGCGCCATCCGTTACATCCGTGTCATCCGTGGTTATGATCTGCATGAGGTGGTATGAAAATTGTTGCGGTTAAGAATATGCCGTTTGCGGCGGAGGCGTTCGGGACGCTGGGCGATGTGACCTTGCTGGAGGGACGCGCCATCAGGGCGGCGGACGTGCGTGATGCCGACCTGCTGCTGACGCGCACCACCACGCCGATCACACGTGAGCTGCTTGAGGGCAGTCGCGTGCGGTTTTACGGCACCGCCACAATCGGGACCGATCACATCGATCAACCCTATCTCGCGGCGCGCGGCATCCCCTGGTGCTCCGCCGCCGGCTGCAACGCCAACAGCGTGTCGGAGTATCTCACGGCCGCCCTGCTCTGCCTCGGCCAGCAGCACGGCATCACACTCGCAGGCAAGACCATCGGGGTGATCGGGGTCGGCAACGTCGGCACGCGCGTGGTCGAAAAGGCGCATGCGCTGGGCATGCGGGTCCTGGCCAATGACCCACCCCGCGAACGCAACGGCGATAGCGCGCCCCCAATCGGCAATCGGCAATCGGCAGTCGGCAATTCCTGGACGGCGCTTCCCGAACTGCTGGCCCAATCCGATATCGTCACGCTGCACACGCCGCTGACGGATGAGGGGGTGGACGCGACCGTGCACCTGGCCGATGAGGCCTTCTTTGAACAGCTCAAGCCCGGCGCCATCTTTATCAATGCCGCACGGGGACCCATTGCGGATACAGATGCCCTTCTGCGAGCGATGGACCGCAGCATCGTGGCGCATGCCATCATGGATACCTGGGAGGGCGAACCGGACTTTCGCAGCGACCTGCTTGAACGCGTCTTCATCGCCTCGCCCCACATTGCCGGCCACTCGTACGAGGGGAAATACATGGGGACAGTCATGGTGTACCGTGCGGCCTGCCGCTTTCTCGGTGTGGAAGCCACGTGGTCCCCTGACGCCATTCTACCGCCGCCGCTGGTTCCCCGCTTGACCGCAACGCCCGACCTCGACCCGGAAGCCGCCCTGTGGGAGCTGGTGCATGCCGTCTATGATATCGAGGCCGATGATGCGCGTATGCGGGCGGTGCCGGCAGGCGGGGCGGCCGAACGGCGCGCCCATTTCGATGGGCAGCGAAAATCGTACCCGATCCGGCGCGAGTTTCGCTTTACGGAGGTCGATGCAACGCGCACACTACCGATATTGCAACGATCAATCGACGGTGTGGGGTTCAGACTCACACCGCAATAGAAGGAGAGTGAAACATGGACAAGCTAAACATTCAGTTGTGCCCCGAGACAGGGATTTGCTCAATCATCAAGGAAGACGGCAAGAAGGTCGATCTCATGCCGGACGAAGTAACCCAGCTGCGTCATGCCACCGACGGCGCGAGCGTAAAGAAGGTACTGAGCGAGATTGATGGCAGCTTTGCCGAGGCGCTCGACGCCGAAGAGACCGCTCATATTGCCACCAAACTGAAGTAAGAACGGTCCACCACTATGAGTATGGAACAGGACAATCTACGGCGCGGTCTGCGTAATTTTGAAACGCGCGCCCGGATGATTGAGGCGGCCGTCGACGAGGGCGAGGGATGTATCGAAACCGTGCTGCCCCTGCTGCACGACCGTAGCGAGGCGGTACGCTGGTCGGCCATCCGGATCCTGGCCGAGGTCGGCAACGAGCGCGCTATCGGCCCGCTCGTGGGCGTACTCGAACGCGGCAAGAACACGGTCGATGTGCACAACGCGCTCTGCGCTATCAGCGGCACAGATTTCGGTAGCGACGTCAAAGCCTGGCGGAACTGGATGCTCGAGGATCCCGACGTGCGTGCCTCTGCCACGGATGGCGTGCTCTCGGATGAAGCCCTCCTGGCGGCCGCCATCGAGGGGCTGCCCGTGACGGTCAGCGGCGAAGGCGAGGCGTTTGCCCTGACCGTTGCCCTGCCCGAGGATCGCAGGCAGCAGGTCTGGATCGACTTCTCGAAGCGGGACAGCGATGACCAACCCATGGTCCAGCTCTGCACCCCTTGCGGCGATGCCGAGGTGCCGCGCTATGAGTGGGCGCTGAAGTTGAACATGGCGATTCCTTACGGCTCCATCGCCCTGGCCGAGCTGGATGGCAAGCAGTGTTTCGCCATGGTGGACTCCTACCTGCGCGCCACGTGCGACCCCGAAGACTTGGCCAAATCGCTGATGTGCCTGGCGGAACAGGGCGATGCCGTCGAAAAGGCCCTCGCACACGAGGACCGGTATTAGTAGGTGCAACGTATCAGCGATTCTCATTATGTGGTGTCCCCTGCCGCCTTGCGCGGCAGGAGCATAAGATCCCCGCGAAAAGCGTGCTTTTCTTCAAGATCTTGCTCACCGGCGACACAAGGTCGCCGGGGTCAATGCCATAATGAGAACTGCTGGCAAAGTATTGGAAAGTAGTACTTTATGAAATGGTCATGCCTATGGATCGCGACGCTCTGTTTCCTTACGTTCAACGGATCCTGCGCCCTCAAGGCGGCACAGGCCGCCGCCCCACCTGCGGCCGGCAAGGATGCGGCCGCGCAGAAGCCGGTGTCCGATCCACGCTTCGAGGGCATCGACGTCCAGCACCACGCGTATATCAAAACGCTTGAAAAGACGCACAAGGCCTTGCTGCTCTCCTGGTTCAAACTACGCGATCTCTACGCTGAGGCGCATCACTGCGCCACCGTCTTCGGAACGAGGGAGCGCAAACGGGCGCGGAGCAAGTTGCCCAGCCTTCTGAGTAAGATCGACAGCGAAAAGATTAAGTTTGAGAGGGCCTACGAGCGGGCGCGCGCGCCGATCCTGAAGAAGGAGATGGCTCTCAGGGATCGTGCCATGAAGCTCTCCGAGAAGCAGGGCGCCAAGGAGGATCCCCTGGTCGACAAGCGGCTGGAGGAACTCTACAGCGAGGCCTATGCGCAGGGAGCACAACTCAGCACGCTCAAGGCCCTGGATAAGGCCTTTTACCGCGGTGCCAATATGCCGAGTGAGCTGACCCAGCTGGGTCTGCCTGCCAAAGCTTCAGTGGCGTCAAAGGTGCTCAAGAAGAATCCCAGGCTCGTCGAAGCACGCTTCACAATCAAAGACTGCGAAGCTGACCTGGCCACACTCGACGCGCTGAAGGCCGCCATGGAGCAGGACCCCAAAAAGCGATGGGGGGCGGCCCAGGAATCCATGGTGAAGAGAACCCGGCAGACACTCGACAAAGCCGTCGCTAACCTGAAGAAGGAAGCCGAACGGGTCAAGCTGCCCTTCTTGCGCGACGCCGCGAAGTTCAAGAAGAAGGTCGACATGACCCAGAAGAAGATCGACGACCTCGAGAAGCGCAAGCGCAAGACGACGACCTACGAGCAGCGTCTGAGCGAGTACACCGCCGAGATGGACCAGTACCTGGAGGCCGCGGCTCTGATCGACCAGTTGACGATTTGGAAGCAGCCGGAGAAGAAGGCGCCAGCCAAGAAAGGCGCCAAGAAGGGCGGCCACTAGATCACGCTTTACGCGCCGTCGCCAGCCAGTGCGGCATGGGCGGGGGCAGCGGGCGGCATTCGAAATCGATAAATCCGGCCGTAGCCAGCCAGCTCGCCAGATCCTCGTCCGAGAAAACCCAACCGTTCGTTGTGGTCAGCGCCATGTTGACGGCAAACAGGGCCGAAAAGGCCGGCTCAGAGCGGGTGGCATCCGTCATCATATCGAGCACATTGATTACCCCGCCCGGCTTGAGGGCGGCGTAGGCGCGCTTGAACACATCGATAATCGCCTCCGGCGCTTCCTGGTGGAGCACGCCCAGGATGTTGATGACGTCGTTGTCGGGGGGAAACTCAGCCGTGTGGTAATCACCCGGTACGCACGTCACCCGGTCGGCCAGACCGGCGGCCTCGACCAGCTCGGCGGCGATCGCCACCACGCCGGGAAGATCCATCATCGTGCAGGCGAGACCCGCACGGTGTTCCGCTGCGAGGATGGCATAGGCACCCGAGCCGCCACCGATATCGAGCAGGCGTCCCGCCTCGGGAAGGTGCAGCATCGGTATCACCATGCGCCCAATCCCCATGGCACGGCCATGCATCGCCATCACAAAGGCGCGCGTCCGCGCCGGATCATCGCCCAGATGAATGGCGGGTGCTTCGACCGGCTGGCCGCTGCGAACCAGCTCCGGCAGCTGGCCCCAGGCGGCGTAGACATCCCGGTTGTACCGAATGGCACCGCTTAAATCACCCGCGGCACCCGGAACCAGAAAGGCTGCCGCTTCAGGCGTATTGCAGTAGGCCCCGCCCTCTTGGGTCAGCAGGCCCAACGCCACGCAGGCATCCATGAGGAGACGCGTAGCGCGCGGATCCAGTTCGAGCGCGGCCGCCACCGCCGCTACATCGGCCGGACTCGTCGTGGCCAACTGTCTAAAGATGCCCAGATCCGAGGCCGTAAAGAGGACGCATGAGTCGTAAAACGCATTCGCCAGGTTCATGATCCGATCAGGTCGCACGGTCGTCATCGTCGTCTCCTCTTCTCGCGGGGTTGGGGCCAAAGGGGTCACTCTCGGTTAGAATATGGATGGGGGTCAAGCGACTAATATTCTGGCCTTATGAGACGTTCCACTATAGGGATATCTGCTGATAAAGACGACTGTGAACAGACAGAGACATGAACAGGACATGACCATGACTATTATTGAACCACATATACACATGTACTCACGTACCACCGACGATTATCAGGCCATGTATGCTGCCGGCATCCGCGCCTGCGTCGAGCCCTCTTTCTGGATGGGCCAGAACCGGCGCTATGCCGGTACGTTCTTCGACTACTTTGCGCTGATCCTTGAGTTTGAAGCCGTGCGGGCGCGCCGCTTCGGGATCGACCACTTTGCCGCCGTGGCGCTGAATCCCAAGGAGGCCGAAGACCGCGGCCTGGCCGATGAGGTGATTGACGGTCTGGCCGAGTATCTTGACCATGAACGCTGTGTGGCGCTCGGGGAGATTGGCTTCAACAACAACACCCCCAACGAGGAGCACGCTTTTGTGCGCCAGCTCTCTATGGCCATCGAGCGTGATATGCCCGTCATCATCCACACGCCGCATATCGATAAGCTCAAGGGCACCCAGCGCATCGCCGATATCCTGCGCGAGATGAAGCACAATCCCGACCGCGTTGAGATCGACCACAACACCGAAGAGACCATGGCCATCAGCCGTGCGACGGGATGCTATTGCGGGATGACCGTCTACCCGATCTCCAAGCTCACCCCCGCGCGCGTATCCGACATCATTCGCCAGTTCGGAAGCGAACGCATGGTGGTCAACGGAAGCGCCGACTGGGGCATCTCGGACCCGCTCAGCCTGGTGAAGGTGGTCGAGTTTATGGCCGCCGACGGACACGATGAGGCCTCGATTCAGCGCTTGGTCTGCGACAACGCGATGGCCTTTTACAGCGGCTCGGCCAACTGGAAGCCTGAGCTCGACCTGGTGCCCGTGGATCCCAACATCTTCCAGAGGTGATGCGGTGCCTGCCACCCCGACCCTCCGCGCCTGGCTGCAGCTGATTCGCCTGCCCAACCTGCTGACCGTGCCCGGCGACCCCCTCGCAGGCGCCTGTCTGGCCCTGGCCATACAGGGCGGCGGGCGGCTGACGCCTGCGCTGATGGTTGGCGCGGCGTCGCTCGCGTTCTATACCGCCGGCCTCATCATCAACGACTGCTGCGACCTGAAGGAGGATCGCCGGCAGCGGCCCGACCGTCCCCTCCCGTCGGGACATGTGGCGCGCGGCCACGCGCTGGGAGCCTCCCTGCTCCTGATCGTCCTGGCGCTGGGGCTGGCATGGAGGGTGAATCCCCTCAGCGGCGCCACGGCCGGGGCGTTGAGCGGCATGATTCTGCTCTATAACCTGCTGCTCAAACGGAGCCCCCTACCCGGCGCACTGGCCATGGGCCTCTGCCGCGGTTTGAGCCTGCTCCTCGGCGCGACGGCAGTCGGCACCGGGCGGCCGGGCGGCATGGTCCTGGCCGCCGCACTACTGCTGACGCTCTATATTTCTGCGGTGACCCTGCTGGCCGACCGGGAGCACGAGGCCGTCACACTGGGGGGCCGACGCTGGTGGCCCCTGGTGGCCGGGGTGGCACTGCTGGTCTTGCTCCTGGTCGTTTCGCACGGATGGGGATGGCTGTCGCTTCTGCCCGCCACGGTGGCAGGTGTCAGCCTCCTGCGGCTGGGAGGCGCCCTGCGTGGCACACCCGCGCCGCAGATCGTCCAGTCCTCCATCGGCCGCTATATCCGGCTTTTGCTTCTGGTGCAAGCGGCACTCTGTTTCGTACAGTTTCCGGCTGGCACAGCGACCGGCGTGGTGCTGTGTCTGTTGTGGCCGTTGAGCGGTCGGCTGGGCCGCTGGTTCTATGCGAGCTGAGAGAGTATGCCTAAACAGAAAATAGTCGTGGTCCAGGTGGCCGCTTTGAGCTGGGAGCTTCTGCAGCGCTACGGTCTGCAGCTGCCGGGACTCTCGTTCCAGCCCACGGCATCGATCTTCCCCGCCCTGACCTGCCCGGTACAGGCCACCATGCGCACCGCGACGCTACCCGACGCGCACGGCATGCTTTCGAACGGCGTGTTTGACCCACGGCTGCGCAAGGTGCTCTTCTGGGAACAGTCCGCGGCCCAGATCGAAGGTCCACGCATCTGGGACGGCCTGCGCGCGCAGGGCGGCAGCGCGGGCATGTTCTTCTGGCAGCAGAGCCTCGGTGAATCGGTCGATTGGCTGCTCTCGCCGGCACCGATTCACCGCCACCACGGCGGCATGATCCAGGATTGCGCCGGCCGCCCCGAGAGCCTCTATCCCCGTCTGCAGAAGGCCCTCAAGCGCCCCTTCAACCTGATGCGCTACTGGGGGCCACTCGCCTCTGCCGCATCCTCGCAATGGATCGCCGAGGCGGTGGCCAACCTGATGGCCTGCCCCGCCGCGCCCAACCTGTTGATGACCTATCTGCCGGCCCTGGACTACGATCTGCAACGCTACGGTCCCTCCGATCCACGCTGCGCCAAGGCGTGGCGACAGACCGTCGCGCAGCTCTCGCTCCTGGTTGAAGCCGCCGCCCAGCATGGTTACGAGGTGTTGGTCTATGGCGACTACGCCATCGCCGACTGTCCGGGCGGACCGGTCTATCCCAATCGTATCCTGCGCGAGGCCGGACTCCTGAGCGTGCGGCCGATCAAGCAGATGGCCTATCTTGATCTCTATCACACGCCCGCTTTTGCCATGGTCGATCACGAGATTGCGCACATCTATACCACCTCCCCCGCGCACCACCTGGCCGCCCGTGCGGCCCTGGAAGCGGCCCCCGGGATCGCGGAGGTACGCGAGAGCGCTACGGGCTCGAACGGCGGCGACCTCGTGGCCGTCGCGGCCGAAGGCCAGTGGTTCTCCTATCGCTGGTGGAATGAGCGCCGTGAGGCACCCGATTACGCATCCCACGTTGATATTCACAACAAGCCCGGCTTCGATCCCTGCGAACTTTTTTTCGGATGGCCCCCCGGCTCGGTATCGCAGAACGACCATCGTGTGGGTGGCACCCACGGACGCATCGGCCCGGGGCGTGACGTCGCATGGGCCTCGACGATCCTGGAGGGGCGGCCAGAGAGCCTGCTGGACCTCTCCCGCGATCTCAAACACTGGCTGGAGACCACACCATGAGCAGCACTTCGCATACCTACCACCAGCGCATCAGTGTCGACTACAACTACCCCGTCGAATTTGCGCGCGACATCTTGAATCCAGACAACCCATTACTGGCCAACACGTTGGATCGATTAAAAGAGGGACGCAGGCACCGTGTGCAGGCCTTTGTCGATTCCGGTGTGGTGAAGGCGTGGCCCGATATTGCCGACCGGCTGCGCGCCTATGCCGCGGCCTATCCCGAGATCATCGATCTGGTGCATGATCCAGAAACGGTCCAAGGCGGCGAACGGGCCAAGAACAGTCGCCGGGCGGCTGAACGGGTTATGGAGAGCATTGCCGACCACCACCTCTGCCGCCAGAGCTTCGTGCTCGCGATCGGGGGCGGCAGTGCGCTTGATATTATCGGCCTGGCCGCCACACTCGTTCACCGCGGCTTGAGGCAGATTCGCATCCCCACCACCGTCCTGGCCCAGAATGACAGCGGCGTGGGGGTCAAAAACGGGATCGATGCCTACGGCGTCAAGAATTTTGCCGGTACCTTTGCGCCGCCTTTTGCGGTCCTGATCGATCCCGCCTTCCTGACCACGCTGGAAGACCGCTACTGGATTGGCGGGCTCGGCGAGGCGTTCAAGGTGGCCCTGATCAAGGATGCCGCCTTCTTTGATTATCTCTGCCGTCACGCCGAGGCGCTGCGGCAGCGTGACGCCGAGGTGATTGAGGAGGTCGTACGCCGCTCAGCCATCCTCCACCTCGAACACATCCGCGAGGGCGGAGATCCCTTCGAGTTCGGGGCCTCACGTCCGCTCGACTTCGGTCACTGGAGTGCGCATCGCCTTGAGGTGATGTCCGGCTATGAACTCAGCCATGGTTGTGCCGTGGCGATTGGGGTGGCCCTCGACGCCTTCTATGCCCAGGCCACCGGACTGATATCATCCGGCGAGTTTGAGTCGATTGTGCGCGCCATGAAGGCAGCCGGACTGGCCATATGGAGCACGTTGCTTGAACGCTGCGAGCCGGACGGCGACCTGACCGTGTTGCGTGGATTGGCTGACTTCCGTGAGCATCTTGGTGGCGAGCTGCATGTTACGCTGCCGGGTCCGATTGGCCGCGGGGTCGAGATCAACGAGATGGATCCCGAGATTATTATCCAGGGCATCCAGGCTCTGAAGGAACTCGCATGAAGATTGACGGCGAGACCACACGACACCTGACCTACTGCATGAACGTCCATCCCGGCGAGTCGTGGGATGACGTGCTCGAGGCGATCCGGATCCACGTGGTTCCGCTGCGCGAGCGCACCGCACCGGGCCGGGCCTTTGGACTCGGTCTCCGCCTATCACATGCCGCTGTCGAGGCCGCCACGCCCGAGGCCGTGGCCGAGCTCAAGGGCCTGCTTGACGCGCATGACCTCTATGTGTTCACGATCAACGCCTTTCCTTTCGGCACCTTTCATGGGGAGCGCGTCAAAGAGCACGTCTACCAGCCCGACTGGCGCAGCGTGGAACGGCGCGACTACACCCTTCGTGTGGCCGACATCGCGGCCCAGCTCGCCGGGGCGGGCGAGACGGTCAGCATCAGCACCGTACCGGGTTCATACGGTGCCTGGATTGAGACCGAAGACGATGTTCGCCTTATGGTCGAACACCTCATGGATGTGGTTGCCCACCTGGTTACGATTGAAGCCGGAGGCGGCTGCCGCATCACCCTCGGCCTCGAGCCCGAACCCGACTGTTACCTGCAGACCACGCCGGATGTGCTCGCCTTTTTCGCCGGACCAATCGAAACAATCGGGCACCCATATCTTGATCAGCTATTGGGTGACAGTACGTTAAACACACACAATCTCATCGCGCGCCACCTCGGCATCTGCTTCGACACCTGTCACCTCGCGCTCCAATTCGAGTCGCTCGAGGAGAGTCTTCACGCCCTGGCCGATGCGGGCATCCTGATATCGAAAGTTCAAATCAGCTCCGCGCTGCATATGTGCCACACGGCCGATGCTCGCCAAGCGCTGCAGGCGTTTCTTGATCCGGTCTACCTTCACCAGGTCAAGATCCGGTCGTCGGCCCACGCCGCCCTGAAATCGTATCCCGATCTCGACGTGGCACTCAAGGCCACCGCGCCCGACGCGGATGAAGCCTGGCGGATCCATTTTCACGTGCCGCTCTATTTCAAAAGCTACGGCGCACTCGGCTCCACCGCCGGCGAGCTTTCGCCCTCCTTCTTCAAGGCTCTCAAGGCCGTCAATGCCACGCATCTGGAGATAGAGACCTACACCTTTGACGTCTTGCCGCCCGACCTACGCGCCCTCGGCATCGACCAGAGCCTCGCCCTCGAGTACGACTGGGTGCTGAAGCGGTTATAGACCCGGAATGGCGCTTGGATAAGGCGGTTAACTGGTAAGAATTGAACACCCAATA
The DNA here is from genome assembly GCA_018648805.1 of Verrucomicrobiota bacterium. Classification (GTDB taxonomy): domain Bacteria; phylum Verrucomicrobiota; class Kiritimatiellia; order UBA8416; family JABMPJ01; genus JABMPJ01. The sequence goes on from JABGQM010000012.1 coordinate 56,907, forward strand.
TCCAACACTCAAATCCAATGACCAAGTGCGTGCGGCTAGCGAATGGTCAGTCCCGAGGCCTCCCATTCACTGTGCACGCTCACTTGGACATTGGGAGTTCGTTGCCATTCCCTTCGGTCATTGCTTTCGCTTCGCTCAAGCCTGTCTCCGCTTCGCTCCGGCTGTTGGATATTGGATATTCAGATGTATACGAAGCAGTCTTTACCCAAGTGCCATTCGGCTTTAGCCTGATCTACTCCAAGTTCAGAGTTGCCCCAGCCATACCATACCGACTATTTTTAGCGGCGTGACCACTGTATTCAAAGACACCATCGCCGCCATATCAACCGCACCCGGACCGGCCGGCATCGCGATTCTGCGTCTATCGGGTCCCGACAGCCTCGCCATCGCCGATTCCGTAGTGCGCTGCAGCGGCCCCCCCCCTTCACAGCGGGCCGGTGGCACGTTCCTGCATGGCCGCGTCGTTCATGGCGAGGAAGAGATCGACGAGGCCGTGGTTCTCATCTTTCGCGCTCCGCATAGCTATACGCGTGAAGACGTGGTAGAAATCCAGGGTCACGGAGGGCAGGCTGCGGCCCAGCGCATTCTGCAGACCGTGCTGGCGGTCGGGGCCCGGCCAGCCGATCCCGGGGAGTTCACCCGACGCGCTTTTCTGAATGGGCGCATCGATCTCGTGCAGGCCGAAGCCGTGGCCGATCTCATTCGCGCCCGCTCCGATCGTGCCGCCGCCGCCGCGGTCGAACAGCTCGAGGGGCGGCTCAGCACCCAGCTCAATGCCCTCTACGATCATCTGATGGCCGCGGTGGCCGATCTGGAGGCCTCGCTCGATTTCGAGGAAGGCGAGCTGCCCCCCTCCGTACTGACCCAGACCGACGCCCAATTGGCGGCGGCCGAGGAGGAGATCCAGCTCCTGCTCGCCACCTGGCAAGAAGGGCACCTGCTGCGCGACGGCGCAAGAGTCGTGATTGCCGGTCAGCCCAACGTCGGCAAATCAACCCTCATGAACCGTCTGCTCGGACGCGACCGCTCCATCGTCACCCACCTGCCCGGCACCACCCGCGACACCATTGAAGAGAGCCTTATTCTGGGGGGCATCCCCATGCGCCTGATCGACACCGCCGGACTACGTGACACATCGTGTCTCGTTGAGCAACAAGGGGTTACACGTGCGTCCATTAGTATAGACCAGGCAGATCTGGTGCTCTATCTTATCGATGCATCGCAACCGGTCAGCGTAGAAGCGCACACGACACTGTCTCGACTTGCCCCCAAGACCACCCTCCTGGTTCAGAGTAAAGTCGATCTAGTGAAAGAAATTCCAGAGCCACCTGACCACCGGTACGAAATCGTCACCTGCAGCGCCTCCAGCGAGGACGGGGTCAAGAGTGTTCGCGATGCACTTTTTGCCCGCCTGGGTCAGATGGACACCCCACCCCACGCCGTGATCTCCGAGCGTCACCGTACACTCCTGCAGCTAGCCCAAGCGTGTATGGTCGAAGCACGCCAGCTAGCCAGCGAAGATGAAGCCCTCCTCGTTCCCGCCGCCGATCTCCTGCGCAGCGCGCTCGATCATCTCGGCAGCATCACCGGTCGCACCTACACCAGCGAACTCCTCGACGCCATCTTCAGCCGCTTCTGTATCGGAAAGTAGGATGTAGGGGAACAAGCCACCACGGAAAACACGGAAGGCACGGAAATGGGAAAACTTCTATTTGAAAAAGAGAGCTTTGCTATTCGAGGCGCAGTGTTTGAGGTCTACAAGGAGATGGGTTGTGGGTTTCTCGAATCTGTCTATCAAGAGTGTCTGGAGCGAGAGCTAAAGAAATGCGATATTCCGTTTGAACCTCAGAAGCAGCTATCTCTGTACTATAAAGGTGATGTTCTGGACCAGGTCTACATTCCTGACCTGGTCTGCTATGGACAGATCATCCTCGAACTGAAGGCCGCGAAGACAGTATCCCCCGAGCACCGAGCACAGATCATCAATTATCTTAAGGCGTCCAAGACACGCGTTGGATTCCTCGTGAACTTTGGAGTATACCCTAAAGCAACGATAGAGCGCTTTGTGCTCTAACCTCCCTTTCCGTGATTTCCGTGTCTTCCGTGGTGGCCTAATCCCATGAACTATGACATCATCATCGTTGGCGCCGGACATGCCGGCTGCGAAGCCGCCTTGGCCGCGGCACGTATGGGTATGCAGACCGCGCTGATCACCATGCAGCCCGACAAAGCCGCCAATATGCCATGCAATCCCTCTATCGGAGGCATTGCAAAATCGCATCTGGTCTTCGAACTTGATGCCCTCGGCGGCGAGATGGCACGCAACACTGATATGACCGGCATTCAGTTCCGCGTTCTGAATACCCGCAAAGGACCCGCCGTACAAGCCAATCGCGCCCAGTGCGACAAACAGGCCTATAACAGCCGCATGTGCGCCGTACTCGCCAATACAAGACACCTTGAGATAATCAAAGGGAATGTTGTCGATATTGACATCCAGGACAGCGCCGTAACCGCAGTCATTATGAAGGATGGGCAGCACATCCCGGCCAAAAGTGTGGTTATATGCGCCGGGACCTCACTGCGCGGTTCCATTCATATTGGTGAAGAGACCACCCCCGGAGGGGGCGGCGACCTTCCCGCAGCCAACCAGCTAGGACTGAATCTCCACTCACGGGGATTCAGAACCGCCAGACTTAAGACCGGAACCCCGCCACGACTCCACAAAGATAGTATAGATTATGACCGTTTGGTGATTCAGCCCGGTGTTGAGCCGCCCCCGTTCTTTTCCTGCACCGTCAAGAAACTCAGCCCAATGTTCCACGTGGAACATCCCCCCACCGACGCAGACCTCCTCTCAATGTTCCACGTGGAACATCGGAATCCTAGAGTGGACCACACCCAGACCCGCTGCGCGGGATCAACGCCCAACAACCAACAACCAACAACCAACTCCCAAGCGGTGAGCTCAGACTTGGATGTTGAGCGTTGGATGTTGGATGTTGGATGTTCGCATTTCCCGCCAGAACTCATGCCTTGGCAACCGGGGGGCGATCAAATGCCCTGTCATTTGGGCCATACAACGGAGGAAACGCACCGAATTATCCGCGAGAACCTGAATCGTAGCTCACTCTATGGCGGCCAGATATCAGGCACGGGGGTCCGCTACTGTCCCTCTGTAGAGGATAAGATCGTAAAATTCCCGGACAAACCGCAGCACCACGTCTTTGTGGAACCGGAGGGACGCAGCACGGACTTGGTCTATCCAAACGGAATATCAAACAGTCTGCCACGCGATGTGCAGCGGGAGATGGTCCGGTCGATCCCTGGTTTAGAGGAAGCGGTGATCGTGGAGTGGGCTTACGCGATTGAGTATGATTTCGTTGATCCGACCCAACTCACCCACACGCTGGAGTCGAAATCGATCGAGGGGCTGTTCCTCGCCGGGCAAGTGAATGGCACGACGGGATACGAGGAGGCGGCGGCCCAGGGCTTCATGGCGGGGGTGAATGCCGCCTTGAAGGTTCAAGGCGAAGCGCCATTTGTGTTGCGCCGGGATGAGGCGTACATCGGGGTATTGATCGACGACCTGGTGACCAAGGGCACGGATGAGCCTTACCGGATGTTTACCTCGCGGGCGGAGCATCGGCTGTTATTGCGCCAGGATAATGCGCGCTTCAGATTGTGGGAGCATGCGGTGCGACTTGGAATCGTCGACAGTGAGCTTGTGGTTGAGACTGAGAGATTTGCATCAGATATAGAGAGGGAGAAGCAGCGGATCGAAACCACACGCCATGGCGGAAGCACGCTACTGCATGCACTCCGTCAGCGTGGCATGACCTACGCGGCGTTGGAGGGACGGCAGGCGGATCTGGATCCGGTGGTGGCGGAACAGGTGGAGATCTGGGCGCGCTACGCGGGGTATATCGAGCGCGAGCAGAAGGAGGTCGCGAAGCGGCGCGGGATGGAGGATGTCGCGATTCCGGATGGGATCGATTATCGGGCGATTGATCCGTTGCGCCTGGAGGCGCGCGAGAAACTGGATCGGATTCGACCGGAAACGCTCGGGCAGGCACTCCGCATTCCGGGCATCACGCCGGCGGATATCTCGGTGTTGATGGTGATTGTGGGGCGGAGGGGGACCACCACGGAAAGCACGGAAGATGTGCGGGTAGCCAGCACGAATGGTATGAGGACCTGAAAATGGTGCTCATTGGATCGGTTCAGTTCACGACAAAGTTCACGAATCAGTTAGGACGGGATAGTTCACAACAAAGTTCACGAGGTGGATGCTCTATCGGGGGCTAGATATCCGATGCGTTGGCACTGAAACTGTATCGTGAACATTGTCGTGGACTACCTCGAGAGACTACTCCGTGGACTTTGTCGTGAACTACTCCGAATACTACTAAGGACACAGTCGGCCTGCTCCCGCACAGCATGGTGCGGGAAGAACCCGCGCAACTGCCATGCGTGCTTTCCGTGGTAGACCAACCTTTCTCGGTTGAAACATAGGGGAGCAGCCAGTAGGCTGATGTTATGAAGCGTGTTTTGATAGCGGAGGTGTCGGCGGCGGCGGTGCGGCACAATATCCGGGCGCTGCGCGAGCTTCTGGGGCCTGGCGTCAAGTTCTGTGCGGTGGTGAAGAACAACGCCTATGGTCACGGGATCGATCTCTTGTGGCGGGTTATCGCGGAGGAGTCGGACTGGCTGAGCGTGGCCTCGGCCGATGAGGCGATGCGTCTGCGCGAGCTGGGATACGAGGGGCCGCTTCTGATGCTTTTCTGCGCGCGCTCGTGCGGGGTGGATGGGGAGGCGATTGATCGACTCGCTGAACTGCTGCGCAGTGACGTAACGCTGACGGTGACCGATCCGGCCGATGTTGAACTGATCAAGTTGGCCGCCATCGCCTCATCGCGGGTGGCGGCGGTTCATGTCGAGATGGATACAGGTATGACGCGCAGCGGGATTGCAGCGGACCATGTTCGACCGCTACTCGACCTGATCGGCGAGACCTCCGAGCTGCGCCTGGATGGTGTCTTTACCCATTTTGCTTCAGCCGATGAAGTGGATGCGGCACCGACGGTAGAGCAGTTGGATATATTTACTAATGCTGTAACTCGTTCTGGGTTAAGCAGTAAGGTTATTCATCACTGTGACAACTCGGCGGCATCGGTGTCGCTTCCGGCGGGGCGGATGGATATGGTGCGTGTGGGTCTGATGGTGTACGGCTACCGGCCGGCACCGCATCTGGCGCCCGGGCTTGACCTGAAACCGGCGTTGCGGGTGGTCTCACAACTGATGCAGATTCACGAGGTGGAGTGTGGCACACGGGTGGGCTACGGGTTGACCCACCGCTGTGAGCGGGCCAGCCGGATCGGCCTGGTGGCCGGCGGCTACGGTGATGGCTATCTGCGTGCGCTCTCGAATCGCGGGATGGTGCGTGTGGGTGATGTGGCGGCCCCGGTGGTGGGACGGGTATCGATGGACCAGATTACGGTCGATCTGACCGATCTCCCCGGCGCGATGGTGGGTGACAGCGTGGAGTTGGTGTCGAACGATCCCACCGCACCCAATAGCGCCGAGAAGCTGGCCGCAGCAGCAGGAACGATTTCGTACGAAATTCTGACGCGCATGGATTCCCATCGTATGCAGCGGGTGCTTATTGATGCCTGAAGGAGGTCATCGGGTGGCAAAATCGCATTGCCTGGTTGTTATGGCCCGCTATCCCCGCCGGGGCAGGAGCAAGACGCGCCTGATTCCGGCCCTGGGACGGCGCGGGGCGGCCGAGCTGCACCGGCGCATGGCAGGCCATACACTACTGACGGCCCGCCAGGCGGCCTGTGAGCAGGAGATTGATCTCTGCGTCTATGGCACCGGGGCACGGCCGGGCCGTTTTCGCCGCTGGCTGGGACAGGGACCGCGCTACCGCCGCCAGATCGGTCAGGACTTGGGTCAGCGTATGGCACGGGCCTTCGCCGCACAGTGTGTCCGGCATGACCGTGTCGTGATCATCGGCACCGACTGCCCCAACCTGACGCCGGCCATCATCGGCGAAGCCTTTGCGCTGCTGGACAACCACGAGTTGGTGGTGGGGCCCGCGGCGGATGGCGGCTACTACCTGATTGGCTTGAAGCACCCGGTACCCGAGCTGTTTGAGCGTATCACGTGGGGCGGCAAAGAGGTGCTTCAGCAGACCTTGACGCGCGCACAGAAACTCGATCTTGGTTTTGCCCGTCTGCCGGTCCTGCACGACGTGGATCGTCCTGAAGACCTGCCTGTGTGGGAAGCCGCCGGTGGAACCGCGGAACATCACAGCAGCGGCTTCCGCCTATCGGTTATCATTCCAGCCCTCAATGAAGCCGACTCTATCGGAGCGGTACTCGACCGGGTCCGCGCCGACGCGCACGAGACCATCGTGGTGGATGGCGGCAGTGAAGACGAGACACGGACGATTGCGTATGGCAAGGGCGCACGTGTGCTGTCGGCCCCGCGCAACCGCGCCTGCCAGATGAACGTGGGTGCGCAGGCGGCGACCGGCAATGTGCTTCTTTTTCTGCATGCCGACACGATGCTGCCATCGCACTACGCAGTCGATGTGCAGCGCACGCTGCTGCGCCGCACGGCGGCAGGGGCATTCCGTTTCCGCCTCGACGGGCAGAGGCGCGCCTGGCGCGTGGTGGAGTGGGGCACCCGCTGGCGGGCACGACTCTCTGACCTCCCATACGGCGACCAGGCCCTGTTCATGCGCAGCGACCGTTTTCGCGCGATGGGAGGCTTCGCGATCATACCGCTCATGGAGAATTTTGAACTGGTCTGCCGCCTGCGCCGGCAGGGCCGGATCCGACTCACGCCGCGTGCGGCCGTGACCTCCGCCCGGCGCTGGAGCCGACGTGGCGCCCTGCGAACCACCGGGATCAATCAACTCATCATTTGGGGTTACCGGCTGGGGGTAGCGCCCCGCCATCTGGCAGCCTTCTACGACAAGCCCCGATGAAGACGCCGCTCGTATATATTGATTTCGATGACGTGCTCTGTCAGACCGCACACACGTTTATTGACGTGGTCGAACGTGAGTTCGGCCGCCGCTACGCCTTTGAGGATATTCGCTTCTTCAATCTTGAAAAATCGTTCCACCTCACTCCGCAAGAGTACGACACCCTCATGGCCCTGATACACGATCCCGGTGTGCTGCGGATCATGCCGCCGATGCCGGGTGTTCTCGACGTCCTCAACAACTGGCAGACCCGCGGCGTACGCACCATCATCGTCACCGGTCGCCCGCCCGCAACCGAACCGGTCTGTCACGAATGGCTCGAGCAGCACCGCGTACCGTATGAGCGGGTCGTCTTTGTGGACAAGTATTCACGCGACCATGCAGACCATCCAAATGTGCAACTACTTTCACCGCATGACATTAAGGATATGGGGTTCAGCATGGCGGTGGAGGATGCCCCCGCCATGGTGCAGTTCCTGGTTGAGCATACCGCGATACCGATTGCACTCCTGGACCGGCCCTGGAACCGGGAGCTGGGGTTCTCACACGAGGCGATGGCCGCGCAGATCACGCGCTGCCATGACTGGCCCGCCGTGGCGGAGCACCTCAGCGAGCTCGCCCAATGTTCTGTTTCACCGCCGTAAGACCCGCGGTCGGGGCGCCCACGGCGGTGCCGTTGCGATCGTAGACATGCACGTTGGGAATGCTGCGGATGCCGAACTGTTTAATCACGTCGGTGTTCCAGTTGACGACATCGATTTTGACCAGCTTGACATCGGGATCGGTGCGCGCAATCTTCTCCAGTTCGGGTCCCATGCGCCGGCAAGGCCCACACCAATCCGCATAGAAATCGACCACGGTTATCTTGCCGGGTACAACGATCTTCTTGAGGTCGACCCGTTGACCGCCATTGGCTATTTTTCTGACCTCCGGTACCGTATCCGAGCCGGAGGCGCCCGTGGGGGCTACCGCTCTACGTTTGGGCTTCTTACTGCCTCCAGATGGTGCACCGCCCTCGACCTCGACATGTGAAACGGTCTCTCCGTCAGCTGAAAAGAGGGTAAAGCGGTCATACAGGAAGCAGATCTCGCCGCCGCTCTTCATCTCCCCCCTGGGCCGACCCAATATCTCGCGGACCTCGGCCAGTGAGGCGCCCTCAAAATCTTTGGGATCCTTGCCTTTGACGCGCACCGGTTCGGCGGGTTTGGCCTTCTTCGCAGCGGCGGGTGTCGGGAGGGGAACCATGTCGGGGGCCATCTTCTCCAGCATCGCGAGTTGCTGCTCAGGCAGGCCTGAATCGACCATCTTCTGAAGCATCGGCTCCATCAGCGGTGCGCCGCGGGCCATAGCCTGAAACATACTGGCTCCGAAGAGCAGCAAGCCGAGGATCTGAACGCCGAACGGCTTCTTGGCCTCTTCCCAGTGCATGATCAGGAAGACCAGACCGGCCGGCCCCAGGAACAGAACACAGATCCCCCAGACAACGCTCACGCGAAACGCGGCCACGATCAGCATGATCCCGCCTGCGATCAGGGTCACCCATCCAAAAATCGTCAGCACTAGAAACAGAATGCCCATTGGTCAGCGCCCCTTCCTTGATCCATCTTCAGGCAGTATGGCGTCAGCAGAGCCCTCTGTATAGGCCAAAAAGGGCATGCTTGCAGGATGGTGGGTGCGGCGATATGCTCTATTCCGACGCGACGTTGAAAGGAACCGGAGGTGCACTATGAGACGAGATGCAACGATAGCCGGCACGCTTTGCCTGGCGCTGGGTGTGAGCGGCTTGATGCTCGCGACATGCTGCCAGGCTGAAGGCACGCGTGGACTGAAGATTAAGTATGCATTGGGCGCTCAGCCCGAGAAAACGTTGCCGCGCTACCATGCCGTGATTGTCGCGATCAACGACTACGCCCAGTGGAATGACCTGGTCTATCCGGAACGGGATGCGCGACGCATCGCTCATATTCTGCGCGAAAGCTACGGATTTGACCGTATCGACGAACTCTACGGAGAGAAGGCCTCGCTGCGCTCGTTGCGCCGCAAACTGAGCGACCTGTCGCGTAAGAGCACGGCGGATGACGCGATATTGTTCTTTTTTGCGGGCCATGGAAAGTTGGTTGAGCGGGGCGACGCGCGGGGCGGCTACCTGGTTCCCTATGGCGGCAGTCTGCATGACGCTTCAACGTGGCTGGCCTACAAAGAGGTACGCGAATTTCTGAAGAAGACGAGAGCCCGACAGGTTTTGCTTATCAGCGATTCCTGCTACGCCGGGGCCGCCCTGGCCACGCGTGGCGCGACGACCGAACGTGTGGACCTCACGGATAAGGAGTATGCCTGGTATGGACTGCTCTCAAGCAAGCCGAGTCGCTACGTCCTGACGAGCGGCAATCTCGAACAGGTCCCCGATGAAAGTGTCTTTGCCGAGCAGTTCACGCGCCAGCTCGAATCGACCAACCTCGTTTTCAGTGCGGCCGAGTTGGCGGGTCGTCTACAGAAGCCGGTGTTTGATGCGACCGGCAAGCAGGTGCGCTGCGGCGAGATGCAGGGGGTCCTACCGGAGCAGGATGGCCAATTCATCTTTGTGCAGCTGAAGCCGGTGCTTCAGGACGCCCTCCTGATCGTGCGGGCGCGGCCGGCCAAAGCCAAGCTCAAGGTCAAAGGGGCCAACGCTCAGCATACCAAGGTGATTCTGGGCGATGAAGCGGCGGACGACTATGTGGCGGTGCACAGCATCCGCTGTCGTCCCGGTGAGGAAATCACCGTGTCGCTATCTGCCAGGGGACACGTTGGCCAACGGTTCACCTGTCGCCTGGAGTCTGGAGAGAAGCGCCCCCGCGAGGTAGTCCTCAAGCGGGGGAACATCCGTTTCGGTGGCTAGACCTACCACATGACAGAGAGCTGCGCGAAGACACCGTGGATCAGATCCTCCGAGGTCACATCCCCACCCGCCGCCGCAAAGAGGGCCTTGGTGTCGCTATCCATGCCGTCCTCGATGACGATTGCACGGTAGCCCAACTGCGCCTGCCACGCGCCACCGCGCGTCAACTCCAGCGCGGCCTCAGCCTGGTAGCCGGTCGTATCTGCATTCTCGATCGACGCGCCTTCATCGCCCGTCGCCAGGTCAAACGACTTGCCGTTGTAGAGCAGCCACGGGTAGTAATACCCGCTGACACGCAGATCCAACGCGGTCTCGCTGGTCGCCATGAGCGGCACATAGATCGAGCCCGTGATCGCCGGACCGAAGTAGTCGACCTCACCGCCATCGGTCTCATAGCCGAAGTAGTGATAGGCCGCACCGGCGTAGAGGGCCACATTCTCCATGTTGGCGACTTCATAGGCCACCGACACCAGCAGGTCGAGTCGCTGATCGACTGCTATGTCCCCGTCGCCGGACGGAATCGACCATCCTTCACCGGCACCCAACAGCAGTGATGCGCTGAGACGACGGTAGAGCAGATGCACGTAGAGGGACTGTAAACTTCCCTCCCCAACATCCACGTCTCCGGCTTCCCAGGTGGCAAACCACGTCCTCATCCCGACCGCCAGGGCAACCCCTTCGCCTTCGTTCTCTGCGGCATGTAACGCCCCGGCATGCAGGGCCACCACGCTCACGAGCAGTGCTAAACAGAGTGTCTTTATTGTTCTCATAATTTTATCTCCCTGCATTATTCGGCCACGAAGACGGTGTCACCCACCCTGAACTGCACGATCTTCCCGGTGGCCTCTTCAACCAGATCCACCGTCCCTATGCCGTTGTAGATGTCGTCCATCTCCCACAGCCTGACCATGGTGTTGTCCACGACACTCACCCCGGACGCGGCTTTGCCAATAATACGACCAGTCCTCTGGTCCAAGCCGTCATTTCCACACTCATCGTTATTGGCCACGAACCAGGTCGGTGTCCCCTCCATGCCTTCGGCCGTGTATGGCAGGTCGAATCCGATTGGCCACTGACCATTACACTCGCTCTTCGCCGCGCTCTGGTAGCCACCGGCCAAGAACCGAACGGTGATACTCACGTCATCGTCCAGGTTAAAGGTGAAGCCGTCCTTCACCTCGGCACTCTCGTCGCATCCCACTCCCGTGAGAGCCAACAAAAGCACAGCTGCATATAGCTTTATGTGCATCTTAGTCTCCTCTTTTTTAGTTGTGTCTAAACTAGACACATTCCCCTTGTACACCCGCCCGACAAGTAACGCAAGATAAAGATTACCGTATTAGTCATCTTTTTATCAGAACAGTGTGGCTGGCTGATTCGCTTGGGTTTGCAGTAGCGCGGGCCGAGACGTGTTCCCTCATCGCACGGCCCTCGGGCCGGGACGGCCCGGGGATACTCGAGGCAATTGGCCAGCCACGTAAAAGGAACTGGATGGCAGGCGGGGCTTGGATTACGGTTGGACGCATGAAGATTCTATTTATCGGCGGGACAGGAAATATTTCAACGGACTGCGCGGCGGTTCTGGCCGGGCAGGGGCACACGGTAGGGGTGCTGTCGCGGGGTAATCATCCGCTGCCGGCGGGCTATGCGGATCTGCGGGGCGACCGCCACAACAGCGTGGCGCTCGCCTCTGCGGCCGGGGGGTTCAAACCGGATGTGGTGATCAACTTTCTAGGGTTTGTGCCGGACGATGTGGCGCGTGATGTAGAGGCCTTTGGGTCCGGGATCAGCCAGTATATCTTCATCAGCTCGGCCACGGTCTATGCCAAGCCGCACACGATTCTACCGATCAGCGAGGCGGCCCCGGTGGGCAATCCTTTCTCAGCGTATGCGCAGAACAAGCAAGCCTGCGAGGAGTGGCTCATGACCTGCCGGGCCGAAACAGGTTTGCCGGTCACCATCGTGCGGCCCTCCCACACCTACTCGCCGCGCTGGATTCCGAACCCGGTCAGCAGCGCCGGTTTCACGTTCGGGGCGCGTCTGCGCGCGGGCAAGCCGGTCTTTGTGCACGGGGATGGTGAAAGTCTCTGGACCCTGACTGCCACAGCCGATTTTGCGGTGGGGCTGGCCGGACTGGTTGGCGCCGACAACGCCATCGGTGAGACCTATCACATCACCTCCGACGAAGCGTTGAGCTGGAACCGGATCTATGCCGAGACCGCCGCCGCACTGGGCGTGGACGCGCCGACCATCATCAAAGTGCCCTTGGACAGGATTGCCGCAATGGATCCTGACTTCGCCGTGCAGCTCAAGGGCGACAAAGCCGAGCCGGGCGTGTTCGACAACACGAAGATCAAACAGGCGGTGCCCGGATTCGAATGCCACACACCGTTCCGTGAAGGGATCCGCGAGGCGGTAGCCTGGTTTGATGCCGGTCCTGCCCGGCAGACCATCAACCCTGGTGCCGATGCCTGCTTCGACCGGCTTACGCAGGCGGCGGGGTAATGGCCCCTGCCGGACAGGACCGGCAGGTAGGACCCTAATCTTTCACCTTAATCGGCCCCGCTGCAGAGGAGATTAGGGCAAAAGATTAAGGGGAAAGATTAGGGCAGGAGCCATGGCTGTTAAGCTTTAACTCCTGCCGGACAAGCCGGCAGGGAGCCTGTTTCGGCTACCGATAGGCTCGCCACTCGTCTTCGTTTTCGAAGATCCAGTGATAGTATTCCTGCTGGGTCAGATCCGTCGCGGCTGCCTCGTCGACGATGGTGCGACAGTGGGGATGCATCTGGAGGGCCGAGGCGGAGATCATGGAGGTGATGGGCCCTTCAACAGCCTTGGCTATGACGGCGGCCTTGCTGCTGCCGGTAACGAGCATCACGATATCGCGGGCTTCAAGGATGGTGCCGACGCCCATCGTGATGCCACACCTGGGCATATCAGCCGGCGTGGGAAAATAGCCTTCGTTCTGTTCAATCGTGGTGGGGGTCAGCGCTTTGTCGCGCGTGCGCGACTGCAGTGCCGAGAGCGGCTCATTGAATCCGATATGGCCCGAGCGGCCGATACCCAATAGCTGCAGGTCCACTCCGCCACAGGCCTGCATCAGCGCTTCATAGCGCCGACACTCCAGCTTCAAGTCTTCGGCCTGACCGTGCGGCAGATGGGTGTTGCGGATATCGATGTTAATGTGGTTGAAGAGTTGCGCATTCATGTAGTGGCGATAGGAGTGGGGGTCCTCAGGACTGAGTCCGACGTATTCGTCGAGATTGAACGTGCGCACGAGGGAGAAATCCAACCCCTCTTCCTTGTGCTGTCTGACGAGTTCCGCATAGAGCCGTTCCATGGTGGCACCGGTGGCCAGTCCGAGAACGGAACTCGGCTTGGTGCGCACCTGGTCGGCTATAAGCGCCGCAGCCAGTTGGGTCGCCGCCGTTGGATCAGGTCTAATAATAACTTCCATGACGCTCCTCGCCTGCTTAACTTACTTCCAAAATCTGTTGGCGGATCGCCGCCTCGGTCTCGCGCATCAGGCCTATAACATAGTCGGCCGGATCCAGTGCGGGGTTCTCGACCAACGGCATGAGGTCCATGGCGTAGACCAGGTTGGATGTGGTATCGACGCCGTGTGAGGCGAAGAAGGTGGCATTGGAGCGGTAGCGGCCCGCGGCCGCGAGGTCATAGCGTTTGCCGCCGGCGATCTGTGAATCGAAGACGCCCTGCAGCGAGGCGATCAGGTGGTCATGCCCATCGACCGGCAGTACGACTTTCTTCTCGTCGGGCATCCAGTCGAGTCCACGCCAGATCTCGACGCCGTAGACGGCCTGCGGCCTCTCTGTCTGCGGCCGTTCGCGCAGGGCCTGCAGCACGGCGTTGAATACGGCGACATGCGTGGCGTGTTTGTCGGCCGGATTGTGCGTGTAGATGACTGAGGGGCGGCTGGCCTCGAACAACGCTACGAGTTCATCTTTAAGCCCCGGGTCGGCGGAATCCTTGATTCGGCTGCTCGGATACCCCAGCTGGAGCATGGCGCTGTAGCGGCCCACCATGGCGGCCGTGCGCTGCTCTTCAACGCGCACCGCCTTCATCTGGTCGTCCGTGTAGTCGGCATACACTCCGGCGCGCGGGCTGCCGCCTCCGTCGGTGCAGGTGATGCCGGTGAACCAGCGGTCGGGCTGACCAAAGCAGTCCAGGATACCGGGCAGCGCACCGAACTCGAGGTCGTCCTGGTGGGCGCCGATGCCCAGGTGCGTGGTGCGAGAGAGGGCCGCATCAAGGGCCAGGCCTTGTTGCGGAACGAATCCATCGGCAGTGGGGTTGTTCAATGTCATGATGGCTCCCTACGATGTCACTTCAGCCAGGCTGGCGGCGGCCACAGCCTGACCATGACGTTTGTCTTTTTCACTCGGGGTACGCAGTTCAATCTGTGCGGCCAGGGAGGGAAATTCCTGCTCAAGCAGGGCTTGGGCTTTGGCGATGATGATGTTGCCGCCTTCGCCGGTCATGACCCGCCCCAGGATCAGCATGTTCTGGATCGTATAGAACTGACTGAAGTGTGCGATCGTGTAGCCAAGGTAGGTCCCGATCGTCTCGTAGATCTTGGCCGCACGCGCATCTCCTTCAGCCATAATCTTTTGTACCGCACAGAGTTTCTCCGGAAGCGGCATCTCATCCGGCAGCTCGATACCAGCGGGGACACACAGCCGTGCTACGGCCTGCTGCGAAAAGTAATTCACCCCACAGCCCATATCGCCTGACCACTCATCGACCGGTGCATCGTTGCGGTAGTCGACCGGAACAAAGGCGAGCTCGTTCAGCCAGTTGGTGATGTGGCCGTCGGGGGTGACATAGCCGGATGCCAGGCTGGTCCCCATGGCGACGCCCAGCACACCGTTGGAGCCCATCGACATCGCCCCGGCCAGGGCGGTCACTTCGCCATCGTTGACGACTTCGAAGGGAATACCGCCCCACTCCGTCTGCAAATCGAAAAACATGCGACGGATATGGCCGTCGAAATCCTCTTTGCTCAGACCGCGATAGAGCGATCCGATGCGGACCTCGTTATTCAGGTAGATCCCGGCGGCACTGCCGCCGATGGCATCCACGCGCGGCAGGTGTGCCGCGGCGCGCTTAAGCGAATCACGTACGCCATCGCGGTGGTAGGCCGGATCGCTCTCAAAGTAGGGGCCCCACTCGACTTCGTCGCTGAAGACCACCTCGCCATCGATCACGGCCGCGCACTTGCGATCGCTTCCACCGAGATCGAATCCGATGCGACATCCCTCCAAGTGGCGGCCCAAGGGAGCGGTCGGCAGGTTCGGAGCCGGCATGGCGTCCACATCACACGACTCAAACGTCATCGGTTTGCGGAACGCACCGTCAGTGAAAATCTCGTAGTCGAACGCGCGGGCGCCGGCCGGGCTATACATCTCGCGCAGCCTATCGGTGATGGCCGGGTTTCCACCCACCACGATCGTGGCGGCGCCCTTCTGCCAGAGCAGAAACTTCAGGAGACGCTCGGCAAAGCGGTGATTGATCGCGCGGTTGCATCCCTCATGGGAGAGTATGGCCGTCTCATGCACGAACACGCTGCCATCCTCACGCTTCAGCGCGATCGCCAGCGGTTCGGACTTTGGATCGGCGGCGACCCGCTCAGCATAGAGCCGATTCCATAGGACCGCCGGAACGAATGTGGGGTCCAGAAGCGGCTTCTCCGCCACCACGACCTCATCATTCCACGTCATCACTGCAGCGTTATCGGCTCTCTCTTCCATCGTCATCCTTAAAATGGTGTGTCTTGGTCCACTTTAACATGGTGATCGCGTCAGCCTTCCATACCTGATCATTAGGCTAGGCCGGCCTGCTTGACAATCTGCCGCATCTCATCTTCATGCTGCTGAAGGCTCTGGACGAGGGCAAACTGTGTGCGCGCACGGTCAAGGTTTTCGGTGGGGTGGGCGGTGCGGAAGTAGATGTCGCCCTGCAGGAAGTCGGTCAGGAAACGGAGCCCGATCTCGTACGTGATCAGGGGGCCGGCTTGGGGCAAGAGGTCGACCTCGGCCGCGGTCATGGCCTCGCCGGCGGTGGCGGCGTATCCGGTCACGAGTGCCTCAAAGCGGTTCATCTGGGCATACACCCTACCCAGCTCGCGCTCGTTCTCCTTGAAATCGCCGACCGTGCTGCGTACCTGGTCGCCGAAATCATACAGCAGAGATCCCGGCATGACGGTATCCAGATCAATCACGCAGATCCCGGCTCCGGTCCGGTTATCCAACATGACGTTGTTAATCTTGGTATCGTTATGCGTCACGCGTGCGGGCAGGTCGCCACGGGCCAGTCCGTCGGTGACAATTGTTGTCATGGCTTTCTGCCCCAAGGCAAACTCTATATCGGCACCACACGCTCCTGCCCGCCCGGCAGTGTCGGCGGCAATGGCCGCCTCAAGAGTGGCGAAGCGCTGGGGGGTGTTGTGAAAATCGGGGATGGTTTCGTTGAGCGGCGGGGCGGGCATATCGACCAGGAGAGCCTGGAAACGACCGAAAGCGCGTGCGGCTTCCATGATCTGCCGGTCACTGCGCGGGATATCGTAGGTCAGGGCGTCTTCGATGAACGTGTAGACCCGCCAGAACTCGCCGTTCTCGGTTTCAAGATAGCTTTCATCCGCACGTGTTGGAATAACCGTCAGCGTTTCGCGGTCCGGTTCGCTTCCGGGAATCTCTTCCAGTTTCAACCGGATGTGCTCGGTGACGCGGCAGACATTCTGCATGAGCGCCGGTACATCCTTGAAGATGGTCTCATTGATGCGTTGGAAGATGTAGCGGCGCTGCTGTTCGCCTTCAGCCATGGTTACGGCGTGGGTGGCATTGATGTGCCCGGAACCATAGGGCCTGCATGCGGTTACATCACCATCGATCTTGAACATCGCAGCGATGGCTTGCATCGTGTCCACGGAGAGTCGTTGATTGGACATAAGGCACCGTCATTTGGCCGCTCACCTGATCCGCGTTGTGGTTGCCCGACTAGGACTCGAACCTAGACGAACAGCTCCAGAGGCTGTCGTGCTACCATTACACCATCGGGCAGCGCGGAACATGAGCGGGAGAGGATAGCGGTAGATAGGCTCCGCTGTCAACCCCTTCTAACTCACACGCATGGGCATGAGCACATAGAGGAAGGGAATATCACACTTGATGACCCCGGGACTGAGTTCATCGGTGAGTTCCATGAAGATCTCGTCGTTGGCCAGGTTCTTGAGCGGATCGATCATGTATTCCGGATTGAACGCGACGTGCAACTCTTTGCCGGTGTACTTGACCGGCAGCGTCTCGCGCGCCTCACCCACATCCGGAGTCGTCATCGAAACCACGAGCTGGTTCTTGGCAAAGGTCAGATGTGTGGCCGTGGCCTTCTCGGTCGTAACCAGCGAGACGCGCTTGAGGGCGGTGAGCAGACTTTCGCGCTCCACGGCAACGCGTTCTTCACACTGGGCCGGAATCACCTGACGGTAGTTGGGATAGGTGCCTTCGATCAGCTTGGAGGATACCACGACCTCGCCAAACTCGAACATGGCCCGGTTTTCCTTGGTATAGATCCGGAGCTCGCCGCTGTCGCCCAGCGTGTGCATCAACTCGGTGGCGACCTTGGAAGGCAGGATCATATCCACTTCGGCTTCGACCGGGAACTCGACTTCGTGCTCCACCAGGGCGAGGCGCCGTCCGTCTGTCGCAACCATGACCAGCTTGCCCTCTTTGAAGCTGAGGTAGACACCGTTCAGAACAAAGCGCGTCTCATCGGTTGAGGCGGCATAGGCGGTCTTACGCAGCATTTCGCGGAAGGCGCCCTGGTCTAGGGTGTAGCAGAACTTCCCTTCGGCGTTGGAGATGGGCGGGAATTCCTCTTCGGACAGGCCCATGATCTTGAAGAACGAGGCGCCGCAGCGCACCTGTGCGGTGTCCTTATCGTCCACCTCAATTTCGATATCTGAGGAAGGCAGCTCACGCACGATACTCGAGAGACGCCGTGCCGGCAGCGTGGTGGCGCCGCTCTTACCCACCTTGGCATCGATCGTGCACTGGATGCTGACATCCAGGTCGGTCGTGGTCAGGCACAGCTTGCCTTTATCGGCTTGGAGCAGGACGTTCGAAAGAATAGGTAGCGTGGTGCGAATGCTGACCACGTTCTGTACGGCCTGCAGACCTTCAAGCAAGGCTGATTTAGGGAGTTCGATTTTCATATGCTCTTCCTCTACGCTCGCGTGCCCCTGATGGGGTTGGGCGAGTTGTCCACAGTGACTATATTAAGAAACCATGTATATATATGTAGGTATCAGTATTAGTATGGGTTGTCAACGTTGTCACAAACCAACGAAAGACACGCCCTGTCAGGGGCAAACGTCTCTCGCAGGCTGTTCATGGTATGTGAATAAAGAGAGGGGTTGTTCACCACCGTGAACAGGGGCGCGGCATAGTGACAGGTTGTGAACGTTCTCAACATAAGAGTTAACAGGTTACTGTTCATGGGTTAGACATCCGCATGGGTGGGTAGCGGACGACCCAGACGGCGGGCCAAAACGGAAACCGAGGTGCGCAGTTCGGTATCGACCTCCATGCGGCTGTCAACGGCGCGGTAGGCATGCAGCACGGTGGCGTGGGTCTTGCTGAATACGGTGGCAATATCAGGCAGCGAGGCCGAGGTGAGAGAGCGGCAGAGATACATGGCAACCTGACGCGGCACGGCGATGGAACGCGGGCGTCGCGTGCTGGTCATATCCGCCAGGCGGATATCGTAGTGCTCGGCCACGGTCTTCTGGATGCCCTCGAGAGTGAGTTCGGTGCTGTGCTCCTCTTCGATCGCATCGCGTAAGAGGTAGCGCAGGGTGTCGAGGGTCAAGTCACGGCCGGTCAAAGAGGCGTAGGAGACGGCGCGCACGAGGGCACCTTCGAGGCGGCGGATGTTGGAGCGCACGTGTTCCGCAATGAACTGGATAATCTCGTCATCGACCTCTACGTTGGCCTCGGCCTGCTTGTTCCGCAGAATGGCGACGCGTGTTTCGAAGTCGGGCGGCTCCAGTTCGGTTACGAGGCCCCACTCAAAACGGGAGACGAGGCGCCGTTCCAGGCCGGAAATCTCGCCGGCCGGGCGATCGCTCGTCATCACGATCTGTTTGTGTGAGTCGAAGAGGGCGTTGAAGGTGTGGAAAAACTCCTCCTGAATCCGCTCCTTGCCGGCCAGGAAATGAATATCGTCGATGAGCAGCAGGTCGGTGCTGCGATACTTCTTGCGGAAGTTGACCAGGCTGCGGTTCTGCAGGGCGCTGATATACTCGTTGAGCATGGTTTCAGAGGACATGTAGCAGACCGATGCACGCGAAGAGGACGCCATGACGTGATGGCCTATGGCCTGCATCAGGTGGGTCTTGCCAAGACCGACATCCCCATAGATGAAGAGGGGATTGTAGGCCCGCGCGGGTGCCTGCGCCACGGCCAGAGAGGCGGCGTGGGCAAAGTTGTTTGACGAGCCGACGATAAAGCTGTCGAAGCTGAACTTCGGATTGAGTGCGGGCTCGGGATGGGTGCGGCGCGCGAGGCGGTCGCGTATCGTGCGCTTGCGCGGCGCGGCCGGTTCGGGCTCCTGCACAGCGCTGCGCGGCTGAATCACGAACGAGATATCGAACGGCTCGCCTTCCACGGCCGTTAGGGCGTCGCGAATGAGCGGGAGGTAGTTTTCCTCCAGCCAGGTCTGGTAGAAGTCGTTATCAACAGCCAGTGTGAGGGCGTGATCATCGAGCTCGTGGGCTTCAATTACAGCAATCCAGCGTTCATACACGTCAGGATGCAGCACCGATTCGAGGTGTTTGCACGCTTTTGTCCAAATAGCTTCTGCGGCGGTCTTTTTCACTCTGTTTCCTATCAAATTACTTACGCAGTGTGCCGCAAACCGATCTGAAAAACAAGGCTGCGCTCCCTCTTTTCTCTCTTGCGGAATGGTCTCAGTGCACAACAAACGCCATTCCAAAACAAGAAAAAATAATCAAAAGCTATACACAGGTTGTTAACAGGGCGCAGAGCTGTCAGAATGGGTTCATTATCACGCATTTACAGAGGATGATTCCCGATGCTGTGAGACGGTGAGACACGCCCTGTTGATAACGCGTTTTTTGTACGTTGCGTGACGCCGGGTCGCGTGCTAAAAAAGAGACTAAGGAGGCAGCAACAATGACGCTATCGGAACTGACACATGAGCAACGGGTTGGATTGGTCGGACTGCTTGAGGCGGTGGTTATGGCCGACAAGACAGTGAGTGAGCCGGAACAGGATGTGCTCGCCGGTGTGGTGGGTGCCATTGGGGAGGAGATGTTTCGCACGGTGCTCGAAGAAGCAGACCGCCGGTTTGTGGACCTGGACGCACTGAAGACATTCCTGGCCGGGATTGAGGAGCAGCCCGCGCGCAATATTATCTATGGGACGGTGTGGCAGGAAGCGCTGGCCACGCCATCGGTCAATCATGACGAATCGGAGCTTCTGGCCTGGCTGGCCGCGACGTGGTCGATTGCAACCTGATTCCTCGCCGCCGCACTTCGTCAATCTGCAACGACCGGCAATAAAACCCGGTCGGTCGGCGTTGTATGCCTGTATAGAGGAGAGTCCTCATAACCACTAACCAGCCGAGGTGCATGATGAGAAACGTCCCACAAGGTATTACAATCCTAGCCGCCTTGGCCCTGCTCGCAGGGACCACGTTGGCCGAGAAGAAGGAGCGCCCAGAACGCCCTGAGCACCACGAGGGGAAAGAGCGAAGAGAGCGCGCCGAGTGTCCCAAAGCGCGTGCGAAGGAGGCACGGCGACCGGCAGCCCCTGAACACGGATCGCGTCATGACGAGGCGCGCGGCCCGCACGGCAGACGACCGGGCGGTGAGCGTGGCGGACCGGGTCGGTTCGTGGAGCAGATGCTGGAGCCCGAAATGGCCCGCAAGCTGGGGCTTGAAGGTGCGCAGGTGAGAAGGTTGAAGCAGGGGCTGGCGCGTGTGCAGAAGCAGGAAGAGACCGTGCGCGAGAAGGTGGCCGCGGCCGGCAGAGAGCAGGCCGAACTGCTTATGGCCAAGGGCAAAGTTGATGAGGCCGCGATCATGAAGGCGGTTGAGAAGACCGGTCAGCTCCGCACCCAGATGGCCAAGCTGAGGATCAGGCCGATCCTGCTGGTCAAGCAGATCCTGACCGCCGAGCAGATCGAGACGGCGCACAAGATGATGCGTGAGCGGATGCAGGGCGGACGTCGTGACGGGACAACGCGTCGCCACGAGGTGGCTAAGGACGAATGGCGCTTAGTTAAGCCACTTCTCCCACTATTTCGTAAACTTTGTCGTGAACTATCTCGATCCCTACTACTCCGTGAACCTTGTCGTAAACTACTCCGGAATAGTTCACGACAAGGTTTGCGAGGTAGTTATTCGGTTATAGTTCACGACAAAGTTCACGATCCAGTCCAGCCCCCTCACAGTCCCAAACTCTCTTATCTAAGTGCCATTCGTGGCTAAGGACGAGGTCAAAAAAGCCCCACCTGCTGAGAAAGAAGATAAGAAAGAGAAGAAGGCCCGGCGGACCAGGAAGAAGAAGAAGGCCAAGAAGGAGCAGGCCGAGGAGTAACCGTTAGCCGGGGCTAGTCCCGCCTGACGATATCCGCGCCGAGCCGGCGTAGCTTGGTCTCGATGCCTTCGTAGCCGCGGTCGATGATCTCGGCATTGTCGATGACGCTTTCGCCCTTGGCGCAGAGCGCGGCAATGAGCAGCGCCATGCCGGCGCGGATATCCGGGCTGGACATGTGAATGCCATGCAGGCGGGCCGGGCCGGCCACAATGACGCGGTGCGGATCGCACTGCACGATGCGCGCCCCCATCGCGATCAGCCGGTCGACAAAATACATGCGGCTCTCAAAGAGCTTCTCAAAGAAGAGCATCGTGCCGCTTGCCTGAGTCGCAAGCACCAATACCACGCTCATCAGGTCGGAGGGAAACGCCGGCCAGATGCCGTCCTCTACCTTGGGGATGGCGGAACCGAAATCGTCCCGGATGCACAGGTGCTGCTTGGCCGGCAGCGTCAGGGTGCGGCCCTCGACACTCCACGTGAGCCCCAGCTTTTTAAACGGCCGCGAAATCACATCGAACTGTTCGGCGGGCAAATCCTTGATGGTCAGGGCGCCGCCGGTAGCGGCAGCGGCTGCCAGGAAGCTGGTGGCATCGACCGTGTCGGGCTGTACGCGGTGGTCGGTGCCGTGCAGCTGCTTGACGCCATCGATCTGCAGGTAATTGGTTCCGATGCCTTCGATCCGCGCCCCCATCTTGCCGAGCATACGGCAGAGGTCCTGCACATGCGGTTCACAGGCGGCGTTGAAGATGGTGGAGTGGCCGGGCGTCAAGACCGCTGCCATGACCACATTTTCGGTGGCGGTTACGCTGGCTTCATCGAGCAGGATACGCGCCGCCGTCAGCTTCTTCCGCTTGAAGGTGAACGCATGGCCGCTATCGAGGACAATCCCGAGCTGGCGCAGCCCTTCCACATGTGTATCCAGTCGCCGCCGCCCGATCACATCACCACCCGGTGGAAACAGGGCGATCTGTCCGTGACGCGCCGCCATCGGCCCGGCGAACAGAATGGATGAGCGCACGTGGCTACAGAGGTCGGGGTCCAGGGTGCGCTTCCGCACGCCACGGGCACAGAGGGTGACCGTATGACCTTTGAGAGCTACCGCCACGCCGAGCTCGTCCAGGATGGCCAACATGGTATGGACATCCTGGATCAGGGGCACATTGGTCAGTTTGAGCGGCTCATCTGTCAGGACACACGCCGCCAGCATCGGCAGCACGGCATTCTTGTTGCCGGCGGCGCGATGTTCACCCGAGAGGGGGTTGCCCCCCTGTATGACGAAACTAGCCATGATAGAATTCAGAGGCCTGGAACCAGGGGCCGGATATCGCTATCCGCCACGCCGGTTCGCACTACCCCAGCATTTCTTTCAACACGCTCACAACATTCGCGGTGGTGTAGCCGAAGACCTCGGCCAGCTTATCGTAGGGTGCGGAGATACCGAAGCGGTCGAGGCCGATAATGCGGCCATCGGTGCCGGTGTACTTGTGCCAGCACATCGAAACCCCGGCCTCCACGGCCAGGCGCTTGCGGCAGGTAGCCGGCAGCACGCTCTCGCGGTAGGCCTCGTCCTGGGCTTCGAAGAGCTCCATACTGGGCACACTGACTACGCGCACGTTGACGCCTTCGAGCTGCTGGGCGGCCGCGAGACTGATGTCGACCTCGGAGCCCGAGGCCATCACGATCACGTCGGGGGTGCCGTCACCACTCTGCCAGAGGGTGTAAGCGCCCTGCTCCAGGCTGCTGGCGGCCGGGTAGACCGACCGGTCGATGACGGGCAGGTTCTGACGGGTCAGGGCCAGGATGGTCGGGCCGGTGCGATGCTTGAGCGCGGCGGTCCAGGCGGCGGCCGACTCGGTCGGATCGGCCGGCCGAATAACCGTCACGTTCGGAATGCAGCGCAGGCTGGCGAGGTGCTCAACCGGCTGATGGGTCGGACCGTCTTCGCCGACGTTGTAGCTGTCATGCGTGAAGACATAGATCACAGGCAGCCCCATTATGGCGGCCAGCCGGATGGCGGGCCGGACGTAATCGGCAAAAACGAAGAACGTGGCGCCGTAGACGCGCAGCCCACCGTGCAGGGCCATACCGTTCATCATGGATCCCATGGCGTGCTCACGCACACCGAAATGGAGGTTGCGTCCGCAGAAGGTTCCCTTGGCGACCGATCCCATGCCATCCAGCAAGGTTTTGGTGCTGGGGGCCAGGTCGGCCGCTCCGCCGACCAGCTGCGGGACCACGGCGGCCAGACTGTTGAGGACCTTGCCGCCCGAGGCGCGTGTGGCCATGGCGCTGCCGGGTTCGAAGGTAGGCAGGGCTTCTTCGAGGGTGGCGGGCAGGCGGTCCTGCATGTAGACGTCCCACGCGGCGCCGCGGTCCGGATGGGCGTCGCTGTAGGCACGGAAGGTGCGCTTCCACTTGTTCATCTTACGCTTGAGGCTGCGTGCGCGCGTGGCAAACATCTCGCTGACGGCCTCAGGCACGTAGAACGGCTCGTTCGGCATGCCGAGGGCCTGCTTGGTGGCGGCAATCTCGTCGTGCCCCAGCGGTTCGCCGTGGGCCGAGGCGGTATCCTGCTTGTTGGGGCTGCCGAACCCGATGTGGGAGCGGCAGATCACGATGGTCGGCCGGTTCTTCTCGCGCTGGGCTTTGCGGATGGCCTTCTCGATTTGGTCGTGGTCGTGGGCATCGATATCGATCACGTTCCAGTTATAGCTCTGGAAGCGTTTTTTGACATCTTCGCTGTAGGCCAACTCAGTGGCACCTTCGATCGTGATCTTGTTGAAATCGTAGAAGAGGACCAGCTTGTTGAGGCCGAGATGACCCGCGAGGGAGAAGGCCTCGTGGCTGAGCCCCTCCATCATGTCGCCGTCGCCGGCGAAAACATAGGTGTGGTGATCCACCACGGCCGCGTCAGGCATGTTGAAACGGTCGGCCAGCATGCGCTCGGCGAGTGCCATGCCGACGCTATTGCCGCAGCCCTGGCCCAGGGGCCCGGTGGTGGTTTCGACGCCGGGGGTGTGACCCGTTTCAGGGTGGCCCGGGGTCTTGCTTCCCCACTGGCGGAACTGCGTGAGTTCCTCGAGTGGCAGATCATAGCCCGCCAGATGCAGCAGGCTGTAGAGCAGCATGGAGCCGTGTCCGCCGGAGAGCACAAAGCGGTCGCGATCGGGCCAGTCCGGCTCGGAGGGACAATGATCCATATACTTGAGCCAGAGGACCGCGGCCACGTCCGCCATGCCCATGGGCATGCCGGGGTGTCCCGAGTTGGCGGCTTGGACGCCGTCCATTGACAATCCGCGAATCGTATTCGCAGCGAGTTTCAGATCTTCAGTCGACAATTTGGGTGCCATTGAGCCTCTCCTACTATGTATTCCGCAGCTATTCGCATGGTTTGCGAATGAACAAGCCCCAGACTGTCCCATATTTAGCGACCCCTGTCTAGCACCTGTCTAGCATGTGTCGAAACACATTGACACGATGAACCCGTTTGTTACAGTCCCACGTCCATTTTAATCCAGTGACTCGTGTATATATAAAAGGAGAAGGTTATGGCGACGGCGAAAGCAACGAAGTATGTCTACTCGTTCGGTGGTGGATCCTCCGAAGGAAAGACGTCGATGAAGGATCTGCTCGGTGGCAAAGGGGCCAACCTGGCCGAGATGGCGACACTAGGCCTGCCGGTACCCCCGGGCTTCACGCTCACGACTGAGGCGTGTGACCAGTATTACAAGATGGGCAAGAAGAAGCTCTTTGCGACCGTGGCCCCGCAGGTGGATCTGGCTCTGAAGCGTCTGGAGAAAGCGACAGGCAAGACATTCGGCTGTGGCCCCAACCCGCTCTTGCTTTCCATACGCTCCGGTGCCGCCGTCTCAATGCCGGGCATGATGGATACGGTCCTGAACCTCGGCCTGAACGCGGAAACGGTGCAGGCCATGATCGATTTGACCGGCAACGAGCGTTTCGTGATGGACTCCTATCGCCGTTTCATCCAGATGTTCGGTGACGTGGCCATGGGCGTTCCGCACCACGATTTCGAACACGAACTTGAGGCGGTCAAGCAGGCCAAGAAGGTCAAGCTCGACACCGATCTGACCGTTGACGACCTGAAGGATGTGATCGCGCGCTATAAGAAGGTCGTCAAAAAGACCACGGGCAAGGACTTCCCGGAAGATCCGATGGAGCAGCTCTACGCCGGTGTCGACGCGGTCTTTGGTTCCTGGAACAATCCGCGCGCCAACAAGTACCGTCAGCTCAACGACATCCGCGGCCTGCTGGGCACGGCGGTCAACGTGCAGTCCATGGTGTTTGGTAACTCCGGGCCGAATTCGGCCACGGGTGTTGCCTTCACGCGCGATCCCTCCACGGGTGCGAACGAGTACTTCTACGGGGAGTACCTCATCAATGCCCAGGGCGAAGACGTCGTGGCCGGTATTCGCACGCCGCAGGAGATCACGCTCAAGGGATCACGCGAGTGGGCCAAGTCACAGGGCGTGGCTGAGGCCGACCGCAAGAAGAACTTCCCCTCCTTGCAGGAGACCATGCCCAAACTCTTCAAGGAGCTCGACGCCATTCGCGTGCGGCTTGAGAAGCACTACCGCGATATGCAGGATATCGAGTTCACGATCGAGGACGGTACGCTTTACATGCTGCAAACCCGTAGCGGCAAGCGCACCGCTCAGGCGGCTGTGAAGATCGCCTGCGACATGGTCAAAGAGAAGCTGATCACGGAGAAAGAAGCGGTGATGCGTGTGGATCCGCAGTCGCTCGATCAGCTCCTGCACCCGGTCTTCATCGAGGCCGCCGAGAAGAAGGCCACCAAGATCACGGTGGGTCTGCCGGCCTCGCCGGGCGCCGCAACGGGTCAGGTGGTGTTCAGCGCTGAACAGGCTGAGCTGTGGGCCGAGATGGGGCGCATCGTTATTCTCTGCCGCATCGAGACCAGCCCCGAGGATATCGGCGGCATGGCGGTGGCCAGGGGCATTCTGACCGCACGCGGCGGCATGACCTCGCACGCCGCTGTGGTGGCGCGCGGCATGGGAACCTGCTGCGTAGCCGGTGCCGGTGATGTGGCCATGGACTATAAGAAGGGCAAGTTCGTTGCCGGCGGCAAGACGGTCAAGGAGGGCGACTGGATTTCTCTGAACGGGTCGACCGGTGCGGTCTACCTCGGCCAGGTTGATACGGTCGATCCCAAGCTGACCGGACCGTTCGGTGAGATCATGACCCTAGCCGACAAGTACCGCAAGCTGAAGATCCGCACCAACGCCGACACGCCGCATGACACGGCCGTGGCGGTCAAGTTCGGCGCCGAAGGCATCGGCCTCTGCCGCACCGAGCACATGTTCTTCGAAGGCGATCGCATCGTCAGCTTTCGCCGCCTCATTCTCGTGGCCGAGCGCGTCAAGCGTCTCAAGGCCGAGTACGAGATCGAGGAGCTCGCCCTGCTCCAGAAGGCCTGCACCAAGGTGCCGGCTGACCTGGATGCTGTGAAGCAGTACCGCCAGGCGCTCAAGGAGCTGCTGCCGCTGCAGCGCAAGGACTTCGTGGGCATCTTCAAGGCCCTTGAAGGCCGGCCCTGTACGGTCCGCTTGCTCGATCCGCCTCTGCACGAGTTCCTCCCGCATGACGCCGCCGGCCAGAAGGAGATGGCTGCGACGATGGGCGTGAAGGTCAGCGCGATCAAGAAGATCGTCGAAGCGCTGCACGAGTTCAACCCGATGCTGGGGCATCGCGGTTGCCGCTTGGGCATGACCTATCCTGAAGTGACTGAGATGCAGGCGCGCGCTATCGCTGAAGCAGCCTGCAAAGTGCCGGGATCACAGCCTGAAATCATGGTGCCGCTCGTCGGCCACGTGAAAGAGTTGGCCCATCAGAAGGCGATCATCAAGGCGACGATCAAGGCCGTTGAGAAAGCCAAGAATCAGAAACTCAAGATCATGATTGGTACCATGATTGAGGTGCCGCGTGCGGCCGTGACCGCTGATGAGATCGCCAAGGAAGCTGAGTTCTTCTCGTTCGGGACGAACGATCTGACCCAGATGGGCTGCGGGTTCTCGCGTGACGATGCCGGCAAGTTCCTGGGTGAGTACGTCACAAAGGGCGTCTACGACTATGATCCGTTCCAAGTCCTTGACCAGAAGGGCATTGGCCGGTTGGTAGAAATAGCCGTTAAGCTCGGCAAGCAGGGGCGCCGCAACATCAAGCTCGGCATCTGTGGCGAGCATGGTGGCGAACCCAAGTCGGTGGCGTTCTGTCACAAGGTCGGACTCAAGTATGTCTCGTGCAGCCCCTACCGCGTGCCGATTGCGCGTTTGGCCGCGGCACAGGCCGCGCTGACCAAGTAGACCCGTTCAAAGCACTCACAGAGCCCCGCCGTATTATGCGGCGGGGCACGCGGGAAGCCCAACGATCGAGCATGCGATGTTGAGCAAACCGCCACCCTTTGATACCGCTACAATCGGCAGAATCCTAAAGTACCCGCTTGACGAGTATTCCATATTGACCGACAATGGAATCATGAAAACGACAATTGATATTCCTGAACAGGCACTGAAGGATGCCATGCGTTTCGCGGGGACGAAGACGAAACGCACGGCAATTGTAATGGCCGTGGAGGAGTTCAACACTCACCATCGTATGGCCGCTCTCACTCGGCATCTGGGCACCTGCAAAGATTTAATGTCCACGGGCGAACTCAAGCGCCTGCGGGCAGAGCGGTGATTGCTGTGACGCTTATCGACAGCTCGGCATGGATCCATAGTCTGAGACCCCGCGGTAATCCTGAGGTAACGGAGCGGGTCCGCTTTCTGCTGGAAACCGGTGCGGCTGCATGGTGCCCACTGATCAAGCTTGAGCTGTGGAACGGCGCGCGCGGAGAACACGAGAAGCGTGTGCTGCGGGATATGGCTCGTGATCTCCCGGAACTGGATATTGATCGAGCGGTGTGGAGGGCGAGCTATGAGCTCGCGCGTAAAGCCCGGAAGAGTGGAATCACGGTACCAGCAACAGATCTGCTCATTGCCGCTTGTGCACGCCGTCATGGCGTCGGCATCGAACATGATGACGAGCATCTGCTCACCTTAACCGCTCTCTGACCGAACAGAACCCCCCGCCCAAAAACCGATGTTCGCAAAGCAGAAATTGCGGACATGGGTGGAACGAGAGATGAGTCCCTCCCCTAAATCACAGTAGGCTCCAAGCAACCTGTGGAGCCATGGATGCGAGCAGCAACTAGCCTTGTTTCTCAGTCACTATCGTTGAGCCGTCAATTGGGGGTATTGCTCCTTTACCGTGCGTTGCAGGCGGCACGGATGCTCGGCCAATGCGCGGGGCTGACATATGACACTTTGGCCGCGCTGCACACGCCCGACAACGCGACGGAGATCGGGACAAGACTGCTGAAACGGCTGGCTAACGACTACCCGCTCAGGACGCCGGGGTGTCGGGGGTTGAACTTCGGCGAAATGATGTGTTCCGTCTCTGGAATGGCAAAGTACTCGATTTTCATCAGTAGCGTACAGAAGGAGTTGCAGGCCGAACGTATCGCCGTCCGCGACTACATCGCCGGCGATGCCTTACTCCGCCGGTATTTCGAGACGTTCCTCTTCGAGGATCTTCCGGCCACGGATCGCCGTGCCGACGAACTGTATATCGAGGAAGTTGGCCGTGCCGATGTGTATGTCGCCATCCTGGGAGATGAGTATGGCTGGGAAGACACCCACGGTATGTCCCCGACGGAACGCGAATTCAATCGCGCCACCGAACGCGGCATCACGCGCCTCGTGTTCGTTAAAGGGATTGACGATGGCGCGCGCCACCCGAAGATGCGCGCCCTGGTGGAGAGAGCCAGCGATCAACTCGTCCGCCGCCGCTTTGCGGATATCACGGGTCTCAAGGCGGCGCTGTATCCCAGTCTCGTGGACTTTCTCGAGACCCGCGGCGACCTACGGACCCGGCCTTTCGAGGAGCGTCCCTGTCCTGGCGCCAATCTGGATGACATCGCCCCGGACACGGTCGCCGACTTCGTCCGACGAGCACGGGCGGAGCGCCAGTTTCCGTTGCCAGAAGAGACTCCCGTCAAAGGAGTTCTGACGCATTTGGGCCTTCTTCCCGACGGCCATGTCTCCAACGCTGCGATCCTCCTCTTCGGTCGGGAACCGCATCGTTTCATCCCCTGCGCGGAGATTCGGTGCATGCACTTCCACGGCGTCGAGATTGAGCGCCCCGCTCCGTTCTACAGAATCTTCAAGGGTAACTTGTTCGATCAGGTCGACCATGGGACCGACTTCGTGCTCTCAGTCACCAGGCAGGGCATCGGCACGCGCAACGAAAGCCCCAAGGCGCCGGCGCCGCACGAAATCCCGCGCGACATCTTGCAGGAGGCAGTCGTCAACGCCATCGTGCATCGGGATTACACGTCCAGTGCGGCGGTTCAGGTCTCGGTCTTCGCGGACCGCGTCGAGGTCTGGAATCCAGGACACCTCATTCTACCCCTGACGCCCGAGAGTCTGCGGGAGCCGCATCGTTCCATTCTGCGCAATCCGCGCACGGCCGAGGTACTGTTCCTCGCCCGTTACATCGAGAAATATGGCACCGGCACCCTCATGATGATCCGCGAAAGCCTTTCTCACGACCTCCCAGAACCAGGCTTCCAGCAGCAAGCCGAAGAGTTCGCCGTCACCATCTGGCGAGACTGGTTGACGGATGAAGTCATGCTCGGCATGGGCCTGAATGAACGACAGCGGCAGGCCGTCCGGCATGTCAAGGCGGAGGGTCGCATTGGCAACTCGGAGTATCAGGAACTGACCGGCGTAGCCAAGCGTACGGCCCATCGTGATCTCGCTGATCTCGTAACCAGGGGGGTGTTTGCTAAGGTCGGGACACGTGGCGTAGGAACGACCTACGAGATTCGCACGAATAGGGCCACCAATGGGCCAAGGGGGCACGAAGGAACAGGCCTTAGGGAAAGCGACTCAATTGGGCCATGAATGGGCCATGGTGCCTCTTTCCCTTCATCATGTCAGACACAACAAGTTCCTCATAAACATGTTAGAGCGCGTCATGAGACGTTCTGTACATGGCCCAAACCCCCTCGCGCTACTGGAGGAACAACGTCTCAGGGCCGGGCCGCTGGTGTGCCCATTGGGCCATTCGTGATTTCTCTCGGGACTATGGAGTACCGGTGTATGTATTTCTATCGCGATCAGCGTGTCGTGTTCGTTCGATTCAATGGATTGGGGACCTTGCTGAGAGCTTCTCGCATTTCATCCAATCGCTTTTCCTGAAGGAATTCCGCTATGCGCTGTAGCCGTGCATTGCCCGCGAACAGTGCATACAGGAAACGATCCATGGATGCTTGCGAGAGCTTTACCTCGTCATGGAATCCATGACCGGTGCGACGTTTGAAGTAGTATTCCCCTGGGCGGATTCCCTCGCCGAACAGATCGCTGTGTTCCTTGCGGGCCTTCGTTTCTTGCCATGGCAGCATCTCCTCCGAGATTGCATCGAGCTTCTTAAACATTGCGACCAGTTCGTCGGCCGAATGATATTCGTGATCTGTTGCGGTAGAACGGTGTGAAATTTCCACGCACATAGAGCACGTTAGCCTTCCGCTGAACGCGGGCATTTCAGAGTAGACGAGGGGTCATGTTTTCGCGCGTACCCCCCTACACGAGCGGGTGGAGGAGTGCGATTTGGGCGCACCGGAGGCGTCGTGACGGCTATCTATATGCGGTCCGGGCATTGATATGGAATGTCGTATATCGTTGCCGTACAGTAGTTTATGCATTGCATTCGACGGCTGCATTCTGTATACTTCGCGCATGAATAACACACTTGCAGAACCAACAGTCAGACAGGAATTCCTCGCTCCACTAGCTGCGGCTTTGAGTCGCTCAACACACACCAGAAATTGCCCCGGCTACACCGACGGCCAACACCTCGAGTCAGGAGTCGGGCGGGTGCTCGACCATAGCGTTAG
>JABGQM010000120.1 GCA_018648805.1 Verrucomicrobiota bacterium
GGGCGTGGACGGCGTGGACTTTCGGGAGGAAAGCCACAGCACACATGCCGACACCGTCCACGACTATGGCTTCAATGGTGTGGTGCTCCGGCAATGCGGCGATCTGCAAGGGGAGGAACTTCGCGCTCGGATTCGTGAAGTCCGAGGGCAGGCCTACACGGAGTTTCTACGGACGTGCAAAACGCGTCTGACGGCGTGCGACCGACGCATGCGCTACAACCTGCAGCTTGATTTCTTTCGTCCAGATCCCCCGACGGCCCGTCTGCTGGCCTACCCGGCCAACATCCATTTCGAGTGGGAGCGATGGATTGATGAAAGTCTGCTGGATGAGGCCATCCTCCGCTTCTACCATTACCCATTCGATGCGGTGTTTGACGATCCTGTTAGCGCGCAGATGATTGCGCACTGCCAACGGCGGAGGGTTCCTCTCGTCCTCAACCGCTACGTCGATTCTGCCGGCGACCAACTCCCGCAGGAGATCGCACGCGTGTATGCCGACCAACGCTTCAGCGGCTTCATTCTGTATGAGACGGCCAACTTCATCCAGTTCGACGATGCGGGCGGTTGTTCTCTTACGCTGCCGGCCGTACAAGAAGCCGTCAACAATGTGGACAGAATCGCCAATCAAGTGCCGCCACCGTGAGTACCGCCGTTGGTATTCCAGCACCCTGTGCAAGGGTGACCGCTCAAGGCGCTCAGGGCAAGGTACCGCGCATCCCCCAGCCCCTGGCGGTAGGAATCTCGCCGCCACCGGAGTGCTCTGGGCGACTCGAGGCGGAGTGGCAATCTCCTTGACAACGCCCCAGCCGGGGAGCATCCTTCAGCTGACGTCACTCCGTAGGGCTGGTTTCCGGTGCCGATGATGCCGGGTGGGACGGATGCAGCTCTCGAAGCGGAAGAGTCAGGGCATCCACAGAAAGGGATAGACCATGGACCTCGGCCGGGAACCACTCAACCAGTACGGCTCGTTGGCGCCGTTCATCCAGCAACTGCATGACCGGCGGCCATTGGGGCTGAGTTCAGAACGCTGGCGTGAGGCGAATCCCCATGGCAGCTTCACGGACTGGCGGGAACAGGCGCAGCAGTGTCTGCGCAATGGGCTGCACTACGATGCCGGGCCGCTCAACCTGGCTCCAGAGACGACCGAAGCGTGGGAGACCGATGACTTTGTCTGCGAACGTATCGTGTTCAACACCACCCCCTGGTTCCGCGTCCCGGGCTATTTCTACGTGCCGAAGAACGTCCCGCTGCCCGCGCCGGCATTGGTTGTCTTCCACGAATGGGGCGGCCCCATGCTGTTCGGGTCCGAGCGCATCTGCGGTGAGCCGGTGCACCCGGTCATTGTGGAGCACCGCAACACCTACACCAGCGGTCGAGCGCTTGCCGACTGGTATGCCGCGCACGGGTATTGTGTGATTGTCATCGACGCCTATCACTTCGGGCACCGTGCCCCCCGTGCCCTCGGTGGTGTGCCAGCTGAGTATGATCCGCGGACCATGTCACTGGAGGAACTGGCGACCACCGAGGCGCTCGTGCGTGACCAGCTCTACCTGGGGGTACGCCATCTCAACTGGGCCGGGACCACCTGGTGCGGGGTGAACTTCGCGGATGACAGCCGCTGCGTTGATTACTTGCTGTCACGGCCCGAAGTCGATGGGCAGCGGCTCGGCTGCACCGGGCTATCCGGGGGCGGCTGGCGCACCAACATCATGGCCGCACTCGAAGACCGCATCCAAGCTGCGGTCAGCGTTGGTTGGATGACCACCGGCGAGACGCAGCAACGCTACAACGTTGCCGGGGCAATCGGTACCTTCTGCCTGCTGCCCGGAGTGTGGGATCAGCTCGACATTCCTGACCTGATCGCCATGGCAGCGCCGAAAGCGTGCATGGTCGTCAGTTGCACCCAGGACCCGCTGTTCCCTCCGAAGGGTCAGCGCGATGGGGCCGCACACATCGCCGCAGCCTACGACTGGGCCGGTTGCCCCGAGCGCTACCACGACCTGGCACCCGACAAGCCGCACTGCTACGACGCTGAGATCCAGGAAGCGGCTCTGGCTTGGTTTGCAGGGAACCTCTGAACAGATCGGGAGCGGGAGCTCGAACTGGCGCTCTCGGGGGATCGCTGATCCCTGACCATTTTGCAGCGCTTTGCAGTTTAGCGTTGACCATTATGCAGAGTAGTGTATTTTAGTCAGCAATGAAACGGATCTACGACAGCATCCTCGGCGAGCATCTCGGCTCGCTTCGGCAGATGGCGTTCGTCGCTGGCCCCCGGCAGGTTGGCAAGACAACGACGTGCCGGGCGCTTGCAGACGCGTATCTCAACTGGGACGCATCTGCGGATCGGCGGATCATTGTGGCTGGCGCAGAAGCTGCCTCACAGGCTTGCGGCCTGAATCAGTTGACCCCTGAACGTCCCGTTCTTGTTTTCGACGAGCTTCACAAGTACCCACACTGGAAGAAGTTCCTGAAGGGGTTCTTTGACATTCACGAAGCGGACTGCCACATCGTCGTCACCGGTTCATCTCGCCTGGATGTCTATCGTCGCGGCGGAGACAGCCTGATGGGGCGCTATTTCCTGTATCGCATGCACCCCTTCTCGGTCGCGGAGCTGAACACGACCGACATGCCCGAAGCTGGATTGATACGGGAACCAATGCCGATCGACGACGAGGCGTGGGAGGCGCTCCTGCGGTTCGGCGGCTTCCCCGAGCCGATGCTGTCGGCAAGTGATCGTTTCTCAAAGCGCTGGCAACGCCTGCGCCACGCCCAACTGTTCAAGGAGGATGTCCGCGACTTGACCCGTATCCAGGATGTCGCTTCGGTGGAGATCATGGGCTTGTTGCTTGCGGAACGCAGCGGGCAGCAACTCACGGTTGCGAATCTGGCGCAGGATGTCGGCGTGGCCCCCAACACGGCCAAAGCCTGGGTTGAGGCGCTCTGTGCGCTGCATGTTGGGTTCCTGGTGCGTCCATGGTTCCGGAACATCAGCTCTGCTCTGCGCAAAGAGCCAAAGTGGTTTCTGCGGGACTGGTCGATCATCGAGGATGTCGGCCAGCGTGCCGAGACGATCATTGCCTGCCATTTGTTGAAGGCGGTTGAGGGGTGGACCGATCTGGGGTTCGGCACATTCGATCTGCGCTACCTGCGTGACAAGCGCAAGAGGGAAGTGGACTTCCTGGTCGTGAGGGATGGGGAGCCGTGGTTCCTCGTGGAAGTCAAGGCCGGCGACACGAGCCCGTCCCCGCACCTGGCGCATTACCAGAGACAGACAGGCGCCGCCCACGCGTTCCAGGTTGTACTCAATCTCCCGTACGTTGACGCGGACTGCTTCGCGCGCACGACACCCACTGTCGTACCGGCACGCACCTTCCTCTCACAGCTCTTGTAGGGAGATACGAAGCCGGACGGGATCGGGGAACGCGGTATGCGGATCATTCTGTGGTGCCAGGCTTCAGCAGCACGCGTGTCCCTTCGGGTATGGCGTTTGCTTCGCCGACGCCCTTGCCGGGCAAGGCCAGGCGCACGGTCGGGTCGTCACTGATGCCCTCGATCGGGATGCGTACGGCGCGTCCGGGCTGGCGTTTCCCCTCGACCCGGAAGCGCAGCAGGTTACCATCGACCGAGACGTCGCGCACCCGGAGTTCCCCGGCCAGCGCCAGACCTTCGAGTCGCTTCGTGCTTGCGGGGGCAAGGCGCTGATCGAAGATGACCATGGCCTTGCCGTCGGCGCCGAGGACGGCACGGACTGGTTTCGGGGGTGCGAAGTAGACCTCCCAGCGGAGCGAGAACTCGTAGTAGGTGGTGCTGCCGGCACCCAGGGACGCGGCCTGTTCGTAGGCCGCCGCCATCCACTCGGGTGATCTGCGCCAGGGGCAGGTGGAGCACACGT
>JABGQM010000121.1 GCA_018648805.1 Verrucomicrobiota bacterium
TGGTACCTCGCCGCCGTCACCGCCTGTGCCTGCGGGATGGGGGTCAAGCAGACCATGTTCAGCGCGCCGCTGCTGGTACTCCTGTACGATGGCCTATTCATCTCCGACTCATTTCGCGCCGCGCTGATGAAGCGGTGGCGGCTATATGCGGGTCTGTTCACGACCTGGCTGATCATCTTCGGAATCATTGGCCTCACCTGGCAGGAGTCGACGATCGATTTTATTAAGATCAGTCCCCTGCGCTATGCCCTGACCCAGCCCCTGGTGATCCTGTACTACCTGCGACTGGCGTTCTGGCCTGCGCCACTGGTGTTGGAGTACGGCTGGGCTCTGGAGGATCAGTGGTGGCGCATCGTGTTGCCGGGAGTGGCCATCCTGGGGATGCTGGGCGTGATGTTTCACGGCATCCGGCGCCGCAGATGGTATGGGTTCGTGGCGGCGTGGTTCTTCCTGATTCTGGCACCGACCTCCAGTTTGGCGCCCATGCGGCAGGCGCTCTTCGAGCATCGCATGTACCTGTCGCTGGCCGCGGTCGTGGTGTTGGCGGTGATCGGGTGTAAAGTTGCTGTTCGAAA
The DNA here is from genome assembly GCA_018648805.1 of Verrucomicrobiota bacterium. GTDB lineage: Bacteria > Verrucomicrobiota > Kiritimatiellia > UBA8416 > JABMPJ01 > JABMPJ01. The sequence goes on from JABGQM010000121.1 coordinate 576, forward strand.
GCTCGCCTCTCTCCCGGTACACCGAGTGGCGTTGGGCGGGTGCATGGCCATAGCCGTGGTGGCGGTGCTGGCCGCTCTGACGCACGACCGCAACCGGGACTACCATACTGAACTCGGCATGTGGCAGGACGCTGTCGTGCATCGCCCCGCCAACCCGCTGGCGCACACATTCCTGGGCAATGCCCTGCAGGCACTGGGGCGCCCCGGTGACGCGATACCGCACTACCGGAAAGCGCTGCAACTTGATCCCGGCTACGCGGAGGGCCACAACAACTGGGGCATGGCTCTCGATGCCGTTGGGCGACCCCGGGAAGCGCTCTCCCACTATCAACAGGCCGTGCAACTCAAACCGGGCCTGGCGGATGCCCAGTACAACCTGGGCAACGCCCTGCAGTCGGTGGGGCGCACTGCGGAAGCGCTTGCGCACTACCGGCAGGCCCTGCAGCGCCAACCGAACCACGTCGATGCCCGCTACAATCTGGGCAATGCCCTGCTGATTGCCGGTCGTGCTCCAGAGGCGATCGGTCATTACCGGCAGGCTGTGCGGCTGAAGCCGGACTTTGCCGAGGCCCACAACAACCTGGGCCACGCGCTACAGGCATCCGGACACCCGCGGGAAGCGCTTAAACACTGCGCGGAAGCAGTGCGGATCAAACCTGGTATGGCGGAAGCCCACTTCAACCTCGGCAACGCCCTGGTGGCGCTGGGACGCCTCCGAGACGCGACCGAGGCCTACAGGAAGGCTGTGCACCTCAACCCGTACCACGCCGATGCGCACAACAACCTGGGTGCAATGTTCCGGGAAAGCGGCCGATATGCCGCCGCAATTAAGCATTTTGAGCAAGCACTACGGTTGAATCCTGCCCACGCCCCGGCCCGCAAGAACCTGCGTGAAACGAGGGCGATGATGGGGGAGGACCGGTGAGGAATACCCACGCCAACCTGCGGAGCCCCGCATGAAACGGGACGATGGACACAAGTGCTGCCGACGAGAGGCTCATCGGTGCGCACGTGCCATACTGGTGCTGTGTGGACTCGCCGTGGCACTGGCCCTGGGAGAGGCAGGGCTGGCCTGCTATGACCGGTACTTTCGATGGGCCGAATTCAGAAGGCCCATCGCCTACCTGCCGCCTCCCGTCGAGAGTCAAGTCGGTGTGGTGGTCCTGGGGGGATCAACTGCGCAAGGCAGTCCGCAAGCGGGTCTTCGCATGGGGATGCCGCTCAAGGGCTTGTTGTACGCCCGCTGCGGCGTGGAGTCCCGTCTACAGACCTGCGCCACGGGTGGCTGGGCACTCGAAGATGCGATGCGGTTCTGGTGGAATGATACCAGGGAGCGGCCGGATGTGATGATCCTCTACTCCGGGCACAACCAGCTCTTCCGCTACTACCCTCCCGGCATGAAACCGCCGCCGCTGGGATTTCTTGGCCGTTTGCGGACGGGCCGATTGTTGCTTCATTGGCTGTGCGTTCGCCAGTCCTATGAAGACCACAGGACATACTCCGGCGGGTTCTTCTGTGACACTCCCATCCCCTGGTACGAACTGGAGTCAGGCCTGGCTGACTACCGTATGCAGCTTGAACTACTAATTCGGCATTGCAGGGAGAACAGGATCTTCCTGGTTCTGGTCATCCCTGCCAGCAACTATCTCACGCCACCAAACCGCAGCCAGTACGACGGCCCACCGGAGCAGCGCGCAGAAGCGCTGCGTCTGTTCAAGCGGGCCTACCATAGCAAGTATTTTCAAGATGACGATGACCAGGCCCTCTTCCTGCTCGAACGGTTGGCCCGTTTCTGCAGTTTTGCTCATCTGCACTATGAGATCGGCGAGATCCACTATCGCCGCGGCCAATCACGACAGGCCTTGGACCAGCTTGCACGGGCCAGGGACCTCGACGGGTACTGGGTCCGTATGCCCGAGCCCTACCGTCGGGTCATCTTAGAGCTGGGCGCCAGGCACGAGGTGCCGGTTGTCGACATGCGCCGTGTGATCATGGAGAAACGTGGCCGGGCTGTGCCGGACAGTGAGGTCTTCTACGACCATGTGCACTTCTCCCCGGACACGTATATGGCCCTGGAGGAGACCCTCTTTGACGTCCTGCTCGAAAAACGTGTGTCGGGGCTGAAGCTCGCGCCTGAACCGCTCCCTCTGCCTTTGCACTGGCAGCAGAGGGTCGCTGTTACGGTAGAGAACCGAGCCAACATACTCGCGGAAACGATGTGGGAAGTCAGGACGGCCGCAGCGGGGGAGACCTTCATCAAGTACCCGTTCTATACTGCTGCAAGGGACAACCTCAAATCGATCAATCTTGACGTGCTGTCGCCGGCCCGCCGCGCGTTTGTCATGCACGAGTTGGCGCAGCTGGAGGAGCTTGTTGCCGACGAACGGAAACGGATGCTGAAGTGGACACAGTCCCCGTAGGTGTCGCGCTGCGGCTCGACCCGCGCCGGGACGTCCGGAGCGGGCTACATTTTGTCTCATATGGGCCCTTCCTTCCTTCCTTCCGTCCTTCCTTCCTTCCTCACGGACGAGTGGGGCGAAAGATTTCACTCGACAAGGGGGGGGGGAGCTGGTACTTTCAAAGCACAGTCGGGCCAATATTATGTGTAAGAGCGGCAGTCTGCATCTGAGATAGAATTCAACGCGATGTTCCGTGGGGGGCAGCGCGCGAGGCAGGGCAACAGACAAGTCAACAAACAAGTCAACAATATGGAGGGCAGACAGTGATGATGAAACAATGGCTAACAACAGTGGTTACGATCGCAATTGCGATGGTGATTGGAATCGGGACCGTGCAGGCGACGAACCTGACGTGGGACGAAAATGGCGCGACCCTACCGAACCCGCAGGATGGTACCGGCAACTGGCTCGACACCGACCATTGGTGGGACGGCGCGGCCAGCGCCACCTGGAACAACACCACGCCTGACAACGCGACCATCGGCGTCGGCGGCAACGGCGGCACGATCACTCTGGGGGCGGTCACCAACGGCACCGTCACGATGAATAACCACGCCGGCACCTACTGGCTCAGCAGCGGCACGCTCGACACGAGCGGCGGCATTACGATCGGCGCGAGTGCCGGCAACGTATCGATCAGTACCGTAATCAGCGGCACCGGCGGCATCACCAAGAACAGCCCCGGTCTACTGGTGCTCTCCGGCACGTGGCATCAACACAGTGGCGCCGTTGTTGCCAACGACGGCGTCCTGCAGCTTGGTACCGGTTACGGTGACTCGTGGAACTTTTCCACCAACGCCAACCTGGAGATCAACGATGCCACGATCTACACATTCTACTACGGCAG
>JABGQM010000122.1 GCA_018648805.1 Verrucomicrobiota bacterium
CAACTTGGCTTTTGGTGTTTTCTTACACATTCTTGCGGTCACTCCTTACTTGCTGGCTTGCACTGTTCGGCGCCCACCTGAGACACTGCCAATATAGCGCTAACCGCCTGCGCCGCAACAGGTGCCATGGCATTCTGCCCGCTTAAGTTGACGGCATTGACCAAGCCGGGGCATCCCGGGTTGCAGGAAGCGTAGCCAGATGCTCGGAAGGGGATGCCACCGACTGCATCGTCTGGTTGCCGGGCACAGCGAGTTACTCGTTGATTACCGGACAGACCGCAACCATGCTGCAATCTTCGAGTAACCCCCGGGGAGCATTGACAGTGACTGAGGCCCGCCGCATATATCTCTTCATGTCGGCCGGAACTGTAAACACCAGGCTGTTGTTACCGCCCGGGCTGAGCGCCGCAGTCTGCGTCCTGCCGCTGTCGGAGAACGTCACGTAGATACTGGCATCAGCGGGGGCTCCGGTTTTCCATTCAATGTGAAGACTGAACTGTTCGCCGGCCTTAGCCATGAAATATTCGCTCCTCCACGCTACTGACTTGGGACCCGGTGCACGCCAGCCGTCGGGTGCCTGCCACACATCGGACGACGCAAATTCGCGCCTCCATGAGACAGCAAAGTTGCCGTTGCGCAGCAGGTTGTTGCGGGGCGTCGACGGTGCCAGAGCCAGATCCCCGGTGCTGCTTTCTCCGGCCTTGATTTGCACAGTGCGTGAGGCTGGCATCGAGCCGGGGCCCATGGCCCAGAGCGTGTAGTTCCCCGGTGGCAAGCCACGCATCACGTAGGTTCCATCCGGCCCTGCCAGTGTGTCGTACGGCTTGCCCTCGAGCATGATCTTCGCGGTGAAGCCCTCGGCCCCCTTCACGGTCGGCGTGGTGATCACGCCCGCCAGCTCGCCTGTTCCGGCCGACAAGGGAATGTTCTGCCAGAGGTGCCCGAGCGTATGCAGGGCATCGGCGACGGCCCTGGCGCACTCGTTTGCGGAGAGCAGTTCGAGTTTTTCTGCGGCCTTACGGTTGTCTGCTTCGACCAGCGGCTGAAGCTCGGTAGCGATCTTCTTCGAGAATGCCCGCAGCTCAAGTAAGCGCTCCTTCAGAGCGGCGATGGCAGCGCTATCGGTCTTTCCCAGCAGCTTGGGGCTGTAGGGGACAATGCCAATATCTGCGGCAACGACCCAATTCTCCATCTTGGGGTGGTTCGGGCCGTAGAGGGGGATCGTGTGCGGGGGTGCACCTGTGTCTTCGACCATGTGAATGAGGACGCCAAGCCTGCCCCAGGCGCTCAAAGCGTTCTCACCCCGAAGCGCGGCCAGGGCGCGACGAAATATCGGCTCTACTGCCGCGTCGTCAGCGGGTACGCCGTGTCCCTGCCCGGGTTGAATGACAGGAAAGAGGAAATCCCGTGTCTGTGTGCGCATGCCGGCCACGCCGGCCAGTTCACCACCCGCGGCCCAGTCACCCATCCAGGATGCATTGCTCAGCCAGGAGGCGTGATTGTCGACAGCCTCGTGAAGCGGATCGTCGGCAGGCAAAGCCGCAACAGCGGCCTGCGTAATCTTCGGATGCGGCCCCCAAGCGAATGCCAGGCCGGCGAGGAACACAAAACAGACGCTCAGAATCAAAGATCGTGCTCTCGCTGTCATCCTATCACATCTCCATATCGTTGCTGTGGCACCCTCGGTCAGGACGCCTCTTTTGTTATACCGACAGCAGCCTGCGGTCAACCGTAGTGTTTGACTTCGTCGCCGAGAAGCGTGGCCCTCTTCTGCAGTCGACATTAATGGCGTACGGTCTATGCTAGTCGTCCGGTACTAAATCGCTTTGGATTATGTTTGACAAGTGTTTTGGCTCTGTCGGATCGGACCAGCGCAATGGGTTGGTCCCCATGTTAATGCGAAGGTCAACAGGGTGTAAGCGGGCGAAACACAGAAGAGGAGATGACAGTGAAGATAAGATCGGCAATTGGTATATGCATCCTGGCAACGCAGTTCATAACCGGAAGAGCAACGATGGGTGCGGAGAGATTCTACGACGCAGGCTTCAAAGCGGACCTGGAATTTCTTGGTCCTGAACGCAAGGAACGGCTGGATCTCTATTATCCGAAATCGCCAGCTCCCGGAGAGAAGTTCCCCGGAGTAGTGGTTATTCACGGCGGCGGCTGGTGCGGCGGGGATAAAGGCGCCAGACGTGAAATCAACATCGGCTCGAACCTGGCGCGTGCGGGTTACGTGTGTGTCAGCATCAACTACGAGCTGTTCAAGCCCAAAAAGCCGAGCTGGCCCCAAAATATCTACGACTGCAAACGTGCGGTTCAGTATCTTCGTGTGAACGCTGAGAGACTGCACGTTGATCCTGAACGCATCGGTTCCATCGGCGGTTCTGCAGGTGGGCATCTGGCAGCCATGATCGGTGTGTGCGGACCTGACGCGGAACTCGAGCCGCCTGCGCCCTATCCCGGCGTATCGAGCAAGGTCCATGCTGCTGTGTACATGTACGGACTCGCAAACTTGCTGGACTGGGTCTGCAGGGGCAAACAGGTGTTCGCCGATCAGAAGGCCATGCTTGGCGCCTCGCATAAGGAGAACCGGAAACTATGGGAATCGGCATCCCCGATCTTTCAGGCGGATGCGAACGACTGTCCGATACTGCTCCTGCACGGCACAAAGGATACCACAAATTACTACACGCAATCGGAAAGATTTGCCAAGCGTCTCGCCGAAATCGGACTGGAACACGAATGCTACATTATTGAAGGCGCAGGTCACCAGAGCTCAGTGTTCCTGTAAAATGAGACGCCCGTTTTTTTCCCGACCGATGGCCGCACCGGGCGGGCAACCGGTGCAATTGTAAGCAACCTCGGCAAAGGGCTTACAATTGTGGAAACCACCTTACATCCTGTTCTTTCCTGCGGCGAGGGCGCCGCATCGGATATCACCGTTTTCCAGAGCCGTGAGGGCACGACCTACGAGGTCTACCTTGGGGTGGCTCTTCTCGAGCGAGTTGGGGCTGATCGGGAGTCGGTATCGCGCAAGATGCTGGTGGGGCGTCTCTGCAATGCTGGTGTTTCCCAGCGTGAGTTGAGCGAGACGTTTGGGCATGATACACGCACGATCAAGAAGTGGGGCACGGCTCTCCTTACCAATGACATGGACGAGATTGCGCGCGTATTCGCCGGTCGTTCGGGAAGGCGGAAAGTCAGCCCTGAGCTGATCCGCTACGCGCGCCAGTTGTACCGGGAGCGGCATCTGCTGGGCCTCAACTACCGAGAAGTGATCATCCGCAAAATCGCCGCTGTGTTCCAGAGCTCAGTGTTCCTGTAAAATGAGACGCCCGTTTTTTTCCCGACCGATGGCCGCACCGGGCGGGCAACCGGTG